>JBJOJS010000060.1:0-13794 GCA_046046455.1 Actinomycetota bacterium | reverse complement strand
TGGGTGCAGGCGTGACCGCGACGCGGAAGGGCTGACGCACCTCGGCCATCGCCGACGAGGTGAGGCTGAGCGAGACGGTGGGCTTGAGTGCGGGGGCCTGCTCGTCAGCGCTCACGGCGCTTGGAGTGAGCATGCGGGGAGTGAGGAGGACTGCCCCGAAGACGATCGTCAGTGCGGCCAGCCTCCGGATCACCTCCCCAGACTAGGCGTCCGGGGGATGCTGATGTCGACCGTGGTGCCGCTGTCGAGGGTCGTTCGTGCCCATGTGCCGCTGCGATCCAGGATGCGCGATCCCAACCCTGCTGGGCCAGCAGGGCGACGGCTCCCGGATCCGTTGTCCGAGACGCGCACGTGCACGTGATCGCCCCGAGTCTCCACGGTGCACGCGACCTCACTCGCTCGACCGTGACGGAAGGCGTTGGCGACGCACTCCTCCAGAACGTCGCTCACCGCCTGTGCGACTTCCGGGGTGATCACGTCGTGGCTCGCGTCCAGCCGGATGTCGATGAGGGATCGCCAGGGATCAAGCGCACCCTGGGCCACCTGCTCCAGCGTCGCACTCGTTGACATGGGCTCCCGGGACTGCAGGAGGGCCAGCGTCTCGCGCACGGCATCACCCGCCGTCCCGTGATCGGGCAGGCTGGCGAGACGCCCTTGGAGGGTCCCGTGCAGGGTGGCGGCGACCTCCTGCACGACCCGGCGGCGCTGCTCTTCCTGGGCGAGGGTCTCGACGCTGGCGGCGTCCACCGCAACGTGCATCTCGGACAGGATGGTTTCACCGCGTCGCAGTGCACCCGTGACGATCGCGGTGAGGATGACGAGGAGGACGAGCCAGACGGCGTTGATCGTGGAGTACGCCGCGCGCCCCTGCTCGGGCATGCCGCCGACGAGCGACAGCGACGGACTCGTGAGCACGATCGCGAGGATGAGGCCTACGGCGAGGACGACGGGCCACATCGCGGACCGCCTGCGCGCGATCGCGTTGGAGGCTTCGAAGACGACGGCGATGATCGCGGCGGAGACGAGGGCACCCAGCGGCGCACGCGGGATCTCTCCCACGGCGAGCGCCGTGCCCAAAGCCGTGGGCAGCCAGAGCGCAAGCACGAGCCAGGTTGCGAAGGGACGCGTGCGCAGTGAGGCGCTGATCGCGGTGCCGAGTCGCACGCGCGGCACCGCCGGCTCGGGCTGTGCCTCCCCCCAGAGGTCGTGGGCACGCTGGCGGACGGCCGAGGACGCCTCGTCGATGTCGATGACGCGCTCGTCGAGATCGGTGCCAAGGGCCTGCAGCTCATCCGCGATGGGCGTGATGACACCCTCGCGAATCTCCGCCCACTCGCGTGCGTCCTGCAGCCGGCGCGTCTCCCACGAGATCTGCTGGGCGATGAGCACGCGCCGCTGCTCGCGATACGTCGCGATGAGGGAGAAGGCGAGTACGGCGAGCGGATAGGACGCCGCTCCCTGCACGCCTCCCGTGAGGGTGCGTGCCCATGCGAGTGCGGTGTCAGGCTCCTGAATGCCCATGCCGACCGATGCGGCGTACATCGAGGCCGACCGCACGAGTCCGATGACCGCGCCGAGAATCACGATCGCGAGGACGGGCGCGGGGTGCGTGCGGCGGTGACGCAGCCAGGTGAGATCGGACAGCCACAGGATGAGTCCCACGGGGATGAGGCTGATCGTGGAAGCAGCGAGCAGCCTGCCGAGCGACGTACCGGGAGTTGTCGTAGAGAGGTTGCCGATCGTCGCCACGACGCCCAGGGGGACGTAGACGACGAAGAGGAGCAGGCTCACGGCCCAGCGCCCACCGATGTGCTCGCGCAAGGTGAGGCCGAGCAGCATCATGGGGCGGGGACTCACGTGGTGCGTCCGATGAGCCGGAAGTAGGCGCGCGCCAGGGCGACCCGCTGGTTGAGGCCCTCTTCGTAGGCGATACCCAGTGCCTGCGCGGTGCGCGCGATGGTCTTCTCCACTGTCGCTTCGGTGACGACGCGCACGCGTGCGATCTCGCTATTGGAGAGGCCCGCGGCGAGCAGGCGCAGGGTGTCAGCCTGCGCCGCGGTGAGTGGCGACCGGGGTGCCGACATCGCGGGGGAGCGCGCGGCCTCAGGTGCCGACTCGATCGCTGCGGCCAGCAGGGATAGGTCATCCACCGACTGCTTCACGAGGTAGAGCATCCCGGCAGGCAGGGTGGCGAGCGAGGTGCGCAGGAGTCGCGGATCGGTGAAGGAGGTGAGCAGCACGAGGCCAAGGTCGCGTGAGCGCTCACGCATGCCCACGGCGAGATCGAGGCCTGTCGGACCCGCACCGAGGTGCAGGTCGAGCACGGCGACATCGAACGGAGCGGTCATGAAGGAGGACATGGCTGCGCGCGCGTCGCCCACCGCGGTGACGTCGAAGC
Source organism: Actinomycetota bacterium (assembly GCA_046046455.1). Classification (GTDB taxonomy): domain Bacteria; phylum Actinomycetota; class Actinomycetes; order S36-B12; family S36-B12; genus Mxb001. Next base: position 11,396 of record JBJOJS010000060.1, on the reverse strand, counting down.
CGTGGTGGGCCAGTCCCGCTGCAAGGGCCGCTCGCACGAGATTGTCGTCCTCGACGAGGAGCACGGTCCGGCCCATGGCGGCGATTATCCGGGTCGCGCGGCTGCCTGACACGGGGGACAGCCCGACATCGCTCGCTCGTGGGAGAGGTGTGACAGCATGCGCGCGTGATCGATCTGACCCGCTCGCTGCGTCATCTGGCCTGGGCCGATGCGCGACTCTTCGACGACCTCGCGGCTCTGTCCCCGGATGCGCTACAGGCGCGATTTGCGCCGCAGGCGTGGACGGTGGGGCATCTCGCGATGCATATCGTCGGGGGCGCTGAGTGGTACGCCTATTGCCTGGCCGGCACCGCGTGGACCGACCTGGGGATCCCGGAGAGTGCCGCGGACGTGCAGGCCCTTGCTCGGCACCTTGCAGATCTTGATGCGCTGCTGCTCGAGCAGGCGGCTCTGCCGGATGAACTCGTGGAGTTCGTCGACGAGGGTGGACCGCGCAGCGCACTGCGGTCGACGATCCTCGCGCAGGCGTGCCTGCACTCCGCAGAACATCGGACTCAGATCTCATGCGCCCTCGAGGTGACCGGTCACCGTGGGGTCATCCTCGACGACTATGACCTCTGGGCGTTCGAGTCTGTCGACCGACGCGGGTGAAGATGGGCGGATGCCGAATCCCTTCGTCGACGAGGACATTCCTCAAGACGCCCAAGTCTTCGTCCTGCTTGGCGTGCTCATCGGCGCGATGTTCGGTGGCCTACTCGTGTTCTTCATCTCCGGGGAGATCCTGAGCGATCCCGGTGGCGCTCAGGGCGCACTCTTCGTCGTGGCGTGGATCGCACTTCCCGCAGCCCTGGCCGTCCTCGCGCTCGTGCGCCCGCAGGCGGCGTACCCGATCCTCGTCGTCATGGTGGGCCTCGTGCTCCTCGCGGCACTCGCCACGATTCCCTTCGCGCAGGGAGTCTGGGAGTTCGAGGACACGCACGGGCCGATCAACCTCGTGGTGCTCATCGGCGCGCTGATCCCTTTGATTGCCCTGGGGCGCGCAATGCCTTGGCGTGCGGGCTGGCTCCTGATCGCGCTGATCGCGGGTGCGGCAGGCCTGCAGGCCATCAGCCTCAGCCTCGTCGGCCAGTGGTCGGTGATCCTCGTGTTCGCCGTGCTCATGCCGCCGTTCGTCGCTGCGGCGATCCTCTTCGTCATCGGCGGTGCGCGCGCCCGGAGGGACTCGAACCCCCAACCGACCGGGTAGAAACCGGTGGCTCTATCCATTGAGCTACGGGCGCCAACGCGAGCATTGTCCCACTGCGTGCGATTCATGGGCATATCCGTGGCACTAGACAGCCCGATCCACAGGGCCCACCTCAGGCCTTCATCCCCAGTCCCTCCGAGGTGCTGGTGCGTGCGGCAGGAGCACGAGCAGCGTCTCCCGGTCGGGGCCGAGCGGCCCCATGAAGGGGAATGACATGAATGAGATCACGATCACCGGCAACCTCGTCAACGCACCGGTCCTGCGCACCTACGGCACGCAGCAAATGACACGATTCCGTCTCGCACACAGTCACAAGTACCGCGACGCCGGGACGGGGGACTGGATCGACAGGGGCACGACGTTCATCGAGGTCTCGTGCTGGCGCAAGCTCGCCGTCAACGTGTGCGATTCCATCGGCAAAGGCTCCGCGGTCATCGTCACCGGCCGACTGATGAGCAGTGAGTGGGACAAGGAAGTCGACGGAAGGGTGGAGAAGCGCACGTCCTTCGAGATCGAGGCGACGGCCATCGGCCCCGATCTCACGCGCGGTGCGACGCAGGCCGTTGATCGCAAGCACGCGCCGGTCGCACGGCAGGAGGAGAGCGCGGTGGCCGAGGCACTCAGTTTTGTGGCGGGCGCGGCTCCCTTCGAGCCCAGCGGGAGTCCGTTCGAGCCGGTGCCCGGCGAGGCGTACCCCGCCGCTTGACCCGAAGGGTGGGGACTGGGCGGCCCTCCGACCCGTCTCCACCCTTCGCCTGGCTTGCCTCCCCTCGCGGGCGCTGGATATTGTCCCAATTCACGAGGCGCGGGGTTGTTCACGTGCTTACTGATCGGGAGGCCGTAGTGAGCCAAGTGGGTCGTCGTGTCGTTGCGCTCGTCTCTTCCGGCACCCTGCTGGCGGGATTGCTCACCGGGGTCGCGCTCGTTGCTGCGCCGGCGCCCGTCGCCGTGGCGGCGGATGATCCCGAGACCGGTTGCGACGAGACGTATGACAGTGCGGTCGCGGGCAATAACCCGATCATGTTCCAGAGGATCATCAACCGCATTCCCCAGGGCGTGGCGGTGAGTACCCTCACGCCGGGCGCCGCTGATAGGGCGCCGGAGATCAGCACACGTGCGAAGCCGGTGTGGCTGGGCCAGAAGACTCCCTTTATGGATGGCCGAAACACACTCGTCTACAAGAGGTGGAATCAGCGTCCCGGCTGGATCTTCCCCGACGAGGGGTGGCCGGCCGACAACTGGTGGGACTCGGGATACACGCGCCACACAGTGGGGTGCGAAGTGGGCTATCCCCTCGTCATCGGGCCGGGTGATGGACCGGCTCGCCCGGATGTCGCCAACCCACGGCTGATCGCCTACGACGGCGGGCTCTTCGGCCGCAATGACAGCTGGCGAGGCCGGACTACATGGTGGGGCATCCCCAAGCGCTACGAGCAAGACTACGTGGGCGGCTTCAGCACCTGGACCTGCCGCGGGGACGTGGATGTGCCCGCCAAGGTCAACGCCGCCACGTGGAAGACCGGCTCCGTCTACTGGGGGAAGGTCTCCAAGGGCTCAGGCTTCTTCGGGGACAATGACACGGACCGCAAGGACAGCAGGGCGGGCCGGGCTCCGGCGTGCGAGAACTCTGCCTTCGCGGACATGGAGGTGGTGCCGAGGTTCGAGCAGACCTTCTACGGAAGCATCGACAAGTCCGTCCGCACGTCGAACCGTTGCGATGCAACCTCGACGGGTGACATCGTCGGTTGCTGGCAGCGCATCTACAAGGGCCCGTGGAATCGTGCGTGGCGCACCGAGACCAATGTCTTCACCGCGTCGATGCTGGCCAACTTCCGCTCCTTCGCGGAGATGAGCGTGCCCGCCGCCTACCGGTCCGTGGACGGACCTCGCAAGGTGACCCTGTCGTGGGCGATCTCGAACGTAGATATCGACGGCGTGTGGCCCGACGGCTTCGACCCCGCGGAGGCAGAAGTGCCCCAGGTTGGCTCCGTGTCGAAGTACACCGTGCCCGGCAGCGTTCCTGGGCTGCAGACGCCGGCCTTCAAGTTCGGCGGGTGGATCGACACGACACCGGGCGATAAGAGCATGAGGCTGCGACTCACCGGCGCCACGGATGGCACGTGGGTGTGGCCCACCTGCCAGGACGAGACCGCATGCAAGCTGGGTCAGCCGCTTCCGCGACCGCAGGTGGACATCGTCTTCCGCTACGACCTCAACGACTTCGACAAGCTCAAGAATTCGTGCGAGGCCAAGAACCTCGAATACGACAAGACGTTCTACACGCGCGAGGCTCCCTGCACGATCGGTGTCGTGCCCACCCTCTTCAAGGTGAGCGACGACTCTCGTCAGAATGAGAGGTTCGAGCCGAAGAAGGACGAGAAGGGCAAGACCACCTCGACCATCGAGGAGGTCAAGTTCAGTCCGATTCAGAGCCAGTTCTGGACCAGCACCGACCTGAAGTTCCAGCAGAGCGAGCCGAACCGCGACTCCGAGGGCGCCAATGCCATCGGCGCCAATGTGCGATGGGATGTCACCCTCTCGGGCGTGATCTCACCGATCGAATAGCTGGGCCGCGGGGGCCAGGGACATGTGTTGCAACGGCCCCTCGGCGCTAGATAGTGTCCCAAATGCGAGCCGCGGGGCTCCGCCCGTGTGGGGCTTCGATAGGAGTGCGTCATGAACCGAGTCGGTCGTCGGTGCGTCTCGTTGGCGTCCTCCACCACCCTCCTGGCGGGCTTGCTCACCGGAGTCGTGCTCATCGCCGCTCCGGCCCCCGTCGCGGTAGCGGCGGACGATCTCGAGACCGGCTGCGACGAGACGTACGACAGTGCCGTGGTGGGCAATAACCCCATCATGTTCCAGCGGATCACCAACCACATCCCCCAGGGCGTGACGGTGAGCACCCTGACACCGGGCACCGCGAGCCAGGCCTCGGAGATCGTCACGCGCCCGAAGCCCGTGTGGCTGGGCCAGAAGACGCCCTATCTCGATGGTCGCGACACCCTGGACTACAAGAAGTGGAATCAACGTGGCAGCGAGGGCTGGCCGGCGGATCACTGGTGGAACTCCAGTTACTCGCGCCACCACGTGGGATGCCATACGAATTATCCCTTCCTCATCGGACCGGGTGATGGGCAAGCGCGACTCGATGCAGCCAATCCTCGACTGATCGACTACGACGGCAGGCTCTTCGGCCGCAACGACAGCTGGCGCGGCAAGACCACCTGGTGGGGTGTGCCCAAGCGCTACGAGCAGGATTGGGTGGGTGGCTTCAGCACCTGGACCTGCCGGGGTGAGGTGCCGGTCCCCGCGAAGGTGAATGCATCGACGTGGAAGTCCGACTCGGTCTACTGGAAGAAGGTGTCCCAGGGGTCGGGATTCTTCGGCGACAATGACACCGATCGGGTCAAGCTCGATGCCGGTCGTGCCCCTGCCTGCGCGAACTCGGCGTTTGCCGATATGTCGGTCGTGCCCAACTTCCGGCAGACCTTCTACGGGAGCCTTCCGGATGATGTGCGCACGAGCAATCGCTGCGATGCCACCTCCACGGGCGACGTCGTGGGCTGCTGGCAGCGCATCTACGCCGGTCCTTGGAACCGCTCATGGCGCACCGAGACCAATGTCTTCGCGGCGTCGATGCTCGCCAACTTCCGCTCCTTTACGGAGATGAGCGTGCCCGCCGCCTACCGCTCCTTCGACGGCCCTCGCAAGGTGACCCTGTCGTGGGCGATCTCGAATGTCGATATCGACGGCGTATGGCCCGACGGCTTCGACCCCGACAAGGCGAGAGTGCCCACGCTGGGCACGGTGTCGCAGTACACCGTGCCGGGCAGCATCCAGGGTGACGCTCGAAGCGACAAGGCCTTCAAGTTCGGCGGGTGGATCGACACGACACCGGGTGAGAAGCGCATGAGGCTTCGCCTGACAGGCACCACGGATGGCACATGGGCGTGGCCCACCTGCCAGGCGGGCGAGACCACATGCAAGCTGGGTCAGCCGCTGCCCCGACCGCAGGTGGACATCGTCTTCCGCTACGACCTCAACGACTTCGACAAGCTCAAGAGTTCTTGCTCGGGTGATGGCCTCTGGCGCACGAGCAAGTTCTACACGCGCGAGGCTCCGTGCACGATTGGCGTCGTGCCCACGCTCTTCGAGGTCAGCGGTGACTCGCGCCAGAACGAGAAGTTCCAGCCGAAGAAGGACGAGAAGGGCAAGACCATCTCGACCATCGACGAGGTGAAGTTCACGCCGATCCAGAGCCAGTTCTGGACCACGACCGACCTGAAGCTCCAGCAGAGTGAGCCCAGCCGCGATGCCGAGGGTTCCAGTGCCATCGGAGCCAATGTGCGATGGGACATCACCCTCTCCGGAGTCATCTCACCGATCGAGGGCTGATGGTCATCGCGCGCCTCGTCGTGCCCGTGACTGCAGGGGCGCTCCTGTTGGGCTTCGTCCCGACGGTCACGGCCTCGGCAGAGACCGGTGCCCCGCAGGGGGCAGAGAGTGCCTCGGCCTTCGCGGCCGCCACGGCATCGACGCCGCGCGTTGCGGTGCCGGGCGTCGAGGTGGTGGGCCCCATCCCCGTCGCCACGAGCACGGGACCGCTCGTCGCCCTCGGGTCGCCCTCCCTCGCGGTGGTGCCCGATGGTCGCGTCGTCAATCCCGTGCAGCCCTTCCTGCGTGCCGATGCCGCCAAGTCGATCGCCTCCGTGGACGTGCGACTGTGGGACCTCACTGCGGGTGCCGATGTGAGCGCCCAGACGGGCTATCTGTGGGAAGGCAAGCTCGAGCGCGGCTGGGGTCGCATCACCGAGACCCTCCGCCCCGGGGGCAACTACGCGGTCACCGGTCGCGAGGGCGCTGAGTGGAAGCTGCTCGGCAGCTTCACCGTCAGTCCCGCGGGCAGCCGCAGCGGACCCGTGGCCCAAGCGGCCGGTGTGAGCGTGTCCTTGCCCACGGGAGAGTCGCAGTGGCAGTGGCAGTCCGCCACCCTGCCCGGACCGACCGTCGACATCGGGCTCGGTCTCGCGTGGAATCCCAGCACCTCAGCCCGGCCCGGCCTGCCACAGGGTTGGCGCCTGAATCCCGTCGGCGCGTCCGCCTGGGCGACTCTCTCGGCGTATGGGGCTGACAACGCGGTCCTGTCCGGAAGCAGCAAGGCTCAGGCGGAGGTCTGCGACTCCGTCACGCGCGCGAGTGCACCGCGGCTCGTGGTGGTGCGCGGTTGGAACGGTGCCGCAATGTCCTTCGCGCGCAACGCATCCGGTGTCTACGAGCAGGTCGCAGGCGGATTGCGCGTGCCCGGATACGGCAATCTGCTCACCCCGTGCGAGGGTCGGGACGCCAAGGACCGACCTGTCATCAACTCCTGGCGGTTCATCGATCCTGACGGCCTGACCACCGTCTTCCGCGAAGGCCGGGCCGTCGCGGTGTTCGCCCGCGACGTGCTGCGGGCCCGATTGAGCTGGGCCGATGGCCGACTCATGGGGATCGAGTCGCCCACGGGCCAATCGATCACAGCTTCCTACGCCGGTGCCGCATCGTGCCCGTCGGCGTCGTGGAGCGGATTCGATGCACCTGGATCGGGCATGCTCTGCAGTGTTGCCTATCCCGACGGCACGTCGACGGATATCGGCTACCAGGGCAGCGGCTCGGCCGCACGCATTGCCCTCGTCAAGGATCCGGGCAATCAGGGCACGACACTCGGCTGGGACTCCGTCGGCCGACTCGTCGCACTCCGTAGTCCTCTGGTCAATCTTGCGGCGACCCGGGATGCGGGTGCTGCTCGAGTGGTCACCGAAGTCGTCTACGACGCGCGCACCGGCCGGGCGACGAAGCTCGTGGGTGCGCCCAGTGAGGTTGGCGGCCCGCGGGTTACTCAGGCGCTCACCATGGCCGACATATCCGAGACCATTCTTCGTGAAGGCAGGACAGTCGAGGCGCGCAACGCGACTACTGCGACGGGTGTCTCCGGGAGCGTCACGTACACCCTCGATCCCGTTACCTTCGACGTCCGAGAGATGACGGATGCGGCTGGGCTCAAGACCAAGCGAATCTACGACGACGCAGGTCGCCCCATCGGCAACATCGACTCGATGGGTCGCCGCACGGACATGACGACCGATCCCACAGGCGCCCTCAAGCGACAGGCAGGACCCTATGACCCGGGTCGGGCTTCGCGTGGTGTGGTGCAGGAGACGGAGTACGACGAGACCTATACCTCTCGTCGCGATGCCGGCACCAGGCTAGAGGGATTCCGCGCTGACATCTTCGCGGAGCCGGGATTCCGCGGCCGCATGGAGGAGGCTGCATTCTGGAAGCGCGACCGAAACGGTTCCGGCATGAGTCAGCGATGGAAGGGGAAGGCGCCGTTCTCGGTGCGTCTCACGGGAATCTGGACGCCGGATGCCAAGGACGACAGCCAGGCTGCTGATGAGCAATCGCCCGGATGGACATTCACCGTCGAAGCTGTCAACTCCACGGTGTCCCTCATTGTCGGGTCCTTCGAATGCAGTCCCGAGCAACTTCAGTCCCCGCAGGGGTGCCGCATCGTGGGCCTTCCCGCCGGGGTGAAGCAGGTGACCATCGAGGTCCGCAAGACCGGTGGTGACGGTGCCTTCGAGATCAAGGCAGCGCCGAGCGCAACGGTGACCGGCAAGGTCGCAAGCCTGGAGACCAAGCCGGTGCCCGGCGACCAGGTCGTGCCCGGCTTCCAGCGCGTCACGCGCTTGACCACCAATGACTCCTTCGCCGGAGCCATGGGGGACAAGGTCACGGAGCTTGTCTACGCCAATCCTGCGCTTGACTCTCCGACGGTCATTACCCAGCCGGGCGGTCTCGAATCCAGGATCGGTTATGAGCGCGTCGATCCCGCATCCGAGGCCTACGGTCGCCCGACGACCTACACGACTCCAGGCGATCTCGTCCGGCGCACCACCTATTGGCCCACATCCGGGTCCGTGGAGGCACCCGGTCTATGCCCGGAGGCCCGCGCGGTCGCCTCAGGCCAGCCGCGGACGCGCACCGTCCAGGATGGCACCGCGGTCACGGGCTATTACGACGTCATGGGACGGCTCGTCGCGCAGGTCACCACGGGTGCTGGTGGGCAGGCGGAGACGCGGTGCATGACGTACGCGCCGGGAGGTGCGCTCGCGACCACGACGACATTCGACGCGCAGGGCCGCGTCATCGAATCCACGACGAGAGATGACGCCGTCGATGGCAATCCCCTCGTCTCTCGCGTGACCATCACCCACGGACCAGGGGCGCCCGTGCGCCCGGACACCTCGGTGACAACGACGACGACCGTCAACCTGCGCGGCATGCCGGTCGAGTACATCGACGAAGTCGGCACGATCACGCGCACGACCTACACCCCGCTCGATGACGTGGCCTCAGTAACGATGACACCCAAGGGTGGCAATGCGCCGGCGCTCACCACTCAGATTCGGTATCGCGAGAGGGACGCTGCCGTCGATCGGATCACGATCAACGGCAAGGTCGCTGCCCAGGTGACGTACGCGGCGAATGCCGGCGGCCGTATCAGCCGGATCTCCTACGGCGACATCGCCACCGCCGACCTCGACTACGGGCCCACCGGGCGACCGACGAAGTTGACCGTCCTCGCGCAGGACGCGCGCGTCACCCAGGACGTGACCTACACGGAATTCGGGCGTGCGACGCGCTCGGCCACGAGTGCGTCGATGAAGGGCTTCGACACAGTCACGGACAGACGCGACTACTCCTACGACGACGCACGCAGGCTCACTCGAGCGGCGATTGAGACCGGTGGCAAGCGTCACGTGGTGGCATACGCCTTCGATGCGCGGCAGGCTGCACGCTGCGGAAGCGCCTACCCCGGGGCTTCGGCGGATGCCCTCCGCACCGGAGGCACACGGGGCACCATCGACTACACCACGTGCTACGACAGTCAGGGCCGTCTCGCCTCGACGACCGATCCGCAGGTGACGGGCGATGCGACGGGCAAGGAAACCGCGGAGTTTTCCTACGACGCCTTCGGGCGTGTCACCGCCATCACAGGAGGCAGTCGGCCGGCAGTCCTCACCTGGGCCGGTGACACGACACTGGCCAAGCTCGTCGATGGCCTCGGTCCCGATGCAGTGGCCACCACGATGAGCACCTACGGCGGACGTATCGTGGGCAAGCAGGTCACCGGACCATCGGGCACCCAGGAAGTCCACTACGGCTACGGCTCGGGTATCGACGGTGCACCCGCGGTGATCTACTCCGCGCGTGACGGCGTCACGGGGGCTCCGCTCTCCTACAGCTTTGCGCTTCCGGGTGCGGTCAACGTCGTGATCCCTGTCGACGGCGTCCCCACGATGACCTTCAACGGAATCGACGGTTCGGCACTGGCCACCATCGCTGCCCCCTTCCTCGGCCTGGCCGGGGTCTCGGGTGGCCAGCCCGGTGCTCCCCTTGGCCCGAGTCCGCGCTTCGGCCCCTACGGTGAGCCGCTCGAGCAGCCCGTCGCGAAGACGTCGCCGGCGATACCGGACTACTCCTGGCAGGGTGCCGGTCAACTCGAGACCCTCGGCGGACCATCGTCGATCACGCTTGCAGGTGCGCGTCCCTACCTTCCGGGCAGCGGGACCTTCCTCGCCCCCGACCCGCGCCTCGACGCGGCCGACAATCTCTACTCGTATACGCCCGGCGATCCCATCAATGGATCCGACGGCACGGGCGAAGCGAATGGCTGGTCCTGGTTCTTCGAGATCGTCGGTGCGGCCCTGGTCGCTGCGTCCTTCGTTGTGGGCGCACTGAGCGGGGGATTCCTCATCCCCATGGCCATGGGCATGGCGGCGGCCGGCCTCTCCATGGTTTCCATGAAGATGCAGACCGAGCCCAGTCCGGCCCTCGACACCTTCCGCACCGTGATGTTCTGGGGCGAGGCGGCCGCCACCGTCGTGACCTTAGGTGCGTCCTTGGCGATGCTGAGCAAGTGGGGATCCAGCAACAGTGTGGTCAAGCTGCTCGCCGGAGCGGGCCGAAGCCTCGCCAGCAATACGACCGACAACGTGGCGCGCAGCAGTGCACGGGCTTCGATCACCTCGCTGAGCAGTGGTCTTGCTGAGTCCGCCAGCAAGCAGGTGGTGCAGGCGGGCAAGTGGAGTCGCTTCGTCGACTGGGTGAAGCTCGCCAACCCCGCCAATCCCGAGTGGGCCACCATGGGAGGTACGCGGGGATACCTCAAGTCGCTCGGCAAACTGTCCGGCAAGTGGGGCTCAGTCGTGGGTGCCTACAAGTTCCAGTCCTGGGCAACCGAATGGGTGCCGGACAGTTGGAAGGAGGCGATGCAGGCGCAGGCTGCGCCCGCATCGGGCTAATCCGCGGAAACCGATCCTGCGGCTGCCCTTGGGGGGCTGCTCGCTTTGCTACGCCGGGGAACCAACGCCTACGCTCACCATTCATGGGACAGCGTCTGCTCAGATCGGGTGTGGTCGCGGCGTCGTGCGCCGCAGTGGTGGCGGGACTCCTCGCCGGAGGTGTAGCACCCGTCGTGGCAGCGCCGCTGGCTTCCGCTGACGAGGTGCCGGATCTGCTCACCGAAGGCGCGTTGGCCGGCATCGAGACCATCGGGCCGATCACCACGATCACGGGTGGTGGGCCTGTCACTCCGCCGCGTCCCGTGCAGGTCGCCACGCTGCCCGCAGGCTCGGTGCTCGCCGGTGCCGATGTGCGCATCTACTCGCGTGAGCTCCGCGACGTGCCCAGCATTCCCGTGCGTCTCATCGACGCCATTGCCACAGCGGGTGACCCCAATCCCAATGCGATGTGGTCAGGGAAGCTGACTGACGGCTGGGGCCGCATTGATTCGCGCCTGATTGCCGGGCGCACCTACATCGCTCAGGCGCAGGGCCCGCAGGGGTGGGCGCCCATCGGCACCATCACGGCGCGCAGCGTGCGAGATGCGGGCGGACCGCAGACATCCGTGGGATCGCTGTCGGTCTCGCAGGTGCTCGGCACGGTCTCGTGGGACTGGACCTCGCGCGAACTCCCCGGTCCGGGTGGCGGAGTGGCGGTGAACCTGGGCTATGCGCCCGGGCAAGACCTGCCCAGTGACCTCGCCGGAGTCCAGGGACTGCCCGCCGGCTGGAGCCTGGGCGTGGAGACCGGTTCGCCGTGGCGA
>JBJOJS010000046.1:0-22567 GCA_046046455.1 Actinomycetota bacterium | reverse complement strand
TCAGCCGATGGGAGCGATCGGCCCCGTCGTCGCACCCTGGAAGGCCCAGTCCTCGACGCGGTTGCGGCCGGCGGCCTTGGCCCTGTAGAGGGCCTGGTCGGCCTTGGCGAGGAGTTCGTTCATCGGCTCGAGGAGCGATCCGGGACAGCAGGCGTAGCCGAGGGAAATGGTCGCGGGGCGGCCATCCGGAGTCATGCCGCTGAGTGCGGCGTTGGCCGTGGCCTGGACACGAGTGAAGAGCCCGAGTGCCTGCTCTTCGGTGTCGAGAAGGGCCAGGATGACGAACTCGTCACCGCCGAAGCGGAAGACAGTGTCGCTGCCGCGCACGGCTGATCCGAGCGCGAGCCCCAACTCCTTGAGCACCTCGTCGCCGAAGAGGTGACCGAAGCTGTCGTTGATGCCCTTGAAGTCGTCGAGGTCGACGACGCCGACCGCCAGCCAGAGGTCACGGGCCACCGCTGTCGCAGCGAGATCCTCGAAGGACGGCTGGAACTGGCGTCTGTTGAAGAGGTCGGTGAGCTGATCGACGGTCGATTGGCGCTCGAGCTCCTCGCGGTGCTCGAGCGATCCGAGTGTCGCCCCGAGCATGCGGGAGATGATGCCGACGACGTCGACGACCTCGGCAGCGACGTACGGCGCCCCATGATGGACGCGAATCGTGGCATGGGTCTCACCGCCCTGGCGGATGGGCCACACGCGGACGTCCTCGCGGCCCCGAAGATCGTCGACCTCGGCATCCACGGGAATCGTCACGCGCAGCGAATCCGGAGCGGGGGTGTCCACCTGGCCCTGAAGACGGGGATAGATCGAGGTCATGAAGGTGCTTGTCGCGTCGAGCACAGCCTGGCGAGTCGTCAGGTCGACGATCGACTCGCTGAAGATGTAGCCCAGCCGGTAGCGCTTGGACACGCGGTAGACCCATGCCGCGAGGATCATCACCAGGATGGTGAGGGCAAGACCGATGACGATGATGGGCCAGTGGTGCCAAATGGGATCGTGAGGAACGGCAGCAGTCAACTGCCACTGCGTGCCGTCGGGCAGGTCGATGAGCTCGGTGACCTCGTGATCGGTGCCGCCTGCGAAGGTACCGAGGATCGAGGGGCCCAGGGTGCCGTCGTCCAGCACGGGCTGGAGTGTGATCTGGTCCTCGGCCAGTCCGCCGAGATCGAGTTGGCCCACGAAGGCGTCGACATCGATGACCGTCGTGGCGAATCCCCAGAAGTCGTCAGGGACCGGCGCAAGGGCTGGGGGGAACTGATCGAGCCCCGCGCGTGCAGTGAATCTCTCGGGAAAGGGTGTGTTGCCCGGGACGAAGATCGCCTGGCGGATGATGAGCCCGAGCCCGCCCTGCTTGAGTTCGATGGGGCCGCTGACGACCGGTGACCGGGCGGCGACGGCCGCGAGCACAGCTTCGCGACGTGCATCGTCGAGGAAGAGGTTGTGCCCCAGTGCGGCCGCGTTGTCCTCCGGCTTGGCCGAGTAGGTGACGATGCCCTCGGGTGCGAGTTGGTAGTCGATGAGGGCAGGGCCGAGGTACTCCACGAAGGGTGCCGCGAACGCAGGGAAGCCGTCAGCCAGGAGCTCGGCTTCGGGGGTGCCGGTGGCGAGGGCTTCCCTGACCCCCGCACTGGCGAAGCCCTCTCCCGCGACCGTTGGCCCGTAGAAGATCGCGAATGCCTCGCTGAGCTCCCGAGAGAGCGCTTGGGCCTTACTGCTCGTCGTGAGTTCGGTCGCCGCGATGTCCTCGTTGAGGTCGTATCTCACGAGGACAGCCGTCAGGCCGAGCCCTGCGATCGCGATGAGGATGAGGTAGACGAGCGGGATCCGCAGTGCGCGGTGGCGAATTCTCATGTCGCGGCCCGCATCCACGGCTGTGTCAGCAGCATCTCCAGGTAGAGCTCGGGGACGACGGCGGGGGAGTAGAGGAAGCCCTGGACCTCGCAGTGCCCCGCTTGCTGGACGATGCGCAGCTGGGTCTCGGATTCGACTCCCTCGATCACGACGGTGGCGCCGAGGACTTCCGCCAGGGACACCATCGCGGTGAGGATCTTGGCGCTCGGAGCGTCCTCCGGGGCCTTGCTCACGAAGGAGCGATCGATCTTGAGAACGTCGATCGGCAACTCCCGCAGACGACCCAGTGAGGAGTGCCCGGTGCCGAAGTCGTCCATGGCCACCCGGAAGCCATTGTCGGAGAGGGAACGCAAGATCTCACGGCTGTAGTCGAGGTCGTCGGTGACGATGGACTCCTGGAGTTCGAACTCGATGAGGGCGGGGGGCACTCCGGCGTCGATGACGTGCTGCTGGATGTCTTCCATCACCGACCGTAGGGCGAACTCCTGGTGGGAGATGTTGATCGACACCGGTCGAGCGAGGCCGAGCTCCATGCACGTGCGCTGCAGCGCCAAGGCCTGATCGAGGACCTCGCGGCCGAGATCGAGGATGAGTGCCGACTGCTCGGCGACGTGGATGAATTCGCCGGGGAGGATGAGTCCGCGGCGCGCGTGGTCCCAGCGCACGAGTGCCTCGCACGCGACGATCTCGCCGGTGGCGACGTCGATGCGAGGCTGGTAGTGCGTCACGAACTCGCCCCCGGCGATGGCCTCGCGGATCCGGCCCTCGAGGTGCACGACGCGGGAGCGCTCGGCACCCATGGAGGGTTCGTATGCGGCAACGCGCTGCCCGGCGCGCTGTTTCGCGGTCTCGAGGGCGATCATGGCGCGGTCGACCAGCGCATCCACATCGCGGCTGGATGAGGAGCCGACGGCGTACCCCACGCACACCTCGAGCGGCACGGTGTAGCCCTCGAACGTCACCGGCTCCTCGAGGGCGCGCGCGATGCGCTCGACTTCGTGCGGGACGCGTGAGGCGATCGCCGGGCCGCGAAGGAGTACGGCGAACTCGTCGCCGCTCACGCGGACAGGCAGCCAGGCGGTGAGGCTCGGGTCCATCACGAGAGCCTCCGCGCCAGCGCGGCGGAGGCGAGCACCCATCTCGCGTAGCGCCTCGTCGCCCACCGAGCGCCCCAGCGCGTCGTTGATGCGATGGAAGCGCAGCAGGTCGACCGCGATGATGCTCAGGTCGTCGAGGCCCTGAGCCTCGTCGCCCTGGGCATCGTCATCGTGGTCCAGTGCCTGGAGGAGCGAGGCGCGGTTGCCCAGTCCCGTGAGCAGGTCGAGCAGGGCCGTCCGACGCAGGGCCTCCTCAGCCTTGCGCTCCTCGGAGAGATCGTGCAGGACGAGGATGAGACGGGGTTCGTCGATCGCCTCCATGAGGCCGACGGCGACGCGCACGGGCAGTGATGCACCTGACGCACTCACCATGATCCACTCCGCGAGCCGTTGCTTGCGTAGCGCGGATGCCATGGCTTCCCCGGCTCCCGGGAGATCCGGCGGGATGGTCGGCACCTCGAGCCACTGGGAGATGCTCGAGCCCACGACGGCCTCATCGGCGGATGCCAGGAGCGCCATGGCTGCGGGGTTGGCTGATTCGATGATCCCCGAGGGTGCCACGACCATGATGCCGTCCTGGGCAGCCTGGAAGATCGCCGTCGCGTAGCGCTCCCGTGCGGCGAGCGAATCCGCGAGCTCGGCAAGTCGCTGGTTGGCCGTGAAGAGGTCCTGAGCCTTGGTCTCGAGCAGTCGTTCGGCTTCAGCGCGGGCGCGCCGCTCGCGTTCGAGCATGCTGGCGAGTGCCACGCGATCGTCGGCCGCGTCAGTCATGGTCCCTCGTTCGCACGTGCATGACCGCGCGCGTCAGGTCGCCCACACGGTCGGTCGACACGATGGTCACCTCGCACTCCTGATCGAAGTGTCGGGCGGCTCCCTCGATGAGTCCCTGGCACAGCGGGACGAGGTCGCGATGCGATGCGTAGGTCACCTCGAGTGACCCATCCGCTTGTCTGCTCGTTGTGATGAGGGGTGGTCGGGCATCGGCATAGAGCTTGCGTACCTCGGTGTGGATGACGCTCTCGATACCGCTGAGAAGCGCGTAGAGGTCGTCCATGCCGTCCAGCCAGGAGGGGTGGAGGGAGCCGAGTTGCGGGAAGGCCGCAATGCCGAATTCGCGCAGGATCTCATCAGTCGTCCGGCCCTCGCGCGCCGCGAGGCTCGCGACGAGTGCGGTGAGTTCGGTGGCCGGGTAGTTGCCCACGGCCGTGTAGGCACCGCCGGTGGATAGAGCGGGCTCGGCATCGACCAGGATCGCGTCGGTGGTGACGAGGCCGCGTGTGGACTCGACCCAGCCGAGGAAGCTGGTGATGATGACCCCCTTCACCCACGTGATCCTAGGTCACGCATCGCTGGATGACCATGCTTGCGGAATCTGCTTCTCCACGTAGCCCAGATCCTGGGCGGCGAGGAAGACGTAGCAGAGGTCGATCACATTCCGGCGATCCGCGGCTGAGGCCCAGTCGACGGTGCAGCCGTAGACCACGTGCCCGCGATCGCTGACGTGAGTGCGCACGATCGTGACGACGCCGCGGATGAGCACATCTTGGTCCAGGGGTGCCATGAATTCGATAGCGAGGCGGTGGTGAACGGCGAAGTCGCGATCCTCGCAGGTGAAGGAGAGCCCGGCCTCGTGCAGATCCGTCACCGTGACCGGATAGCCATCCACCTCGGCAGGGAGACTGCAGCGGAAGCGCCATCGGTACCGGTGCTGACGTCGCCCGTACTCCCGCGCGAGCATCGGGATGATGATGGCGAGCTCAACTGCGGCGAAGAAGGAGAGGAGGAGGAAGGCCACCGTGGTCAGATCGCCGGGAAGGGCCCAATCGGGAAGCACGGTGCCGAACGTCTGCTGGATCGCACGAAGCGCCCAGCTGATCGCGATCACGACGACGACGACCGTCGGCAGGGCAAGCACGCGGATGCGTTCGCTCAGGGCCATATCGGAAATCGACTTCGGTGTGACCTTGAAGGAACTCGTGCGTCGTAGTGCTGTCATCACGAGGGCGCGAAGGTAGATCTCCGCGCTGAGATAGACGTTTGCTGCGCCCTCCCCGATCTCGAGTCGGCCGCGAGCCAGTGCGAGGGAGGCGATCATCGAGACGACGACGACGAGCGCAAGGACGAGGGCGAACGCCGGTGACGCACCGCTGATTGGAAGCCAGCCGAGCAGGAGGGCGAGTACCAGGACGGCGACATAGAGGAATCGCTGGAACGGGAGCAAGTAGTAGAAGAGATTGTTGAGGTAGTGCAAGCGCTGGCGGCCCGACCAGCCACGGCCGAAGACAGGTGACTCGCGTCCGGTGAGGACAGCGAGGGTCCCCCGCGCCCAGCGATCGCGCTGGAGCAGGTAGTCGGCGGTGGTGTGTGGCGCAATACCGGTCACCAGTACTCGGTTGTGGTAGCGGAGCACGTAGCCGTCGAGCTGCAGCTTGAGGGAGGTGTGCAGGTCCTCCGAGACGGTCTCGGTGGCCACGCCGCCGACGGCGACGAGCGCTGAGCGCCGGATGAGGGCGGCCGACCCGCACCAGAAGATCGCCTGGTGCCGCTCGCGCGCGGGCATGAGCACCTCGAAGAAGAGCGATTGCTCGTGGTGGCTGCCGTGGGTGTGCTGGGCGGAGTCGCGGTTGCGGAAGTCGTGCGGGCTCTGGACGAGCGCCACAGCGGGATCGCGGAAGTAGCCGGACATCTGCGTGATGGCCGAGCGTCGAGGCACGTGATCGGCATCGAGGAAGAGGATGAGATCCGCATCCATCCGTGGAAGTGCGGCGTTGATGTTGCCGGCCTTGGCGTGACGGTTGTCGTCGCGCACGAGGTACCGTGCGCCGAGCTCGGCGCAGAGATTCGCGACCTCTGGTCGGCGACCATCGTCGAGCACCCAGACGAGCCGGACACCCGTCACGCGCAGGCTCGCGACGATCGTGGGCTCCAGGATGTCGATGGGCTCGTTGTACGTCGCGATGACGATGTCCGAGATGGCGTCCAGGGGTTCGGGTGATTCGGGCGGAGGAATATCCCATGCCTCGTAGGCGAAGAGCACGAGGCTGATGAGGCTCATGAGTTCGGCGATGACGAGCAACCAGAACGACACGGGGTTCGCACCCTCGCGGGTGAAGAGCAGGCGTACGACGACGTACCCGGTGAGCACGATGAGCGACACCAGCGCGAGACGACGGATGCGCCCCGGGGAGTGCTGCCACGCGCGGGCAAGCCGTTCACCCGCGTTGCCCCATGGGGTGCGCAGCTTGCCCATGAGGTTTCCTCGCAGTGATCGGGAGCGTCCCGCCAGGCTACGGGCACGGAGCGGTCCATGCCTGCCCCGGCGCGCCCCGCACTAGCGGGACGAGGGGGACGTGAGCGGGATCACGCGGCCCGGGCACCCTCCAATTCGCCCATATCCTCCAGCGTGACCCCCTTGGTCTCGCGGATGTACTTCATGACGAAGGGGATGGAGAGCACCGCGAATGCTGTGAAGATCCCGTAGGCGAGGCCGAGGGAGATACCTGCCAGCTCGGGGAAGCTCGTCGACACGAGGAAGTTGGCGATCCACTGGGCGGACGCAGCGACGGCCAGCGCGGTCGCGCGAATGCGGTTGGGGAACATCTCGCCCAGGAGCACCCAGACGATGGGTCCCCAGGTCGCGGCGAAGAACGCGACGTAGGCATTGAACGCGATGAGCGCCACGACGTCGGGCCCGTCGGTGAGCACGGGCTGGCCGTCCGCATTGGTCGCCGCCGTGCCGAAGATCCAGGTGAGTGTGGCAAGGGTGATGACCATGCCCGCGGAGCCGATGAGGAGCAGGGGCTTGCGCCCGATCCGGTCCACCAGTGCGATCGCGACGATGGTGAAGATGACGTTGATGCCCGTCGTGATGAGCGATGTCTGGAAGGCCTGCGACTCGGAGAAGCCGACCGACTCCCAGATCGTGTTGGAGTAGTAGAAGACCGCGTTGATGCCGACGAACTGCTGGAAGGCACTCAGCATGATGCCGATCCACACGATGGGCATCAGTCCCAGCGTGCGACCGCGGATGTCAGAGAAGCGCGGCTTGTGGTCGCCCTGCAGGGTCTCCTCGATATCGCGCACCATGGGCGTGACGTCCACCGTGTAGATGGTGCTGAGGACTTCTCCCGCCTTGGCCGTGTCCCCGATGGCGACGAGGTAGCGCGGGGACTCCGGAATCCGGAGCACGAGTAGCGCGTAGATCACGGCGGGGATGACCATCGAGAGGAACATCCACTGCCAGGCCTCGAGTCCCAGCAGCCAGACGTTGCGGGCGTTGCCGCCCGCGGCCTGGAGGACGAGGTAGTTGACGAGGCCGGTGGCGAAGATGCCGATCACGATCGCGAACTGCTGGAGCGAGCCCATGCGTCCGCGAATCGGTGCGGGGGCGATCTCAGCGATGTACATCGGTGCCATGACGCTGGCGACACCGATGCCGGCGCCACCGATGAAGCGCCACAGCATCAGGTCAGCGACGCCGATGGGGAAGGCCTGTCCGACCGCGGCGATGAGGAAGAGCGCGGCCGCGACGAGCATGACCTTGCGCCGGCCGTAGCGGTCGGCGAGCGATCCGGCGAACCACGCCCCGATGGCCGACCCGATGAGAGCGATGGAGACGACGAAGCCGATGGCGAGGTCGCTCAGTCCGAAGAGCGACTTGATGGCGGACGTCGCACCGTTGATGACGGCCGAGTCGTAGCCGAAGAGGAATCCGCCGAGCGCTGCCGTGGCGGCCAGTCCGACCACCCTGCCGGTCCGGTAGTCCTTCACCTGCATCGTGGTGCTCATCGCGCCTCCCTCATCGCCCCACCGTGGGCAGAAGGCTAGGCCCCGGCAGGGTGCCGCGAGGGGTGTTTGCCAGGCTGATCAGGCGGGCTGCCGGATGCGGCTTCCCTCGCCCGGGCGTCCCGTCTCGACGATCACGCGGTCGTGCACCCATTCCTTCATCTCGGTGACATGGCTGATCACCCCGACCACGCGCCCCCGTGATCTCAGCGCATCGAGCTGGTCGAGGACGACGGTGAGCGTGTCGGCGTCGAGGGAGCCGAAGCCCTCGTCGACGAAGAGAGTGTCGAGTGACACGCCGCCGGACTCCTCCCGGACGATGTCGGCGAGGCCCAGCGCCAGCGACAGTGATGCGTAGAAGCGCTCGCCTCCGGACAGGGTGCCGGGATCGCGAGACTGCCCACTCCAGGAGTCGACGATGTCGATGCCCAGCCCTGCCTGTGCGCCACCGGAGGCGGTCTCGTCGAGAGCGAAAGCGAACTTGCCTGCGCTCATCCGCTCCAGGTGCACGGAGGCGGCGTCAAGGACGGAGCGGAAGCGGCGTTGCACGGCGTAGGCCTGGAGGGTGAGGTTGCGCAGATTGGCCGACCCCCGTGCGGCGGTCACCAGCGCGCCGAGTCGAATGGAGGCCTCGGTCTCGGAGCCGATCGCGTCGAGTCGCTCGCGTGCGAGCGCAAGATCACCGGCCAGTGCCGTGAGTGCGTCGTGTGCATTGACGAGTCGCACTCGGTGCTCGTCGATGAGCGTGTGTGCAGACTGCGCCTCGATGCGCGCGGACTCCGCGCGCGTGAGTGCGGCCTGGGCGTCCTCGGGGTCGGCATCAAGCGCGAGACCCGCGGCGGCGGCACGCGCCTGCTGCAACGACTCCAGGACAGTGAGGCGATCGCCAACGGATGCGAGGAGATCCGCTGCGCTGCGCGCCTGCCCGATCTGCTCCCGGTGTCGCTCGGTCTCGGCGGCGACCGCGGCGTCGTAGGCGCACGCCTCGGCGCGGGCGGCGGCTTCCTCGGCGACGAGGCCCTCGAGGTGTGCGGTGGACGCGGCGGCCCGGGCGGCCAGGTCTTCGACGTCAGCGACGAGGGCCGGCACGGCCTCGGCGCTGGTGCGCGCCTCCTCCTCGGCGGCGAGTGCGGCGGACAGTGCCGTGGAGATCTCCGGCTCGGTGATCCCGTCGAGTCGCGCGGTAAGGGCCGTCCACTGCCGGTCGAGATCGGCGACCTGGGTGCGCGCTACCTCGTGTGCGGCTCGCGCGCTCGCCTCGACGGCCTCGGCGTCGACAGCGGCTGCCTCGGCCGCACTGACCTCGGCGTCGGAGACGAGCGGGCCTGCATCGTCATGAGCGGGTGTGGGGTGATCGCGCGAACCGCATACCGGGCACGGGGAGCCATCGGAGAGGAGAGCGGCGAGGTGCGACGCGCGCTGGGCCAGCTGGGTGCGCACGAGATCGTGGACGATCGTGCGGGCAGCCTGGAGTGCATCGCGACTCGCCTGGAGTGCCTCCGCGCACTTCGCCTCCTCCGCGCGCGCGGCCGCCACCGTGACGTCGAGATCGGCGCGATCTGCGAGCGCCTCCCGCAGTGCGTGAAGGCGCTGGACCTCAAGGCGGTGCGTCTCGGCGCCTCCTGCCCTGAGCCGAGCATCGGCGAGTGCGGCGTGGGCAGCCTCCTGGCGCTGGGGGAGCGCGGCGGCGTCCTTGCGCGCCTCGGCAACGCGCCGGGTCACGTCGTCAGCCAGTGCATGCCGCCGTGAGCTCTCCCGATCCCGACTCTCCGCCTCGGACTCCCACTGCGCGAGGGGCTCGAGTCGCGTGCGCTGAGCGACCAGATCCTGGAGGAGTGCCTGCAGCGCAGTGTCATCGAGAGCTGCCGCCTCGGCGCCGGCCGCAGAGGTCGCGCGTGACAGCGCCGCACGTGCGTCGGACGCAGCACGCGCGGCGGCGAGTCGGGCGCGGGCATCGTGCTCCTCGATCTGGCGCGCCTGGAGCGCGGCGGCGCTCACCTGCGCCTGTGCCGTGGCGGCCTCGGCATCGGCGCCGATCCGGGTGAGGAGCTCCTCGACGACAAGGTCGTAGGGCACTTCCGCGACCTCCGCTGCGCGCTCGCGAATGACGTCGAGAAGCCGGTCTACATCAGCGGCGGCGTCGCGGCGCAGGAGGAGTGCGTCGTCGGCACGTGACTTGAGATCCTCCTGGACGCGCTGGAGGAAGCCATCGTCGATAAGCCCGGCGATCGTCCGGTAGCGGTCGATGGGCTTGGCCTGCAGCAGGGTGTCGAACTCACCCTGGGGCAGCACGACGAGTCGACGGAACTGGTCGACGGTGAGACCGATGCGCTGGGTGAGGTAGACCGCGATCTCCTTGGCCTCGCGCATGTCAGGGGTGGCGGCGTCGTGCACCTGGAGTGTCTGTGCGGCGCGCTCGAGGGTGGTGCCTTCCCCCCGCGCCTTGCGCCGCTCGTACGCCGGATTGCGCGTGATCGTGTGCCGCACGCCGCCCACACTGAACTCGAGGGACACCTCGGTCGGCTCATCCGACCGACAGAGCTGGCTGCGCAGTCGGCCCGCGTCGGATTCGGCCCCGGAGAGGGACCCGTAGAGCGCGAAGACGATGGCATCGATGATCGTGGTCTTGCCTGCGCCCGTCGGCCCCTCGATGAGGAAGAGGCCCGACGCGGAGACGGCATCGAAGTCGACCTCCTCCCGGCCACGGAAGGGCCCGACGCCGGTGATCGACAGGCGGTGGAACCTCACCGGGACACCTGCGAGATCCGGATGCGTTCGACCGAGTCGCGGAGCAGGTCGCGCTCGAGCGGATCCGGCTCGGTGCTGGTGACGTGCTCGACGAATGCCTCCGCGATAGCGATGGGATCCGTCGACTGCTTGCCTTCCGCGTCCATTGCTTCGACGGAGGTGAGGTCTCGTCGCTCGAAGGTGAGCTCGATGGCGTGCGGGAGCACGGCGCGAATGCGCCCCATCGGATCGACGGGTCGGCGCTCATCGGTGAGCACGATGCGCACCCAGTGGTTGGCGAATGCCGTAGTGCCCGGATCGTCGAGCACGTCGTCGAGTCGGCCCGTGAGTGTCACGAGCGCGCGGGGCACGGGCGCGGGCACGCGCCGGGCCTGGATCGGGCCGGACGCGGGGATATCGAGCACGGTGACCGACTTCAGATGCGCTTCCTCCGAGAAGGAGAAGGCGAGGGGGGATCCGCTATAGGCGACCACGGCGCCGTCGGATCCGGTGCGCACCTCCTGGGCACCGTGCAGGTGTCCGAGAGCGACGTGGTCGACGCCGGCGAAGACCGACGCCGGGGCGTCACCGATCCCGCCCACGCGCAGGTCGCGCTCGGACTCGCTCACGATCGCTCCGGTGTCTCCGCCCGTGATGAAGGCATGGGCGGCGACGAGTGAGCGCGTGCCCTCGCGTCGTGCGAGATCGGCGCGCACGCGCTCCATGGCGGCATGCAGCACGGAGGCGTGCGAACGCTCTGCGCCGAGTGCAGCGCGATGGAGATCGGGCTCGAGGTAGGGGATGCCGTACGCGGCGAGCGCGGTGCCGTCGGCGCCGTGGACGACGAGAGGCGCGTCGATGGTGTCGAGCGAGGTGCGCAGGTGCAGGCCCGACTGGGCGAGCAGCGGGCCGGCGAAACCGAGTCGCGTGGGGGAGTCGTGATTGCCCGAGGTGACGAGCATCGGGCAGATGCGCGTGATGCCGACGACGGCCTCCTCCCAGAGGGAGACGGCGGCGAGCGGGGGGACGGCGCGGTCGTAGATGTCGCCCGCGACGACGACGAGCTCGATCTGCTCGCGCTCGACCAGATCGACGAGCCACGTCACGAAGGTGCGCTGGTGGTCGAGGATGTCGACGCCGTGGAAGGACCGGCCGAGGTGCCAGTCGGAGGTGTGGAGGACGCGCACGAAGGCAGGCTAGCTGCGACCCCCGACAGCGCGGCACGGCCGACGCGCGCCGGTAGGCTCCTGCGGTGGCTGCCTTCGCCGATCTCGTCGACGTCCGCGACGGTGTCTGGGATGTCCCTGAAGGGTGGCGGCAGGGTCGCGGAGCCTGGGGCGGTCTCGTCGTCGCTGCTGCCGTGCGTGCCGCTCGTGCGGTGGACCCCGACGCTCCGTCCCTGCGCGAGATCAGCGTCCACATGGTGGGTCCGGTGCTCGCCGGACCAGCGCACGTGACGTGCACGCTCGCGCGCCGTGGGTCGGCGACGGCCGTGTGGCAGGTGGCCATCAACTCACCCGATGGTGAAACCTGGGCGGTGGCCACCGTCGTGTTCGGCGGCCGACGGGCGCTCGACGTCGAAGCCCAGCCGGCGCTCACCGCACCCGACGCTCCGGACTGGCACACGCTGGAGGCACTCACCCTCGAGCCTCCGCTCGCACCCGAGTTCCTCCAGCACCTGGCCGTGCGACCCCTCCGCGGCTTTCCCTACACAGCCTCCGGCGACGACGTACTCGCGTGGGTCGCACCGGCGGTGACATGGGAGGAGTACGACGACGCGACGCTCACGGGCATGGTCGATGCCCTCTGGCCCGCCGCCCTCGTGCAGGTGTCCACCCCGCGGCCGATGGCGACGTTGAGCTTCAGCGCGACCCTGCTTGTCGAGCCGGAGAGCGTGGCCCCCCGCACACCCCTGCTGCACCGGGGTCGCCTGCTCGGCCTGGCAGAGGGATACGCGACCGAGTCGCGCGAGCTCTGGACGGCTGACGGCCGCCTGGCGGTACACAACTCCCAGGTGATTGCGATCATCCGATGAGCGGCCCCCTCGCCGGTCTGCGCTTCGTCGAGATGGCCGGCATCGGCCCAGCGCCGTTCGCGGCGATGATGCTCGCCGACCTGGGTGCCGAAGGAATCCGCATCGAGTCGCCGCGTCCGGGTCTCGCGCTCGGCGACCCCATGCGCGACATCACGCGCCGTGGTCGCACCGGAGTCGTCGTCGACGTCCGCCAGGACGCCGGTCGCGATCTGATGCTGGACCTCGTCGCCGAGGCGCACATCCTCATCGAGGGCTTCCGTCCCGGCGTGATGGAGCGCCTCGGCCTTTCGCCCCAGGCCTGTCTCGCGCGCCGTCCGTCGTTGGTCTACGGACGCATGACCGGCTGGGGGCAGGACGGGCCGTGTGCGCACACGGCGGGTCACGACCTCGACTACATCGCCATCGCGGGAGTCCTCGCGCACATCGGCCGTCGCGACCAGCCACCCACGCCCCCTCTCAACCTCGTCGGCGACTACGGCGGCGGCTCGATGCTCCTGCTGGTGGGTCTGCTCTCCGCGCTGTGGCACGCCGAACGCACGGGTGAGGGGCAGGTGGTCGACGCCGCGATGGTGGATGGTGCCGCACTCCTGATGTCGCTCTTCCACTCGATGTCGTCGATCGGGATGTGGCGCGAGGAAGCGGGTGTCAACCTGCTCGACTCCGGTACGCCGTTCTACGACGTCTACCGCACATCGGATGGCAAGTGGCTCGCCGTGGGCTGCCTGGAGCCGCAGTTCTACGCGGAGTGGCTCCGCATCGCCGGACTCGACGGCGAGGACCTGCCGGCCCAGTTCGATATCGCGCAGTGGCCGGTCCTGCGCGCGCGCTTCGCCGAGGTCGTCGCCACGCGCACGCGCGATGAGTGGGCGGCGCTCGCGGACGGCACCGACGCCTGCGTGGCACCGGTGCTCACCATGTCCGAGGCACCGCATCACCCGCACCTGGCCGCACGGGGCACTTTCGTCGAGGTCGACGGCATGACGCAGGCGGCCCCGGCCCCGCGCTTCTCTGCGACTCCCTCGGGGGATCCGCGACCGATCGTGGCTTCCGACCGCAGTGCCCTGCTCGGGTGGGGGATCGACGAGGCGAGGATCGCCTCGCTCGCGGACGCGGGCATCCTCCCCGACTGACTTCGGCGTACGTGCTTTGCCCTGGATGTGCCACCGGGTGGCGCTTTCAGGGCAAGGAACGCCGCTGATGGACGGCGGGCCTACGACGCGTCGAGACGCGCGAGGAGCTGTGCGATGTGTGCATCGATGTCGCGCGCGCAGCGGACGAAGTCGTCGACATCTCCGCCGGCGGGATCCTCGACCTCGATCCACGTGCGCGGGTCCTCGGCGGACAGGTCGACGCCCGGCCAGTCGGGGAGGAGCAGGCGCGGCAACGTCGCCGTGCGATCAGCGGCATCGGGCGCCATACGACGCACATGCATGACGTGGTCGGACTCGAACCCCACGACGAGATCGACCCCCATGAGGTGATCGCGCGTGAGCGTCGTACTCCGATGACCGGGTGCGCTCACCCCCACGGACTCCAGTGCTGCCAGCGTGCGACGGCTCGACGGCAGGCCGGGGATCGCCCACGTCCCTGCGGAGTCGACCTGCCAGTCGGGGCGATCTCGGCGGACGAGCGAGGCCGCGATCACCGAGCGCGTCGCATTGCCGGTGCACACGAAGAGCAGTCGGGGTCCGGGCACACCCTCGTCCTATCACGGGGATGCGCGATCGCTAGCCTCGCCGTCGAGGAAGAGGAGGACCCATGTCGGGCATCTGCGAGGGCCGAGTCGTCATCATCACCGGCGCTGGCCGTGGCATTGGCCGCGAGCACGCCCTGGCCTTCGCGCGCGAAGGCGCGCGGGTCGTCGTCAACGACCTCGGCGGTTCGGTCGATGGCGCCGGCGCCGATGCGAGCCCGGCGCAGCAGGTCGTCGACGAGATCCGCGCCCTCGGCGGCGAGGCCGTGGCCAACACCGACAGCGTCACCGACTACGCCGGTGCGGGCCGCATCGTCCAGGCTGCGATCGACACTTTTGGCGGTCTCGACGTTGTCGTCAACAACGCCGGCATCCTGCGCGACCGGATGTTCGTCAACATGACCGAGGAGGAGTTCGACTCGGTCATCGCGGTGCACCTGCGCGGCACCTTCGCCGTGAGCCGCCACGCCGTCGACTACTGGCGTGCCCGCGCCAAGGCGGGCGAGCTCAATGATGCGCGCATCATCTCGACCTCATCCCCGTCGGGAATCTTCGGCAATATCGGCCAGGCCAACTACGGCGCAGCCAAGGCGGGCATCGCCGCGATGACGATCATCCTCGCCGACGAGCTCGCGCGCCTGGGCGTGACCGCCAACGCGATTGCACCCGTGGCGCTCACTCGCATGACCGAGGGCCTGCCGCTCTTCTCCGAGATGAGCGGGCTCGAGCCCGATGCTGAGGGTTACCACCCGATGGACCCGGCCAACATCTCCCCGCTCGTCGTCTGGCTCGGCTCGCCGCTGTCCGCGGGCGTGACCGGGCGCATCTTCACCGTCACCGGCAATGAGATCGGTGTCGCGGAGCCGTGGGTCAAGGGCCCTACGGCGTCCAAGGAGCGCGGCCGCTGGTCGCCCGCCGAGCTCACCGAGGTTGTCCCGGGTCTCGTCACCGACGCTCGCGGCAACTCCGACATGTTCGGCAACACCCGTTCCTGAGGTGCCTGGCGAGCGCTAGTTGAGCTCGATCCGCTCGGCGCGCGTGAGCACGCGCTCGACGTACTGCTCCGTCTCGGGGAAAGGTGGCACGCCCTCGTAGCGCACGACCTGGTTGAAGCCCGCGTTGTACGCCGCGAGGATGTTGCGCAGGCGATCGCCAGGGACATCGGCGACGAGCTCGGCGTTGACGCAGTTGAGCTCAGCGGCGGAGTGGATCGCATCGACGGGGTCGTAGATGTCGCGGTCGCCGTCGTCGTCGCCGTCGACGGCGTACTGCTCCCACACCTCGGGCATGAACTGAGCGAGGCCGGTGGCCCCCGCCGGGCTTACCGCGCGCGGGTCCCAGCTGCTCTCCGACGCGAGCTGGGCCGCGAGGACCCGGGCCGGGACGACCGGGCACCGCTCGGCCGCCTCGACGATGACGGGACGCAGCTCCTCGGGGACGACGATGGCCTGCTTGCTCCGGAGGTAGTCGAGGCCGCCGAGGGCAACGAAACCACCGGCCGCTGCCACCGCGACGAGCACGAGCACCGCGCCGGCAATCGCCAGGCCCTTGAGCATCCGTCCACGGTAACCCGGACGGGGCGCCCATGACCGGACCAGGAGGCGGACGTGACGTCAGCCGGACACCCTCCGGGCGGGAGTCCGCGCGTCGGCGGGGCGCAGGGGCATACCGTGAATCCATGACCGTCGAGCAGCCCGGCAAGGTCCCTCCCTCCGGCAAGGTCCCTTCCCCGGGCAAGGCAGCGGATCTCGCCCAAGCAGAGGTGGAGTCCCTCTTCGCGCAGCGCCTTGCCGAAGCCTTCGCCGCACTCGGCTGCTTCAACCTCGCCGTCTTCGGCAAGACCGGCGTCGGCAAGTCGACCCTGGTGAACGCCGTCTTCGGCAGCCAGGTCGCCGAGACTGGTCTCGGCAAGCCGGTCACGCGCGGCCTCGTCTACTACCGCCACCCGGGCGGCCTGCTGGGCCTCTACGACTCGGAAGGCTTCGAGACGGGTACGTCGGGCGACGAGATCCTCGCCGCGCTGCGCTCGCGCGTGGCCGAGTCGCGATCGCTCCCGGTGGATCAGCAGATCCATGCGGCGTGGTACCTCGTGCGCTGGTCGGACCGCCGCTTCGAGGACCGGCAGGGCAACTTCGTGCGCGCGCTCGCCGACCTGGGGATTCCCGTGATCCTGGTGATCACGCAGGTGCCGAGCCGTGACGGCGTACCCCACCCTGAGGCGGTCGAGCTCGCGCAGTACGTCGAGTCCCTCGGTCTGCCGCTGCGCCCTGCGGGGCGCGCGCTGCTCACCAATGCCCTCGAGGATCCCTTCACGTCGTCCCCGGTCTTCGGCCTGCAGGAGCTGCTCGATGCGACGTATCTCGTCGTGCCCGAGGTGGCCACCGCGGCGCTCACCGCGGTGCAGATCCTCGACTGGGAGCGTAAAAGACAAGCCGCGAAGACGATCATCACTCAGTCGGTTGCGCTCGCTGCCGGGGTCGGTGCGGCTCCCATTCCCTTCTCCGACGCTGCCATCCTGGTTCCCACGCAGGTGACGATGATCGCGCGGATCACGGCCGCCTACGGCCTGCCCGCCGATCGCTCCCGCGCCCTGGCTGCGGCCGGTGCCGTCGTCCTCACCGGCGGCGCGACCATGGCCGGGCGCTACATCGCGACCAACCTCCTCAAGTTCGTCCCGGGAGGCCAGGTGGCCACGTCCGCCATCTCGGCCACCGTCGCCGGATCGCTCACGCGCGCCGTCGGGGGCGCGTGGGCACGGGTGTGCGAGTACGCGCTCGCCCTCCCGCCCGCGGAGCGCGACCGATTCCTTGCGGGCAGCGGCCCCAAGGAGCTCTTCCTCGCCTACTTCTCCGGCAAGCAGCGCTGATCCCCGGCACCCCCGAGGGTCCGCTGCTACGGTCGGGTGAGCCGATCCGGGAGGTCCCATGCGCCGCGCGTTCCTCATCGCCGCTGCCGTTGCCGGTGCTGCCGCGGGTGTCGCCGCCTGGCGCCGCTACCACGACACCGACCCGGTTGCCGAGCGTGCAGACGCGTGGGCCGACTCGGTGACGACCCTCGCGGGCCGTACGGCGACCGGGGTGTCGGGTGCCGCCGCGACGGCGGCCGGTCTCGCCGACAAGGCGGCACGCACCGCCTCTGACGCGGCCCACTCGTCGCCCATCGTCCCGCCGGTCGTCGCCGACGCGGTGAGCGCCGCTGCGGCAAGCGCCGGTGCCGCGGTCAGCGATGCCGCCGACGCCACCACTGCGGCGGCCACCACAGCAGCGACGGCGACCCAGGCGGCGGCGGAGGAAACCGCTGAGGTCGTCAAGGGAGCCGCGGCGGCCGCGGCCGAGGAGCTCAGTGAGGCCGATGGGCAGGCGAACGACGCTCCTGCGGCGAAGCCGGCGAAGAAGTCGCCAGCGAAGAAGCCTGCGGCCAAGAAGTCGGCGGCCGCGTCAGATGGCACGGAGCCGGCGAAGAAGGCCGCCAAGAAGTCGTCGCCGAAGAAGTCGACCCCGGCCTCGTCCTAGCCGGATCTCCTCGACCGGCCCGAGCCGAATCCGGGCGCGGGAAGTTTTCCGCGGTCGCGGGCGTTGAGATCTCCTGATAGCACTGTCCTCAGGAGGAAGCATGAGTGACCGACCTCTCGTCACGTGGTTCGGCGACCCCACTCCGGTGGAGGGACGCCATGTGCTCGTGCACGCCTTCACGGGGTTCCTCGATGCGGGGGGTTCCACGGCCATGGCCGCTCGCCTTCTCCAGGAGCGCGAGCATCGGCTGCTGGCGACCATGGACATCGACCAGGTCCTTGACTACCGCGCACGCCGCCCGGTGCTCACCTTCGTCACCGACCACTTCGCGGCGGTCGACATGCCGCAGATCTCGCTCTACGAGGTGATCGACGCTGCCGGTACGCCGTTCCTCCTGCTCACGGGGCCGGAGCCGGACTACCAGTGGCAGCGCTTCACCGATGCGGTGCTCGAGTTGGTCCGCGAGACCGGGACTCGACTCACCGTTGGTCTGTCCGCCATCCCGTGGCCGGCCCCGCACACCCGTCCGCTGGGCGTCACGATCCACGGCAACGTGCCCGCGCTGGTGTCGAGTCCGCATGCGCTCGCGGGCAACATCCAGGTCCCCGGGCACATCGGCGGCCTGCTCGAGCTTCGCCTCGGCGAGGCGGGTGAGCAGGCGATCGGCATCGCGACGCATGTCCCGCACTACCTCGGCCAGTTCGAGTACCCCGCGGCGGCCATCGCCACGATCGAGGCCCTGTGCGCCGCGACCGGACTCGTCCTGCCCGTCGATGATCTCCGCGCACCTGCCTCCCGTGCGGAGGGGGAGATCGCTCAGCAACTGCAGAACAGCGAGGAGTTCGTCACCATCGTGCGCGCCCTTGAGCAGCAGTACGACCAGCTCGCCGCGTTGCGTGGCACCGCGACCACAGTTGCCTCCGGATCCGACCTCGCCCCGGGGGGTCAGGTGCCCAGTGGTGACGAGATCGCTGCCCAGGTCGAGCAATTCCTCGCGGACATGCACGATCGCGAGTCGGGTGACGCCCCTGAGGCGTGAGCCGCTCCCGAGGAGCAGCCCACAGGTCCACGTGTGAGACTGGTCCCCTTGGGCGTCCACCGAGGCGCAGGAGGGACCCGATGAGCGAGCGAGCACCTGGCGGCAACGCCACCTTCCGCTTCACCGACACCGCCGTCCTCTCGGTGAGCATCGCCGAGGCTCCCATCGTGGTTTCCTCAGCCCAGTTCGACGAGGCCCTGGCGGACACCTACGCCCGCCTCGATGTGCGCCCGGGGCTCCTCGAGGGCCTTGCCGGCATCGTCGAGCGCCGCTGGTGGCCCGAGGACGTCACCTTCGCCGATGCCGCCGCGATGGCTGGCGCGAAGGCGCTCGCTGACGCTGGCATCGAGCCCGGCCGCGTGGGCCTGCTCATCGACACGTCCGTGTCGCGGGCCCATCTGGAGCCCTCGGCCGCAGTCGACGTGCACCACCAGCTCGGCATGCCCTCGCACTGCCTCAACTTCGACCTCTCCAATGCCTGCCTGGGATTCGTCAACGGCATGCACCTCGCCGGCACGATGATCGACGCGGGTCAGATCGACTACGCGATCATCGTCGACGGCGAGGGCTCCCGTGGCCTGCACGAGCGCACGATCGAACGCCTTCAGCGCCCCGACACGACGGCGGCCGACATCTTCGAGAACTTCGCCTCGCTCACCCTCGGCTCCGGGGGTGCGGCGATGGTCCTCGGCCGCGCGTCCGAGCATCCCGAGGGACACCGCTTCATCGGCGGGGTCTCGCGAGCCGCCACCCAGCATCACCGCATCTGCGTGGGCGACATGACCCAGATGCGCACCGACTCGCGTGCCCTGCTCGAGGCCGGCCTCGAGCTCTCGTCCGCGCTCTGGCAGGAGGCTGCCGAGTACTTCGAGTGGAGTGATCTCGACTGCTACGTCATCCACCAGGTCTCGAGCGTGCACACCAAGGCGATCACCGCCGCCCTGGGCATCGATCCCGCACGCGTGCCGATGACGTTCCCGCACTACGGCAACATCGGGCCCGCATCGATCCCGTTCACGCTTGCGAAGCAGGTCGACGATCTGCGCGCAGGTGATCGCGTCGGCTGCCTCGGGATCGGCTCCGGGCTGAATTCCAGCGTCATCGAGATCGCCTGGTAGATCCCGCGACGCGATGAGTGCCCGACTGCCCGATCTCCCGGGCCTCGACCCCGCATGGTCACGTGCCATTGACGTCGGCGGCGTCACCATGCACGTGCTCGAGCGCCCCGCCCAGGGCACGCCGCGCGTGACCCTCCTCGCCGTCCACGGCAATCCCACGTGGTCCTACCTCTGGCGTCGTCTGCTGGCGGAGGCCCCCGCCGACTGGCGCGTGATCGCCGTCGACCAGATCGGCATGGGCTACTCCGACCGCCCCGAGGGTATGCGGCGCCTCGCCGACCGCGTTGAGGATCTGGGACGGCTCACCGAGGCTCTCGACGTCACGGGGCCGGTCGTCACCGTCGCGCATGACTGGGGTGGTCCCGTATCGCTGGGCTGGGCGCTCGCGCATCGCGACGTACTCGCCGGAGTCGTGCTCGCCAACACCGCGGTCCACCAACCTGGGGGCTCCCCGGCGCCGACCCTCATTCGTCTCGCCCGGTCTCGGCCGTTGCTCGACGCCGTGACCCGGCGTACCCCGACCTTCCTGCGTGGCACCACGATCATGTCGCGCGACATGCCGAGTGATGTCACTCGTGCCTTCCGTGCCCCTTACGCCGATGCGGCAAGCCGGCGGGCAATCGGGGACTTCGTCGCCGACATCCCGCTGTCACCGGATCACCCGAGCGCCGCCACCCTCGATGCCATCGCTGAGGGAATCCGCTCCCTGGACGTGCCCGTGCTCCTCGCCTGGGGCTCGGACGATCCGGTCTTCTCCGATCGCTACCTGCGCGATCTGCGTGGCCGCATGCCGCATGCCGATATCCATCGCTACGAGAAGGCGCGGCACCTCGTCACCGAGGATGCCCCGTCGTGGTTCCCTGATGTCCTCGCGTGGATCGACCATCGCGTGCTCGAGGGCGACGGACCGGCTGTCGCGCGCGATGCAGCCGAGACGCTCGTCCCGATGGGCCGGGCCATGGAGGAGCGCGTCGGGGATCCGGCCGTGGCGCTCGCCGACCTGCGCTCCGATCGCCGTGTGAGTTGGGCGATGCTCGCCACCCGCACCCGCGAGATCGCGGCGGGGCTCGTCGACATGGGCGTGAAGCCGGGGGACCGCATCGCGCTTCTCGTCACGCCGAGTGCTGACCTCATCGCGTGCGTCTACGCGGCGTGGCGTATCGGTGCCGTGGTCGTCGTCGCCGACTCCGGTCTGGGCGTGCGCGGCATGCGCCGTGCGCTGCGCTCTGCCGAGGCGACCCACGTGATCGGCATCCCCGCGGGCCTCGGCCTCGCGCGCACCCTGGAGTTGCCGGGTGTGCGCATCCTCGTGGGGCGTAGCGGCCCGGCCACGCGCGTGCTCGGTGCCGATGCCTCGCTGGCCGAGGTAGCCCGTCGCGGCCGTGCCTACCTCGCGGCATCCGAACTTCCGAGCATCCCGTCCGGAGATGCCGATGCCCTCGTCGCCTTCACCTCCGGTGCGACGGGTCCCGCCAAGGGAGTCGTCTATACGCACGAGCGACTCGCGCATCTGCGCGATGCGCTGCGGCGCGCCTACTCCATCGGGGCTGACGATGCGTTGGTCGCGGCGTTCGCCCCCTGGTCGGTGCTGGGACCGGCGCTCGGGATCCCGTCGGCCATCCCGGACATGGATCTCACCGATGCGAGCACGCTGACCGCCCGTGCCCTCGCCGATGCCACGGCTGCCGTGGGCGGCACGCTCGCGTGGGCATCCCCGACGGCCGTGCGAGCGGTGGTGGAGTCGGGTGATGCGCTGGACCAGAGCGGTCGGGCGGCACTCGCCGGACTTCGCTTCCTTCTCGTCGCCGGAGCGCCCGTGCCCGTCGAGCTCCTCGAGCGCGCGTCAGCCCTCCTGCCCGCTGCGACCCTCGCGACGCCGTACGGCATGACGGAGGCACTGCCCCTGACCGAGGTGACCCTCCGCGAACTCCGCGAGGCGAGCGGCCACGGTGTCCTCGTCGGCCGCCCCCTCGACGGCGTCGACATCGCGATCGCCCCGCTCGATATCTCCGCCGTGCCAGCCAAGGACATCGTGACCGATCCCGACGTCACCGGAGAGATCGTCGTCCGGTGCGCCTGGATGCGCGATCGCTACGACCGTCGCTGGGCGACGCAGCATCGCGCCGATGCGCCACGCGGGTGGCACCGCACCGGGGACGTGGGGCACCTCGATGCGCAGGGCCGGCTCTGGGTCGAGGGTCGCCTCGCGCACGTGCTCGTCTGCGATAACGGCCCGGTGACTCCCGTCGCGGCCGAGTTAGCCGCACAGCGTGCGGCCCGCGTTCCGCTTGCGGCTCTGGTCGGAGTGGGCCCGGTCGGCACGCAGGTGCCCGTGATCGTGCTCCTCGCGCCGGGACCCGCTCTCGGCCTGGCGGATGTCGACCTCACGTCACGCGTGCGCAGTGCCGTGCGGGAGGCCACCGGACTCGAGGTCGCTGCCGTGCTCACGATGCGATCGCTGCCTGTCGACGTGCGGCACCGCTCCAAGGTCGACCGCACCCGCATCGCCCGTGAGGCGGCCGACTACCTTGCGGGGGAGCGCAGCGATGGCTGAGCGCGTGGCCGTCACCGGTGCATCCGGAGTGGTCGGCGGTGCGGCCGCACGCGCCCTTCTGGCACGCGGCGACGACGTCATCGCCATCCAGCGCGGGCCTGTGCCCGCGCACCTGGCGGCCCTGGGTGCTCGCGAACACCGGGCCGACATCTCCGG
>JBJOJS010000031.1:0-10555 GCA_046046455.1 Actinomycetota bacterium | reverse complement strand
CCCCCAGGGAGGAAGGAAGATAGTTGCTTGTTCAACTATCTTTCCCTCTCGAGGCGCCCCTGTCAAACAGGGCCGCTCAGGCGCGGCGGAGGCGATCGATCGGCGGCACCGTGGCGGCAGCGGCGCCGAGGATCACCCCACCGAAGAGGTAGACCATCTGGCGGCCCCCCGCGGAGATGACGAGGTCACCCGAGGGCAGCTCGGCGGCGAACGCCACGGTGGCCGCAATCCAGAGGAGCAGCACGATCCAGCCACCCCAGCGGCTGCGCGTGAGCTCGATGCCCGCGCGGATGAAGACGAGCAGGGCGATGAGCGCCACGACGAGTCCCCACGGGAGCGTGACGCCGCCCACGAGGACGCGAGCACCCTGGAGGAAGGCACCGGCGATACCGATGACGAAGCCCGCGAGAACGCAGCCGAGATAGGCGAGGATCCGCACGGATCAGAGGCCCGCGAAGAGATCGGTCTCGCGTCCTGCTGCATCGAAGGGTCCCGCGGCCTTGCCGCGCACCAATCGGAAGTACTCCGTGCCGAAGGCCTCCGCACCGACGTTGTCCGCCAGTGCGAAGAAGCCGCCGTCCACCGTCACCTGGGTCGCGTGCGCGCGCAGCGCATCGAGCTTGCGGTCGAGCAGTTGCGGTGCGCTGACGGCCGTCGTCACGAGCGCGTCGTCGATCGCGAAGGGGATGTCGTCGGGATCCATCTCCGCGAAGCCCGTGGTCTCCCCCGCGGCGCGCATGCGCTCGATCCCCTCGCGCACGATGCTGCGCGGGAATGCCGTCCAGTAGACCTTCGCGACCTCCCATGCAGGGCCGAGGTCGGGGCGGAACGTCTCGGCCGCAGCGAGAGTGAGGGCATACATCGACACGCGATGAGCC
The DNA here is from genome assembly GCA_046046455.1 of Actinomycetota bacterium. Classification (GTDB taxonomy): domain Bacteria; phylum Actinomycetota; class Actinomycetes; order S36-B12; family S36-B12; genus Mxb001. The sequence goes on along the minus strand of JBJOJS010000031.1, from coordinate 9,677 downwards.
TGGATGTGATCGGGGTGGCCGTAGCCGCCGAAGTCGTCGTACGTGACGAGCACCTGCGGGCGCACCTCCCGGATCACGGCGACCAACTCGGTCGCACCGTCGAGCAGGTCACTGCGCCAGAAGGCCTCGGGCCGATCATTGGGTGGCGTGCCGACCATGCCGGAGTCGCGGTAGCGCCCGCGGCCACCGAGGAGCCGCCAGTCCGTCACGCCGAGGATGTGCATCGCCTCGGTGAGCTCGCCGTAGCGGTGGTCGCCGAGGCGATCCTCCTTGTCCGAGGCTAGGTGCTCCAGCCCGGGGACGAGGATCTCGCCCTCCTCGCCCAAGGTGCACGTGACGAGCGTGACGCCGACTCCCGCATCGACGTAGCGGGCCATCGTCGTGCCGGTGCCGATCGTCTCGTCGTCGGGGTGGGCGTGGACGAGCAGGATGCGACGGTCGGTCATGGTCCGCAAGCGTAATGCGCCCTCGCCAACACCGTCCGAGGGGCGAGCGGCACCATAGGGCCGTGACCCAGCCTTCCGTGCCCGAGTCCTACCCGCGCCAGCGAGCCCGCACCCGCGGCTTCCGACTCGGTGCACCGCGCGCTTTCTCCGTAGCAGACGACGACCGGCTGGTGCTCTTCCTCCGCTCGCGAGGGGGTGCGGATGCCACGACCTGCCTGTGGGCACTGGATCTCGACACCGGGAGGGAAACGTGCATCGCCGACCCGCGCGATCTCCTCGACGACGCTGAGTCGCTGCCCGATGAGGAGCGCGCGCGCCGCGAGCGGCTGCGCGAGGTCACTGCCGGCATCACGGAGTACTCCCTCGACCGCGAGGGTCGCGTCGCGGTCTTCGCACTCTCCGGCGTTCCGTATGCCGTGCGCATCGGCCAGGGTGCTGCGCCATGGCCGCTGTCGGCCCCGGCCCCCGTCATCGACCCTCGGGTCGACCCCACGGGCATGCGCGCTGCCTACGTCTGCGATCGCGGTCTCTACGTCACCGAGCTCGACAAGGATGAGGCACGGGCGCTCTGCATGCCCGAGTCCGATGACGTGAGCTGGGGACTTGCCGACTTCATCGCTGCGGAGGAACTCGACCGTGTCCGCGGCTACTGGTGGCTCGCCGACGGCTCCGGCCTGCTCGTCGAGCGCTGCGACGACTCCGACGTCACACGCTGGTGGATCGCCGATCCCGCGCAGCCGGAGATCCCGGCACGCGAGCACCGCTACCCCGCCGCGGGCACGACCAATGCCCATGTCTCCCTCTGGCTTGTGAGCCTCGATGGCACGCGCACCGAGGTGACCTGGGACCACGATGCCTTCCCGTACCTCGCGCGTGTCGCCGTACCGGAGACCGGATCTCCGATCGTGACCCTGCTCTCCCGCGACCAGCGGCACCAGCGCATCCTCGAGGTCGATTCGTCGACGGGCGCATCGCGCGTCGTCCGCGAGCGCACCGACCCCGAGTGGGTCGAGCTCCTACCGGGGGTCCCGACGCGCACCCCCCTCGGGGCACTCGTCGAGATCGTCGCCGACCGCGACGTCGATACCTATCGTCTCGTCGTCGATGACGTCGCGCTCACGCCAGCAGGACTCCAGGTCGAGGCCGTCATCGACGCGGGTGAGAGCGACATCCTCGTCCTCGCGGGCACGGACCCCGTCACTCCGGGACTGCATCGCGTCACCTACGACGGCACCGTGATGGCGCTCCCCGCGCCCGAGGATGCGATGGTCCAGGGTCGCCGAAGCGGTGACGTCCTCATCACGTCGACGACGCGTCTGGGCTCCACGGCCGCCGTCGTCGAGGTCTGGCGCGGTGATGCGGGGCGGGTCGCCGAGGTGGCGTCGCTGGCCGAGACGCCCGTGCTCACACCGCGCGTCCACCTCATGCGGTCAGGAGATCGCCTGCTGCACACCGCCGTCGTCTTCCCCACCGGGCATGAACCGGGATCGCGCCGACTGCCCGTGATCATGTCGCCGTACGGCGGGCCGCATGCGCGACTCGTGGTCGCGGCGGGGCTGAGCTACGGCACCGATCAGTGGCTGGCCGACCAGGGGTACGCCGTGGTCGTGGCGGATGGCCGTGGCACCCCCGGTCGCGGTCCGGCCTGGGATCGCGCGGTGCGCGGGGATCTCGCGACTCCGGCCCTGGAGGACCAGGTGGCCGCCCTGGAGGCGGTCGCGGCGGCGTACCCGGAAGACATCGATACCGGTCGCGTGGGCATCCGCGGCTGGTCCTTCGGCGGCTACCTCGCGGCTCTGGCGGTGCTCCGTCGCCCCGATGTCTTCCATGCGGCCGTCGCCGGCGCGCCCGTCACGGAGTGGCGTCTCTACGACACGGGTTACACCGAGCGCTACCTCGGCCTCCCGCAGGAAGAGCCCGACAACTACGACCGGTCCTCGCTGCTGCCACTCGCGGCCGGTCTCACCCGGCCGCTCCTCATCATCCATGGCCTGGCGGACGACAACGTCGTCGTCGCACACACGATGCGATTGTCCTCCGAGCTCCTCGCCGCGGGACGCCCGCATGCGGTGCTGCCGCTCAGCGGGGTGACGCACATGACTCCGCAGGAAATCGTGGCCGAGAACCTGCTTCGCGCTGAGGTCGACTTCTTCGCCGACGCGCTCGGGTGAGGCGGGCTAGGTCGGACTAGATCCCGTCGCCGGGATTGCCCGAGTCCAAGCGGGTCGTGCCGACGGCACCGAGGTCGGTGATCGTCTCACTGAAGTAGCCGGGTTCTCCCGCCTGCGGCGCGACGAGGCCGGCGTCGGGCCCGTGGATGACTCCCCCGGTGAGCGGCTCGGTGATGGGGAAGTGGCACGCGACCGTGTGCCCGGGTGCGAACTCACGCAATTCCGGCTTCTCCGTGCGGCAGCGATCCTGGGCGATGAAGCAGCGGGTGTGGAAGACACACCCCGACGGCGGATCGAGCGGACTCGGCAGGTCGCCGCCCAGCACGATGCGCTCGCGCTCCAACTGCACACGGGGATCGGGCACCGGGACCGCGGACATCAGCGCATGCGTGTAGGGGTGGAGCGGATGGGCGAAGAGCTCCTCGCGCGACGCGCTCTCGACGATGTGGCCGAGGTACATCACGGCGACCCGCTGGGCGATCTGGCGCACCACGGCGAGGTCGTGCGCGATGAAGAGGTAGGAGACACCGAAGTCCGACTGCAGGTCCTGCAGCAGGTTGAGGATCTGCGCCTGGATCGAGACGTCGAGCGCGGAGACCGGCTCGTCGCAGATGATGAGCTTGGGGCGCAGCGCGATCGCGCGCGCGATGCCGATGCGCTGCCGCTGCCCGCCGGAGAACTCGTACGGGTAGCGGTTGACGTGCTCGGGATTGAGCCCCACGCGGTCCATGAGTTCGCGCACGGCCTGCTTGACGCCCCCGGGCGGATCGACCTTCTGGATCCGGAAGGGCGAGGCCAGGATGGCGCCCACGGTCTGGCGCGGATTGAGCGCGTTGTAGGGGTCCTGGAAGATCATCTGCGCCTGCTGACGGATGGGGCGCATCTCGCGACGCGACAGACCCGCGACATCGGTGCCATTGATGATGACCTGGCCCGAGGTGGGGTCGACGAGGCGCAGGATGGCGCGACCGGTCGTCGACTTGCCGCAGCCGCTCTCCCCCACCAGGCCGAGGGTCTCCGCCGATCCCAGGTCGAAGCTCACGCCATCGACGGCCTTGATCTGGCCGATGGTGCGCGGGAAGACGCCACGGGACTTGTGGGGGAAGTAGACGCGAAGGTCCTCGACCTTGAGCACGTCGTCGCTCATCCGGCACCCCCCGACGCTCCACGCTGGGCGAGGTGGCAGCGCACGAGATGGTCGGTCGCGACGCTCACCAGGGCCGGCTCCTGTAGTCGGCAGCGGTCGTCCGGGATCTCGCTGCGCCGCGAGCAGCGCGGATGGAAGACGCAGCCCGAGGGCAGGTTGATGAGCGACGGCGGGTTGCCGGGGATGGGATCGAGTCGATCGACGCGGTCGGTGGCCAAGCGGGGAACCGAGGCGAGGAGACCGTGAGTGTAGGGATGCTGGGGTCGGTAGTAGATCTCGTTGACGGGGGCGTATTCGGCCACCCGACCGCCGTACATCACGCAGACTTCATCAGCCATGTCCGCCACGACGCCGAGGTCGTGGGTGATGATGATGAGCGTCGTCCCGGTCTCCCGCTGCAGCTCCGACATGAGTTCGGTGATCTGCGCCTGCACGGTGACATCCAGCGCCGTCGTGGGCTCGTCGGCGATGAGCAGGCTCGGGGAGTTGATGAGGGCCATCGCGATCATGACGCGCTGGCGCATACCCCCGGAGAGCTGGTGGGGGTAGTCATCCACCCGCTTGTCGGGTGAGGGGATACCCACGCGATGGAGCGCGTCGATGGCTCGGGCCCGCGCTTCGGACTTGCTGACCTTGTTGTGGACGCGCACCGCTTCGGCGAGCTGGTCGCCGATCCGATAGAAGGGGTGCAGGCTCGAGAGCGGATCCTGGAAGATCATCGCCATCGTCGATCCGCGCAGTTCGCGCACCTGGTCATCGTCCAGCGCCAGTAGGTCGGTGCCGTCGAGCACGATGCGCCCTGAGATGTCGGCGAAGTTGCGGTTGAGCAGGCCCATGATCGCCTGCGCGGTCACGCTCTTGCCCGAGCCGGACTCACCCACGATGGCGAGTGTGCGTCCCTTGGCGACGGAGAACGTCGAGCCGGCGACCGCCTTGACGACGCCATCTTCGGTCGGGAAGGAGACGGCGAGGTTGTCGACCTCGAGGAAGGGGGCGGTCATGCGAGCCTCACCCGGGGATCGATGACGGCGTAGAGCACGTCGACGACGAGGTTGGCGACGATGATGAAGACCGCCGTGAGCAGGGTGACCCCCACGAGGATCGCGAGATCGGGATCGAGCACCGCGGAGACGGCGAGACTGCCCAATCCGGGCAGGCTGAAGATCGTCTCGAGGATGATCGCCCCGCCGAGGAGGCCGGCGAAGTCGAGACCCGCAGCCGTGACGATGGGTGTGAGCCCCGCGCGCAGTGCGTGCTTGCGGACCACGACCTTCTCGGGCAGGCCCTTGGCGCGGGCCGTGCGGATGTAGTCCTCGTTGAGTGTCTCGAGCATCTGGCTGCGCGTGAGGCGGGTGTAGAACGCCGCATAGAGGATCGCCAGCACGAGCCAGGGCAGGATCATCGTCTGGAGGAAACCGATGGGGTCCTCCCATGGCTGGACGTACTGAGGGAAGGGCAGGATCTGCCAGCGGATGATGACGAAGTAGATGACGACCAGGCCGATGAAGAAGGACGGCAGCGAGTAGCCGACCAGCGAGATGCCCATGACGGTCTTGTCCTGCCAGCGTCCCCGGCGCAGGGCGCTGTACACGCCGATGGTCACTCCGCCGATGAGGAAGAGCACGAAGGCACCGAGCGCCAGGAAGATCGTCGCGGGAAGGCGGTCGAGGATGAGCTGCAGGACCGGCTCGTTCTTGGTGAAGGAGTAGCCCAGACAGGGTGCCGCGCACACGATCGCGGCCTCACCCACCCCGTAGGTGCGCCCGAAGAGGATTCCCGTGAGGAAGATCCAGTACTGCTCCCAGATCGATTTATCGAGGCCGAGGCGCGCCCGGTTGAGCTCGATCGTCTGATCGGTGCAGATCTTGCCGCAGGTGAGCCGTGCGACGTCGGCGGGCAGGAGGCTGAAGAGCACGAAGACGGTGAAGGTGAGGAGCAGCAGGAGCAGGAACATGATGAGTACGCGTCGCGTGATGTACGCGCCCATGTCTCCTCCTCCTCTCGAGAAACGTCTCGCACTCGCCAAAGCGATGGGTCCTGCAGTGGCGCGTGGTGGGCGGGCCAGGCCCGCCCACCTCGCGCCATGTGCGACTACTGCACGGCGTACATGATCGGGTACGGGAAGGACCCGTACGCCGACCAGCTGAAGATCGGCCCCACCTTGGTGCCGGCCAGACGCTGGTCACGGCCGAAGCGCGTGGGCACGACCCACATCTTCTGCGCCGCTTCCTTGCTCAGCTCATGCCACATGGTCGCCTGGGTATTGCGGTCACCCTCGATGGAAGCCGCCTTGACCTTGTCCGCGAAGGCCGGGTCGTCCACGCGGGACAGGTTCCAGCCCTGGACGAAGAGCGGCGGGAGGACCGTGGAGGCGTTGGGCCAGTCCGGAGCCCAGCCGCCGGTCATGATCTCGTTGCCGTTCTCGAAGACGACGCCGTAGTACTGGCCCCGCTCGATGGGATTCGGCTTGACCGTGATGCCGGCGCGGGCGAGGGACTCGACCCAGATGGCCGCGGCCTTGTCGCTGTCCTCGCTCTGGGCATAGTCCAGCGTGATCTCGGTCGGGCAGTCCTTGCCCTCGGAGAGCAGCTTCTTGGCGAACTCCGGATCACCGGTGCCGGGCACGGGCTGGCCGAGGAGGCCGTCCCACAGCTCCGTGGGGGCGTAGTCGATGCCGATGTTGGGCTTGACGACGCCGTCAGCGAACTCACCGGCGTAGGTGCCACCGGCGTTGAGGAGCAGCGCCTCGCGGTCGAGCGCGACGCCGATGGCCTGGCGGCACTTCTCGTCCGGGATCTTCTCGACGTTGACGGCCGCGTAGATCGTGTAGGGATCGAAGGCATCGATACGACGCGACTCGTACTGCGGATCCTCGAAGACAACCGGAAGCGAGGCTGTCGTCAGGCCCTGCACCATCGCGTACTCGTCCTCACCGGAGCTCTGGATGACGCGCTGGTCGGCAACCGACTCCTCGATGCCGAAGTTCACGACCCAGGAGTCCGGGTACGCCTTGCGGTAGGGATCTGCGTCCGGGCTCCAGTTCTCGTTACGGACGAGGACGAGCTTGCCGCCCTTGCCCTTCGCGTACTCCTGGATCTTGTACGGACCGTTGGACATCGGCTTGTCGCCGTACTCCACGCCTGCCGCCATATCGGCCGGAACGGCGCTGAAGCCCAGGGTCACGGCGTAGTTGAAGTCCGGGACCGGCTGGTTGAGGTTGAAGGTGATGGTGTTGCCTTCGCACACCACAGCCTTGTCGAAGAGCTCCTGGCCAGTGCCGTCAGCCGGGCCCTTGTACGCCGAGTTGCCCTCGTCATCGGTCGGGATGTCGAGGTAGCTCACCGCGTACACGGGGCCGCCCTCGGCAAGGCCGATGTCGAACTGGCGCGATACGCCGTAGGCGACATCCTCGCAGGTGACCGGATTGCCGTTCTCCCACTTGATGCCGTCGCGCAGCGTGAACTGCCATGTCTTGCCCTCGTTGGTCGCCGTGCCGAGGTCGGTCGCCATATCGGGGACGAGGGTCGTGCCCTCGGCATCGCCCGGGGCGACCTGGTAGGCGGTCAAGGAGCGCTGGATCGTCGCACCGAGGAAGGCCAGGTCCTCACCGGTGTAGACGACCTGCGGATCGAGCGACAGGATCTGCTCGGCCGGGGACAGGATCGTGAGCGTGCCGCCCGGCTGGCCCTCGCCCGAGGGTGCGGACGAGCCGCTCGCCGACGAGTCGCCGCTAGCCGACCCCCCATCCGATGACCCGCCGCTGCATGCGGCGAGGATCAGCGCACCCGCCGCGATACCGATCGCGAGGGTGGCCTTTGACTTCACCATATTTCCTCCTTCAGTGCACCGCCGGCCACGGACGTGACCTTCCTCCCACGGCCCGCACGCGGACCGATCGGTGTCGGACGGGAGACCATGGGCGACATCACTTGGCCGCCTTGGGATCGAGCGCATCGCGCACGGAGTCGCCGGCCAGGTTGAAGGCAACGACGACGATGACGAGCAGGGTGCCGGGGATAAAGAGGTAGCTCGGCACAAGTTGGAAGAACTGCACGCTCTCCGAGAGCATCGCGCCGAAGGACGGCTCGGGCGGGAGTACGCCGACTCCGAGGAAGGACAGCACCGCCTCGGTCGCGATGTAGACCGGCAGGAGCAGCGTGGCGTAGACGAGGATCGGAGCCCAGAGGTTGGGCAGGATCTCGCGGAAGAGGATGCGCGGAGTGCTCGCACCCATGGCGATCGCGGCCTCGACGAACTCCCGCTCGCGCAGGCTCAGGACCTCACCGCGCACGATGCGCGCAAGGTAGGGCCAGCCGAAGATGCCCAATACCAGGATGAGGTAGGTGATCCGGGAGGCATTGCCCTCGGGGACGCCCATCGCCGTGAGTCGCTGGGTCATTGCTCCCGACAGCGCGAGCACGATGAGCAGGAAGGGGAAGGCGAGGATCAGGTCCATGAAGCGCCCGATGGCGGCATCGGTGAATCCGCGCGCATAGCCCGAGATGACACCGAAGAGCGTGCCCAGGATGACGACGAGGGTCGTGGCGGAGAAGGCAATGAGCAGCGAGATGCGCAGGCCATAGAGGAGTCGCGCGAGGATGTCGCGCCCCGTACCCCACTCGACACCGAGGGGGTGCTCCCAGCTCGCACCGCCCCACGGGCCGTTGGGCTTGCCTCCGGAAGCCGAGATAGCGGTCTTGTCCGTGGCGTAGGGGTCCAGGCCCAGCCAACTCGTGATGAGCGGCGCGAAGAGTGCCACGAGCAGGACGATGAGCAGGATGATCGCCGACGCGATGAAGGTCTTGTCGCGGCGCAGGCGCGCCCAGGCGATCTGCGTGAGCGAGCGCCCCTTGATCTCGTCGGGGGCGGCCGTCGCCTCGTCGACCGTCGCCGTTGCCGTCACCGCCCGCCCTTCCCGGTCTCCGGCGGTCCACCCGCCGTCGGGGCAGACAGTACGCCGCTCCGTGGGGGAATCGGACGGGTTACGTCCCGATAGGGCGAATGTGACCTGATCGGAATCTCCCGTGAGGGGGATGCCACAGTCCCAGGGGACCTAAGTCCCTAGGACTTGCCCCACTCGTGAGCAAGGTACTAGCCGCGGGAGGAGCTCTTGGAGCGCGACTTGGCCCGGTCCGTGGCCGCCAATTGCACCTTGCGGATGCGCACGGCCTGGGGGGTGACCTCCACGCACTCGTCCTCGCGACAGAACTCCAGCGCCTGCTCGAGGGAGAGCTGCTTGTGCGGGATGAGGGGCACGAGCACGTCACCGGAGGACTGGCGCATGTTGGTGAGCTTCTTCTCCTTGGTCGGGTTGACGTCGAGGTCGTCCGAGCGGGAGTTCTCGCCGACGATCATGCCCTCGTAGACGTCGGTGCCCGGGCCGACGAACATCGTGCCGCGCTCCTGCAGGTTGGCCAGGGCGAAGCCGGTTGTCGGACCCGAGCGGTCGGCGACGAGCGATCCGGAGGGCCGGGTGCGCAGCTCGCCGTGCCACGGCTCGTAGCGGTCGAAGACGTGGTGGAGCAGTCCGGTGCCACGCGTCTCGGTGAGGAACTCGGTGCGGAAGCCGATGAGCCCGCGCGCGGGGACGAGGTACTCCATACGCACCCAGCCGGTGCCGTGATTGACCATCTGCTCCATGCGCCCCTTGCGCAGCGCCATCAGCTGGGTGACGACGCCGAGATAGTCCTCCGGGATGTCGACGGAGAGTCGCTCCATCGGCTCATGGAGCTTGCCGTCGACCATGCGGGTGACGACCTGCGGCTTGCCGACGGTGAGTTCGAAGCCCTCGCGCTTCATCATCTCGACGAGGATGGCGAGTTGGAGCTCACCGCGGCCCTGCACCTCCCAGGTGTCAGGGCGCTCGGTGGGCACGACCCGGATCGAGACGTTGCCGATGAGCTCCTGGTCGAG
>JBJOJS010000027.1:0-8173 GCA_046046455.1 Actinomycetota bacterium | reverse complement strand
GGCTCATGGTCACGTTCGGGTCCTTCTCGGAGACCTCGACCCGCATGCGCCACTACACCCGCGACCTCTACAGCCGGCTCGAGGCCGAGACCGGGCAGTCGACCGGCTTCGCGCCCATCGGCCTCGTCGAGGTAGCAGCCGACGAGGGCCGACTCGAGGAGTACCGCCGCGTCGCGGCGTTCAATCGCCTGCTCGGTACCGAGGTGCACGAGATCTCCCCGCGCGAGGTGGCCGACCTCTTCCCGCCCGCGCGCACCGACGACCTACTCGCCGGCTTCTACATGCCGCAGGACGGCCGAGTGAATCCGGTCGACGCCACGATGGCACTGGCCAAGGGTGCGCGCATGCAGGGCGTCACGGTGGTCGAAGGCACGCCCGTGCTCGATGTCCTCGTCAAGGACGGTCGAGTGGTCGGCGTGCGCACCGAGCGCGGCGACATCGAGTGCGAGTACGTCGTCAACTGCGCGGGCATGTGGGCACGCCAGTTGGCAGCCAAGTCCGGCGTGACCGTGCCCAACCAGGCCGCCGAGCACTACTACCTGCTCACCGACCCGATCCCCGGCCTGGACCCGGACCTGCCCGTGCTCGAGGACCCGGGGTCCTACGGCTACTACCGGCCCGAGGGCGACGGCCTCATGATCGGTCTCTTCGAGCCCGTGTGCGCGCCCTGGCAGGTCGACGGGATTCCCGAAGACGCGTCCTTCCTCACGCTGCCGCCGGACTGGGACCGCATGGGGCCGTACCTTGAGAAGGCCATGGCCCGTGTGCCAGCTTCGCTCGAGGTGGGCATCCGCACGTTCTTCTGCGGACCGGAGTCCTTCACCCCCGACCTCTCCCCCGTCGTGGGCGAATCGCCTGAGGTGCGCGGCTACTTCGTCGCCGCAGGCCTCAATTCGATCGGCATCCTCACCGGCGGTGGCATCGGCAGGGCAATCGCCACGTGGATCGTCGACGGCCTACCCGACATCGACGTCACGGGCATGCACATCGACCGTCTGCACCCGTACCAAACGTCACCGGAGTACCGCGCGACGCGCACGGTCGAGTCGCTCGGCATGGTCTACCAGACTCACTTCCCCGGGAAGTCGATGGTGACTGCGCGCGGAGTGAAGCGCTCGCCCATCCACGATCGCCTTGCCGGTGCGGGCGCGTACTTCCGCGACGTCTCAGGCTGGGAGGGCGCCGACTGGTTCGCCCCAGCGGGCGTCGAGCCCGTCGTCGAGGAACTCAGTTGGGGGCGCCAGAACTGGTTCCCCTACTGGGCCGAGGAGCACCGGGCTGTCCGCGAGGGCGTCGGGCTCATGGACATGGCCTTCATGGCCAAGTTCCTCGTGCAGGGGCCCGACGCGGGTCGAGCACTCGAGCGCATCTCGGCCAATCGAGTGGACGGCGACACCGGGGTCATCACCTACACCCAGTGGCTCAACGAGGGCGGCCGGATCGAGGCCGACCTCACAGTGACGAAGCTCGACGACGATCGCTTCTGGATCGTCGCCTCCGATACGGCACACCGCCACGTCGAGACGTGGATGCGACGGCACATGGTCGACGACCGCGCCTACGTCACCGACATGACCTCGGCGTACGCCCAGATCAACATCCAGGGCCCGCGCTCCAGGGAGTTGCTGCAGTCGGTCACGTCGGTCGACATGTCGAATGAGGCATTCCCGTTCCGCGCCGCGCGTGAGATCGACCTGGGCTTCGCACGCGCGCTGTGCGTGCGCATCACCTATCTCGGCGAGCTCGGCTACGAGCTCTACGTCCCCGCCGAGCAGGCCATGCACGCCTACGAGCGGCTCATGGAGGCGGGCCGCGCGGTGGACCTGCGGCATACGGGACTCAAGGCGCTATCGAGCCTGCGCATGGAGAAGGCCTACCGCGACTACGGCCACGACATCGACAACACCGACTCCGTGCTCGAGGTCGGGCTCGGCTTCGCCGTCGCACTCGACAAGGATTTCATCGGCCGCGATGCCGTGGTGGCGCTGAAGGAGTCGGGGCCGCTGATGCGGCGCCTCGCCCAGGTGCGCATCCTCGATCCGGAGCCGCTGATGTTCCACGGCGAGATCGTCTACCGCGACGGCGTACCGGTGGGCTACGTGCGCGCCGCCAGCTACGGGCACACGCTCGGTGGGGCCGTGGGACTGGCGATGATCGAGACGGGCGATCCCGTGACGCCGGAGGTCATTAACTCCGGCACCTGGGAGATCGACGTCGCGGGCACCCGCTACCCGGCAGTCGCCTCATTACGGCCGATGTACGACCCGGACAACGCTCGCATCAAGGCATAGCGGGTCGCAGCGGCTAGATCGAGCCGAGCCAGTAGTCCTGCCAGCGGACGAAGATCAGTCCGAGGACGATGACGTACCACGCGGCGAGGATCAGTCCGCGTAGGCCGACAAGTGCCGACACCGCACTACTCCAGGATGCCGGCGTGGGCAGGCGGCCCGAGAGCAGATTGGCTGACGTCACCCACACGAAGATCGGCGCGGTCACGGTCCACACGACCATGCACCACGGGCACAGCGATCCGATGGAGTAGAGGCTCTGCCACACGAGCCACTGCACGAAGCCGAAGCCGAGCAGGGCACCCGCGTTGAGGCCGAGCCACACCCATCGGGGCATGGCGACGCGGCCCGCGAGGAGTACGCCGAGGGTGATGACGACGGTGAAGCCGGTGAGCCCGAGCACGGGGTTGGGGAAGCCGAAGGCCTCGGCCTGCGGCGTGATGATGACCGAGCCGCAGGAGAGCACGGGATTGAGATCGCATGCGGGGACGTACGTCGGGTCCGCGAGGACACGGACCTTCTCGACCGTGAGCTCGAACGCTGCGATCAGACCAAGGATGCCCCCGACGACGAGGATCCATGCCGTCGTGCGATCGAGGCGGCGTACCTTGTCGGCGCGCCACTCATCGAGTGGGTCGCCGTCGACGTCCGGGTCTTGGATCGCGCTCGCCATGCCCTAACGGTACGACGGCCCCGAGTCCGTGGCGCGGCGGCAGACCTAGATCGACGTCGGGATCGTGTCGCCCGGGATGACGTACAGGACGCTCGTGGCCTTGGCCTTGGAGCCCGCCTCGACCACGACGGCGTTGCCCTTGCCCGCCGAGACGGTGAGGGCCACGTCCACTCCCTGCCCACAGCCGTCAGCGGTACTGAGCTCGAAGTCGGGCACCCAGATCGAGAAGACAGCATGGTGCTGCTGCCAGGTGATCTTCGAGGAGCGTGCACCGGTCGCGGTACTTGCCGAGGCCGTGTTGCACTCGGCGCCCGGCGTCGTGACCTCCTGGGTCAGCGTCAAGGTCAATTTCACAGTCGAGGAACCCTGCGGATTCGTCGCACCCGCGCGCTTGCAGGCGTTCGGGAACGACTTCTCGATGCAGTTGGTGATCGACAGGATGGCCCCGATGCGCACCGGACCTGCGGCATTCGAGGCGTCGAAAGTGTCGGTGATGGACAGGGATCCACCCGGCTTCACCAACTTGTCTCCCGAGGCGGGCACTCGGTCGCTCTGCGCCCATGAGGGCAGCGCCGTACTGATGTAGAGGAACGAGAACGACTTCGGATCCATGGCCTGGGTGACGATCCGGACGGTGCCCGTGCCGGTGGGCGACGTGCAGTTGCCCGGGTCGCACATCATGACGTTGGTGGAGCAGTTGTACTTCCCGTCCTCGGCCGTGACGAAGGTGAAGCTCACCGGGATCGTGAATGACGAGGCAGCGGGCCAGACATTGCGCCCGGCTTCTGCGGAGGTGACGGTCCCCGAGGGGCCCTTGCAGGACAGGGTTACGCCGAGGAAGATCTCGTTGGGCGATGTGCCCTTGGCATCCAGCACGACGAGTTCGGTGCCGACGAATCGTGTCTCGCCCGCCTCGGCCTGGAAACTCGCCACGAAGAGATTCGTGTGCCTCTGCGCCGCATTGAGCGTCGACTTCGTGGGCTTCACGTCGACCACCTCGCCCGTCGATGCAGTCGGTGCAGATGCAGTCGGGGCGGCCGTGGCCACGCTCGACGGGACAGCAGCGGACGCGGCCACGAGGACGACGCCAACGATCGCGGGCAGAAGGCGGGAATTCATGCGGCCACCCTACGGCGCCCAGGGCGCCGAGTCCCGGCGATAGTGTGGCCGGGTGAGCCAGGCCTCCGACGGGATCAGCCCCGACGCCGCGCCGGTCGACGACCGCCATCCACTCCGCGTGCTCCTCGGGGGGCCCTGGGGCGCCGTGGAATCGATGGCCCCGACCGTGCTCTTCGTCCTGGCTTACTTCGCCTCGGGAAACAGCCTCGCGATCGCCGTGGGCGTGTCCCTCGGGGTCGCCCTCGTCCTCGCGGGCATCAAGCTGGCCCGGCGCGAGAAGCCTGTCCGAGTGCTGTCCGGCCTCCTCGGCGTGGCGATCGCGGCACTCTTCGCGGCGTACCAGGACGATCCCCTGGGCTTCTTCCAGATCCGTGTCCTGGCCAATATCCTCAGTGCGCTGGCCTTCGCCGGGTCCATCCTCATCAAGCGCCCGCTCATGGGCGTCATCATCGGACCGGTCATGGGCACGGGGATGCGCTGGCGCCAGGATCCCGACCTGCTCAGGGCCTACTCGCGCGTGACCTGGCTCTGGGCGATCCTCAGCCTGGTGCGCGCGGCCATCCAGATCCCACTCATTCAGGCCGGCCAACTCGGGTGGCTCGGTGCGACGCCCTTCCTCTTCTACGGGCTCGTGGCGGTCACCATCGCCGCGTCCTGGTGGATCATCAAGCGCACGCTGCCCGCCGATCACCCCGGCATCCGCAAGCCGCAGATCCCCGTCAACTCCTAGAGCCCGCGTTCTAGTGCGCCTGGCAGGTGGGGCACCAGTAGAGATTGCGACCCGCCATGTCGGACCACGCGATCTCGTCGCCGCACACGAGGCACGGCCGGCCCTCGCGGCGGTAGACGTAGACCTCGCCCCCGTGGCGATCGCGACGTCGCGGTCGCCCCATGGCACGGGGCGTGTGCTCCTCGCGGACGGTGTCGATACGACCCTTGCGCACGCCGTCACGCATGAGCTCGACGAGGTCATCCCACATCACGTGGAACTCCTCCCGACTCACGTCCTGACCGGGGCGGTAGGGGTCGATCCCTGCGCGATAGAGCGCCTCGGCCCGATAGATGTTGCCCACGCCAGCGAAGACGGACTGATCCATGAGGAGTCCGCCGATCGGTGCGCGACTGCGTGAGACTCGTCGCCACGCGCGCTCGGGGTCGGCGTCCTTGCGGATCGGATCGGGTCCGATGCGCTCGGCCAAGGCCGTCACCTGCTCGGGCGTGAGCACCTCGCAGGCGGTCGGACCGCGCAGGTCGGCGTACGCATCGCCGCTCTCAAGCCGCAGGCGTACCTGGCCGACGGGCTCGGGCGCCACCCCCTTGCCGAAGGTCCACTTGCCGTAGAGCCCGAGGTGCACGTGCAGGGTGCGATCGTCGTCGAAGTCGACGAGCAGGTGCTTGCCGATGGCGTCGGCCTTGCGGATGGTCGATCCGTCGAGGAGTGCGGCTCCCTCGGCGAAGCGCCCCTGCGGGCTGCTCACCTCGAGGGCCTCGCCGCGGAAGTCCTTCGCCAGGCGCCGTGCCTGGCGGTGGACGACGTGACCTTCGGGCATGTCGAGGGAGTCTGCCACCGGTCTGGCACCATCGCATCGTGCGCGTTGCCGGGGTGGATGGTCGGCGCGGGGGGTGGGTCATCGCCACCGTCGACATTGCATCCACGCCCGCCCTCATCTCACTCGAGTACGTCGCCCCGCTCGCCCCGGCCCTGAGCGATGACCTCGCCGCCATCGCGATCGACATGCCCATCGGCCTCTCCGACGACGGACCGCGGGCCTGCGATCAGGCGGCGCGCAAGCTGCTCCAGCCGCACGGCACGCGCGTCTTCCCTGCGCCTTCGCGAGTGGCGCTCGCGCACGTCGACCACTACGACGCAGCCTGCCGGGCGTCGATGGCAGCGACCGGCAAGTCCCTGTCGAAGCAGACCTGGAACCTCCTGACGGCCATCGCGGAGGTCGATGCACTCGCCGATAACGAGCGCATCGTCGAGTGCCACCCGGAGCTCGCCTTCGCGCTCATGCAGGGTCACCCCGTCGATGAGCGCAAGAAGACTCCCGAGGGCCGAGCGGTGCGACTGGATCTGCTGCGTCGATGGCTACCCGATCTCGGTGATCCGGCGTACGGCGATGACGGCCTCGACGCGATCGCCTGCGCCTGGTCGGCCGCGCGGATCGCGACGGGCTCGGCAATGACCCTTCCCACGGGCGACCCCCCACGCGACTCGCGGGGACGCCCCATGCGGATCACGGCCTAATCGAAGGCCGGGTCCGCGGTGCGCGTGCGCTTGAGTTCGAAGAATCCCGGGGTGGCGGCGACGAGGAGCGTGCCGTCCCAGAGCTTGCCCGCGGCGTCGCCCTTAGGTGCGGGAGTGACGACCGGGCCGAAGAACGCAACGCGCTCCCCATCAGGACCGGGGACGGCGATGACGGGCGTGCCGACGTCCTGGCCGACGAGGCCGATGCCCTCCGCATGGCTGGCGCGCAGCTCAGCGTCGAACTCGGTTGACGTCGCCGCATCGAGAAGCGACTCGGGCAGACCCAGCGCCGCGATCGCCTCCGCGACCGCGGTCTCGTAGTCCTTGCCTCCGGGGTGGATGCGCGTACCGATCTCGGTGTAGAGCTGGCCGATCACATCGTCGCCGTAGTCACGCTGCGCCGCGATGATCACGCGCACCGGGCCCCATGCCTTGAGCATGAGCTCGCGGTACTCCTCGGGCACCTCATTGCCCTCGTTGAGCACGGCCAGCGACATCACGTGCCAGTGCACCTGGACGGGGCGGACCTTCTCCACCTCGAGCATCCAGCGGGAGGTCATCCATGCCCAGGGGCAGATGGGGTCGAACCAGAAGTCCACAGGGGTGGGGGTTGCCATGCCGCGAAGGTACCCGGCCGCCTTCTCGAGCGCTCTGCCAGGATGACGCCGTGACCGCCAATGTGACCCGGGCCGAGGCTGCCGAGCGCAGCCAACTGATCTCCGTCGACGGCTATGACGTCGACCTCGACCTCACCACCGGCGAGCGCGACTTCGCGTCGACGACGACGGTGGCCTTCCGCTGCGACCGGCCTGGTGCATCGACGTGGATCGACCTCATCGCACCCGAGGTCCTCTCCGTCAACCTCAACGGCCACGAGCTGGTGACCGACGAAGTCTTCGATGGCCATCGCATCCGTCTCGACGGGCTCGAGGCCGAGAACGTCCTCATCGTGCGAGCCCGCTGCGCCTTCATGCGCACGGGCGAGGGCCTTCACCGCTTCGTCGACCCGGTCGATGACGAGGTCTACCTCTACACCCAGTTCGAGTCCGCGGACGCGCGCCGCATGTACGCCTGCTTCGAGCAGCCCGACCTCAAGGCCCCCTTCACCCTGCACGTGCGCGCACCCCAGCACTGGGTGGTCGTGAGCAATGCCCCCGACCCGGTGCAGACCAGCCTGGGCGATGGCACCACGCGCTGGGACTTCCCCGCGACTCCCCCGATCTCGACGTACATCACCGCCCTGGTCGCCGGGCCCTATTACTCCGTGCACGACGTGTACGACGGCCCGCACGGCAGCTACCCCCTGCGGATCTTCTGCCGCAGTTCCCTGGCGGAGTTCCTCGATCCCGACGACATCTTCCTGCTCACCAAGCAGGGCTTTGCGTTCTTCGAGGAGGAGTTCGGCGTCCCGTACCCCTTCGTGAAGTACGACCAGCTCTTCGTCCCGGAGTTCAACGCGGGCGCGATGGAGAACGCCGCCTGCGTGACCTTCCTCGAGGACATGGTCTTCCGCTCGCGCGTCACCGACGCGGCATACGAGCAACGCGCCAACACGATCCTGCACGAGATGGCGCACATGTGGTTCGGCGACCTGGTCACCATGAAGTGGTGGGATGACCTCTGGCTCAACGAGTCCTTCGCGGAGTGGGCCGCCCATCACGCCAACGTCAACGCCACGCGCTACACAGACGCGTGGACGACGTTCAGCAACCTGCGCAAGGCCTGGGCCTACCGCCAGGACCAGCTGCCCTCGACCCATCCCATCGCCGCCGACATGGTCGACCTCGACGCGGTGCGCGTGAACTTCGACGGCATCACCTACGCCAAGGGAGCCTCCGCCCTGCG
>JBJOJS010000131.1:0-14958 GCA_046046455.1 Actinomycetota bacterium | reverse complement strand
CCGATGGGCGCGAAGCCGGTCGACTGCCCGGTCTCGGCCTCGAGCCGGCTGTAGAGGTCGCGGGTGTAGTGGCGCATGCGGGTCGAGGTCTCCGAGAAGGACCCGAACGTGACCATGAGCCCGGCGGCGTGCCAGGTGGTCCCCGAGGTGAGGCGGTCGCGCTCGAGGAGCACGGTCTCGGTGCCCCAGCCCATGTGCCCCAGGTGATAGGCGACCGACGCCCCGATGATTCCCCCGCCGATGACGACGACACGCGCCCGCGCGGGCAATTCCGATCCTGAGGTCATGGGGCCAGACGCTATCGCCCGGCCAGTTGAGCGGATCTGCCCCGCCGAGCCCCACCTCGGCCTAGCGTGCCCCTATGGGTGTCGTCTCCGGATCCGAGACCGTGTCGATCAACGCTCCGATGGACCACGTCCTCGCTGTCGTGCGCAATATCCCCGGCCAGGTGGATTGGTTCCCCGGCTGCGTCTCGGCGGAGGTGCTTGCCACCGATGCCGACGGCCTCCCCAGTCGCGCGCGTCAGGTGAATGACGTCAAGGTGGCCAAGGACGAGTTCGAGGTCGACTACGCGCACACCGACTCGGGGATGTCGTGGACGCTCGTCGCACCGAGCAAGGCGCAGAAGGACGCGAGTGGTTCGTGGTCGCTGGCCCCCAAGGGCGCGGGCACCGAGGCCACCCTCACGCTGTCGATCGAGCCGTCCCTGCCGCTGCCCGGCTTCCTGGCGAAGAAGGCACTCGGTGACACCCTCAAGGGTGCGACCAAGGGCCTGAAGAAGCACTGCGAGTCCTAGAGCACCTCGCGCTCGTCCGAGAGCATGCGCACGCGTGACGCCACGTGTGCGAGCGAGTCCGCAGCGACCGCCTTGCCGATCTCTGTCGCGTACGCCGCATCCGCAGCCTCGGGGGAGTCGAACCACAGTTCCGCGATCCCGTCGAAGGGTGCCTCCTCGTCGAGGAGGTTGAAATGGATGCGGCGCACCCCCGGCAGGGTGCGGGCCAACGGCGCATGCTCCTCGAGCCACCACTGGCGGAAGTCCTCGCGTGACATGTCGTCGCGGCGTACCAGTCCCACCATGACCTTCATGTCAGGCCCCCGGCTTCTTCACGCGTGCATGGGGACGCCCGCCCGTCGATAGGACGAGGGCGATGAGCATCTCGTCGTCCCGGGGGGCGTCGGGGATCGTGATCTCCGCCGAGTCCATGTCGTCGAACACCCACCGGTCGTCCTTGTTGCCGATGGGCATCGTGATCGTCGCTCCCGGTCCCGCGACCTTCTTGGTGCCGGGGATGATGTCGGCCCCGCCACCGATGGCCGCGCGCACCGGGGCTCCGAAGCGAGGATGCAGGACAGCGGCGGTGTGCTCGAGTTCCCCGCGGGTGCCGACGATGGCACCCTTGCCGTAGCCGCGTACCTGGTCAGGGGTGACGCCGGCGCTGGCGAGCACCTCCAGTGCCCGCTGCACGAGCACGGCCGATACCTCCGCGCTCATCTCCTCGAGTACGCCGAGGTCGGCGACCAGAGGCTTGCCGGCGAGCGGATTGGCCACCACGGCGGCCGCCACGACCTTGCGGGTGGGCGGCGACACGGGGGTGCCGGCCTCTCGGTGCACCTCGGTGAGCGTGACGCTCACGACGCGGATGTCGGCCATCGATCCTCCTCCTGGGCGTGAATCCCGGAGGTGATCCTCCACCCGAGGTCGCGGATAGATTCGCGCGGGTGGAGGTCCTCACACCGGAGCATGCCGAAGTGCTCGCCCGTCGCGCGTGTGCAGCACTGCGCCGACGGGGTCTCGGCTCCGGTGATCGCGTGGCCATCGTCCTGCCCCGTTACCCAGGGCCAGGGGATGGGCACCGAGACGTGCATGGGGATGATCGGGCCCGGGGCGAGGCGGCTCGCGTGCAGCGCGATGTCCTCGCCTTCGCCTACGGAGCGCTGCGCTCCGGCGTCGTCCCCGTCATGGTCAACCCCGCACTCACGCCACCGGAGCGCGATGTGCTCATCGCGGACACCGCACCCGGTCTCATCCTCGATCACGCACCCGATCTGCAGGCGTTCCTCGACGGTGCCTCGGGGGAGGCTGACATCGCGGAGTTCCCGCTCGCGCGGCCCATGCACTTCACCTCGGGCACCACGGGGAGGTCCAAGGGAGTCTGGACAGGAGTACTGGACGAGGCCGATGCGCGCGCGATGTGGCTCGATGAGATCGAACCCTGGTCGCTGTCGCCCGACGACGTGATGCTCACGCATGGACCATTGGCGCACTCCGCCCCGCTGCGCTTCGGCATCGCGACACTCCTCGCTGGCGGCACCGTGCTGCTGCCGGGCTGGTTCGATGCCCGGGCCACCGCGCAAGCGCTTGTCGACTTCCGCCCGACGGTGGCGTTCACCGTGCCGAGCCACCTGCAGCGCCTGCTCTCCCTGCCGGAGCCGATCCCGGAGTCGCCGTACCGCCTCCTCATCCACGCGGGAGCAGCGTGCCCCGCGCCGTTGAAGCGCCGCATCCACGCATGGGCGGGTGCGGAGCGCACCGTGGAGTTCTACGGCGCGACCGAAGGGCAGTTCAGCCTCTGCCCCGGAGTGGACTGGGAGGAGCGGCCCGGCACCGTGGGGCGCGCTCGCCCAGGACGTCGGCTGCGCACGGACGACGACGTCATCTGGTGCACTCCGCCGCGCTGGTCGTCGTTCGAGTACTGGGGCGACCCGGTCAAGACCGAGTCGGCGTGGCGCATCGGCCCCGACGGCGAGCGCGAGTTCACCGTCGGCGACCTCGGCAGGCTGGATGACGACGGCTACCTCTTCATCGACGGCCGACGCGACGATCTCGTCATCACGGGGGGAGTGAATGTCTATCCCGACGACGTCGAAGCAGTACTTCTCGCATGTCCGGGTGTCGATCAGGTCGCGGTCTTCGGGATCGATGACGAGCGGTGGGGGCAGCGCGTGTGCGCGGCGGTCGTGGGCGACGTCTCCGAGGCAGACCTACGTGCCTGGGCGGCGAACTCACTCGCGGCGTTCAAGCGACCCAAGGACTACTACCGCCTGTACGACCTGCCCCGCACCGAGTCCGGCAAGGTGCGCCGGCTCGCCGTACCCCAGGTGCTGGGCCTGATCTAGCGCGCCCGGCGTGCACGTAGGGCTAGTCCGGCGAAGGCCGCACTCACCGCAAGCGAGGCACCGATCGCCCCGGCCGCGGCCTGCGGCTTGGTACGTCCCGTCGTCAGTGGAGCTGCAGCTGCTGCGGCATCGACGAGCTCGGTGACGGCGTTGATCCAAGCGACGCGCTCGAGACGCCGGGGATCATGGCGCGCCTCCCACACCAGGACGCCGAGCACGGCGTTGCGCACGGCGAAGAGGCGGGCGAAGTAGCGCAGTGTGGGGGAGTCCTCGGATTCGTCGATGCCGAAGGACTTCAGCAGGGCACCGGGCGCGAGTCCGGCGGCGACTCCCACTCCGACGCGCTCAGCCAGCATCGCTCCGGCATATCCGCTCAGCGACATTGCTCTCATGTCCGTGCTCTCCTGTCGTCCATGGCCTCACTACTGTGCCACCGCACTAGGGTCGGGATCTGGCGTTCACGCGAAGCGATGGACGGGAAGGGATGGATATGGAGCAGCGCCTGCTGGGTGAGCTCGGGGTAAGTGCCATCGGGCTGGGGTGCATGCCGATGTCCTGGGCCTACAACGTCGCCGACGCCGATCCCGCCGAGGTCGAAGCGACACTGCAGCGTGCGGTCGAGCTCGGCATCACGCTCCTCGACACCGCCGATGTCTACGGCCCCTTCACCAATGAGGAGATCATCCGCGAGTACGTCGTGCGCGCGGGTCTGCGCGACAGCGTGATCATCGCGACCAAGGCCGGGCTCGTGCCCATCGATGCGACTGCCTACGGACTCGACGGAAGCCCTGAACACATCCGGGCCGCGTGCGATGCATCGCTCAGGCGACTCGGCATCGACACCATCGACCTGTATCAGCTGCATCGCGTCGATCCCGCAGTCCCGGTCGAGGAGACCTGGGGTGCCATGGCAGAGCTGGTGTCAGCCGGCAAGGTCCGCTTCCTCGGCCTGTCCGAGGCCACCGTCGAGGAGATCTCGGCGGCGGATGACGTGCACCCCGTCTCGAGCGTGCAGAGCGAGCTCTCGCTGTGGACCGAGGAGAACGTCGTCAACGGAGTGCTCGCACTCACCGAGGAGCGCGGTATCGGCTTCCTCGCCTACTGCCCACTCGGTCGCGGCTTCCTCACCGGTGCGCTTACCGCGGATGCGATCGGCGAGGGCGACTTCCGCTCGGCGAATCCCCGCTTCACACCCGAGGCGATGGCGGCGAATGCAGCGATCGTCGATGGCGT
Source organism: Actinomycetota bacterium (assembly GCA_046046455.1). GTDB lineage: Bacteria > Actinomycetota > Actinomycetes > S36-B12 > S36-B12 > Mxb001. The sequence continues at coordinate 10,605 of JBJOJS010000131.1, read as the reverse complement.
GCGGGCTGTCGCCGAGCGTCGGGGAGCGACGGCGGCCCAGGTGGCGCTCGCCTGGGTATTGGCGCAGGGGGACCATGTCGTGCCGATCCCGGGGACCAAGCGACGTCGCTGGCTCGAGGAGAACGCCGAAGCCGCCGACCTGGTGCTGGAACCGGGAGACCTCGCGGATCTCGCGGCCCTGCCCCGATCGGCGGCTCCGCGCTACTAGTTAGACGAGCGCCGGCTCAGTAGGCGCATCGGCAGGTGCATCGGAAGGGGCCTCTGCAGCAACCTCTGCGCGCGCCGGTGCCTTCGGCGCTGACGCGGTGGCGCGGCGTGGCGTCGCCGGCGGCACGAAGGCCCGGGCGAGGAGTGCGAGGACGATGAGCGCCGTGCCTGCGATGAGCAGCCCGATCGACCACTCGGAGAGCGCATCGGTGCCGGCGAGGACGTAGTGCGCAGTAGCCACGGGCCATGCGGCGTAGGCGATGAGGTGCGTGCGTCGGAACCACGCGTTGCCCGCCTTGCCCAGTCGCGTACGGAGGCGTCCGACAACCGAGACCGGGATGAGCATCCATAGGGCGATGGTGCCGAGGCCGACGGCGAAGGGCTGCCACGTCGAGGTGAAGGGTACGAGGAGCTGCATCGGGGTGAACGACACCGCGGGATCGATGAGCAGCAGGCCCATGTGCAGGGCGAGGAATCCCAGCGCGAGGGCACTGAGCCAGCGGTGCATGACCATCAGACCCTGCGGCGAAGCCACGCTGCCCAGCACGCGGGTGCGCAGCAGGATGCCCCAGACCACCACCGCGGTGAGGAGTCCCCAAGCGGTGACGCCGGAGGCGCGGATGAGAAGCCATGTCCACGGGACGTTGGCGAGGGCGTCAAACATGGAGGGTCTCCCTGACTCGAAGGGGTGCTGAAGCGGGGTCGTGCGGGAAGAGCAGGGCCTCGAAGCCATTCGCCTCGAGCCAGTCGGTCGCAGCCTGTGCGCCACGGACGAGTGCGTAGGTCGTCGCAGCCTCGGCCTGCCAGCCCGTCGGAGCAGCGACGCTGACCTGTGCCAGGTCCGACTGCGACGGCTGACCGGTGAAGGGATCGATCACATGGTGGCGACCGCTCCATCGCCGACGCAGCGAGGACGAGGTGGCGACGGCGCGACGCTGACCCGTCAGCTCGATCTGGTGAACGACGGGCGAGTCGGCGCTGCGGTCATCCTGGATGCCGATCGTCCATGCGCTGCCGCCCGCGGTGCCGCGGACGCAGACGTCGCCACCGAGATTGACGAGGACGCCTTCGGCGCCGGCCGCGTGGATCTCGTCGGCGATGATGTCGGCGGCCAGGCCCTTGCCGATCGCGCCGGGATCGATGCCCACGCCGCTGGGCAGGCTCAGCGTGTGCTGGTCGCGGTCGAGCACGATTCCTGCGGTTCCGCGGGACGGGGCGAGTGCCTCGTCGATCGCGCGCAGGCTGTCGCGGGCGATCACCTCGGCGAAGTCCGCGTCGTACCCGTGGGCGCGCACCGCGCCGAGGACCGTGGGGTCATAGACCCCGTCCGACCACGCCGCCGCCTCGAGCATGGTCGCGACGAGCGTCTCCAGATCCGGAGAGACGATCACCGGACCCTGGCCGGCCCTGTCGTTGAGCAGGGACAACTCGCTGTCGGCGCGGAAGCGCGACCAGCACTGCTCGAGGAGCTGCACGCGCACGAGCGCGAGGTGGGCGAGCTCATCGGCCGCCTCCTGCGTCGCGGCGTACACCAGCACCTGGGCGTCGCTGCCCATGGCTCGATGGCGTCGATCGGCGAGATACATGTCGTCCTCAGCTGCTGTGCGAGTTGGAGGCGGGCTGGGGTGCGGGTGCGGGCTGCGGAGCGGCCTGGCCGCCCCCGTTGCCTCCACCGTTCCCTCCACCGGAGTTGGACGTGGGGACCCAGTTGGTGTCGGCGGGTGCCTGCACGTAGACGGTCTCGCCGGCTGCGACCGCCTCGTTGTACGCCGCGACCTCGGCATTGAGTGCCTTGGCCGTCTTCTTGAGCTGGCGCTGGTAGTCGTCGAGCTGGCGAGCCTGGTCGTTGAGCTGCGCCGCATAGGCGTCGAGATCCGCGCGGGTGTAGCCGTCGGCGCTTGTGGTGGCGGCGTATTCGTCATCCGGCTCGGCCTGCGTGCTCGACTGCGCGGCGCGGACGCCGACGAGTCCGACGAGGCCGACGCATGCAGCCGACGCCATGCTGGCGGCGAGAATGCGTTGCCCGGTCCGATGGGTTGCTGGCTTGCGTGCGGGCTTAGTCGTCGTCATCGTCGTGCTCGCCTTCATCCTCGTAGTCTTCGTCGGAGTCGCCGTCCTCGGTCTCTTGCTCGTCGTCTCCGTGTGCGTACTGATCGTCGGAACTCTCTTCGGAGTACTGCTCGTCGCCCTGCTCGGACTCGTCCTCGCCGTAGGCCTTGCTGCCGCCCTCGGCGTCGTCGTCATCGGCATAGGACCCGCCCTGGCCTGAGCCCTCGGCCGGCACGGTGATGACCGTCGGCTCACCGGGCTTGGGGGCCTTGCTGGGCTTGGTGACGTCGGGGAGGGCCACCTCCGCCTGCGTCGCCTGCGCGACGGGCTCGGCCACGACGCTCCGCGTCGGCTCGGAGGGTTCGGTCGCGGATGCGGCGTTGACGACCGCGACGCCCGCCACGGTGGCAGCGGCGAGGATGGCAGCGCCACCCGCGACCGCTGAGATGACTATTCCTCGGCTCATGGCCTCTCCCTGCTCGATTCGATGCGCGTCTTCGCGCCCTCACTTAGGGAACCAGTCGGAGAGCAGGGGATGTTCAGGTCAAGGTAAAGCCCGGGTAAGGAGTCGTCTGGGCTGCAGATCCCCCGGGTTGTCGTGGGAGCATCGGCACGTGCATGTGCTCGTGGTCGAGGACGATGCGGCGGTCGCCGTGCCCCTGAAGGAGGGCCTGGAGCGCAATGGCTTCACGGTCGACCTCGTGAGCTACGCCGCTCAGGTGGTCCCCGCGGTCCGTGAAGGGGCTCCCGACCTCGTGCTCCTCGACCTGGGCCTTCCCGACGGTGACGGCCTCGATGTCCTGCGCGAAATCCGCCGCACATCCGATGTGCCCGTCATCATCGCGACCGCCCGTGGTGAGGAGACCGACCGCATCGTCGGCCTCGAACTCGGCAGCGACGACTATGTCGTCAAGCCCTTCTCCGTGCGCGAACTCGCCGCGCGCATCCGCGCGGTCGGGCGCCGCCGGCGGCGCGAGCCGACCACGAGCAGCGCCCGCGTGGTGGTGGACCGCGATCGTCGCGAGGCCATCATCGATGGGGAGCCTGTCGATCTCACGGCGAAGGAGTTCGACCTCCTGGCCGTCCTGGCCGAGGAGCCCGGTCGCGTCGTACCGCGGCAGGAGCTCTACGCGCGCGTCTGGGACCCGGTCTGGGTCGGCACGGGCAAGACCCTGGACGTGCATGTCGCGTCGCTGCGCAGGAAGGTCGGCGATCCAAGCCTCATCGAGACGGTGCGCGGCGTGGGGTACCGGTTGGCGGAGTCGTGACCCGTCGGCTCGTGCTCGTGATGACAGCCGTCGCAGCTCTGGTCGCGGTCGCCCTCGCGGTGCCGATGGTGCTGCTGGTCGCCAGTGATCAGCGCTCGGCCTTCGTCTCCCAGCTGGAGGTCGAGACACTTGCTGCCGCGTCGGTCCTCGCGTCCCAGCCCCAGTCGGCCTGGCCCGACACGGTGGAGGACATCTCAGCGCAGGCAGCTGCGCGCGTCGTGGTCGTCGACGACTCCCTGGTGCTCGTCGCGGACAGCGACAACACCGGGCTGGATCGTTCCTTCGATCGACCCGAGGTCCAGAGTGCGCTCGAGGGCTCGCTCACGTCGAGCGTGCGCTTCTCGGACACCCTCGGCGCTGACCTGCGGTACGTCGCGGCGCCGGTCGTCAAGGACGAGCGCGTTGTTGCGGCCGTACGACTCTCCCTGCCCGAGACCGCGGTGACCGATGCCGTACGCCGTACGGAGTTGTGGTTGGGCGTCTTCGTCATCGCCGTCGTCCTCGCCGCAGCATTGGTCGCCTGGCTCCTCGCTCGGTCGATCGCCGCGCCGCTGGAGGATGTCGCCGATATTGCGCGCGTGTTGCCGGAAGACCTCGATCTGCGAGCAGAGGAGGGGCGAGGACCGAAGGAAGTCCGGGATGTCGCGACCGCCCTCAACTCCACCGCGGGTCGCCTCGGCGACATGATCTCCCGAGCGCAGCGCGTCGCGGCCGATGCATCGCATCACCTGCGCACACCACTGACGAGCATCCGGCTCCGGCTGGAGGCCATCGAGGACACCGCGGACGATCCACGCATCCGGGGCGAGGCAGCGGCCGCCACCGCAGAGGTGGATCGCCTGACGCGACGCATCGACCAGGTCCTCGCGCTGGCCAAGAGCGACGCATCGACGCTAGGCGCGGTGAACTCAGATGCGTCCCTCCTGGTGGCTGATCGCATCGCAGCGGCGGATCCCCTGGCGGTGGAGCGCAACGTCGTCATCGAGTCGAACATCGAGCCCGATCTCGTCGTACGCACCCTGCCCGGACTCGTCGGCAGATCGGTGGACGAACTCCTCGGCAACGCCCTCGCCTACGCCCGGTCGCGGGTCATCGTGTCGCTCGCCCCATCGGCTGACCTCGTCATCCTTCGAGTCGAGGACGATGGCCCGGGTGTGTCCGAGTCCGACCGTGGGCGCATCTTCGAAAGATTCGCCCGCGGGTCTGCGGCCAACCCGGGAGGTAGCGGCCTGGGCCTCGCGCTCGTGAGCGAGGGGGCCGTGGCGAGCGGAGGCTCTGTCCGGGCTGAGCGCAGCGCCATGGGCGGCCTCGCCGTCATCGTCGGCTGGCCTTCCGCCGGCGGCTGACCGCGGCGGCAGACTCTGCGAGGATCGGCACATGGATCCTGAGGAGAGGGCGGAGGTGATCCTCGTCGTGCGCCCGGTCGAGCAGGATCCGCCCGATGGCGTCTTCGGCCTCCTCTCCGCGATGGGTTCGGCGATGGGGGCCGCGGTGGGGTCGGCCGCCTCGACGGCCATCGACGTGGTGAGCACCGTCGCGGGGCCCTCGACTTCCGCAGTCCTCGATCGTGTCGTGCCCAGCGTGACCGACGCCGTGGTCCAGCGCATCGACATCACCGGGCTCGTCGTGGGCCGTGTGGACCTGCGGGCGATCATCACCAGCGCTCTGGACCAGATCGACCTCACGCGGATCGTCCTCGAGCGGGTCGATCTGCGACGGGTCGTCGAAGCGGCTCTCGATTCGATCGATGTCACGGAGATCGTGCTCCAGCGCGTCGACCTCGTCGCCGTCGTCGATGCTGTGCTCGATCAGCTCGATCTCACGGCGCTCGTCGAGCAACGGGTCGACATCGACGCCCTGGTCGCTACCGTCGATCTTGAGCCGGTGATCGACCGACTCCCCATCGTCGAGATCGCCGAGTACGTCATCGAGCAAACGGACCTGCCCGCGATCATCCGCCAGTCCACCGGTGGTGTCGCCAACGACGCGATCGATGCCGTGCGGCTGCGTTCCTATGCCACCGACATCGCGACCGCGCGTATCGTGGACCGGCTCCTGCCGCGCCGCGGCCGCAAGCTCGATGCGCCCGGCGAGCCCGAGTCACTAGCCGGTGAGGAGTCATGACGACCTTCAGCGAGTGGCGACGCGGCGATGGCAAGGAGACGGCCGCAGACTTCGCCATCCCCGAAGATGCCCGGGAGTTCCAGGGAGAGCGGGCCGGCTTCGCCACGCGCTTCGTGGCGAGCGTCATCGACGTTGCGCTCGTCGCGCTCCTCATGATGGGCGTCTGGCTCGGCATCGAAATCCTCCAGCTCATCTTCACTCCGGGCGTCGACGTCCAGCCTCCTCGTGCCGCCACGCTCGTCCTCTGGGGCTACGTCTTCACCACGCTCTACTGGACGGTGTCGTGGGCGACGAGCGGTCGGTCGCTCGGTGCGTGGGTCATGGGTGTGCGCGTCGTCAACCGCAAGGGCGAGCGCGTGCACTGGCCGGTCGCACTGGCCCGAGCGGCGTTCTCAGTCGGATTCCCGATCGGTCTGGGCTGGGCGCTGATCAGCAAGCGCAATCGCTCCGTGCAGGACGTCGTCCTGCGCACGATCGTCATCTACGACTGGAGCCTGCGGGCGCCGCTCGTCATTGGCGCGAAGCGTCAGACGTGACGTCAGCCACGACAGCGGCGTAGGCATCGATCACCGCATCGGCGTCGAGGGCGACCACCGTGTCGCGCTGCCCCGTTCCCAGGGTGATCTCCCTGCCCACGATGCGCTCGTCGGCGACGACGGGCAGATCGAGACCGAGTGGCGTGATGGTGCCGCGGGCGTAACCGGTGGCGGCGAGCGCCTCGTCGGCGTCGGGCAGCGAGATCCGGTTGACGCCGAGTAGTGCGCGCAACCTGGGCCAGGAGAGGGAGCGGTCCCCGGGCACGAGCACGAGGACGTAGTCACCTTCGCCGCGGCGTACGACGAGGGTCTTGACCACCTGCTCGGGTCCAACGCCGCATGCGGCTGCGGCTTCCTCGACCGACGTCACGTGACCGGGGTGGATGATGCGGTGCGCGATGCCGCGGTGCCTCAGATCCACGACTCCTGGTGCTTCATCCACCACGGCGGGCAGCCTCGATGGCGGCGACGTCGATCCGGGTCATCGTCATCATCGCCTCGAATGCGCGGCGTGCTTCGTCGCCGCCCGCGGCGAGTGCGTCGCTCAGCGCGCGCGGCATGATCTGCCAGGACACGCCCCACCTGTCCTTGCACCAGCCGCAGGCGCTCTCCTGGCCGCCATTGCCGACGATCGCATCCCAGTACCTATCAGTCTCCTCCTGATCCGCCGTGGCGATCTGGAAGGAGAATGCCTCCGACTGAGTGAACGCCGGACCGCCGTTGAGGCCGAGGCAGGGGATCCCCACGACGGTGAAGGAAACGGTGAGCACGTCACCTGCCTTGCCCGACGGGAAATCCGCCGGAGCGCGCTCGATCGCCGTGACGGCACTGTCGGGGAAGGTCTGCGCGTAGAAGTTGGCCGCACCCTCGGCGTCGGAGTCGAACCACAGGCAGATCGTGTTGGTGGTCATGGGCGCATGCTAGGTCAGGGTGATGCGTGGAGCGGGTGACCGGGATCGAACCGGCACCACCAGCTTGGAAGGCTGGGGCTCTACCATTGAGCTACACCCGCGAGCGTGCGAGACATCAGGGTACCCGCTTGCGAGGACGGCGCGTACGCCCCGGAGTCAGGGCCCACCGACCGCCCCTAGACTGACGGCGTCTGCCTCGTGCAGGCACGCGGGGTGTGGCGCAGCTTGGTAGCGCGCCTGCTTTGGGAGCAGGAGGCCCCCGGTTCAAATCCGGGTACCCCGACCAGTGCACTTGTGCGCGGATCTGCCGCCCCTGAAGGGCGGGTGCGGCAGCCAAGTAGGCTGACGCGACTCAACGCCCCGTAGGAGATGTCCGTGAAGAGCACTGCCGAGACCCTCAGCCCCACCCGTGTGAAGCTCACGGTGGAGGTGCCCTTCGACGAGCTCGCCCCGAGCCTCGATGCGGCGTACCAGGCCATCGCCAAGCAGGTCTCTATCCCGGGCTTCCGCAAGGGCAAGGTCCCCGCGCGCATCATCGACCAGCGCGTGGGTCGCGCCGCGGTGCTCGAGGAGGCCGTGAACGACGTCCTCCCCAAGGCCTACGAGGACGCGCTGCGCGAAAACTCCGTGGTGCCCCTCGGTCGACCGGACGTCGAGGTCACGGAGCTGGCCGACGGTCAGTCCCTGACCTTCACGGCCGAGGTCGATATCAGGCCGGAGTTCGATCTCCCGGACTACTCCGGCATCGCCGTCGAGGTCGAGGACGCGGCCGTCACCGACGACGAGGTCGAGGAGCAGCTCACCGGCCTGCGTGGACGCTTCGCATCCCTTACTCCGGTCGAGCGCGCGGCGGCGGATGGCGACATCCTGCTGGTCGATCTCCTGGGCTATGAAGCTGACGGCACGTCCGTCGAGGATCTCTCCGGCCATGCGCTCTCCTACGAACTCGGGACCGACGGAATGCTGCCCGGCTTCGATGACGCCGTGCGCGGTGCCACAGCGGGGGAGTCCCGCACCTTCGAGTTCACGCCCGAGGGTGGGGAGTACGTCGGTCGCCCCCTCACGGTCAACGTCACCGTCTCGGCCGTGCGCGAGCGAGCCCTACCGGCCGCTGACGATGACTTCGCCCAGCTCGCTTCGGAGTTCGACACGATCGGGGAGCTCCGCGAGGACATTCGCACTCGTCTCGGACGCGTGCGCGTGCTCGAGCAGGGGATGCAGGCTCGGGGCAAGGTGCACGAGGCACTGCTCGGCCTCGTCGACTTCCCGCTTCCCGAAGGCGTCATCCGCCAGGAGGTCGAGGATCACTTCGCCGACGGTCACGCCGGCGACGATGACCACCGCGCCGAGGTCGAGCGCGAGGCGCGCGATGGCCTGCGCAGCCGTCTGCTCCTGGACAAGATCGCTGAGGCTGAGGAGATCTCGGTCGGCGAGTCCGAGCTCTCCGCGTGGCTCCTGCAGAACGCGCCCCGCTACGGCATGTCCCCGGACGCCTTCGCCCAGGCGCTCGTGCAGGCGGGTCAGTTGCCCATGGCCATCGGCGATATCCGCCGGGCGAAGGCTCTCGCGGTCGTGACCACGAAGGCTCGCGTCGTGGACGCCTCCGGCCGGCCCGTCGACCTGGAGACCGTCGACTCGGAGCTGCGTGCGGCCGAGGCCGACGAGGCCTGAGGCCTACGCTCACGGCGAACACGACCGGGGCCGGGACTATCGGGGCCGCCGGCGGCGTTAGGGTCGTCAGGCGGTCGGATCCCCGGCCGATCGAGAGGAGACGCGCGTGAGCATCGACCTGCGGACCGGCGCACCGAGCATGACCGGATTCGGAGACATGCTCGATGAGCGCCTCCTTCGCGAGCGGATCGTCTGGCTCGAGGGCGAAGTTCGCGACGAGAATTCCAATCGCATCGCCAAGCAGCTCCAGGTGCTCGCGGCCGAGGATCCCGACAAGGACATCACCCTCTACATCAACTCCCCGGGCGGCTCCATCACGGCGGGCATGGTCATCTACGACACCATGCAGCTGATCCCCAACGACGTGACCACCATCGCCATGGGTCTCGCTGCCTCGATGGGTCAGTTCCTGCTCTGCGCCGGTGCGGCAGGCAAGCGCTACGCCACGCCCAACACGCGGATCATGATGCACCAGCCGCTCGGCGGGATCGGCGGCACCGCATCCGACATCAAGATCCAGGCAGAGCAGATGCTCTTCATCAAGAAGCGCATGGCTCAGCTCATCGCCGAGCACAGCGGCCACACCATCGAGGAGATCGAGGCCGATTCCGACCGTGACCGTTGGTTCACGGCCGAGGAAGCCCGCGACTATCGCCTCATCGACCACGTCTACTCCACGTCGGCGGATGCCCCGGGAGCCTCCAAGTGAACGCCGATCCCCGCATCGAAGGAGACCGCATGCGCACCCAGTCGGGGCTCTCCGTCCCCCAGGCCCGCTACATCCTCCCCGAGTTCCGGGAGCGCGTGGCCAATGGCGAGCGCGTGCACAACCCGTACACCAAGCTCTTCGAGGAGCGCATCATCTTCCTCGGGGTGCAGATCGATGACGCTTCGGCCGATGACGTCATGGCGCAGCTGCTGTGCCTGGAGTCCATGGACCCCGATCGCGACATCCAGATCTACATCAACTCACCCGGTGGCTCCTACACCGCCATGACCGCGATCTACGACACGATGCAGTTCGTCAAGCCCCAGGTGCAGACGGTGTGCCTCGGTCAGGCCGCCTCGGCCGCCGCGGTGCTCCTGGCCGCGGGTACGCCGGGCAAGCGCTTCGCCCTGCCGCACTCGCGCATCCTCATCCACCAGCCCTACACCGAGGGTGGCGGCCAGGCATCCGACGTCGAGATCCAGGCCAACGAGATCCTGCGCATGCGCGACGAGATGGTCGGCATCCTGTCGCTGCATACGGGCCGATCCGCAGAGCAGGTGGAGAAGGAGATCGAGCGCGATCGCATCCTGACCGCTGATGCCGCTCGCGACTACGGCCTGATCGACCAGGTCATCGCGTCCCGCAAGGTGCCCGCGGTCTCGTAGGCGCGCGCCACCGTGACCGCGCGTCCGCTGATGGCTGAACGCGCCGGGGGCACAATCACCCCCACGGGGGGCCACATGGGGGTACCGTCGGAGACTCGGGGGCACTCGCCTGCCCGAGATCGAAGGAGTTGCCGTGGCGCGCATCGGTGATGGGGGTGACCTCCTCAAGTGCTCCTTCTGCGGGAAGAGCCAGAAGCAGGTCAAGAAGCTCATCGCCGGCCCCGGCGTCTACATCTGCGACGAGTGCATCGACCTGTGCAACGAGATCATCGAAGAGGAGCTCAGCGACTCCGCGGACATGCCCTTCGATGAGCTGCCCAAGCCGCGCGAGATCTACGAGTTCCTCGACAGTTACGTGATCGGCCAGGAGGTCGCCAAGAAGGCCCTCTCCGTCGCCGTCTACAACCACTACAAGCGCGTCCAGGCCGGAGCCAATGTCCGCGGCCGCGAGGAGTCGGTGGAGCT
>JBJOJS010000122.1:0-25590 GCA_046046455.1 Actinomycetota bacterium | reverse complement strand
TGAGGCGCAGTTGGCCGCTCGTGCGCCCCACCTCGCCGGTGAGGCGATCCACTCCGAGACGGCTCTCCTCGACGGCGATGGGCACGAGGTCATCGCGCGCGGCATCGACCGCGTCAGCGATCGCCTCCAGCAGCGCGGCCCGCGTGGGCAGATCCGTGTCGGCGTACCACTGGCTCGCCGCCTTGGCTGCCGCGCAGGCCTCGTCGACGCTCATGACTGTGCTCATGCCACTCCCTCTGCGATGCGGCCGCTGACGACAGCGTCCTCCCAGGCCATGCCCATGCTCTTGAATACGCGCGAGCCACCATTGGGCGCCTCGACCGAGCGTCGAGCGACCTCGGTGAGGTCGGCGGCGATGTCATCCGGTGTCATGAGACCCGCGGTGATGGCGCAGACGACGTCCCCGGCCTCGCGTAGTGCTGACTCGCGCTCCTCCACGACGACGAAGGATCGACCGACCAGCTCACTCGGCAACTCGCAGCAGGTCGGCGAGTGCGTGCCGACGGCGACCGCGGCCACATCGTCGCGCGCATCGGCAGCATCGAAGAGCGCACTCGTCGCCGTGGTCGCTGCGACGATGATCCGGGCCTCGCGGATGGCGGGAGCGGCGTCATCGGTGTGGACCAGGGCGAATTCCACGTCGGGATGGCGGATCGTGGCGTCGGCCACCATGTCAGCAGCGCGCTCGGGTCGACGCGCCACGACCGTGACCTTGCGGATCGGCCACTCGGCGGTGATCGCGTCGATGTGCGCCCGAGCCTGGGGGCCAGCGCCGAAGACGATGAGGGTGTCGCAGTCAGGCTTGGCGATCATGCGCAGCGCCACAATGCTCACCGCCGTCGTGCGCATCACGGTGAGCGCAGCGGCATCCATGATCACCATCGGCGCGAGCGACACCGGGTCGAAGACGACGTGCACGCCCTTGATCCGCGGATCGGGCCGATCGGCATCGTGGTGGATGGTGACGAGTTTGACCGTCGGGGTGCCCGTCACGCGGCTCGGCATGAGAAGGAGCTCACCGGGCGGCAGATCGACGAAGATGCGCGCGGGATCGGGCTCACCCGGCAGACCGGCACGTAGCGCGGCCTCGAGTGCGTCCGCGCACTGGCCGATGGTTGCCGCGGCGTACGTCGCCTGCTCGTCGAGGAATCGCACGGATGTCACGGGGTCACCCTTCCACTGCCTCGGCCGCGAGTGCGCCCAGGGGCACAGGCACCGCGACCGGTCGGTACGACGCTCCCTGGAGCGACGCGATGTCGTCGAATCCGCACAGGCCATCGACCGCTGCCGCGCACATGCGGCCCTGGCACCAGCCCATGCCCGCCCGGCTCAGCAGCTTGACCGTGCGCGCATCCCGGGCACCGAGTGCCACCGCCTCGAGTACGCGTGCCACGGAGACTTCCTCGCACCGGCACACGAGCGTGTCCTCGCGCACGCTGTCGACCCAACCGGTCCGGACAGGGAAGGTGGCGTGCAGAGCAGCAGCGAAATGCCGCCAGCGAGCCACGTCGTGGCGTGCGCTATCGACGGCGGATGATGACAGCGCGCAGGTCCTCCCGGAGCGGGCCGCCGCTGTCGCCCCCGCGACAAGGCCCTCCACGCGCGCGGCATCGACTCCGCCGATACCGGTTGTCTCCCCCGCGGCCAGCAGGCCGGACACGGACGTCGCCTGATCGTCGTCGACGTGCACCGCGAGTCCACCATCGGCGCCGGGGACGATACGCGCTCCCACTTGTGCGGCGAGGTCAAGTTGAGCCACGAAGCCGAAGCCCACGGACACGGCGTCGCACTCGATCACGCGCTCGGTGCCTGCGATGGGATGCCAGTCCGCATCCACGCGCGCGATGCGCACCCCAGAGACGCGACCATCACCCATCGCCTCCACGATGCGATGTCGGCGCAGATAGGGCACCCGGTGGCGGGCCAGCGCGGTGACGAAGCGAGTGAGGTCACCGGTCTTGCCGAGCCCGGCAGTGAGACCGCGCATCTGGCGAAGACTTCCCACCACCGGGTCGTTGGCCTCCACGACGGCAGCCACGTCGGCACCGCGCTCGAGCAGAGTGGCGGCAACCGCGAGAAGGAAGGGCCCCGTGCCCGCGACGACAACGCGTCGACCGGGGAGCACTCCCTGACCCTTGACCAGCGATTGCGCGCCACCGCCCGTCATCACTCCCGGGAGGGTCCAGCCGGGGAAGGGCAGCGGCCGGTCGAAGGCGCCTGTCGCGAGGACGACGGTGCCGGCGGTGACGATGCCGACATCATCACGCTGCCGATCATCGCCACGCGTGCGCACGGTGAGGCGATCTCCCTCGCGCTGGAGGGCATAGGCCGTGGTGCGCGGGCGGTAGTCGACCGCACCAGCAGAGATGAGGCCATCAAGGTCTCCCGCAAGGGCGGCGTAGGACAGGCCTGAGGCAGGAAGCGTCGACAGATCAGCGCCGCGGTAGTACTGACCACCCGGGCGCGCACCTGTGTCGAGAAGGCTGACCCGGCAGCCGGAGCGCGCGGCGACCACGGTCGCGGCTACCCCTGCAGCGCCCGCGCCGATCACGGCGACATCGCACTCACGCGTCATGTCCGGTGCCCTCCTGACGCATGACGCGATCGCCTTCGCGCACGGGCGCAAGGCAGGCCCGCACATTGGGCTCGTCGTTGACGGTGACGAGGCAGTCGAAGCAGGCACCGATCCCGCAGAAGACCCCGCGGGGCTGATCGTCGAAGCGCGTGCGTCTCCACGACAGGACTCCGCTGCCGATCAGGGCACCCGCGATGCTTTGCCCCTCGACTGCTGCCATCGGCGCTCCGTCGAAGGTGAAGGCGATCTCAGAGGACACGACTCACCTCGAATCGCTCGGGGGCGAAGGGAGCAAGGTCCAGTGACGTCGCTGCACCGATGATCGACTCCGCGATGAGCACGCCGGTCGCAGCCGCGAGGCCGATCCCGGCCCCCTCATGACCGCAGGCGTGCAGCAGCCCCGGTACGCGCGCATCAGGACCGATGACGGGGAGATGGTCGGGGCAGTAGGGACGGAAGCCGCCGTAGGTGCGCAGCAGTTGCACCTCGGCGAGGAACGGGAAGATCTCGATCGCTTGTCGAGCGAGTCGGCGCACGACGGCCCAGTCGAGGGTCTTGTCGAATCCCACGCGCTCGCGACTCGCGCCGATAAGCACGGTGCCCGACATCGTCCCCTCGATGACCGCGGAGGTCTCCAGACCCGCGTTATCGGAGGCAACGTTCGCGACGTAGTCGGCGGCGTACACCTTGTGGCGCACCATGACGGGGAGCGGCTCGGTCACGAGGATGAAGCCGCGGCGCGGCAGGATAGGAAGCTCGACACCGGCGAGGGCAGCCACCTCACCACCCCATGTGCCCGCGGCGTTGACGACGGCGCGTGTCGCGATATCGCCACCCGATGTGCGCACGCAGGTGACCGCACCAGAGGCGTCGCGGTCGATTGCCGTGACATCGCGGCCGGTGAGCACACGGAGTCGGCCTGTCGCGACACCCGCCTCGATGATGCGGGCTGCGGCGAGCATCGGCTGGACCTGCATGTCCTGCGGGTAGTAGACGCCTCCGGCCAGGTCACGCGAGATGTGCGGCTCATGATCGTGAAGATCGGTGGCAGCTACGTCCTCAGCGATAACGCCGCTCTCCGCCTGGGCGCGCGCGAAGGCGCGAAGGTGATCGAGGGTCTCGGCGCGCGCCGCAACGACGAGCCCTCCCTTGGGATCGAGCTCGAAGGAATCACCCAGCTCACCTGCCATCTCCGCCCACAGGTGCCTGCTGAGCAGCGCAAGGTCGAGTTCGGGGCCGGGTTCCTTGTCGGAGACGAGGATGTTGCCCTCGCCCGCGCCCGTGGTGCCGCTCGCGACGGCACCCCTATCGACGAGCACCGTGTCGAGGCCGGCAAGCGCGCAGGCACGAGCGCAGCAGGCGCCGACGATGCCGGCACCGATGATCACGACGTCGGCGATCATCCGCGCTCCTCCCGCCGGCTGGCCCAGATGCCGCGCACATGGTCGAGGTGGTGGGCCATGACGCGTTCCGCAGCACGACGATCGCCGGATTCCAGCGCGTCGATCAGGCGTAGGTGCTCCGCGGCAGAGTCGACGAGCACCCCGTCTGCAGCCAGCTGCTCGAGACCGTAGAGCCGGCTCTGGTCGCGCAGCCGGCCGACCATCTCGACGAGTCGCGGATTGCCCGCTTCGGCTAGGAGGGCGAGATGGAGCTCACGATCCGCTTCGACATAGGCAACGACATCACCGCGTCGGGCGGCGTCGCTCACGGCATCGGCGAGCGCGCGCAGGCGCCGGACGGCAGGCCGGTCGACCGCACCCGCAAGTCCGCCCACGGTCGGGACCTCGAGCAGCCGCCGAAGCTCGGTGATCTGGTCGAGCTCGGCATCGCTGAGTTCGACCACGCGGAAGCCCTTGTTGGGGACGGCCGCCATGATCCCTTCGTTGACCAGGTCGAGCATCGCCTCGCGTACCGGAGTGGCCGACACTCCGAACTGCTCCGCGAGGGCCGGGATGCTGTACGTCGTACCCGGCACCATGCGCCCGGAGACGAGGGCAGCGCGCAGCGACTCGGCAACGCGCTCGCGCAGGCTGGTGCGCTCGCCGATCGACGGCAGTCCCTCGGGTGCGGCGGTCACAGCAGGAAACCCGCCGGGAAGGGATCGTCGTCCGCGAGCAGCATCTGCGACAGGGCGGTCAGCCATGCTCGCCCCGTGATGAGCGGCACGACTGCAGGGATGCCGGCCACCTCCGTCGTCTCCGCGATGCGGCCCACGAAGTGCGTGCCGATGAAGGACTCGTTGACGAAGTCCTGGCCGACCGCGAGCTCACCGCGCGCGTGCAGCTGGGCGAGACGCCCCGATGTGCCGGTACCGCAGGGCGAGCGATCGAACCATCCGGGCGAGATGACCATCGCGTGGCGGGAGTGCGTGGCATCCGATCCTGGAGCGAGCACCTGCACATGGCGGAGACCTCGGATCGCAGGATCAACAGGATGCACGGGTGCGTCGGCGTCATTGATCGCGCCCATGAGCGCCATGCCCGCCGCGAGGATCGCGTCCTTGTTGTCACGGGAGAAATCCACACCCAGATCTTCCGCACGCACGATGGCGTAGAAGTTGCCGCCGAATGTCATGTCGTAGGAGACGGTGCCGATGCCGGGTATGTCGACGTTGCGGTCGAGGCCGAGCACGAAGGACTCGACATTGCGCAGCGTGACCGAGCGCGCCCGGCCACCCTCGACCGCGACCTCGGCGACGACGAGTCCCGCGGGCGTGTCGAGTCGAATGGTCGTCACCGGCTCCGTCACCGGGACCATGCCCGTCTCGACCAGCACGGTCGCGACGCCCATGGTGCCGTGGCCGCACATCGGCAGGCAGCCCGTCACCTCGATGTAGAGCACGCCCCAGTCGGCATCCGGTCGCGAGGCCGGCTGCAGGATCGCGCCACTCATGGCCGCGTGCCCGCGCGGCTCGTACATCAGCAGTGCGCGTAGGTCGTCCATGTGCTCCATCAGATGGAGACGACGCTCCATCATCGTGGCGCCAGGCACGACACCGACGCCCCCGACGACGACACGCGTCGGCATGCCCTCCGTGTGGGAGTCGACGACCTGCAGGACCCGCTTGGCCTGCATGTCAGGCCGTCGCGAGTCCCGCGTCGATGGCGGCCTGCGTCGCCGCGCGGACGACCTTCTCCTGCTCGGCCGTGAGCGGCAGACGCGGAGGACGGCAGGGGCCGCCGTAGCGACCGACCATGTCCATCGACAGCTTGATCGCCTGCACGAATTCGGTCTTGGAGTCCCAGCGCAGCAGCGGGTGCAGCGTCCGGTAGAGCGGCACCGCGGTGGTGAGGTCCCCGGCCATCGAAGCGTCGTACAGCGCACGCGAAGCGGTCGGGAAGGCGTTGGTGTAGCCCGCGATCCATCCCTTGGCACCCGCGATGGCCAACTCGAGGACGACGTCGTCCGAGCCGATGATCACGTCGAGGCCGGGTGCGTATTCCGCGATCTCGTAGGCACGGCGCGGGTCACCGGTGAACTCCTTGACCGCCACGATGAGGCCCTCGGCGTAGAGCTGCCCAAGCAGGCGCGGGGTGAGGTCGACCTTGGTGTCGTAGGGGTTGTTGTAGGCGACGATCGGCAGGCCAGCCTTGGCCACCTCGCGGTAGTGCTCGACGACGATGCGGTCATCGGCACGGTAGGCGTTGGGCGGCAGCAGCATGACCGCGACAGCGCCGGCCTCTCCCGCCTGCTCCGTCCAGCGCCGTGACTCGTGGGCGCCGTACGCCGCGACACCGGGCACGACCACGCCTCCGGCAGCCTTCGCTGCCGCGACAGCGGTCTCGACGACCTTGGCGCGCTCGTCGTGCGTGAGCGTCTGGTACTCCCCGAGCGAGCCGTTGCAGACGACGCCATCGCTGCCGTTGCGCACGAGCCAGTCCACGTGGTCGGCGTAGCGGGCGTAGTCCACGGCGCCGTCGGCGTCGAAGGGCAGGGCGGTCGCGGTGAGGATGCCGCGCCAGGGCGTTTCGGTCATGGGGTCTCCCAGGTCAGGGCCCGCGGATGGGCTCAGTGGAATATTACATACCACTGAGCCAGGGTCAAGCCGGCCCGTCCTCTAGGCGGGGACCCAGCACCCATGCGATGACGGCCAGCCAGGCGAGCATCCCGACGTGGAGCACGTCGTTGGCGGAGAAGTAGATGCCCGAGGCCCACAGCGACGCGGTGATCCCGAGCGCGAAGTAGACGAGGTAGGCGACCTGCACGAGCACGAGGAGCACGAGCACCCAGAGGATGCGTCGCGCCAGTGGCTGCTGCCATCGCCGGATCGCGAGGACAGCGGCGATCACGAGTGCCGGCACGGCGAAGATCAGGAGCAACTCGAAGGAGAGCAGGAACGCGCTCGGCCTGAGGATGCCCGCGAGGGTGATCGCGACGTAGACCACCAGGTTGAGTACGGCGTAGATCGAAATCGCGCGACGCGCCTGCGACGTGGCGAGGGCGTAGGACACGGCGACAACCATCGCGCTCATGCTGGCGACCTGGAGCACGCTGTAGGCGATCTCGTAGCCGTTGGTGAGCGCGCACAGCTCGCGGCCGGCGCACTTGAGCTCGTAGCTGAAGGCCTGGTAGCTGATGCCGGCCGACCCGGCGGCTAACCCCCCGAGCACGAGGGATACGCCGAACCACGTGCGCGACCGCTGTCCGCGGCGTGACGCCAGGAAGAAGATGCCGACGCCCAGCCACAGCAGCGCGAGCGCGAAGACCAGAGCGCTGCTCCAGGGCTCGGCGAGGTTGACTCCACCGACCTCGACACACGGGCGCTGGGCGCACCACTCCGCGGGGGTCGTCGGCGGCTGGTAGGTGAGTTCATTGATGCGGCCGCAGCCGGCGAGGACCACCGCGATCACTCCAAGGCCGGCGAATCGCGCGCACTTCATCTGCGAGCGGGCCCGATGCAGAGGGTCATACGGCGAGAGTAGGGGTGCTCAGGACACCTTCACTGTCAGACCGGCGACCTACGCTGAGCGCATGCTCAGCCCGTTACGGTCCGTCCACAGACCTGGCGCGCCGCACGCTGGCAACCTTGCCAACACCGTCCACAGACCTGACGCGCTGCACGCTGGCAACCTTGCCAACGCGGTCGTCCACACCCGTCTCGCGTGAAGTTCGAGCTGAGCAAGGCTCCCGAGAGCACTCTCCGCTCAAAGTTCCACGCCCGGGCGATGGGAATGTGCGGCGCCTCAGGCGGGGGTCTCCTGCACTCCCGACCTGCGGTAGGCGCCCGGGGTGAGCCCCAGCACCGACCGGAACTGCCGCGTGAAGGAACTCTGGTCGTAGAAGCCGCATGCTGCGGCGATTTCTCCGGCCGTGAGCGACGTGGACGAGAGCAATCTCACCGCGTGCTCAAGGCGCAGGCGCTGGAGCACACCCCGGGGCGACATCCCCAGCGTGCGCCTACTCAAGCGCTCCAACTGCGTCGTCGATAGTCCCGCGATCTCCGCGATCTCACCGATCCGCCAGGGATGGGCGATGTCGGCACGGACCGCGTCCAGTGCTGCGGCGAGTCCCGAGTGCGCGCTGTCCATCTGCGACTGCAGGTCGACCGACATGACCGCAACACCGACGATCTCGCCGTCGTCCGCCACGATCCGTGTCTTGGATGTGAGGTACCAGCCCAGGCGCCCATCTGCGCGCACGATGAGTTCGAGGTGGCCTTGCAGCGGCTTGCCGGCGCGCAGGACCTCAGCATCCTGTGCGGCGTACGACCCCGCGAGCTCAGCGGCGAAGAAGTCATCGACCGTGCGACCGATGATGTCTCGGGAACGCCGTCCCACTCGCTCGGCGAAGCCGCGATTGACATAGACGTACCGGCCCGAGGTGTCCTTGGCGGCCGCCATCACCTGGGGCAGTCCCTCGACGAGATCGATGAAGGCCCTCAGCTCCCTGGCCTTTGGTATCGATTCGACACTCACGGGGTCACTGTGGCACAAGACCGCGGGACCCGGAAGCGGTGGACTTCTCCCATGACGATCGCCCCCGAGCGCAGCCTCGCCCCTGCCGCCGAACGCCGAGCGCGCGACCTCCTCACCGCCGCCCTCGCCGGCACCACGCGCAAGGAGCAGCGCGCCTCTCGTCGACTCGGCAAGCTCCTCGCCGACGACGATGGCCGCGATCTGATCCTCGACCTCACCGACCAGGTGCTGCGCATCCGCGACCGCCGTCGGGCGGCACGCCGACTGCGCGACCTCGTCGCGCAGGGCGCACCGGCTTCGCTCAGCCCCATCGACCGGCTCGGGCTGCGCATGATCGGTGTCATCGCTCCCTATGCACCCCGTCTCGCCGAGCGCGCGGTGGACTGGCGCGTGAACCAGGAGACCACCGGCGTCATCCTCCCCGGCGAAGACGCACCGTTGACGCGCTACCTCGCGCGGCGGCGTGCTGATGGCTTCCGCCTCAACGTCAACGTACTCGGCGAATCGATCCTCGGCGATGATGAAGCAGCGGCCCGTTTCGATCTCGTCGCGTCGCGGATCCGCCGTCCCGACGTCGACTACGTCTCCATCAAGATCTCCGCGCTGTGCGCCAACCTCGACGTCCTCGCCTGGGACGACTCACTCGCCCGGGTCACCGAGCGCCTCGCCGCGCTCTACCGGATCGCACGCGACCACGGCACCTTCGTCAACCTCGACATGGAGGAGCACCGCGATCTCGAGCTCTCCGTCGAGGCCTTCATCCAGGTCCTCGACCAGCCGGAATTCGCCCAGATGCCGGCCGGCATCGTCCTGCAGGCCTACATCCCCGACTCGCACGCGGCGCTCGAGCGGCTCATCGCCTGGGCCAATGACCGCCGTGCCGCGGGTCGCGCACCGATCAAGATCCGCCTCGTCAAGGGCGCCAACCTCGCGATGGAGCAGGTCGAGGCCGAGTTGCACGACTGGCCCCAGGCTCCCTACTACTCCAAGGCGGATGTCGACGCGTCGTACAAGCGCATGCTCGACACGGCACTGCGCACCGCCGACCCAGGCGCACTGCGCCTGGGCATCGCCTCGCACAACCTCTTCGACATCGCCTGGGCACTGACGATCCGTGACTCTCTCGATGATCCCCAGATGATCGAGATCGAGATGCTCGAGGGCATGGCCCCGGCGCAGGCCCGCGCCGTCCGCGATGCTGCGGGATCCCTCCTGCTCTACGCCCCTGTCGTGGAGAAGGCCGACCGCGAGGCGTCCATCGCCTACCTCTCACGCCGACTCGACGAGAATTCCGGACCCGAGAACTTCCTGCGCTCGCTCTTCGACCTCACCCCCGACTCCCCCGCATGGGAGCACGAGCTCCAGCGCTTCCAGGCGTCACTGGATCGCCAGGGCGCCATCGAGGTCACCAGCCACCGCGATCAGGAGCGGCGTAGCGAGCACATCGCCTTCGCCGCCGACGGGAGCTTCGCCAACGTCGCGGACACCGACTTCACGACTCCGGGCAATCGCGCCTGGGCCGAGTCGATCCTCGCTCTGCCCGCGCCGGACGAGCCTGCGCTCGTGACGACGATCGACTCTGTCGACGAGGCGATCGCGCGCGCACGCGCGGCCCAGGAGCGCTGGGCCGGCACGTCATGGCAGGAGCGACGCGCCGTGCTCGCCCGGGTCGCCGAGGTCATGGCGGCGCATCGCGCCGAGACCCTCGCCGCGATGGCGATGACGACCGGCAAGACCCTGCGGGAGGGTGATCCCGAGATCAGCGAGGCCATCGACTTCGCGCTCTTCGCCTCTCATCTCACGCTGCAGCACGAGGAGATCTCCAAGCACCTCGACTGGCAGGCGCACGAGGTGGTCCTCATCGCGGGTCCCTGGAACTTCCCCTACGCGATCCCGGCCTCCGGCCTCGTCCACGCTCTCGCAGCAGGAAGCGCTGCGCTGCTCAAGCCCGCGCCCGAGGCCCGCGCCGTCGGTGCGCTGCTCGTTTCCCAGCTCCACGCAGCCGGGGTCGATCCCGACCTCGTGCAACTGCTGCCGACCCCGGACGACGAGGTGGGCAAGCACCTCGTGACCCACCCGGGGGTGAACGAGGTCGTGCTCACGGGATCGCTCGCCACCGCCGATCTCTTCCTCGGCTGGCGGCCTGACCTGCACCTGCACGCCGAGACCAGCGGCAAGAACTCGCTCATCATCACCGCTGCCGCCGATATCGATCTTGCGATCAAGGACCTGGTCAAGTCGGCCTTCGGTCACGCCGGCCAGAAGTGCTCCGCCGCATCGCTGGCCATCGTCGAGGCAAGCGTGTACGACGACCCGTCGTTCAAGCGACGCCTCGCCGATGCGGTTCGCTCGTTGCGCGTGGGCTGGGCCACGGATCCGGCGACGATGGTGGGTCCGGTCATCAACCCGCCCAGCGGCCCGCTCGCGCGGGCACTCACCGAGATCGCGCCAGGAGAGTCCTGGCTGGTGAAGCCCGAGCAGCTCGACGACTCGGGCCGCCTGTGGTCGCCCGGAGTGATCTGGGATGTGCAGCCCGGCGCGTGGTTCCACCTCACTGAGTGCTTCGGCCCCGTGCTCGGCGTCATCCGCGCACGTGACCTGGACGATGCGATCGTGATCCAGAACGTTCCGGAGTATGGCCTCACGGGGGGCCTCCACAGCCTCGACCCTGCGGAGATCGCCTACTGGCTGGACCGAGTGCAGGTCGGCAATGCCTACGTCAACCGCCACATCACCGGTGCCATCGTGCAGCGCCAGCCCTTCGGTGGGTGGAAGCGCTCGAGCATCGGCGGTGGCTCCAAGCCGGGCGGACCCAGCCACCTGCACACCTACGGCAGGTGGCAGCCGCGCGGTCTCGATGTCGATCGGGCCCGGCAGTCCTTCGCCGACGCGTGGGCGACTCGCTTCGGCGTCGACACCGATCCGAGCGGCCTGCGATCAGAGAGCAACGTGCTCCGCCACCACCCGCTCGATGGCGTCGTCGTGCGAGGCGAGCGGTCGGGTGCGGCGTACGACGTGCTGGCTCTCGCCGCCCAGACCACCGGCACTCCGGTGACGTGGTCGGATCCGCGCGAGGAGAGCGACGCTGAACTCGCCGCTCGGCTCGGTGGCCTCGATGTCGAACGACTCCGACTGCTGGTGCCCGCGAGCCCTGAGCTGTTTGCCGCCGCTCATGCGGCAGGTGTTGCCGTCGATCGACAGCCGGTCACCGATGCGGGAGAGGTCGAGTTACCGCGCTGGCTCAAGGAGCAGGCGATCTCGGTGACGCGCCACCGTCACGGGCGCCTGCTGCGCTAGTTCGTTGAGTGAAGATCAGCGGCCGTTGCTCCCTGCGAGACGCTTCGCCATCTGATCGACCTCGCTCACGAGAGAGCCGCCCAGCAGGAGTGCACCGGTGTCGTCCATCTCCTTGAGCTCGGCGACCGAGCGACTGCGCTCCTCCTCGACGACCTCGAGGGCTGCAAGCACACCCGTCGCGGGATCACCATCGACGATGGCGCGCTCCATGGAGTCGGCATGCACCGAGAGTGCTTCACCGGTAGAGGTCAGCATCTGACCCACGCCTTCGGGCAGGCGCACCGCACCCCGCGAGGTCGCATCGAAGAGACCCCGCGCGATCGAGTTGACGTGGTCGCAGGTCTGCTGGAGCAGGGAGTACTGGTCGAGGATGGCTCGACCGACAGCCCGCTCGCTGCCGACGCTGAATCGCCGGCCCAGGCCGAGCTCCTCGATCTCCTCCCCTAGGTGCCGGGTCTCGACGGCGAGGGAGCGAGCCTCCGTGAGCCATTCGGTCGCCTGGCGGCGGGTGAGCCGGTCGCCGGATACGTCGCCCATGGCCACGAGCAGTGCACCCAGGCGACCACCAATCTCCGAGAGGTGCTCGGTCATGCGCTCCTCGGGGCGCTCGGGATGCGCGACGAAGGAGAAGACGAGACCGATACCCACACCGAGGAGCGTGGCGATGATCCTCGTCACGATGACGTCATCGGTGAGTGCCTCACCCATGAAGTAGACGAAGAGTGCGGTCACGGGGATCTGCAGCGAACCCTCAGGGCTTAGCCGCATCATTCGGCCGATGACCAGTGAGATCACGACGAGCACGCCCACGGTCCACACGTGCAGGCCCCACCACTGGTAGAGCGCAAAGGCCACGACGAGAGCGGCCGCGGTGGCTCCGACGAGCGAGAGTCCCGTGCGCAGTGAGCGGTTGAGCGACAGGGCCACCGTGATGACGGCGCCGGCCGCTGCGGGCACGGGCGCGTCGATGTCGAGCAGCAGAGCGGCGACCCAGGCGGTGCACGCGGCGATCGCGGTGATGCCGATCAGCCAGGCGGTGGGCCACGATCGGGCGGCCCCGCGGAGGAATCGCTGGGTCAGCGAGCCCTCCCGTGCACGACGGACTGCGCTATCGAGCGCGCCCTGGACCCCCCGGGAGATCTCGCGCACGAGCGTGCCCGGCGTACGCACGGTCGTGCGCATGGCCTTGGGCGGGGTCGAGGCGAGCATGCTCCTAGGGTCCTCCTATGCGATGAACCCATCCGTCATGGGTCCGCAGGAGGTGACGGCGCTCACGCCGGATCGGTTCCCTCGCCCCCTTCGGCATAGCCTTCGCCCATGCGCGCTGTCGTCTATGACGCCCTGGGCAGACCCTGGCGTGTCGCCGACGTGCCCGATCCGACTCCTCCGGCCGATGGCGTCGTTCTCCAGGTCGAAGCTGCAGGCCTGTGCCGCAGCGACTGGCACGCCTGGCACGGCCACGACAACGTCTCGACGTTCCCCCACGTCCCGGGTCACGAGTTCTCGGGGACGATTGCGGCCGTCGGACCGGAGGTGACGCGCTGGCGCGTAGGTGATCGTGTCGCGGTGCCCTTCGTGTGCGCCTGCGGGCGCTGCCTGGTGTGCGAGTCCGGCAATCACCAGGTGTGTCCGCACCAGTGGCAACCGGGCTTCGACGGCTGGGGAGGCTTCGCCGAGTACGTCGCCCTCCCGGCAGCCGATGTCAACCTGGTGAAACTGCCGCATGACATCACCTTCGATGTCGCTGCATCGCTGGGATGTCGTGTGGCGACGGCCTACCGCGCGGTGGCCACCATCGGGCACTGCGCAGGGGGCGAGGAGGTCGCCGTCCACGGTGCAGGTGGCGTCGGACTCGCCGCGGTCATGGTCGCGCGAGCGCTCGGTGCCCGCGTCATCGCGATCGACCCGTCGGCTGAGGCTCGCGAGGTCGCGGTGCGACTCGGCGCCGCCGCGGCGCTCGAGCCCTCTCCCGACCTGGTCGATCGCATCCGGGATGCCACATCCGGAGGGCCGCTCCTCTCGATCGAGGCCATCGGGGACGAAGTCGCCTGCCGGCAGTCCATCGAGAGCCTGCGCCCCCGCGGTCGCCACGTACAGGTCGGTCTCCTGCCCCCCGGCACCGCGACCGAACCGGTGCCGATGCACCGCGTCATCTCACGCGAACTCGAGGTGCTGGGCAGTCACGGACTCGCGGCGCACGACTATCCGGAGCTCCTGGCCCTGGTCGCGTCAGGGCGCTTGCGCCCGGAGCTCCTGGTGAGCCGTACCGTCGCGCTCGAGGACGTGCCCGCAGCCTTCTCGCTCATCGGGACGCCCGCGCAGCCCGCGGGGATCACACTCATCCACCCATCCTGACCTTCGTTGTCCTTACTGGTGTGGTCGCTGAAACGCCCACTTAGCAACCACACCGGTAAGTACAACGACGTGCGGGCCTAGCGGGGCCAGTGGGCGAGTGTGTCGAGGTACATCGCGCGCACGCGCTCAACCTCACGGTCGATGTCATCACGGTGCCAGTCCGTGGTCGGCACGGGAGGAAGCACCGCGACGTCCAGAGTCCCTGACGAGATGAGCACCCCGTGCGAGGGCATGAGTTCACCGGCATTGCGGATGACGACCGGCACGATGGGCACTCCGGCCTGCATAGCGACATGGAAGGCGCCCTTCTTGAAGGGGCCGAGCCGCGGTGTGGCCGACCGCGTGCCTTCCGGGGCCATCGCGAGGGATCTGCCTTCGCGCAGGGCTTCCACGGCGGGAGCGAGTGCCTTCTTCGCCTCTTCGGTATTGGCGCGATCGACGAAGGCGACATCCGCGAGCCATCCGAGGGGAGCGAACATCGGGTCGGTCTTGAGTTCCTTCTTCGCGACGCCGGTGAAGTCCGTGCGCAGCAGCGACGCCATGATGATGACGTCGAGTTGGCTCTGGTGATTGAAGATGAAGACTGCGGGTCGCGCGGCCCAAAGGTTCTCGGCTCCGCGCACGTCCATCGTGATGCCGGCGGCCGCGAGGGCCAACTCCGAGCCGACTGACGCGGTGATCTCAACCGCTGTACGTCGATCCCGATTGACCAGTCCCAGGCCGAGGCCGGCGACCAGCCCGGCGACGACTCCGCCGTATGCCGCTACGGATCGCACCACGAGCTCGGGCGTGAGGTGCTGGGGGCGCGACAATCGCGCCGTCGGCCACCCCCGCTCCTCCGCTGCCGCAGCCAGCCCGTCCGCAGGGTTGAGAGGTCGGGGATTACCGACAGTGCCGAGGTAGGCGAGATCCTCAGCCCCATTGCCGTAGGCGAAGGATCGCGTGAGATCGATACCCCTCTCCGCGGCGAAGTCGCGCACTGCCTGCGCCTTACCGTCACCCCACAGGATCGGGCCGTCCACGAAGCCGGTGAGCACGCCGTCGCGACTCTCCATACGCGTGCAGAGGATGTCGTCGATACCGAGGTCGCGCGCAGCCGCCTCCACCTGGAAGGTCAGTGCGGAGGACGCGATGACGACCGTGTGGCCTCGTGCCCTGTGAGCCGCGATGAGGGTGCGTGCTTCCGGGAAGATCATCTGCGCGATGTGCTTGCGGAAGAGCCGCTCGCCCATCTTGTCGACCTCATCCACGGATCGTCCACCCAGTGCCCCGACGCCGATCTCGACGAGGCGATGGACGTCACGTCCTCGGACCTCGACGTTGACGCTCTCGACGAGCGAGCGCAGGAGCTCGTTGGTGCCCACATCGCGTGACAGCAGGCGATCCCGGAAGTAGGCGACGGCTGAGTAGCCGTCGATCAGGGTCCCGTCGAAATCGAAGAAGGCCGCGATCTCGGGGCCTTCGGGAGCAGCTTCGACTTCAGCGACGAGTCCGTCGATGTCGGGCACCTTCAACGCCTCCGCATGATCCTCGAGATGGTCCGGCGACCATCCCCTTCGATTTGAGCCATGGCCGCACGACGCACGACGCCCGTGCGCTCCACGGCGGACCGCAGCTCGTCGCGGAATGCTTCGCGCTGCGTGCGCAGTTCCTCCCCGCCGACGCCGAGGAGTCCGCGGTTGTCCGCGAGTTTGAGGGCCCCTTGCATGAGATCGCGGGAGATCGACTCGGGGCTGTGGAGCCGGTGCATGAGCCAATCCTGCTTGGCGATACCGAGGCACTCCTGCACGAGGGCGTCCTGGTCGATCGGGGCGGCAGGCTCGCGGGCCGCAAGGCGCGAGGCCACGACGAGGTAGGCCTCGAGGAAGGGACCGATGATGCGATGGGACACGTAGAGGTGGGTCTGATCGAGCGCCTTCAACACACCCTCGTGATCGAGTCCCTCCCCGTCCCAGCCGGGCCTCGCGAGGTTGACCTCGGCCCTCATGTCCTCGGCGAATTCCCGCTTGCGGGGGAAGAAGAACTCGAACTTCAGCAGATCGCGGAGGTCGAGAGCCGCGGACCAGGTGGCCTCCACTACGTCGCCCCCGGACTCCGCTGCGGCGAG
Source organism: Actinomycetota bacterium (assembly GCA_046046455.1). Lineage (GTDB taxonomy): Bacteria > Actinomycetota > Actinomycetes > S36-B12 > S36-B12 > Mxb001. Next base: position 9,338 of record JBJOJS010000122.1, on the reverse strand, counting down.
CAGGGCATTTTCCGCGATTGCCCGGTAGACGAACCAGTGAGCAAGGGTGTTCCGGTAGAAGGCCGCTTCGTGATAGCGATCGGGGGCGACGGCATAGACGGGCTCCAGTCCTCCGTCGTACACCTCGACCACACCTTCGTTCTGCAGGGTGCGCAAGGCCGTGCGCAAGCCATCGGGGCGCGCGAGGTCGATATCCGTCGTCAGCGGCAACCGCCGCTCGCGCACATAGGCGAGCAGGGGATCGAGAACGTCGAGGAGCTCACCGAGGGTCAGCGCACGACCCTCGTTGTCCAGGAGTGCGAAAGTGATGAGGGCGGACGGCGTGATCGGCGTCGCCGCGTTGATCCGGTTGGCGATATCGAAGGCGACACGCGGCACGACGGTGACGGGATCGTCGCTGCCGGCACGTTCCCGCGCATCCGCGAGGCTCTCGAGGAGTGAGAGCGGCTCACCGAAGCGCACGTGCACCTGTCCACGCCGGGTCGACTGCGCACGTGCGAAGCCGTAGAGCCAGCGCAGGCTCTCCGGAGTCTTCTTGCCACCCGTGTCCTCGTAGGAGATGGCTTCGACCTCGTGCTGCTGGTCGTAGACGATGGAGACGGGGATGAAGTACACGTCTTCGCCAGGAGGAGACAGTGGATCGGCGCAGTTCTCGGCGAAGGCATCGATGAGGTAGCGCAGTACGCCCATCCTCGGCGGTCGCAGCTTGCCCGTCCGCGTGCGACCGCCTTCGAAGTACCACTCGAGATTGGCGTGCGCCCTGAGCAGCCCACCGAGATAGAGGCGCATCATCGCGGGATAGACCGGATCGTCCCGGGTGCTGCGCCTGATGAAGATCAGTCCCGCGCGCTTGGCCAGGACGGACGCCGGCCACTTCGCGAGGTTCATGCCGCCCAGGACGAAGTTAGGCGGGAAGCCGTAGCCGACCAGGACCCGGCGCAGTACCAGCGGGTCCAGATAGGACCGGTGATTGGGGAGGAAGACGAGCGAGTGCTTCAGGCCGAGCTCGCGGATATGGCGGAGACGATCGGATGAGGCGTCGATGGAGTAGGACCGCGAAAGCCACGACCCGAACCGGTCCCACGCCTCGGTGCTGCGTGGCTCGACGGTGGCGACCATCTCCTCGAGGCAGCGGCGCGCATCGCTACTGACGTCCTCGAGGGTGCGACCGGTCTCCGCGGACAGCGCGGCAACCCGCGCGGTGAACTCCGGCGAGGCGACGATGTCGTCCACGGTCAGTTGCATGGCCCTCCCGATCAGCCGCCTCAGCCTAGGCGGTCGTGAGGCCTGCCACCACGGTTACGGCCGAGGTGGCAGGCCTCACGGATGCCTGGTCGGTAGGGGGCTAGACGACTTCGCTCACACCCGGCACGCCATCGGCGATGACGACCGTCTTGTCGTCCCTTGGTGTCCCTTCCGGGGTACCCGGCTTGAACATGGCATTGCACACTCGGAACTTGGCCTGATCCGCCTCGGGAGTGATCTCGTGCAGGACGTAGCCGTTGCCGAGGAGCTCACCGTGCTTCGCCCAGGGTGTCTTCGCGAGGGTGGGCGGACCGGCTGCAGCCACGACGCCACCTTCGCCGAAGAACGTGGGCGAGGAGATGGCCCCGGTGGCAATCTCCGCCGCGACGACCGGCTTGTCCCAGGTGAGCGTTGCCTTGATGCACTCGGCCATCGACGGGAAGTCCTGGGGATCCGGCCACTCGGAGAGTACGTCGAACGCAAGGTTGCAGTGGAAGTCGCCGGTCAGGATCACCGGATTGCGCACCTGCCCCTGGGTGATGGCCGTCGTGAGCCGATCGCGCGCTGCCCAGTAGCCGTCCCAAGAGTCGTAGTTGTAGAGCCCGTCGAGGGGGAATCCCAGTCCTACCGATCCGTTGACGTCCGAGAACACCGTCTGCTGCCCGATGAAGTTCCACTTCGCCGTCGAGTCCTTCAGGCGAGCGGCCACCCATGCCTCCTGCGTGGCACCGAGCATCGTCGCCTTGGGGTCCGCCACTCCCTTGACCCACTTGCCGAAGTCACTCGGGGTGTTGTCACCCGGCTGGTCGGACCGATACTGCCGGCCATCGAGCATGAGGAAGGTCGCGAGGGTGCCCCAGGTGATCTCGCGGTAGATCGTCATGGACCTCGGCGAGGGCTTGGGCTGGGCAATGCGAAGGGCGTGGTTCTCCCAGAATGCCTGGAATCCCGCGGCTCGACGAGCGAGGAACTTGCCCTTGTCCTTCTGGCCGTCTCCGCCGCTCTTGCCGGCCGTGAAGTTGTTGTCGACCTCGTGGTCATCCCAGATCACCGAGTACGGCGCGGCGGCATGCAGGGTCTGCAGCTCGGGCGAAGACCTGTACAGGCCGTACTGACGGCGATACTCGGGCAGCGAGAAGGGCTCCGACTTCCAAGGAATGGGGCGCGTAGGCGACTTCTGCGTGGGCCGCATGTAGCCCTTGTTTCCGTACTCGTAGATGTAGTCACCCAATGCCAACCAGTAGTCCGGCTGCTGGGCCGCCAGGTCGGCGTAGAGCTGGTAGTAACCCGACTGCCAGTTGGCGCACGATGTCTGCCCCACCACGAGTCGGGACATCGACGCGCCGAGCTCCGGGGTGGTGCGCGTGCGACCAACCGTCGAGATCTCGGATCCGTGCTTGAAGCGGTAGTAGTACCACGTGTCGGGAGTGAGTCCCTTGACGTCGATGTGGACGCTATGGCCGTACGTCGGCGTCGCCTCGTACGTGCCGGACTGCCGCCCTTGCGTGAACGCCTCGTCGGTCGCGATCTCCCACTCGACTGTCGCCTTGGCCTTACCCATGCCGCCGTCGAGTTCAAGCGGCTTAGGGGCGAGGCGCGTCCAGAGGATGACCGAGTCGGGCAGAGGGTCACCCGAGGCGACTCCGAGCGTGAAGACGGGGCCCGAGGCGCGTACGGTGCGCCCAGCCAGCGCCGGGGTGGCAGGGACGAGCACGGCCCCGGTGGCTACGGCGCCGAGGGCGAGGAAGGATCGGCGGTCGAGGCCGCCCGTCGAGGTCTCATCGGTCATGGACGGCAGACTAGGCATCCCGAACCCCCTACGCGCGCCCAATGGGCGAAGAGCTACCGAAGAGAGAGCCACCTCCGCTCCATGGACACCCTCCTACCCACCACGAAGCATCGGCGTGGTCGGCGTACCGCCCGGCAGGAGCGGGCGCTCGCCCATCCGGGGCAGGAGTTCGTCGCGCTCGCCGACCTGCCGGGCGACAGCGCCGTTGTGGGGGCCGGGCCGCTGGTCCTCGACATCGGCTTCGGCTCCGGGGAGGCCGTGGTGGCCCTGGCGGAGGCGGATCCCGCAGTGGCGATCATCGCCGTGGACATGCACACGCCGGGGATCGGTGATCTCCTCGCTTCGATCTCCGAGCGCGACCTTCGCAATATCCGCGTCGTGGAAGCCGACGTGCGCCACGTGCTTGATGTCATCCCGACCGGGCGCCTCAGCGGAGTGCGCACGTTCTTCCCCGACCCCTGGCCCAAGAAGCGCCACCATCGTCGAAGGCTCGTGACGTCCACCTTTGCCGACGCACTGGCGGAGAGAGTGGCCATCGGCGGCTTCTGGCACCTCGCCACGGATTGGCCCGAGTACGCAACGGCGATCGCCGAGGCTATACAGCACAGCCCGCGGTGGAGCGGAGGCGCGATCGAGCGCCCAGAGTGGCGGCCCCTCACTCGCTACGAACGCCGCGGCCTCGCCGCAGGACGCGAATCCATCGACCTGTGGTTCGAGCGGGTGGCCGCATGAAGGTAGGGGATCGCATCACCCTCGACGTCACGTCCATGGCCCATGGCGGTGAGGCGGTGGCCCGGCATGACGGGCGGGTGGTCTTCGTCCGCGATGCCCTTCCGGGGGAGCGGATCGTCGCCACCCTGACGTCAGTGCCTGCCCACGGGCGCTTCATGCGCGCGCAGGCGGTGGACATCGTGACGGCCTCACCGGATCGGGTGTTACCACCCTGCTCCTACGCCGGCACCTGCGGAGGCTGCGACTGGCAGCACATCGCCCTCGCCGCCCAGCGGCGGATCAAGGCGACGGTCGTGGCCGAGCAACTCACTCGGATCGGCGGTGAGCCTGCAGATCGCTGGACCCATGTCGAGGTCGAAGCCGTGCCCGGCGACGTCGATGGCCTGCAGTGGCGCACACGCATGCGTTACTCGGTCGACGCGGACGGTCACGCCGGACTACGCGCCCATCACACGCACGACGTCATCCCCATTGCCGAATGCCTCATCGCCTCGCCCGCGCTCGGCGGTGCGGATGTGCTCGGAGTCCCATGGCCGGGCGTGCAGGAAGTGCTCGGCGTGCAGCCCGAGGGGGATGCCGTCGTACTCCCCGACCCCGTGGCTGGACGTGCGCGCGTTCAGCAGCGGGCTGCCGACCGTGAGTGGACCTTCGATGCCACTGCCTTCTGGCAGGTGCATCCGGGGGCGCCCGACGCGCTCGTCGACGCAGTCCGCTCCCTTCTGCGACCCAGAGCGGGTGAGCACCTCGTCGACCTGTACGCCGGAGTCGGCCTCTTCGCCGGTGCTTACGTCGACGATCTGGGTCCAGGTGGGCGCGTCGATGCCGTCGAAGGCGATGAGATCGCGGTCAAGGGCGCCCGCCGCTCACTGCACGACGCCCCGACAATCCACATTCATCACGACCGGGTCGACAGGTGGCTGAGAAGCGCTGGATTGAAGCGTTGCGACATCGTCGTCCTCGACCCACCGCGCACCGGCGCGGGCCGAGAGGTGATGGAACGCATCGTGGCCCTGGGACCGCGGGCCATCACCTACGTCGCGTGCGACCCCGCTGCACTTGCACGCGATGTCGCGACGGCACGACACCTTGGCTGGGAGCTGGTTGCCCTGCGCGCCTTCGATCTCTTCCCCATGACGCACCACGTGGAGTGCGTGGCTCTGCTCGAACCGCGAGATAGCCTCGGATCATGACTGCGGACGAGAGCCTGCGTCGACAACTGCGCTTCGCCTTCTTCCTTCAGGTCGCGGCTGCGGCGCTCTTCGCGGTGGCGGCTCTCGTACGCATCGTGTCGTTCGGCGTCGATCTCCTGGCCGTCGTCTTCCTCTGCCTTGCCCTCGTCATCGGTGGGGCAGCGACCTTCACACGTCGGAAGATGCAAGACCTGACGCCGTAGCGTGCAGGGGCGGCGAATTCCGCACGGGAATGTCGAGTGTGACGCGACAACCAGGGTGGGATGAGTCCATGCACCACGTTCCCCCGAGCACCGACATGGTGTCGTCGAGCAATCGCAACCCGAGCCCGGGCACGACGTCGGCGGGCATACCGACTCCATCGTCCTCGCATACAACCCGGCAGCGGCCGTGATCCGCGTGAACGGAGATCACGAGGGTCGAGGCACGTCCGTGCCGACGGGCATTGACAGCAACCTCGCCCACGGCACGAGCGAGCAGGTCGAAGGTGCCGTCGTCGACGGGCAACTCGTCGACCTGGATGACCGTGAGGCCCATGGGCGGGTCCGGTACCAGTCCGCGACCGGAAGGCTCCTCCCCCATGCGGTCGAGGAGCCACGGGATCTCCTCGGACGACATCTCGATGACCAGTGACCACGCCTCCTGCCGCTGATCGAGTCGCAGCAGGACGACGGCGGCAGCGAGCCGCGCCTGGACATTGCGGTGGAGGGCCTCTGCCACGTCACGGTCGAGTTGGCGTGCTTTGCCGAGGATCTCGACGCGTCGACGCTCCTCCACCGCGAGCGCTTGGCGTGCTCGCTCGAGGCGACGCTGGGACTCGACGACGAGTCCGTAGCTCAGCGTGACCATCAGTCCTGGGATGGCATACCTGTAGGCCACGCGGGAGAAGATCAGTCCCCACTCACTGAGTCCCGGTGGAAGCAGCGCAAAGGCGGTGCCCAGGGCTGCGAGCGCAACCGCCGATGCAGCGGCAATGACCAGCCACTCGGTGACGACGCGCCATGCGCCCGCGATCGACCGACTCGGTGGTGGTAGCCGGCCGAGGAGCCACGCCACAGCGATGGGAGCCAAAGCACCTGACAGCGCGGTCAAGATGGTGACTGGTGAAGACGACCAGCGATAGACGATGAACTGAAGGGGAGCCGAAGCAATGCTGAGCGCCGCCACGAGGACGAGCCTGATCGGCAGGGGCACCGTGAGCAGATCACGAAGCCGATAACGCGCAGGCTTGGCGGATGGCGTGGCGAGCGCATCGTCCAGGACGCTGACCTCGGCGGCCTGCCCAAGGAGCGGTGCTGAGACGAGGGCCGGAGCCAGGAGCCGCAGTCCCGCGGCAGACTGCACCGCGTCCACAGGCGCAGGTGTCGCCGGATGAAGCGACACCTGAAGCTCCCTTCCGCGGATCACGAGCGCAGCCCGCGAGGCGCCCTGGCTGGGCAAACCGGCACGAATCCACCGGTAGAGCTGGAGACGGACCTCGTCGTCGAGCAAGACCCCGTCAGAGTCCATGCGCTGCACCGTCGGGGTCGCATCGACCGTGACATCCGGATTCAGCGAGCGCATCGCTGAGATGAGCCCCAGTCGCACGCTCACCGGATGGAGCACATGCGCCATGGGACGGAGACGGGTCTCGATGAAGTCATCGAGACGGTCGGCCAGCTCGGTATCGTCCAGTCCAGGGCCGTCTCTCACGATCTGCCTCAGTGGGCGTGCGACCTGGGCGGCGAACATCCGCAGGGAATCCGCGCGCAGGTCCTGCTCTGCAGCTTCGATCATCTCGTTCGCCTGGCGGACGAGGAGGAGTTGATCCTGTGTGATCGCATCCACGGCACGCGTCGTGGCAACGCCGTCGCGCACCTGCTGGACCACGATGGCGATGATGAGGACATAGACGGGGCGCGTGACGATGTAGAGAACGGTGAGGAACGCGGGCTGTCCCGTGGGTCCGCGATCGATCAGCAGGACCACCATGAGCACACCGCTCAGTACGGCGATGAAGACATAGATCGCGATCGCGCAAGGCACGCCGCGCCACCAGGCCGATCGCGATCGCTCGACGAGTCGACGGGCGATGACGAGGCAGATGAAGGCGAACGCGAGCCCAATGAGCAGAACGAGGGACACTTCCATCAGCCCGAGCAGACCCATGCGCTCAGTCGGATTGGTGCGACGGATGAGGAAGGCCCCAAGCAACTCACCGGGCGCCACCAGGATGAACGGCCAGATGCTCAGGGCCAGTCGATCCATGCGTAGGCCGTTCACAGCTTCCCGTCTGCTGATCTAGTCGTGCTCACCGTGTGCTTCAGATAGACGAGGACGCAGGCCACGCGAGCGTTGTAGCCATCGACGTCCTTGGGTATCGCCAGTGCGGCGATGATGTCCGAAATGACGGACTCGACAGTGCGGACCGACAGCACGAGATCATCGGCGATCCGCTTGTTGGACCATCCGTTAGCCATCCGCGAGAGCACGTCGATCTGCCGAGGCGTCAGGACCGAGAGCGGCCCCGACTGCTCAGGTACGAGCTTGCGGGTGAGGGCGGAGTCGATGACCATCCCTCCGGCCGCGGACTCCGTGATCGCCAGGGCGAGTTGGTCGAGATCCGCGACCGAGGTCTTGAGGAGATAAGACCAGCCTCCACGCACATCCTCGGGGAGGCTTGCGAGCAGCCCCGGCATCGCGAAATTACTCAGCAGGACGACACCCATTCTGCGATTCCGCCGACGCAGGTACACACCCAACTGCGTGCCATCCGCCCCGGGCCCGAGATCGACATCCGCGAGCAGCACGTCGATGTCACCTGCATGCAGTGCAGAGGTGAGCTCTTCCGCGGAGCCATAGGAACCCACGACCGCGACGTCGGGCAGGCGCGTGATGAGGCCTGTGACGAGCAGTTCACGGTAGAGCGGCTCATCCTCGACCACGGCAATGCGCAGATCGGGGCCCATGCGAGCAGTATGGACCGGCGTTCGCGTCCAGCGGACCAAGTCGGGTGCAGCACCGTGCTAGCCCGGTGATCGGCTCGACTGCGCACTAGGCTCTGACCCGGAGGTAGGCGCATGGGAGTCCCGGACGAGGGCATGAAGCCCGGCGATATCGCGAAGGCGCTGGCGGACTTCCGCGAGGGTGACCCTCCCATCCACGGCGGTCGGGTGCTCGCCTACGTGTACGACGCGGGAGACGAAGCCGCTACGACATCCGGCCTCGAAGCACTCCGCGCCTTTGCTGAGGTCAATGCCCTGGATCCGACCACCTTCCCGAGCGTTGCCCGCATCGAGAACGAGTTGGTCGGGTGGGGACTCGACCTCATGCGAGCACCCGCCGACGCGGCAGGCATCGTCACCAGCGGAGGCACCGAATCCTGCATCCTGGCCGTGCTCGCGGCCCGAGAACGGTGGAAGCGCGGCGGAGGAGTCGGGGCGCCCGTCATCGTCGTCGCCGACACCGTGCATCCGGCGTTCCACAAGGCAGCCCATCTCCTCGGACTCGACGTGGAGACCGTTGGAGTGGATCGCAGCAGCCTGCGGCTCACAGCCGACTCCGTGCGCTCGGCGCTCGAGAAGTCGGATGGCCGCGTTGCACTCGTCGTGGCATCCGCTCCGTCGTACGCGCACGGTGTGGTCGACGAGATCCCTGGGATCGCTGCCGTCTCAGCGGCACACGGAGTGCCGTGCCATGTGGACGCCTGCATCGGTGGATTCACGCTTGCCTATGCACGCCTGGGTGGCGAGGAAGTGCCCCCGATGGACTTTGTCATCGATGGAGTGACGTCGATCGCGATGGACCTGCACAAGTACGGATTCTCCCCCAAGGGCGCGTCGCTTCTGCTGTTCCGCGACGTCGATCTGAGGTCGGGGACCTACTACGCCTTCTCCCAGTGGCCGGGATACCCGGTGGTCAACACCACGCTGCAGAGCACGAAGTCCGCTGGCCCGATGGCTGCAGCCTGGGCGGTAGCCCATGCACTCGGACACCAGGGCTTCATCGACGCCGCACGCCGCGCGCGCGAGGCCACGCGTCGCATCGCCTTGACGGTGGAGTCGATTCCAGGCTTGCGCGTGGTCACACGACCCGACTCCACCCTCATTGCCCTCGCAGGCGATGACACTGACCGCATCGACCCCTTCCGTTTGGCCGACGCCCTGCGCCGACGCGGATGGATCCTCCAACCGCAGCCGAGCCTGGGGGATCTGCCTCGCACACTGCACCTGACGGTGCAGCCAGTGTCGCTCGACTCCATCGATGCCTTCGAAGCCGATCTGCGCGCCGCGGCCGATGACGTGCGCGGGCTGCCCTGGATCGACGTCTCCGCCGACCTCGAGGGAGCCTTCGCGAATCTGCCGGATCTCACCTCAGGTGCACCGATGCCCGAGGAGATGGCC
>JBJOJS010000094.1:0-22999 GCA_046046455.1 Actinomycetota bacterium | reverse complement strand
ACGATGGTGGCGACACCCACGCTGATCCCATAGCGCGGCACCGCATCGAGGCTGCCGAACTCGGGAAACGTGCCGAGGTTGTCCCGGCGCGTCGACTCGGCGAGCTCGATGATGCGCGTGCGTGAGTCCCGGCTGGTTCCCGGCGGATTGAAGGCGATGTGGCCATCGGAGTCACCCGACGCGAGGATGAAGAGGTCCACTCCCCCGGCATCGCGCAGCCGCGCGTCATAGGACTCGGGGTCCGCCGGATCAGGCACCCAGAGGTGCTCGGGGGGAATTCCCACCCTGGCCGCGCGGTCGAGCGGTCCGACGATTTCGCGGAGCGCGAAGCCCTCCACGGAGCAGTGCAGCGCCGGATCGACGCGACGGAACACGTCGCCGTCGCGCTCGGCGTAGTCGTCCATCATGACGATGACGAGGTGGGACAGATCCAGTGATCGCTCGGCGACGATGCGCGCCAGGGCGGCGTACGTCGTGCGGGGGCTGCGGCCACCGGGGCAGCCGAGGAGGTAGCGACGCCCGTGCGCCGACGCGTCCTCGATGCCCGCGGCGATCTCGCTCGCAAGTGCTGTGCCCATGTCCTCTGCATCGGGGAACACCGTGAGCTCGGTCATGCTGACGCTCCTGTCGCCTCGGCCCAGCGGGGGGCGAGCCAGGCGCGGTTGGCCGCCTGCTCATCGGCGACACCGGCGAGCTGCTCGGCGGAGGTCGGCGCGCGGTCCTGCTCGACGACGAGCCACCCGGAGTAGTCGTGCTCGGCAAGCGCGGCGAGGACTCCCTCGATGTCGACGTCGCCCGCGCCGAGCGGCACGCACACATCGGCCCACCACTCGTCGAAGTCGGTGCGTCCCTCGCGCTTGGCGCGCGCAAGCACGGACTGGTCGACATCCTTGATGTGGACATGGTCGATCCGATCGGCCCAGGCATGGACGCAGGCCACGGGGTCAGCACCGGCGAGCGCCATGTGGCCGATGTCGAGTGTGAGGCTCACGTCTGTCGTGGCGAGGAGGCGGTCGACCTCCCACGCGGACTCGACGTACGTGGAGATGTGGGGATGGAAGGAAGCGGCCAACCCGTAGGAATGGGCGAGTTCCACCGCACGTGCGAGACGCTGCGCCGCGAGCTCCCATTGGGCATCGTCGAGCGCCAGTGCGCGGTCCTCGCGCGCGGGGTTGACGAGGAGGTCAGCCGATCCCTCGTCGGCGAGGATCGCCAGGCGCCCGCCCGTGGCCACCAGCTCGCGACAGGTGATCGCCATGCGCTCCATGTCGGCCGCAAAGGTCTCCTCGTCGAGGGCGAGGTGGAGTGGCACGTAGGCCCCGATGGCCTGAAGCCCCACCTCCGCGAAGAGCGCCGCTGCCTCCTCGGGCGTGCCGAAGAGGCCGGGCGGACCCAACTCCGCACCGTCGTACTCGCTGGCCGCGAGAGCACGGAGCATGTCGGCAGGTGCGGCGGAGCCACCGGTGGTGCCGAAGATGCCGAAGCTCACGGGGGCGTTGCCGATGCCGCTCATGCCGCCTCCCCTCCGACGGCCACGCCCGCCTGGCGCCCCGCCTGCGCGGCAAGGCGCTGCAGGCACACGAGGTCCTCGAGCGACCCGCGCGCGTCGCAGTCGACCGCTGCACCGTCGCGCACGCTGCGTGCGAAAGCTTCGAGCTCACGCACAAAGGCGGTGGTGTTGCCCGAGAAGACCGTGTCTCGGTGGCGCAACCCGTCGACCATCTCCTCCACGGTGAGCAGGGAGCGGTGGTCGGCGAGGTACGGGCCGGGAAGCGCGAGCGTGACACGGCCCGCACTCCCGATCACCTTGACCTCTTCGTCGTACTCGGGGAAGTCGGGGACCCAGTTCCACGACAGCTGCACCTGCGCACCGGAGGCGAGACGGCCGACACCGAGGATGCGCGGTGGCTCAGGCGGCGCGGTGTCGCCGAGCGGTGGGTCGATGCTCACGAAGTCCCACGACTGCGGCAGGCCGAGGCCGAGGGCGCGCAGCAGCGCCATCTCGTGCACGACCGAGCCGAGGAGGACGTTGGCGTAGAGGGCGCGTACGCCGAGGGCGGAGCCGCCGATCGCCTCCTCGTTACGCGCCTCGGTGTAGGCCTGTCCCGCGGCGACAACCCCGGCATCGGGATCACGTGCCGGCAGAAGGGTGACGTGCTCGAACTGGCACTCGTCGGTGGGGTGCAGCACCGTCACGCGGACCACACGCAGGTCGCCGATGCGTCCGATGGCGGCGCGCGCGGGTGCGATGAGATCGTCGTGGGCCTTCATCGTGCCCACCTGCAGGACGAGTCCACTCGCCTCAGCGAGCCGGATGAGCTGCTCGGTCTCGACTCGCGAGTGAGCGAGCGGCTTCTCGGCGAAGACATGCTTGCCCGCCTCGAGTGCCGCGGCGACGATCTCGCCGTGCGAACCCGGGGTGAGCACGAAGACGGCATCGACCACGGGAGATGCGACGACAGCGCGCCAGTCATGACCCCAGGCCACATCGCCCGGGAGTCGCGCCGCGACCTCACGGGCAAGGGATCCCGAGGCATCGCACACGGCCGTGACGGCGAAGGAGTCGCGCAGCGTCTCGAGATTGGGCAGGTGCACGCCCTGGCTGATCAGGCCCAGGCCCACCATGCCTACCCGGATAGGCGCCACCGACGCTCCCTCCTCCTGCTTGGAGGGCACTCTCATCTACTGGTCCACGAATGTCAACACTGGTTGGAATAAAGACCAGCGTGCTAATGTCGCCGCACCATGAGCACGGGCACGTCTGAGCGCACCGGGGGTCGCAGTCCGTCACTGAGCGCGTATCGAGCGATCGCCTCGAATCTCGCCTCAGGGCGCTGGCCCCCGGGTTCCCTCCTGCCCAGTGAGCGTGCCCTCGCCGAGGAGCTCGGGGTCAGCCGCACCACCCTGCGCCACGCACTCAAGGAGCTCGCCGACGCGGGCGTGCTCGAGCCCGCCCCCCAGCGCGGCTGGTTCGTCGCCCGGGCGTACATCAGCGAGGGCCCCAACGTCCTCATGGGCTTCTCCGAGGGCGCCGCTGCACGTGGTCTCACCGCCGGCTCGCGCACCGTCGCCTTGACCCTGCGTCCGTGCACCTTCGACATCGCCGACCTGCTCGGCGTGGCACCGGCATCGGATGTCGTCGAGATCGAGCGGGTGCGCACCCTCGATGGTCTCCCCGTGGCCGTCCAGACGCTATCGCTGCCCGCGAAGCTCGTCCCCGGCCTGGAATCCGAATCACTCGACGACTCGTCGCTGTATCGACTGCTCGGGGAGCGCTACGGCCTCGTGCCCTCGCGATGCGACTACACACTCCAGGCCGACGCCGCATCCGAGCACATCGCAGCACTGCTGGATGTCACCGTGGGCTCACCCGTGCTCATCGGCCACGAGATCACGGTCGACACCCAGGATCGCGTGATGGCAGCAGGTCGCATGATCTACCGCGGCGACGCCTACCGATTCACCGCCACGCTCTTCCGCATCTAGCCAGGCCCACGCACGCTCACCCGGGAGGACCCATGGCACGACGAGCCACCCCGAGGCCCGTCTACGACGAGCCCAGCCTCGTGACACCGACCGGTGTCACGCGCCACCTGTGGGGTGATGCCGACTCGGGATACGTCGGCGACGAGGTGCTCCTCTCCACCGACAAGCTGCACGCACTCATCTTCACGCTGCCGCCGGGCGGCCGGTTCGGTCACTCAGCCGACAATCGCACCGTCTTTGCCGCCGATGAGGTGTACGTCGTCCTCGAGGGCACCATCGCCGTCATCGATCCCGCACTCGGTCAGGTCGTCAAGGCCTCCGCCGGCGACGGCGTGTTCTTCCGTCGCGACACCTGGCATCACGGCGTCAACTGGGGCACGGGACCGGTGCGCGTGCTGGAGTTCTTCTCCCCTCCCCCGTCGACCGGCGCCTCGTCCGCGTACGCCAAGACGGTGCCCTACCTCGAATCCCCCACCCATGCGGACGACTCCGTTCTCGGGCACTGGCCCATGCAGCGCGCGACGTGGGAGGACAAGGACACCCTCCACCTCGTGCGCGAGCAGGATCTGCGGTGGCGCGCCGAGGGAGACCTGCAGGTCGGACTGCTCTGCTCGACCGAGCACCTCACGGTCGCGGAGATCACCGTGCTGCCCGGAGACACCAGCGCCCTGCGTCGCCATGACGGCGACGCCCTCATCCACGTCACCGACGGCGAGATCCACGTCCACACGCCGGATGCCGCGAACGCCACCTGGTGGCGCGTGCGTGCCGGCGACTCCATGGTGATCCCCGAGGGATTCGCCTACCGGCTGGTCAACCAGTCCCACGCCCCCGCGCGCGCCATCTCCGGCAGCGCACCGGGCTACCTGGCGTGACCGCAGACCTCTACCTCGGGGTAGACGTCGGAGGCACCAAGGTGCGCGCCGCCCTCGTGGACGCCGACGGAGTCATCCACATGAGCACCGAGTCGCCGACGGGCACTCCCGAGGGAGCAGACCCGGGCATGAGGATCTCCCATGCCGCGGCGCATCGCATCGACGACGAGGTGGCGCGCGGTGGGCTGTCGATCGCGGGTGTCGGCGTCGGCGTGCCGGAATACGTCCGCGACAACGCTCTGCACAGCGGTCTCGTGCTGGCGTGGACGACACAGCCGGCCGAACTCTTCGCCGACATCGCTCCCGTGACCGTCGAGAGCGATGTGCGATGCGGGGCACTCGCAGAGTCGCATCTCGGCGCGGGCCGCGACCGCGACTCCATGCTCTACGTCAGCGTCGGCACGGGCATCTCGTGCGCCCTGGTGCTCGCGGGCGAAGTGTGGGCGGGTCATCGCGGCGAGGCCATCGCTCTCGGCGAGTTGCCCATCGATCGCAGTCTCGACGCGGGCGGTGTGACGACAGTCGAGGAGTATGCATCCGGCTCGGCCATCGCCCGCAGATACGAGCGGCTCACCGGCCACTCGGTGGACGGCGCGCGGGAGGTCATCGCACGGGCGGAGGGACAGGATTCGCGCGCGCACACGATCGCGGCCAGCGCCGCCCATGCACTCGGCAGCGCCATCGCCTGGGCGGTCGACCTCGTGGACCCCGAGCTCGTCGTGCTCGGCGGCGGGCTCGGCTCATCGGGGGGATGGTGGCTCGACGAGGTCCGCACGAGGTATCTCGCGCTGAGTCGGCCCCATGCTCCCCGCATCGTGCCCGCTGCACTTGGCTCCGACTCCGGGGTCATCGGTGCGGCGCTCGCCGCGGTGCACTCCGCCTGACAGCCGCGCTCTACGCTCCCCGCATGAGCCACGAGTTGTGGGCGGCGTACCTCACGACGGTCGTTGATGTCGCGCTCCCCGACGGGACGCGGCGACTGCTCGAGCAGGTGCCGGTGCAGTCCACGCAGGACTGGCCCTTCGACGAGACCATCGCCTGGATTCTCACCGCGTGCAATCCGCGGAGCGTCGTGCTCTCCCCCGAGGTCAACGCCGCGCGGCACGAGCAGATGGGTCGCGACATCGATGATCTCGGGCTGACCGCGTACCCCAATCTCGGCTACGACCCTGCCGACCCCACGTGGAATGAAGCCGGCTACACCATCGTCGGCAGCGACGAGGCGACCGTGTGCGACCTCGCGCGGGAGTGGGAGCAGAACGCCGTCTTCCGCTGGGCGCCTGAGGGATTCGAGCTCGTCGGCGTTCTCATGCCCGGGCGCGACCAGCACGGCTGGCGCTGGATCAGCTGACATCTCCGACCGGTGCGAGCGAATGCGCCCGCGGCGGCTAGCCGGCTGCCATGATCGGCAGCCTCATGGGCTATCTCACGCTCGCCCTCGCCAGCGCCGTGCTCCTCGGTGTCTGGAAGTTCGGCCTCGGCATGTACCGGAGCAAGGTGACCGTGTGGACGGTCATCCTCATCAGCGCGAGTGCTGCCGGCGTCATGTATGTCGCCCTCGGCACACTCTCGGGCGATCTCGTCTTCGTCCCCGCCGAGGTCGGCGAGGGGCTGCTCGGCGGCGCACTCAACCTGGCCGGGACCTATCTGCTGCTCAAGGCCTTCGAGCACGGCAAACTCGGCGTCGCCTCGGGCATCGCGGCAACCAACGTCCTGGTCCCCCTGACCTACTCGATCGTCACCGGACAGGGATTCACGGCCACCGATGTCGCGGGCATCGTGCTCATCATGATCGGGCTTGCCACCTTCTACGTGCCCCACATGAAGTCGCATCCCGATGAGCGACTCGCCGGGAGTCGCGACTTCACCCTGGTCGTCGTCCTCTCCCTCGCGTCCGCACTCTTCTGGGGCCTTGCCATCATCGTGCTGGACCTGGGCACGCGCGTGAGCGTGACCGGCACTCTGGCCGCCTCGGAGGTCCCTCAGATCATCGTGTCTCTCGGCATCGTGCTGTGGGCTCTGCGACGCAACCTTGCGGGCGTCACCACGCGCATCACCGCCGTGCTCATCGGCTCCGGTGTCGCGCTCGCCCTGGCCAACATCGCCTTCTACACCGCAGCCAACGAGGGCAATCTCGGCATCGTCTCGATCCTCGCCGCTCTCAGTCCCATGGTCACCGCGCTCCTTGCCGTCGCCTTCTGCAAGGAGACCCTCACGAGGACAGAGCTGCTCGCACTCATCATCGTCGTCGCCGGCGCCTGCTTCGTCGTGGCGTGAAGGTCTAGACCCGCGTGCGGACGTAGTCGGCGACGAGGATGTCGAAGATCGCGAGCCCGTAGTTGAAGGACATGATCGTCTGCTCAGCGCTCTCGCGGCCCTTACTCGCGCCCGCGACCACCTTCCCCAGCTCGAGATCCGGCGCGAAGCCGGGGTAGAGGGCTACGAGGCCGTTCTGCGGATCGATCACCTGCCTGCGGTCATCGCATGAGACGAGATCGACCCTCGCAAGCACGTCGGGTGGCCACGCACGCGAATGCACATTGAGGATGTTGTGACCCGGGTGCAACCACTCGGTCTCGAGGATCGGCTCCGTCAGGTGCGAGGTGCACACGATGAGCGCATCGCACTCGCGCACGATGCCCTCGTTGCCGGCAGTGACCACGATGTCGAGCGACGCACCGGCGTAGTCCCTCAGCAGATCGCTCAGACGCTCCGGGCTTCGCGAGCCCACCAGCACCCGACTGCCCGGGAAGGTAGCGGCCAACGCATCGAGGTGCGCGCGACCGGTGACACCCGTGGCGCCGATGATGCCGAACACCGGATCCGGATTACCCAACCACCTCACATCGACCATGCTCACCATGGCCGTGCGGACCTTAGTGACCCAGGACGCATCGAGTACGTCCGTCACCGTGCCCGTCTCGGGATCGAGCATGAGGATGAGACCGCTCGTCGACGCCACTCCCCTGGCCGGGTTGTCGGGATAGACGCTGACCACCTTGGCGCCCGCGAGGTCCTTGGTCGGCAGATACGCAGGCATCGCGTGCGTGAAGGCACCTGGTCGCGGGTGGATGCCGACCTTGGGCGGGCACTCGGACTCCCCGCGCCCATGGAGCTGGAACCCCTCGACGACGAGGTCGTAGATGTCGGTCAAGGGCAGGTCGGCGGCAGCGATGTCCTGCTCGGTGATCACACGACCCATGGGCTCAGCATGACCCATGACCCCTGGCGAGGGACGCGAACGGGCTAGCGATCGACTCGCATGGGGTCGTCGAGCGCGATGATCACCGGCTGCAGCGTAGGTGGGCCGGGCGCCGTGAAGCGCACACCGGGCGTCGGGGTCTGCCCCGGACCACCCGGGTTGTAGAACGCCGAATAGCCACCCTCGAGCGCGGGAATCTCCAGATCGGTGATGCTGCGCGCGGCGGCGTCGCTGCCGCTGATGATGATGTCGAGGTAGTTGTCGCGATCGTCGGCGTAGCAGTCGTCGTAGAAGACCTCAGTATCCGCGGACTCGGGCTTGCCGAGGTCGGAGATCCCGACGATCGTGAGGACGCCACCGGCGACGTCGTAGGGCACGCCGACCTTGTCGATGACGACCTCCGAGCCGTCGGGACCGGTCGCGTGGATGCGGAAGAACGTCTCGAAGTCGGTGGGCAGCACCCCACGGACGCCGTCGGGTGAGAAGCCTCCGGTGGTGAGCATGCGCAGACGGAAGTCCCCGGCCTCGCCGAAGACCGTGCGCTCGTCATTCGGCATGCTGCCCGCGCCGTTCTGCGCGACCGGACCCTCGCCCTGCGGCGGGGCGTCGATGCGGTTGAGCTTGGCGCCCACCAGGGTCGGCCCGATCGCATAGGGAGTGGTGTCCGTCTCCTTGGATAGGCCGGTCGCCGGCACGTCGCCATTCGGCCCCGCCAGCATGAGCTCGGTGCCATCGCTCGCCGCCACGATGTCGAGACGCACCGGAAAACGCGCATCGGGCTCACCCGGCAGGCCACGGTTGCCGAGGTCGGTGAACATCACGACCGTATTGCGCTCGTTGTACTCGAAGTTGGGTGTCATCGTGATCGCGTCGGCGCCGACGACCTCACCGGTGTTGAGCGTCCAGCGGAACTGCGACGGCCGCAGGGTGTCGGTGCGTACCGGCCAACTGAAGACCACCGGAGTGCCGTCGACGTACTGAGGGTCCTTGCCCTCCTCGATGAGCGCGATCAGGGGCAGGCTCGAAGCCAGGACCAGCGAACTGCGGTCGGCGTCCGTCGCGCCGCCGTCTTTGTCGCACTGCAGGGTGGAGTCCCACGCACCGCCGGCGTCGATCGTGGTCCGCTCGTCATCGGCGGTCGATCCGATGATGCCGTCGAAGCCGAACCCCGAGGAGAGGATCTGCGGCTCGTCGGTCCAGTAGTCCGCGGCCACGAGCGTGCCGTCGTACATCGCACCCTTGCTCTCACTGAGCGTGGAGCGCAGCACGGTGACGAGGGTGAGAACCACGAGAAGCAGCACGAGCGCCGCCACGGCGACGCCGATGAGGATCCGTCGACGCTTCGATGAACGCGGTTGCGGCGGGGCCTCGGACATGATTCGTGAGGCTACAGGCAGCGACGCGGTGTACCGTGCCAGCACGGAAGTTGCCGGCCGTGCGTTGCATCGCCCGTCCGGCACCATGAGGCTGAGACCCGCAGGACCCGGGCCAGACCACCCCCCTCACCTCGGAGGCCATGTGAACACCCGTCTCGGAATCGTCGCGCTCGCCGCCGGAGCACTCGCGCTCGGGATTCTCGCTCCCGTTGCCGTGAGCGCCACTCCTCCGTCGGCTGCGGCGTCGGCGGAGAAGCCCTCCGGCAAGGCCATGATCAACATCGACGGCGGCACGGCGTACGCCAAGAAGCAGGCCAAGGGCGTCTACCGCATTGCCATCCCCGAGGGCGCCGAGATCAACTGGATGGGCTCGGTCGAGGGCAAGGGCACGCGCGTGGGCACCTTCCGGCCGAAGGCGTTCGTGGCAGCCTGGGGGCGCATGGGTCACCGCGACGGCAGCAGGGCATCGACGACGGTGACATGGAAGAACGCCGGCGACAAGGTCGATACCTTCCGGCAGGTCACCGTCGATGCGCCGCGCATCAACTCCAGTGGTCAGATCACCTTCGTCGTCACCACCATCGGCAAGGTGGCGCTGCCGGCCAAGATGCAGAACTTCTCCCTCAACATCGGCATCGCCTCGGATCCCGCACCGCGCGCCTTCACGGTCTTCGGCCCCGACATCTACTTCGACGGCACCAAAACGGCCTACGTGTACGCCAACGCCACCGATGTGAGTGCCGGCTGGGTCTACTTCGCGCTCAACACTGACAGCAACCTGTGCAAGCAGGGTGGATACCCCCTCGTCGGCACCGCGACGGTCAAGATCGCCACTGCTGTCACCTGTGGCAACTTCACGGTCAACACGATGATGAAGGACGGCAAGACGCAGAGCACCGTCTCGATGGTGCCGCCGTCGCCGACCGCCAGCAGCACCGCACTGGGCCAGATCAACGGCGCCTTCTCCGTGACTCCGACGGGTCAGCCGTCCGCCGCTTTCGACATCAAGCAGACGCTGATGACCTACACCAAGGGCGGCGGAGCGCCCACCGGCTCCGGATCGACAGCCTCGTAGGGCTTGAGGACGGCGCCTTCAGGACGCGGACGTAGCGCTCGGCTCTGCCTGACGCAGGCCGAGGGCCTTGGCCACGGGGATCGCGGTCAGCCCGTAGAAGGTGACGGTCACGGCGATGATGATGAACGCCGAGGGCAGGAGGTCCTGAGCCCCGGGCACGTTGGCCGCCACGAGCATGGCCCCGACGCTGGAGGCCGTCGCGGCCGCGACGATGCCGCGGGGATCCATCACCGCGATGAAGGCCAGTTCCTCGCGCGTGAGACCAGCGCCAATTGAGCACAGCAGGCTGACCAGAGGTCGCTGCACGACGATGAGAAGGACAGCGACGATCACCGCGGGTAGCCAGATGGCTTCGACGGTGTCAAGCGGGACGAGCGCGGAGATCGAGACGAAGAGCACGCCGATGCCGATCGACACGATGGTGTCGAAGAAGGGACTCTCCTGGGTCGTGGTCGCGCCCAGTTTCCTGGCGACACGCGGTGCCGTCATGCCCATGAGCAACGCAGCCAGCAGCCCGCTGTCATCGCTGACGAGATTGGCTAGACCCGCAGTGACGATGACCGAGCCGAGGACCACCTGCGTGGCGAGCATCGGGTTGCCACGGACAAGACGACCACCGACGACGAAAAGCGCCGTGCCGATGGTCGCGGCGACGACGGCGACGAGGATGCCCCCGACGAAGATGACGACGCCCTCGGGGATGGTCGTCGCGTCGCTGGCCTTGATGATCTGGAAGATGACGACGGCGGCCAGGGCCCCCAGCGGGTCGAGCAGGGTGCCCTCCCACACGAGAATCCCCCGCACCCGCCCCAACGGCCGCGCGAAATCCAGGATGGGATTGATCACCGTCGGACCTGAGACGATGAGGATCGCGCCCAGCATGATCGCGACGGGCCAGGGCATCCCGATGATGAAGTGCGCGCCCAGGGTGGCCAGCACGCCGGTGATCGGTGCGCCGAGGAAGACGAGCCGGCGCACGACACTGCGGTCCTTGCCGTGCAGCTTGATCGCGGTGAGTCCGACACCGCCCTGGAAGAGGATGATGGCGACGATGAAGTCCACCGCAATGGGGAAGACCGGCCCGAGGATCGTCGCCGGGGTATCACCGGGCGCGACGATGCCGAGGAGGAAGCCGGCGGGCAAGAGCAGCACGAGCGCAGGGATCCGCAGCTTGGGCGCAATCACCTGGCACGCCGTGGCGATCCCGAAGACCAGGACCACCGCGAGGATGACCTGCTGGGTCGTGGGCTCGGACACGCCGCCACTCTAGGGGCGAGGGCACCTCAACTGGAGTATCCCCGGCCCGAGGCTTAGTGTCCGGGCATGACGCATCGACTCATCGCCCTTGCCGGTATCGGCATCGCCTCGACGGCCGTCGTCCTGGGCTCAGCGCTCCCGGCCTCGGCCCACGCGATCGTGGACCTCAGCGGCGCTCCGGCGTACGCCGGCAAGACCTCGGTGCTGACCCTCGAGATCCAGCACGGCTGCCTGCAGAACGAGTTGGGCATCGACAAGATCGCGGCGTACTTCACCAGGAAGTTCGGTGCAATCACCCCGCAGGACGTCACCGGATGGACGGCCACGTCCAAGCGCACGTCGGAGGGCCGCAAGGTCGTCTGGACGCTCCAGGGCGACGTGCCGGCCTTCAACACCCCGACGTACTTCCCGATGTCCATCACGTGGCCCAAGAAGTCGGGTGTCTATGGCGTGCCGGTCAAGCAGTGGTGCGACGATGCGACCAACGTCTGGGATGTGCCCGATGGCCCGGCGACAGCCAACAAGCCCTCACCGCCGCTCTATCCGCTCCCCCAGATCAAGGTGCTCCCCGCACCCTGAGTCGCGGACCGCGCCCCTTGCCGGCGGTGCACCTCAGGTCAGGGACCATGAGCGCTAGCGCCCTGCGGGATGTCGTGCAGCGAGAGGTAACGGTTGAGACCGGCGATGCCGTGCTGGATGATCCGCATCTGCTCGAAGACGTAGTCGGTGAACAGTGCTCGCACGTGATTCCACCCGGCAGGGTGGATCTCTCCCACGACGCTGATCCGGGTGCGGCCGTCTCCCATGTCGGAGAATTCCCAGATCGCCCAACCGAGGTAGTGACCCTCGATGTAGGTCCAGCGCATCTCCCGGCCCGGGGTGTAGCCGTCGAGTCTCATCGCCCAGCGGGTCGTGCCGCGCATGCGATCGGGGCGTCCGACCGGATTGCCGATGGCATCGACGACGAGGCCCACACCATCGTGCGGCGTGGCCGGCCGGTGGCGCAGCAGCAGGTGGGGATGCCACCAGCTGCTGCGCCCCTCAACCTCATCCATCACTGCCTGGGTGCACCGCTGTGGCGCGGCGTGCACCGTCCCCTTGGCCATGAGGTTGACACCGGACATCAGCAATCACCTGCCGCGAGCCGAGCCAGGGTGCGCGCGGCGGTCGGGTCGGCCTTGCCGATCGTGAGATCACCCGGGATGACGATCGTGGTGCTGTCGCCGCCGTTGTTGTACTCATCGAGCAGCTTCCCGATGGTGCGGATGTCGGTGACACTCGGCGTATCCATGATCGCCAGTGCTGCACGAATGAGGTCCGTGCTGCCCACCTGCGGCAGCGGCTTCGCATTGCCGAAGCCCTGATTGAGGATCGCACCGAGCAACTGCTTCCCCGTCGTGATGCGGGCCTGGCAGATCGTGGACCGCTTCTTGCCGTTGGAGTTCTGCGCATTGTTGGCCCAGAAGACCCCCATGACATCCGCGACAGACGACATCGTGAACCTGCCACTGGTGGACAACTTGAGCGAGCCGTTCACGAATGCACCCGACGTGGAGTTGACTCCCAGTGGGCTGGTCCCCGTCACGGCCGCTGACGGCAGCGGGCGGGTGGCGAGCACCTGGCGCACGAAGGACAGGTGCGTCCTCCAGAAGCCGATCGTGCGGGTGGCCCCATCCGGCGGGGCGTCGATGCACACATCCTGCGCCGTGAGCGTGCTCTCATAGGAGGTGCCGGCGTACTGGGCGCCCAGTCGACCCGTCGCGGCGATCGAGTTGGTGAGCGCCACATTGGCCGTCGCCACGCTGATCTCGACGATGGCACGCTTGCCCGGATCGAGGGTGAACCTCGCACCGCCATCCACGAACGTGATGCCGGCGTTGGTGACATCACTCTCCGGGGTGGCCGTGGTGTTGGCGCCCGTGAGCGGATACGGGGCGGCCGGATTGCCGTTGCCCGAGATCGAGTCGTCCAGAGTCATCCTCAGGACGGCATCGCCGGTGTTGACGACTTCAACCGTGAAGATCGCCGTCGTCCCGACCGGGAAGTTGGGCGTCGAACACGTCTTGGTGACCGTGAACGCCGGACGCACCACCGTGACGTTGGCCGAGTCGGAGCCGCGCACGTCATTGGGGAAGCCCTCCGGGTGGAAGAGCACGCTCGCGGTGTTGGGGATCACCGAGTCGTCGGCGGCCACGACGTAGTCGTAGGTCACGTCGCAGTCCTCGCCCACCGCAAGGCTGTCGCAGTCGGCGGGGAGCACGACCCCCGGCACGAGTGGGTCGACGAAGGGAGTGCTGTCGTCCGGCACGAGGGCCGGGGAATCAGCGGATCCGGTGTTGGCGATCGTCACCGTGTAGGTAATGGTCTCGCCCACCTGGGTGTACTCCCGATCCGCGACCTTCGTCACCGTGATCTCGGGCTGGAAGAGCTCGGTGCTCCACGACGCCTGCGCCGTGGCCACCTCGTCCTCGCTCCCCGGGAAGGTGCAGGACGCCGACGCCTCGTTGACGTACGGGTCCGAGCCTTCGGGGATCGTGAAGGCCGCCGGAGTCCAGGTCTGCGAGTCGTCCGCGCCGAGAGTCACACTCTCGTCGAAGCCGAGGGGGGCGTCGGTGACCCGGCAGTCGAGGTCCGGTACGCCGGCCGTCGCGCCCGTGGGCGAGGTATTGGCCAGGGTGATCGCATAGTTGACCTGATCACCCACCTTGCTCAGTTCATCGCCGGTCTTGGTGAGCTCGACATCGGGCTGGAAGGTGTTGGTGTAGGTGCAGGTGAAGGTCGTGCCTGCGTCGGCCGGCAGGTCCACCTCGAAGGTGCATGCTTCGCCGCTGCCGGACCAGCCATCCTGCTCGGTCTCCAGGACGGTGTAGGTGCCCTCCTCGGTGATCTCGCCGAAGTCGACGACACCGCTGTCATCGGTGGTGCCCTCAGCGATCGGCGTGGTGTCATCACCGCGATAGAGGGCCATGGCCCAGCCCGCTTCGAAGCCACCCGGCACGGTCACCTTGAGTGCCTCGGCATCGGCCGGGGCGACTTCATTGTCGAAGGAGACCGATCCCGCGCAGATCGCACCGCTGAGGTCGATCGTCTGCGGATCCTGCGGCAGCCAGCCGGCCGCCGTGCGCTCAACGACCTGGTAGATCCCGGGCACGAGGCCATCGACCTGGGTCGACTTGTAGATCTCGCCCGCGTCGAAGCGCAGCGACGGGGAGGCTGCGGTGTCGTCGCCGGTAACGACGTCGAAGGTGAAGTCGGCCCACTCGGTGCCGCGCGTGATGATGCCCGCCGGGATCGACTTGTCGAGCGACAGTGTCGCGAGCGCATCGGCGACGACCGCAGCACTCGCCGTCGCCGCGGCCGTGAATCCGTCCGATCCGCTCACCGATGCCGTGTCGCTGAGCTCCCCGGATGTCTCGATCGTGCCCTTCGCGGCGTACACGGTCTTGCGGAAGGTGACCGACCCGCTGTCGGACTGGGTGTCCGACACCCAACCGACCGGTCCGGTGGTCGTGGCGCCGAGCGTGTAACCGTCGAAGGTGCCGGTCGCACCCTCGACGGAGTCGATCGAGAAGGACAGGCCCGAGCCACTGACGCCCTGGCTGTCGTCGATCACGGCGGTGGCATTGCTCACCGGCCCGTTGTCCTGGATCGTCGCCGTCGCCGTCGCTTCGGTGGATCCGGGGATGGGGATCGACGTCGCCGTGTCAACATACGTGGCCGTCGCGCGATCGCTCACACTCGTCGTCGTAGGTGCCGCCCACTCGAAGGTGTGCGTGCCCACGAGGAGTGTCGTCCTCGGCGGGATGACCACGCTCGCGAACGTCGTATCGTCGAGCTGCGTGCCGCCGACGGCCCCGGCGAACATCACGTCGCTGGCCGTGACCGTGATCGGGCGAGACGCCGGGTTGGTGGCGTAGACGTTGGTGATCAGTGTGGCCGCACCAGGAGTAGCGGGGTTCTTGGTCCACGTGACGGTCTCATCGACGGAGACGGAGGCGAATTCGCCATCGACAGCGCACGTGTTGCCCAGGCTCAGGGATGCGGGGGCCACCTGCTTGGTGACATTCCACGTGTGATCGCTCCCCCGCGATCCCGACATGTCCTTGGCGATCGACTGCGGCTCGAGCTCGCGTACCGGGATGGAGACATCGCGGGCGCCGATCCCGCCGGTGTCGAGTGAGCCTCCCGCCCCCGGAAGGGCCAGATTGGCGTGTAGCGACGAGCCGGGGAAGAGGTGCGAACCCAGGGCCAGGCGCGCATAGAAGTCGTAGACGCAGGTTGAACTCTTCTGCTGCGTGATGGTCAGCGTGCGGTACATGGTCTCGGAGATGCCGCCGATGCCCGGCGTGGCGATCGACTCGGAGCCCACGACCGGTGCCGGACAGGTGCCGATCGAGAGGGTCGAGTTGACGGTCACCGTCGAGAGGACGTCGTACCCGGGCGCGCCGGCCTCGTCATGATCGACGGCGTAGGCGATGGTGTACGTCTGGTCTGTCGGCGCGGAGTTGCCCGCATTGGCGGTCAGTCGATAGGGCACCAGATCGAGCTCGGCCCAGCCCTTGCCGAGATTGCCCGACGTGTAGACGCCATCGGGGCAGACGAACGCTCCCGCACCGTTGGGCAGGGTGATGGTGCCGTCGTTGCGGCACCCCTCCAGGGTGAAGGACACCCCCGCTGGCTCCGCCTGGATCTGCTCATTCGGTTTCGGCTTGGGCGCCGCCAGCGCGCTCGCGGCACCCGGCCCCACTCCGATCGTCAATGCCACGGCCGCCAGTGCGGCCAGTCCCCGGACCCAGCGGCCCCGCACGCGAGTGGCCTCAAGTGAACTCATCGCTGCTACCTCCCCGATCCAGGTCCCCGCGCCCGCGATCGCATCTCGACGTCTCGGTCGCGTTCGACGCTAGGCGGGTGCCCGGTCAGGGCGACAGGCTCAGCGCGGTCAGCAGATGTCCACCATCGGGCCCGCATGCGCGACCGGCCTCCACCTCCTAGCCTCGGAGCGCGATGGAATCGATCGAGCAGGGACGCGAGTCGCGGGTCGTCAACCCGCGGCTGAGGATCGCCGCGCTCGGAATCCTCATCGGATCCGTCGTGGTGGGGGCCGCGGCATGGGTGATTGACGCACGCTGGCGCGACCACACCACCGCGCAATTGACACGTGCCTTCGACGAGACCGTCACGGCTATCGAGTCCGGCGAGCGACAGGTGAATTCCGTCATGGAATACACCACGCCCGACGGCGCTGACTCGACCCAGGAGGACCTGGTGCGATCGGCAGCCGTCGATGCCGCGACCAAGATCTCGGCCGCTCGCGAGCGCATCGATGGGATCGTCATCCTGCCCTGGCACGACGAGTTGCTCACCGCGCGCGAGGAGGCGGACACCTGGCTCGCCCTGCGCGCGACGGGGATCACCTCGCTCGCCGCCCAAGGGCGCGCGATCTATCCGCCTCGGGGCGAGCTCGACGATGCGCGGTCGGCGCTGGTCGGCGCCTTCAGCGCGCTGCGGTGACGGTGGAAGCGGTCACGACGCAGACGGGCTGGGATCCGAGCGGGGATCAGAGCTGGCCTCCGGGCACGCCTGCCCGACGTACGCGTCGATGGCCTCACCGCTCTGGGCGAAGGCCGGATCGGCGAAGGCCGAGGTCAACTCGGCGAGCAGGCCGGTCATCTGCGGTGACGCGGCTGCGGATTCCTTGACCTTCAGCGCCACGGCCCGGGAGGCGGTGACGAAGGCGTCACCCTCGGCGGGCATCTCCGGCAGCGAGGCCTGGAGCTGATCCAGGGAGTAGGAAATGGCGTCCGCGGCTGCGACTGCCGACATGGCGTCACCCGCCTCGATGCTCGTCGCCAGGTCGGTGAGCGCCACGGAGTAGTCGTCCATCGCCAGACGGGCCGCGGCGCAGTCGAGGACCGGCGCACTCGCCGATGGCGCGCTCGACGATGGCGCGGTCGCATCGGATGCACCCTGGCTGCAGCCGGTGATCGCAAGCATCGCGGAGACACCGATCACCACGGCTGCTGCTCTCACCCCCACAGGCTAGGCGACGAGGCCCACCTGAAGCGCCCTGGCCGACCGCAGGACTCTGCCACCCGATTGGCGGCCTTCCCGTCGGGCGGGACAATGGAGGCATGGCCCATCCCCAGTCCCTTTACGACCTCAGTTTCGTCGACAACCACGGCCAGGAGGTCTCGCTCGCGGACTACGCCGGCAAGCCGGTCCTCGTGGTCAACACCGCGAGCAAGTGCGGATTCACCCCGCAGTACGACGACCTGCAGAAGCTCCACGAGGAGCTCGGGCCGCAGGGCCTGGTGGTCCTGGGCTTCCCGTGCGACCAGTTCGCACACCAGGAGCCGGGCGATGACGGTCAGATCGAGGAGTTCTGCAAGGTCAACTACGGCGTGACCTTCCCGCTGTCAACCAAGGTCGAGGTCAACGGCAAGGGCACGCACCCGGTCTTCGCGTTCCTCAAGGACCGGGCCGGTGGCGTGCTCGGCTCGTCGATCAAGTGGAACTTCACGAAGTTCCTCGTGGCCCCCGATGGCACGACGGTGAAGCGCTACGCACCCAAGACCAAGCCGACCGAGATCGTCAGCGACATCACGCCACTGCTTCCTTCGGCGGACTAGGCGGAGGCCGGTGCCAGCGACACCGGCAGCGCGGTCACGGCGGCATTGCCGCTGAGCGGGTCGTAGCGCGTGTCCTCGGTGATGTCGTTGACGCTGCTGCCGGGCAGCGATGCGGCGTGGCTCCACCCGACACCGTCGCGGGAGGCATGGCCCCATCCGTGCGGCATGCACACGACCCCGGGCATCACCGACTCACTGATCTCCGCGACCGCGTCGATCGCACCCGCCGAGGTCGACACGGTGACACTCTGACCCTCCGTGATCCCGCGTGCGGCTGCATCCTCCGGGTGGACCAGCACCGCGCAGTGATTGCTCCCGCGCGTGAGGCGAGCGGAATTGTGCATCCAGCTGTTGTTGCTCCGCAGATGCCGACGGCCGATGAGCAGCAGATCGCGGCCATCCGTGGATCCGGACTCGGGGCGAAGCGCTGCCATGAGCCTGGGCCAGTCGGCCACGACCACGGGGTGATCCAAGCGGATGCGCTTGCCCTCGGTCATGAGGCGGCGCGGCAGCACGGGATGCAGGGCACCGAGATCGAGCCCATGCGGGTGCTGGCGCACCTTGCGCAGGGACAGCCGTCGCCCATGGCGCAGCCCCCATGGTCCGGCACGCAGGGCGGCGTCGACGAAACGTCGCGGCAGGAAGCGACGTCGAGCGGTCTCGAGCGCACGCGCACGTCGCTTGCCGAGCCTCGCCGCCTCGATCCGGTAGAGCAGCTCGCGCAGGATGTCGGCGTCCGAGCGCGTATCGGGCTCGGGCTCGATGACGCGCTCACCCCAGCGCACGTGGTTGCGCACGCTCACCGCGGGGAAGACGAGGTCGAATTCCTCGCGTTCCAGCGCCGTGGTGGGCGGGAGGATCACATCGGCATGGCGGGTCGACTCATTGATGTAGTAGTCGACCGCGACGCAGAAGTCGAGTGAGGCGAGCGCTTCATCGATGCGCCGGCCCTGCGGCACGGTGAGCACGGGATTGCCCGCGACGAGCACCATCGCTCGGATCTGACCCTCGCCCGGCGTGAGGATCTCATCGGCCAGCGTGCTCGAGGGGAACTCCGCCGCGACCTCGGGGATGCCGCGCACGCGCGAGCGCCAGCGGTCATAGCCCGGGAGGTCGGTGGTGAGGCCGCCGATGCGCGGCAGGTCGAACGCCGGCTCCGCGAGCATCCATCCCCCGACCTCATCGAGGCGCCCCGTGAGCACGTTGAGCACGTGGATCAGCCAGTACGCCGTGGTGCCGAACTCCGTCTGGCACACGCCGAGACGCGCATAGACCGCCGCGCGACGCGCTGCGGCGAAGTCCCGCGCGAGGCGCCGGATCGTCTCGGCGGGAACGCCGGTGCGCTGCTCCGCATCCTCGGGCGTCACCTGGCGCACGAGAGCCGCCACCGCATCGAGCCCGTCGACGTACGCCTCGGCTCGGCCGGGACGGGCGAGGCCCTCCTCCACGATGACGTGCGCCATCGCGGCCAGCAGGAAGGCGTCGGTGCCGGGGCGGATGAAGACGTGCTCGTCCGCGACATCAGCCGTCTCGGTGCGGCGCGGATCGATGACGATGAGCCGGCCGCCGCGCTGGCGCAGTCGCTCCAGCCGACGCTTGATGTTGGGGGCGGTCATGATCGAGCCGTTGGAGACGAGCGGATTGCCACCGACGACGAGAAGGAAGTCGGTGCGGTCCACATCCGGCACCGGGAGCAGCAGGGGCGAGCCGAAGAGCAGGTGCGACAGCAGGTGCTGCGGCTGCTGATCGACGCTCGCGGCCGAGTAGCGATTGCGCGTGCCGATGGCGGAGAGCAGTTGCGGGATGTAGATGATCGGCGCCCAGCCGTGGGTGATGGGATTCCCGAGGTAGAAGCCGATGGCGTCTCCGCCATGGCGCTCGCGGACGGCGAGCAGGCGCTCGGCGACGAGGTCGAAGGCCTCCGTCCATGACATCTGCACCCAGCGGTCGCCCTCGCGACGGACGGGACGGCGCAGCCGGTCGGGATCGTGGGTGAGGTCCTGCAGCGCGACGCCCTTGGGGCAGAGGTAGCCCTGACTGAAGGGATCCGCCGCATCGCCGCGGATCTCCACCACGCGATTGGCCTCGACCGTGATCTCCAGGCCGCACGATGCCTCGCACAGGTTGCAGGAGCGGTAGTGCACCGACATGTTGCTCCTCCCTAGGGTGGCCGCGAGCCTAGGCGGTCGCCCTGGGCGGCGCACGCGGGTAGCGTCGCCCCAGCCCGTTGACTGCTACGCGTTGCGTCAATTCCGGGGCCGGAAATGACGCAACGCGTAGCAGTCAACGTAGCGGGGTAGCGTCGCCTCCATGACCGCGCCGACCGGTGGGATGCGCCTGGGTCGCCCCCGAGGCTGGACGACCGCCGTGACCGCCGTGATCGTGGCCGTCGGCGTCATCCTCGCCCTGCGCGGGTTCCGGGGGTCCCCGCCGCTGCTCCTCCTCGGTGGCTTCCTCATCGTCGCCGGCCTCCTCGGCTACGCCCGCGCCCTGCGTCCCTGGCTGCTCGACGAGATCGGCATCTCACTCGCGGGCAATCGCCGCCTGGAGTGGGCGGATGTCACGCGGATCACGGTCACCCGCACGACACCCAAGGGTGGCGATCGAGATGCACCTCACGTCGAGCTCACGGTGACGACCGGCGCGCGCAAAGCGACCCTTCACCTCACCTCGCGCAAGGAAGCAGCCCAGGTCTCAGCTCTCCTGGAGCAGCGACTGCCTACCGGCATCGCAGGGCGTCAGGATCTCGGGCTCATCCGCGGCACCGGGAAGCCCGTGACGTGATCCCCCAGCCCCTCATCGGTCTCGCGGGGTGGAGCGAGGCGGTGAGCAAGCATCGCGCGTACTTCCCCGCCGCGGGCAGCGGTCTCACCCGCTACGCCGCGACCTTTGGGATGGTCGAGGTCAACGCGTCCTTCTACCGGGCCGTGCGCGCGGAGACCTTCGCGTCCTGGGCCGATCAGACACCTTCGGACTTCCGCTTCAGCGTCAAGATCAATCGTGCGGTCACGCACGCCGCACGACTCTCAGCCAACGCCAAGCTCGAGCACGCCCTCGAGCCGATGATGAGCCTGGGTCCCAAGCTCGCCGCCGTCCTCATCCAGCTCCCGCCCACCCTGGCCTTCGAGCCCGAGCGCGACGCGGCCTTCCTCGACCGGCTGCGGGGGCTCTACGCCGGCATGGTGGCCTGGGAGCCCCGCCATGCCAGCTGGCAGGCCGCGGAGGCGACCCGGCTCCTCGAGGCGCACGGGGTGACGCCGGTGCTCACCGTCATCCCGGGACCGGAGTCGGCGCACTCCCCCGCGGGCGCCTATGTCCGACTGCACGGCACGCCCCGGCGCTACTACAGCTCCTACTCCGGGGAGGACCTCACGTCACTGGCCACGTGGCTGCGCGAGGCGCCCGAGCACGGCGATCGGCCAGCGATCGTGATCTTCGACAACACCGCGAGCTCAGCCGGTGTGCGCAATGCACTTGAGCTCAGCGACCTACTCGACTAAGTCGTCGCCTGACGTGACCGCCACGCTTCGCGTGCGGCCGTCCACGCTCCGGTGCACCACAGTGCCCACACGACAAGCACAGGCTGGAAGAGCAGTCGCACCGCGCGCGCGAGATCGCTGTCGAGGCCGAAGGCATCGCGTGCCTCGATGAACTGCCAGATGTTGCCGGGGAAGACAACGACGAAGAATGCCGCCACGATCCATCCGACGATCGCACGCTGCTGACGCACGACTATCAGCGCAAGCCCGAGGACGATCTCGACGACACCTGAGGCGTAGACGACGAACTCCGGCGCCGGCATCCACGGAGGCACCTGCGCGGTGAACTCCTGGAGGGCGATGAAGTGCCCTACCCCCGCGATAAGGAGGAATACGGCGAGCACGAGGCGCGCAAGCGTGGTGATCACCCCTCGATGATCCCGGGTCCGGGCTTTTGCGCCACCCGCGCGGGCGGATCGGGCTACATTCGTCCGCGATGGACTGGGTCAAGGCCCTCGGCATCGCGGTGCTCCTCATGGCGTCCTTCACCGCGGGGATCTGGCTTGCCATCGCACGGCCGGCACCGCTGCTGCCGTGGGAGTCGACCACCGTCGCAGCCGAGTCCGCGCCCGCCACTTCCACTCCATCGCCAGCGCCATCGCCGACGATCAGGACGCCGTACACCGGCGAGGTGCTCGCCTTCGGCGACTACGTGCTCATCAGCGCGAAGCGATGCCTCAAGAAGCTCGACTACGAGATCGATGCGACGACCGACCGTCGCGTGACGGACGCGCTCGTGGATCTGCGCGCACGCGAGGCGAGCATCCCCGGCGGCGTACTCCTGCATCTCGGTGCCAACGGAGGAGCGAGCGCGCAGGATCTCGACGCGATCATGCAGGTCCTTGGACCGGATCGCACTGTCGTGTGGACCACGATCCAGATCCCCGACGATCCCGAGCGCTACACGTTCGAACAGGACACCAACGCCGCCATCGCCGGCCTCGCGGAGTCGTATCCCAACGTGCGGGTCTTCAGTTGGAACGCGATGTCGCCCACCAATCCCGACTGGCTCAACGCCGACGGGAGCATGACCAAGCCGGGCTGCGAGGCCTTCGCCGACTTCGCCGACCGGGTGATGCGCGGCTAGGCCTCCGAGCGGACGATCCAGACCTTGCGCAGGGGCTCGGTGATCACCCAGGTCGTCACGTCATCGGGGTGGAGCACCCCCACCACGCCGGGAGCGAGCTCGATGACATTGCCGTGCTGGTCGGTGACGGTGCCCCGGCCTTCGATGACCACGAAGATCTCGTCGTCGAAGGTGTCGGTCGATGTGCCGGCGGAGTGCTCCCACACGCCGACATCGAATCCCGCATCGGACCACACCTCGGCGATCGCCGTGCGGACCCCCGCCGTGACGGACTTCTCGCCTGGCAGGTCGGACCACTCGGTGGAGATATCACGCGCCTGGAAGGACTTGATCATGGCGGCAATCTAGAGGATGGCGATACACCCCGCACGAGGCGACGTACCCTGGTGCCGAATCGGGAGGGACATGCCCAGGTCCAAGCAGCCGCTGACACCGTCGACGGCGCCCATCGACGACATCTTCGCCTTCTGCAA
>JBJOJS010000088.1:0-26557 GCA_046046455.1 Actinomycetota bacterium | reverse complement strand
GCGCGCTCGTCGGTGGTGAGACCGCGGAGCATCCCGGCCTACTCGCCTCCCACGAGTACGACGTCGCCGGTGCCGGCACGGGTGTCGTGGAGGCTGATCGCCTCCTCGGCGCCGAGCGCGTGCGCGCGGGAGACGTCGCGATCGCGATGGCGGCCAGCGGCCTGCACTCCAATGGCTATTCGCTCGCGCGTCGCGTGCTGCTCGGCGACGGCGGCCCGGGGCTCACGGCGCACGTCGACGATCTTGGCCGCACGGTCGGCGAGGAGATGCTCGAGCCCACGCGGATCTACGCCCAGGACTGCCTCGACCTGGTCGACAACGTCGACGTGCACGCCTTCAGCCACATCACGGGCGGCGGCATCGCGGCCAATCTCGCGCGCGTGCTGCCGACCCGCCTCGCCATCGACATCGATCGCTCGACGTGGACGCCCCCCGCGGTCTTCCACGTCATCGCGGGCCACGGTGTGGAGCGCGCGGAGATGGAGCGCACCTTCAACATGGGCATGGGCATGGTCGCGATTGTCGATGCCACGGCTGCGGGGGATGCGATGGCGCGGCTGCGCGATCGCGGTGTGCCGTCATGGCCCTGCGGAGTCGTGCGCGATCGCCGTGACGGCGAGTCAGGTGACGCCGAGGCCAAGGGCGGTGGCGGTGGAGCCGCCTTCGTCCTCGGCGAGCATCCGGCTTAGCGAGCCCCGGGCGTGTCATAGCCTGATTGGATGATTCGTCTGAAATCAACCCTCATCCTCCTCGCTGCCGGCGCGGTCGCCGTGCCCGCGTTCGCATCGCCATCCGTATCCGTGGCAGCGGCTCCTCGATCGGGGGGTACGGGAGGCACGGGCAGCTGGTCGGCCCTTGGCGGCTTCACGATCAGTTCCGTAAACCAGCTCATTCGTGACGGGGTTGATTCGGTCGTGATCGGCGGCAATGTCGACGCTGTAGGAGGGCAAAGCACACCCGCCCATGTTGCCCGATGGAATGGCAGTAACTGGTCGGCACTGGGAAACGTCGGGAGTTCGGGAACCACCGCCCTTGCGGTCGACGGGTCCGGGCGGGTGCATCGGGCTCTCAATCAAGCACAGGTGGAGCGATGGGACGGGTCCGCGTGGACCTCAGCTGTTTCGCCCATGCCCAACAACTTCGTCCAGGCACTGTCCTTCCTCCCTGATGGCGATCTCATCGTGGGGGGCAGTTTCACCACTCCCTTCTCGAAGTTGGCTCGCTGGAATCCCTCCACATCCCAGTGGGCCGGCTATGGCAGTGGTCCGGGCGTTGATGTGTCAGACGTGGCGCTCGCCACTGACGACACCGTCTACGTCACCTCCTTCAGCAGCACCGGGGTCAAGGCATGGAATGGCACGGCGTGGAGTACCTACGGTGGTGGGATCACCGCTGGCAATGGCATGGATTCGGTCGCATTGGATGACTCGTTGGTCTACGTAGGGGGCGCCTTCAGCAGCCTCAATAGCCAAGCGATTCGCAACGTCGCCGTTGGCGTGGGCGGCGCATGGTCGTCGCTGGGCCACGGCGTAAGCGACACGCAGTCTCGCTTCAACTACATCTACGACCTCAAGGTCGATGACACGACGGGCCTGCTCTACGTTGCCGGGGCCTTCACGTACGCATGCGGTGACGCGCCTTGTTCGGTGAGCAATGACGATACGACTGCGCTTCCCAATATTGCCGCGTGGTACCCGGCACGTCAGAAGTGGATCCCACTCGCCGCAGCGGACGGGACCGGCCCGAACGACGCTGTGTTCGCGATCGACGTGTCCGCGGATGGTAGGTCGGTCTACGCGGGCGGCAACTTCTTTGTCGCCGGTGGGGTGCTCACCGGTTCGACAGCGCTCTTCACCTGGGACACACCTGCCATCACGGCGCTGTCCCCCGCATCGGTCCCGGAGAACACTCCGGCGGTCGTGACCCTCACCGGACAGGACCTGGAGACGCTTCGAGCCGTCATGGTCGACGACTCCGCCGTCGCCTACAGCCAGGTGGACGACACGACGGTGATCATCTCGCTTCCCGCCGGGACCGGGACGCGACAGATCCGCGCCATCGCAGCCGGCGGAACGAGCGCTCCGGCGACGTTCGTCTTCCAGTCACCGATTCCTCCCCCTCCCGTTCCCGCCGAGGCCCCTCGCGACGTGGTGGGCATTGCGGGCGATCGCGAGGCCGCGGTCACCTGGCTGGCGCCCCTCTCCAGCGGGACCTACCCCGTGAGCCACTACCGCGTGATCGCCTCACCGGGCGGTCGCCAGTGCATCACGACCGCACTCACGTGCACGATCACAGGGTTGACCAATGGCACCGCGTATGGCTTCACCGTGTCGGCGCTCACCGGTGCCGGCTGGGGAGAGTCCTCTGGGAGCAGCGCCCCCGTCATCCCTAGGGCGACCGTGATCGTCGTTGTCGGCGCACGCGATGGCAGGACCATCAGCATTGAAGGGACGTCGAGCTGGGGGACGGAAGCAGTGCCTTGGGTGCGCAAGGCAGGCGAATCCGCGGTCCAGGGAGTTGCGCGGCCGATTGAGATGGGGCGCTTCACATGGCAGCGCAGGGCCAACTCACCCGTGACGGTCTACTTCACCGTGGGAAGTGCCCGATCGAACAGCCTGACCCTCTAGGACTCGGCGAGCATTCGGCCTAGCGGGCCTCGGACTCCTCGGACTGATCGTCCTCGTCCTCGTCGTAGTACTTGGCATAGGGATCGACGGCGTACGGATCCTCGATGGGCTCGTCGATCTCGACTTCATCGGCCCCGTCGATCTCGTGGTGCTCGCCCGTGGCCAGTTCGGCCTGGAGGCGGTCGAAATCGGTTTGGGGACCGCCGTACTTCAGTGCACGGGCGACCTTCGTCTGCTTCGCCTTGGCGCGACCGCGTCCCATGATCGGACTCCTCGACGTCCTCGCGCGGCTGCTATCGGGGCGCCGCGTCGACCGTGGCCAGGGTACCCCGGGGGAGGGGTAGCCCGCGCGGGGAGGTGCCGCTCTCCTCGCCCATTCACCGCGCAAGGGGCCTCCCGAGGCGCCACCCTTGCCCCATGCGCCCCGCCACAGCCGTCCTCGCCGCCCTCACCCTCGCCGTGGCGCTGCCCGCCGCCCCCGCCCTGGCCATGCCCGAGCCCCTGCCCAGGGCCGCCCAGATCCAGACCCTCCCCCAGCCCGGAGTCGACGTCGAGCGGCTGCCCGTGGGCGACACCAGGGTCACCCTCACCGGCGCGCGCCAGGGCTGGACCTGGGCCTGCACCCCGGGCAACCCCAACGCCCCCGGCGCAAGCCAGGACGGACCGTGGATCGAGGGCGACACGTGGAACCTCCTGGAGAAGCTCGCGGTCCGCGGCGAGATCTCCTGGAAGGACGCGTCCAAGTACGCCGAGAAGTCGGGTACGACGACCCGCACGATCACGACCATGCGCGTGCCGACCGTGGGCACGACGGGTGAGTTCCCGATCGCGCGCGATGACCCGGCCTACGCGTACGACCGCAATCCCTCGTCCATCAGTGCGCGGACCAAGACGGTCACCCTGCCGAAGAACCCGACGAAGGCTGCCAAGCCCTCATGCCTTCCGATGGGTGCCATCGGCGTGGCTAAGAACGGCGTCATGCTCTACAACGCACTCGATGCCCGCAACCAGGATGCACGCGCCCACGAGATGCAGGACTCCTGCGAGGGCCATCCCAATCCCGCGGAGTACCACTACCACGCGGGTTCGGCCTGCGTGGTGGGCAGTCAGACCAACGCTGGCCCCAACTCCGCCGTCCTCTTCGGCTACGCCTTCGACGGCTTCGGCATCTACGTCGAGCGCGACAGCAAGGGCGACATGCTCACCAACGACGACCTCGATGCCTGCCACGGTCGCACGTCCAAGGTGAAGTTCAACGGCAAGGTGCAGCGGATCTACCACTACGTCGTGACGCAGGAGTTCCCCTACCTGCTCGGATGCTTCGCCGGCACGAACGCCGTCCCCGCGGCCGGCCCGCAGGGCTAGTCAGCGACCGACGTCGAAACGCTCGAACGCCGGGCCACCCGCGGCCATGCGCTCCTCGGCCTCACGCGCGGCAGCGACGACGGGGAGCACCCCCTCGGTGGCCGTCCGACCGAGCACGCGCAGGGTCGTGTCGTAGACACCGGAGACGCGCGCCTTCGCTCGGTCCATGTCGAAGCCAGGGAGCTCCTCCGCCGCCTGGACGACGCCGCCGCAGTTCACGAGGTAGTCCGGCGCATAGAGGATCCCGCGTCCGGCGAGCATGTGCGCGACCTCGGGCGTGGCCAGCTGGTTGTTGGCCGCCCCGCACACCGCGACGCAGCGGAGCGTCTCCGCGACCGCAGGAGTGAGCGCATGCCCCAAGGCATTGGGCGAGTAGATGTCGAGCTCGCGCGCGATGAGCTCTTCGGTTGACCCGACCACCTCGACGTCGACGCCGATCGCTGCGATCGCCTCGGGTGACGGGTCGGTGATGATCACGCGCGCGCCCTCCTCCGCGACCAGATGCTCGGCGAGGCGACGCCCGACCTTCCCGGCACCGGAGATGCCCACCACTCTGCCCTCGAGTGAGTCGCTCCCCCATACATGCGTGGCCACCGCGCGCATCGCCTGCTGCATGCCGTACGCCGTGAGGATGCCGGTGTCACCCGAGCCACCGTGCTCGGGGGATCGCCCGGTGGTCCAGGGATTCGTCTCGTAGATGAGATCGAGGTCGGCGACGGTCGTGCCGACATCTCCCGCCGTGATGTAGCGACCGCCCAGGGTCGCGATGAAGCGCCCCATCGCGCGGAAGAGCTCGGGTGACTTGTCGGTCGCAGGGTCCCCCCAGATGACGGCCTTGCCACCGCCGTGCGCGAGCCCGGCGAGAGCGTTCTTGTAGCTCATCGCCTCCGACAGCAGCAGTGCGTCGGCGATCATCGCGTCCTCATCGGCGTACGGACGCATGCGGCAGCCGCCCAGCGATGGGCCGAGGGCGGTCGAGTGGATCGCGATCATGGCGCGTAGCCCCGTCGCTGGATCGTGGCCGAAGACCACCTGCTCATGTGTCGACATCGTCAGGGCCATGCAGCAAACCTAGGGCTAGACGCCCATGGACGTGCCCACTAGCCTCACACGATGCCTTCCCTCCCCCGCCTGATGTCCGCGTCGATCCTGGGCGGGGCACTCATCGCGTCGCTTCTCGCCATCCCCACGGCGGTGGCCGCCCCTGAGACTGGTGCTGCGGCTGATCCCGCGCGCGGCACCATCACGTGGGGTGACTGCCCGGAGCAGGGATTCGACGGCTTCGAGTGCGGCGTGCTCACCGTGCCGCTCGACTGGGACAACCTCGCCAATCCCGCGAACGCCGAGATCGCCATCACGGTGAAGCGCGCAACCGGCAAGCGCATGGGCTTCCTCACCTTCAACCCCGGTGGTCCCGGGGAGGCAGGCATGGCCGCTGCACCGGCCATCTGGGGTGAGCTGCCCCGTCAGGTCCAGCAGCGTTTCGACTGGGTCGGCTGGGATCCGCGCGGCGTCGGAGCCTCGCAGCCGCAGCTGACCGGCTGCCTCGATGCGCGGGACGCATCAGCTCCCTACGAACCCCCGGCCACGGGTCCTGTCGACTGGCAGGCCTTCACGGAGACGTACGTCGCCGGAATGGCGACACCCATAGCCGCGTGCCTGGAGATCAACAAGGACGTCGCTCCCTATCTGGGGACCTACTACGTCATCCGAGACCTCGAGGCGATGCGCGTCGCGCTCGGCGCGCCCCGCTGGAACATCTGGGGCATGAGCTACGGCACGCGCATCGGCTACCGCTACGCACGCGAGTTTCCCGACAGCGTGCGCACCCTCATCCTCGACGGGGCCTGGTCGCCCAACCTGACCGTCACGTCATGGATGGGGGCTTCCACATGGAGTTGGACCACCGTGCAGCAGGTCTTCGGCTCGCTCTTCGGTAGGCAGATGGCGGCCCGACTCCAGCGTGTCATCCAGGGTCTGGATGAGCGCACGATCGTGGAGGACGGAGAAGAGCTCACCCGCTGGGACATCCTTCCGGCAATCTTCACCAACATCTCCTACCAGTCGTCGTACCCGCAGATCCGCGCGGTCATCAGGGCGGCCGATGCCGCGCTCAGGGGTAATGCATCAGGCCAGATCGCCGAGCCACTGAAGGCCCTGCAACGCCGTAGCGCCCGGGATGCGAGCTCCTCACTCAGCATCTACTTCATCAACTGCCGGGACTTGGCCGGCTACCCCACTATCAATCAGATCGCCCGCGCTGCCTACGTCGCCAATGCCAATCAGTCGGTGTACGCCGGACTCATGGCGATGACCAAGGGCGCCCTCTGTGCGGGTATCCCCGAGGACTTCACCTATGGCTACGAGCCGCTCGATGCACCCCTCGCCCTCTCCACTCCGCCGGTGGTCGTCAACTCCCTGGGTGACACGCGCACCGAGTACGTCTTCGCGCGCACCATGGCCAACTTCATGTCCGGGTCGTCGCTCATCACCTACGACGGCACTCAGCATGTGAGCTTCCTGCAGACGCCGTCCACGTGCATCAACAGCGCCGTGACCCGCTACCTCCTGCAGCGCATCCAGCCCGGGCCCCTGCTGTGTCCCTACGCGCCGTCGCCGCCGCCTCCGTCATCGTGAAGTCCCCGATACTCGCCCACCGTCCGGGCTAGGGTCGGGGCGTGCGCCTCCGCCGGATCTCGATCGCACTCGTGGTCGCTGCCCTGGTGGCGACGGGGCTCCTGATGCCCTCGGTGTCGGCCACTCAGGCCCCGGCCTCGAGTCCGCTCACGTCGCTTGCACCGCGCACCTGCTCGCCGGACCTCGTCGGGTGGACGTGCTTCACGCTGACGGTGCCGCGCGACTGGTTCGGCACGGGCGATCTCATGGCGAGCATCGCCCTCGCGGTGATGCCTGCGCGTCGATCCTCGATCGGAGGGCTGACCTTCAACCCGGGCGGTCCGGGTGGATCCGGACTCGAGTCTGCTGCGGGCTACTACGAGCGGCTCCCGCAGCGGATCAAGGACTCCTTCGACGTCGTCGCCTGGGACCCGCGGGGCGTCGGTGCGAGCACACCCCAGCTCACCGGCTGCAGCCGCACGCAGCAGCGAGTCGGCTACACCCCGCCCGCGACCGGACCCGTCGACTGGCTTGCCTTCACGCGGGACATGGCCGCCACCCTTGGCCCCGGGCTCCAGGCCTGCTGGGAGGCAAACCCCGACGTCGCTCCGTATCTCGGCACCGACTTCGTTGTCCGCGACCTCGAGGCGATGCGCGAGGCGCTCGGCTACGAGCAGTGGTCGATCCACGGCATGAGCTACGGCAGCCGGATCGGCTACCGCTACGCGCGCGCCTACCCCGATCGTGTCCGCGCGCTCGTCCTCGACGGCGCGCTCGATCCCAACCTCACGCTCTCGACGTGGACGGCCGCGGAGTCCTGGGCCTTTACCTACGCGCAGGCGGTCTTCAGCAGCACCCTCGGAGATGGTTTCGCCGCACGCTTCGCACGCGTGCTCCGGGCCCTCAACGCGAGGACCGTCGTCATCGACGGGCGCACGCGCACCCGCTGGGATCTCACGCCACGGATCTTCGGTGAGATCCCATCGCAGAGTCAGGCGGAGGACATCCGCACGCTCGTCGACACCGTCTATCGCGCTCTCTACTCTCGAGCCACGCCGCAGGAGCACCGTCGCGCCGCGGCCGCGCTGGCGCGACTCGCCCGGGAGGACACCTCCGCGAAGCGCTACACGCTCAACATGGTGACGTGCGCTGATATGTCGGATCGCCCCTCGATCGAGGAGACCGCCAGGTACGCCGAGGCGTCGTACCTCAACAACTCCGTGGGAGCAGCCTTCGTCGCGGTGATCAAGGGGCTGACGTGCGAGGGCCTGCCCGAGGCCGTCGAGCGGCCCTATCCGTTGCTGGAGGAGGAACTCTCCCTGGCGACGCCGCCGGTAGTGCTCAACGCACTGGGCGACACGCGGACCACGTGGCTGGGAGCGCAGACGCTCGCCAACTACTTCGCCGGCTCGTCCTTCATCACCTACAACGGCACCCAGCACGTCGTCTACGGCAAGATGCGATCGGCATGCCTCAACGTCCCGGTGACGACGTACCTCATCGACCTCGTCGTACCCCCCTCGGCGACGTGTCCCTACGCGCAACTGAGGCCGCTATGAGGCATCTTGCCCACCTCACCGCTGCGGCCGCCGGCGTCGCGCTGGCCGCGACGCTGCTCGTCGCGCCGCCCGTCTCCGCGAACCCCGTACCCGCCAGCGCGCCGACGCTGGACACGACCGGTGAGCGGGGCACGATCGCGTGGGGCACGTGCACCGACGACACGATGACCGCCCAGGGTTGGTCGTGCGGCACGCTCACCGTGCCGCTCAACTGGGACAACCCCGCCAACCCGGCCGATGCTGAGATCGCCTTCGCGATCCTGAGGTCGACCGCACCCGACCGCATTGGTGCGCTGACCTTCAATCCCGGCGGACCGGGGGCGTCCGGACTGTCCTTCAGTGAGTACGTCCGCGGCGTCGTGCCGGAAGACGTGAGTCGCCGCTTCGACATCGTCTCCTGGGATCCGCGCGGAGTGGGGGAGTCGACTCCGCACCTGCGCGGCTGCCAGGAGCAGCCGGCCTTCCCGTCCGCCGCCGCGACCGGCCCGGTGGACTGGGATTCCTACGTGCGCGAGTACGTCGCCACGTTCGCGCCTCTGCGTCGAGCATGCTTCGAGGCCAACATCGACATTGCCCCCTACCTGGGGACCTACTACGTCATCCGCGACTTGGATGCCCTGCGCGCAGCGCTCGGCGAGGAGCAGTGGACCTACTGGGGCATGAGCTATGGCACGCGGATCGGACTGCGCTATGCCCGGCAGTTCCCGACGCGCCTGCGTGCCTTCCTCCTCGATGGATCCGTCGCGCCCAACGAGACGATGCTCACGCGCTCGGGTCAGACGGCCTACAAGTACGGGCATGTCAACGCGACGTTCACGGCTGCCGTCGGCGGGGGGATGCCCGCCAAATTCGGCCGCGTGGTGAGGGCGCTCAATGAGCGGACCGTCACGATCGATGACACGACGTACACGCGATGGGAGATCTTCTCGCGCATCTACGCGCGGATGGGTGCCCAGCGTGCCTACCCCGCGATCGAGGCGGTCATCGACGAGGTGCACGCCGCGCTCTTCGGCACGGGTGCCAGCGCTCGCCGCCTCGACCGCAACCTCGCGAGACTCGACGCCGAGGATCCCGCGAGTCAGGCGTACTTCATCGACTTCGTCAACTGCGCGGACGTGCACACGTGGCCGACCATCGACCAGGCCGTCGATGTCGTCAGCACGGCGGCGAGGGTGAGCTCGAATACGGGGGCCGAGGATTCGCTCGGGCGCAGCACGCATTGCTTCGGACTGCCTTCCGGATTCGCCCCGCGGTGGACGCAGCTCACGCGGCCGCTCGCGATGCCCACGCCGCCGATCGTCATCCAGTCGTACGGCGACCCGGCAACCGCGTGGATCGGAGGCCGTCAGATGTCGCAGTTCTTCAGCGGGGCTGCCTTCCTGTCCTACACGGGCACGCAGCATGTCGCCTACATGCGCACGCCCTCGACGTGCATCAACGATGTGAGCACGAGATATCTCCTCACGCTACGCGTGCCACGGTCGACGACGTGTGCCTACGAGCCCACGCCTCCACCTCCCCCGGCGTGAGTGCCAGGATTGCGCCATGCGCGTGGCGGATCTCGGCATCACCATCGGCTCCCTCCCCAGTGGCCCCACGGCCAGTGTGATCGACGTCCCCGGAGTGGGAGTTGGTCACGCGACGGTCGTGTACGACGAGCCAGCGCCACCTGAGGGCCGAGGCATCGCGCGGACCGGCGTCACGGTGCTCGATCCCGGCGGTGACTGCCTCGCCGATCCCGTGCCCGCGGGCGTCGCGGTGCTCAATGGAGCCGGTGAACTCACAGGCAGGTCCCAGATCGAGGAGTGGGGATTCACGGAGACACCGGTCTTCCTCACCTCGACCATGCAGGTCGGTCGCGTCTACGACGCGGCATGCCAGCTCCTTGCGGGCGGCGCCTCCACCTTCGGGGAAGCGTTCATCCCGATCGTGGGGGAGTGCGATGACTCGTGGGTCTCGAATCCCCGGGCGATGCACGTGACCTTCGACGATGTGCGCATGGCGCTGGAGGGTGCGCGATCGGGTGGTGACTTCGCCCAGGGTGCCGTGGGTGCCGGCACCGGCATGAGCTGCCTGGGGTGGAAGGGCGGCATCGGATCGGCCTCCCGCGTGCTGCCCGATGGACACGTCGTCGGCGTACTCCTGCTCACCAACTTCGGAACCTCCGACCGCCTCACCATCGATGGGGTGCACGTGGGCCGCATGCTCGATCGCACGGGAATCATCGAGCCTCCTCCGGCCGGCTCCTGCATCGGCATCGTCATCACCGATGCCCCGATCGATGCCGCCGGTTGCGAACGTCTGGCCCGTCGCATCGGCCTCGGCCTCGCGCGCACGGGTTCCGTGGCGACCCACGGGTCGGGCGAGATCTTCCTGGGCCTGGCCAATGGACTGAGGGCGAGCGGCTGCGGCGGTCCCGCGATCACCGGGAAGGGTCTCGATGACTACTTCACCGCGACAGTGGACGCCAGTGAGGAAGCTGTCATCGCCTCGATGATCAACGCCACGACGACCAGTGGCTACCAGGAGCGCACGCTGCTGGCCCTGCCGCTCGACGACGTCCGTCGACATCTGGGCAGCCGCAGCAGCGGCTAGTCTGCCGGGATGTCCTCACGCGCGGTTGTCCTCATCTCCGGTGGGGGCGCTGTCAGTCCCTTCACCACCCCCACCCAGGGCTGCTCCACCGAGCCCGGTTTCCTCTCCGCCGGAAACACCGACACCGGTCTGCGCGAGTACCTGCTCGACGCCGGATGGGCCGTCTTCACCGCTCCCGCCATGGACGACTGGGGGCCGGTG
This sequence comes from Actinomycetota bacterium, assembly GCA_046046455.1. Taxonomy (GTDB): domain Bacteria; phylum Actinomycetota; class Actinomycetes; order S36-B12; family S36-B12; genus Mxb001. The sequence goes on along the minus strand of JBJOJS010000088.1, from coordinate 15,594 downwards.
CGCGAGCCCGCGCCGGACTCCTTCGGCCCATTCAAGGATGCCCCCGTCGTCCTGCCCGACACCATGACGATGATGTCGGCCGGCGACATCGACAACTCCGGCGAGAAGCTGCAGCGCTTCCTGCGTTTCCTCGCATCGGAGTACGCCGTGAGCGAGTTCGACCTCATCGGCCACTCCAACGGTGGCCTCTACGCCCGTTCCGCGATCCGTCTCGCGAAGCTCACCGACGCGCCCTTCCGCGTGCGCTCCCTCATCACCCTCGGCACCCCGCACTGCGGATCGGTACCCGGTCGACTCACCATCGGTGAACTCGCCGCGGCCGACACCATGGGGGATGCCTTCACCGAGAAGCTCTTCGAGTTGTGGCCCCAGTACGCCGTCAAGGTGGACAAGGGTCTCAACGTCCAGGACACCGAGCACTACCTCATGGGCCCGTCGGGTTGGAACGCCGCGCAGGGCAACGCCCTCGACGGCGTCCCCGTCACGCTGCTCGCTGGCACCTACTTCACCGCCGATGGCGGCAACCCGTCAATGTGGCCGTATGACGGACTGGTCTCGGTCCACAGCGCCTGGGCGACCGATATCCCCGAGTCCGTCATGCCGATCCGCTCGACGTGGTCAGCTGCGCTCACGCACAGCATCTTCGTCTCCCACGCGATCGGTGCCGACTGGCAGACCGCGCTTACCTGGAACGTCGATGCGCTCGCGCGCGTGGCCCAGGCACTCGATGACGCCTAGAGGTAGGCGATCGAGCCCCTAGGCTGACGGCGTGCAGCCGCCCCTTGCCGATCGCGATACCACTGAGGATCCGTACGCGTGGATGCGTGACGGCGAGCGCCTGGCCCCCTATCTCGAAGCGGAGCGCGCCTACTACGAGCAGGGACGCGCTCCCCTCGCCATCACGACGGACGAGGTCTTCGAGCAACTCAAGGCTCGTACCCCCGACACCGAGCGCACCGCACCGCGCGACCTGCATGGCTGGTCCTACTACTCCCTCACCCGCCCGGGTCAGGAACTGCCTGAGCTGCGACGCACTGGCCCTCAGGGAGATCAACTACTCCTCGATCTCGCGTCCTTCGGATCGCCGTACGCCGCTACCGCGGTGGTGGAGCCGAGTCCCGACGGGGACCTGCTGGCCTACTCGATCGACCTCGAGGGCTCCGAGCGCTACACGCTGCGCTTCCGCGATGTGTCTCGTGCGGACGATCCCTCCTACTCAGACGATCTTCCACTGGAGATCGACGACACCTACTACACCGGCGCCTGGGCTGACGGATGGTTCTACTTCACCGTCATCGACGCGCTCAATCGCTCCTGCGAGGTGCATCGTGTCGATCCGCGCACGGGCGAGCGCCATGTCGTCATCACCGAGCCGGATCAGCGCTTCGATCTCGCCGTGCGTCGCAGCCAGGACCGTGTCGTCATCGCGTCGCACTCGCGCACGACGAGCGAGTGCTGGGAGGTCGCTGACGGCCGCGCGGTGTCGATCCAGCCGCGCATGCCCGGGGTCGAGTACGACGTGGAGTGGGATACCGACCGCTGGCTCGTCGTGTCCAATGCCGACGCGGTGGAGTTCGCGCTCACCGCTACGACGAGCGCCACTGCACCGGGCCTGGATGTTCGCGGCACGGCAGCGCATCCTGAGCGCGTCCACGACATGGTCGCCTTCGACGATGCCATCGTCACCTACTCGCGGATCGATGGGCAGGCGCGCATCCGCATCCGGGGCCGCGATGGCACGGTGCGCCACGACCTGCGTCCCGACCCGGGCGGTGCGATCCGCCTGGGTCGCAATGAGGATCCTCACGCAGACTTCGTCACCGTCGTGACCGAGTCCTTTACGACGCCCACGCAGTGGTGGGATGTCGACCTCGTCACGGCCGAGCGCCGCCTGCGCCACGCGCGCGAGGTGCCCGGGCATGATCCGTCGCGCTACACCAGCGAGGTCGTCTACGCCACGGCCTCCGACGGCTGGCGCATCCCGATCGTCATCGCACGCCGTGTCGATACGCCGCTCGCGTCGCCCTGCCTGCTGTACGGCTACGGTGCCTACGAGGTCATCGATGATCCGTGGTTCGACACCGGTGTCGCCGCGCTGCTCGACCGTGGCGCGATCTTCGCCCAGGCGCACGTCCGCGGCGGTGGCGAGGTCGGCCGCGAGCAGTGGATCGACGGCCACCTGCTCGCCAAGCGCAACACGTTCACCGATTTCATCGCGGCTGCGGATCACCTTGCCTCGCTCGGCGCCGGCCCCTTCGTCGGCCGCGGTGGCTCCGCGGGCGGCCTGCTCCAGGGGGCCGTCTATGCCATGGCCCCGCAGCGCTGGGCCGGGATCCTCGCCGAGGTGCCCTTCGTCGACTGCGTCAACTCCATGCTCGACCCAGACATCCCGCTCACGATCACCGAATGGGAGGAGTGGGGTGACCCGCGCATCCCGGAGCAGCGCGCCTATATGGAGTCCTACACGCCGTACCTCAACCTCCCCGCAGCCACCGATCGCCCGGCCCTGCTCGTCACGGCGGCCGTGCACGACCCGCGTGTGCTCGTACACGAGCCGGCCAAGTGGGTGGCTGCACTGCGCCAGTCAGATCCGCGCCACGGTGGTCGCGCGAGCATTGCTGATCGCGGCAGCGTCGCCTTCCGCGTCGAGACAGGCGAGGGCTCGCACGGAGGGCAGGCAGGCAGATACGCAGCACTGGCCAATGAGGCAGAGCTGATCGCATGGGTGCTCGCGGTTGTGGACCGCTAGAAGACAGGTGGGTCGCTCGTCAGCTCCCGCCCGTGACTCGAGCGGAAGGTGAGTCGCCCTCCCGGGTCACCCTCGATGCGCCAACCCCCGTCGTGGATGAGGTGATGGTGGTGCCAGCACAGGCCCACGAGGTTGGACAGGACCGTTTCGCCACCGTGGCGGTAGTAGACGATGTGGTGGACCTCGTCGATCCGTGAGCGACATCCGGTGAATCGGCACTGGCGGTCGCGAATGAAGACTGCGCGGCGCAGGGCCGGGTGGATGGCGCGCACCTTGGGCATCATCGCGATGAGCTGTCCCCGGCGATCCACGAGCAGCGGACGCAGTGATGCATCGCAGGCGAGCCGACGCGCTGCGGCGCCGGTGACCATGGTCGTGGGCACGCCGAACTGCTCGAGCCAGCCGGCCACGGTGGATCGCTCATCGATGAGCGCCTCGACGGGGACGGTGACGTTGATGGTCGGCCGCTCACCCGTCACGAGGGGCATCGCGAGATCGCCGGCGGCCGCTCCGGCCGCATCGAGGATGCGTGCGAGGGCGTCGAGATTGCGCTGTGACAGCGGACGCGGATCGCGCGGAGCAGAGGCACCCAATGTCTTCTCGGACCACGGGTCGACAGGGCCCGCATCCGACGTCGGAACGTCGCCCGCATCAGCAGCTGGCGCCACATCGCGACGAGCCGACTCGAGCATCGCGACGAATCGAGCACCGAGCTCGGCATCGAGGGTGCCGTCGATGCGCACCAGGCCGTCGAGCAGTCGGGAGACATGAAGGCCGGTGGGACGGTCACGGTCGCGCCCGTCGACAGCATCGGGATTGACGCTGTGGCACAGGCTGCGCAGCCGCTGATAGAAGTCGCGCGGCTCGCAGCGTCTGGCTACCTCGGCGATGGCCTCGTCGATGGCGATCAGGTCATCAGTCAGGGCTGGGTAGTGGCGCCGTAGTCGAGCGAGCGCGTCGACGTGCTGGCCGGAGATCTCGCCGCGCCGCCACGCCCCGGCGACCTCAGGGAAGTCGCTCACGACCGCTCCGCGCTCAAGGGTCGACCGCACGGACTGCAGGCCGTCGTTACCACTGCCGTAGAGCCAGCTCACCGCACTGCGTGCGCCGTCGGCCTCCCACTCGTAGGAGGAGGCGAAGCGCTGGCTGACTGCGGAACTCGTGGCCTCCAGCTGTCGCGTGAGGCTGCGCAGCCGGAGCATCTCCTCGCCCAGGCCCACGCCCATCACCGCATCCACGGGGATCTCCGCGAGCGCCGCCGCTGCCTCCTCGGCCAGCGTCAGCGCATGGGAGAGCGCGACGTTGGCGTCGAGATCGAGCAGGGCGGTCATGGCGCTCCAGGGCAGTGCGAATGGGATGGCACTCCGCAATTCAGCCACCGGCCCTCGTAGGGGACTCGGCGCGAGGCTCGGCCAGCCGCCTCGCTATTTCCCTTGGAACCTCGACAGGTCGACCTCGTGATCAGAGCCAATCTATCGAACGTATGTTCGAATTATGGTCCACGGTCGGCACGGTGTCAAGGCGGGATCGCATCCGGTGTGTCTCGGCTTTGACGGTCCCGCGCTGCGCAGGTCGGTGCGGGCCTAGCCTCGCCCCGTGGGCATCCTCACATCGGTCGACATCCTCACATCAGTCGGCCGCATCCTCCCCGCTGCACTTGTCATTCCGGCGGCCCTCGTTATCCCGGCAGCATCCGCCCAGGCGATGACCCCGAACATGACGACCCCGAACATGACGACCCCGAACATCACGACCCCGAAGATGTCGGGCTGGAGCCCACTCAACCCGCCCACCGATACGCAACTCTTCGAAGCGCAGTTCCCCAGCATCCTCTACTCCCTGACCTGCGGCAGTATCACGACCACGGGCTGGTCGGCGGACTTCGCCGACGACACGGCGAGCGTGTGGGACACGATGCTCATCACGACGTCCGAGATCAGCACCGCATGTGCCGATAGGCCCGGTGACCTCGTCGTGCGGCAGGGCGACGATACGTACTCCGCGCTGATCTGGAACTCCGATCCGTCGATCGGCCTCGCACTCGTCCTTGTCGAGCGAGACGCGACTTACATCGATTGGGACTTCGTGCCCATGCCGCGCGTCGGCCAGTGGGTCGGCGTCGATGCTCGTTCCGCCGACGGCAGCCCGCTTCCCATGCTCGAGCGCCGCATCGTCGCTGTAGGTGACGACACCTTCACCCTGGACCGGTCCATCGGACCCGAGTACGTCGGTGCGCCCGTCGTCGACAACATGGCCCGGGCTCTCGGGGTCGTCTCGAACGCCGGCATGGTCGTCACGGGTACGCCCCTGTTGTGCAACGCGCTCGCCATCTGCACCGATGCGAGCAGGGTGTGGTGGGACATCACCGCGCCGTCCAGGCCGCGGCAGGTCACCGCGACCGCGGGCAAGGGGCGGGTGACGGTGACCTGGAAGCCGGCTGCCAACGATGGCGGAGCCGAGGTCGCCTACTGGTACAGCGTCAACGATGGTCCGTGGATCTACTCCGAGAAGTTCTCCATGACGCGGAAGGTGCGTACGGGAACACGCGTGAAGGTGACCGTCCACACGATCAACGCGGCCGGCCCCGGCCCGCGCGTTAGCGTGACGGCCACGGCCAAGTAGCGGCTGGCAAGCTGGAGCGCGTTGCGTGACTAGGAGATCAGCACGTACGTCGTGCCCCGTGTCGCCGCAGGTGCGGATTTCGGGGGTCTGAGACCAGGCTTGGTGACGAAGGTCGCGTCCTTGATGCCGAAGTTGCCGTTGGCATCCATGCCAAGTCGCAGTTGCGGGCCGGACTTGACCTTGAGCGGGCCGAGCTCGGCGAAACTGCCGACGCTGAGCACGATGTCTCCGGTGAACCACTCGTACTTGACTCCGCCGAAGAGCCCTATCTCGGCAAAGGGACCGCCTACGGAAGCGAACTTGGCCGAGAGGCCGATCTCCTCGCAGTTGATCGTGAGCTTGGGCTTGACCGGCGCTCCCGGGATGGGCAGGGACACGTCGATGATGTCCTTCTTGCGCAGAGGACCCAGCGCCGAGCAGGGACTCGCATCCTGGCCCGTGCCCTTGGGACCGTCCGGCGTGTAGGTGCCCCCCGGCGTACCGTTGCGGAAGGTCGCCTTGCAGTGGGAGTCGACGAGGGGGTCGCCGCGGTCGCGTGCATCGTCGTTGATTCGGACGATTTCAGCGTGGTTCTCTGCTTCAGCGGCGTACCCGGCCAGCCCGAAGAGGAATCCCTGGTACACCACGTCGACGAGGTAGTCCGCGTAGGCGTTGTAGTAGGCGTTGAGCTCGACATCGCCCGTGGCGGCGGCAGCGGCAGTCACGATGATGTGGATCCGATCCGCGGTCTTGGTCGTGACCTCGTAGTTGTTGCGGATCCACGTCCAGTAGGCGCCGAACTCGTCGACCGCGACACAGGACGAACGTGTGGCCAATTCCTCTAGTTCGGCGCCGAGCCTTTCGGTTTCCGACTCGAGCGCGGAGAGGATGGGATCGTCGCCGAGGGCGAAGGTGAGGTAGTCATCAAGCGCCTTCTGAGCAGGAGTCAACTCGGGCATGGGTCGTGGGACCCCGAGAGCAGTTCGGTCGACGTATTCACCCCATCGCGCGAATACCGGCACGGAGTACTCGCCGCGGGCCAGGTTCGGCCCCTGCGGTGGCGTGAACTCCAGGAATGCCGGACCGCCCTTGCCTGCAGTGAGATCGATCATGTCCTTCCGGGGGACCGCCACCCAGCGCGGGGCTTCGCCCGGGTCGACCGACTCGTCCGACATGAGTGGGAGGGGGTCCACGACCGCCATCGAGCGGCCCTGCCACTTGCTGGCGAGGAAGGTGTCTCCCATGCAGTGCAGCGCCCGGGCGATGCCCTGTCTCGCTGTGGCCATCAGGGGCTCCCGGGCGAGGGCAGTTTCGTAGGCGACCTTGGCCTCGGGGAACTGTCCGTACGCGAGCAGCACGCCGCCCGTGGCCGAGTGCCACGCAGCCTGGCCGTCAACCCCCGCCATCTCCCCGAGGGGCCGTTGCTTTGCCCAGGCAAGCAGGTCCGCAGCCGTATCCGGGAAGCCCATCGCCTGCAGGAGTACGGCAGCGTTGATCAGGTGCCGGGGGTCGGAGTTCAGGGACGCCAAGCGCAGTGCGGCAGCCAGTGCGGCCGGCAAGCTTCCGTTGATGGTGCCGAGGGCCATGACTCCCTCGAGTTGCGCTCGTGAGCCGTAGATCGGCGAAGCCTGGAACTTCCGTAGGGCGGGTACGGGCGCGACCAGTGTCAGGCGCTTCTTGGCCTGGACGAGTGCTGCGGCGCGCGTCGCCGAACGTCGCGGGAGTTCTCGTCGCTCCTCGCAGGCGAAGTCATCGAGGGCGTCCTCTGCCAGGTACTGCTCCGGGATCGCGTAGTTCGTCGCACTGGAGACCCACGAATCGTTGTCGGGGACGGGTGCCAGGGGCAGCGCCGATGCGGGCGCGGTCGTCGCCAGGGAGATCGCACCGATCACGGTCAGGATGGCCAGCCGCCGCGTCACAGGGTGGAGGGTAGACCTCGCGACGGCGCATGTCTCCCCGATGCGGACGGGGCCGGGAGCATCCTCGGCCGGCTCTAGACCGCCCGCAGCGCCGCGAGGTGATAGCGCTGGATCGTCACCAGTGCCAGCGTCTCGATCGTCGCGATCTGCGGAGGCGAGAAGACCCAGTTCTTCTGCTTGGGCACGTACTTGTTGGACTCCGTCTCGATGATGGTGAGGCCGTCGAACATCCAGATGGAGATCTCGTCAGCGGACGTGCGTGTGTCAGTGCCGCCGGGCAGGGGCTCGTCGTAGCGCACGTCCTCGTTGATGATGAGCTGCTGCTGGCCGTACATCCCGGGCTCGATGATCACCTCGACGACCGAAGTGGCGGTGCCGATGACCTTGCCGGACGCATCCTTGATGCTGTGGGTCTTGGTGCCCGCGCAGGCACCTGCCGCATCGAGCAGGATCTGCCAGGCCCGCTCGGCCTTGGCGACGTCCTTGTACTGGTAGACGAACTGCGCGACGTCGAGCAGATGGCCTTCCTTGTTCTGCGCGAAGTCCATGTAGGCGTAGGCGTAGTCCACGGACTTGCTGCTCGTGATGATCGAGTCGGTGGTCGCGCACTCGATCGGCTCCTGGCCCTTGCCCATGAGGACCTCGGCCTTGTAGATGTCGAGCTTGCCGAGCCAGCCGGGGGCCCAGGACTTCTTGAGCAGGACCTGCTTCATGCCCTTGTCGTTGAGGGCGACGTACTCCAGTTCGGCCGCCTGGGCCGGCACGGAGAGGGCGAGGGAGGCGAGGACCGCGACGGAGGCGGCAGCAAGGAATCGGCGCATGCCCAGACGCTAGCGTCTCGGTCGCCTACTCGGCGTTCTTGTCGCCCTTCTTCTTCTTGTCGCCGTCCTCGGGCGCGTAGATGGCGGAGTAGCAGGTGACGGTCTGGCCGAGCAGGTCCTCGGTCTCCTGGTCGGGTGTCGCCGCGGGCAGGTCGGTGACCTGGGTCGCGAACTCGTCGGCGGCGGCCAGGCCCTCGAGGGTGAGACCGGTGCCGGTCCACTGGGCGAGCACCGCGAGGCCGGGGCCCTCGACGAAGCCGAGGATCGCGTGCTTGCCGTCGTCATCGGTGCGTACATCGACGAGCTGGCTCACGGTGAAGTCGGGGAGCATCGCGGCCTCGATGGCGGCGACCTGCTCGGGTGCGGCCTCGTCGCAGAGCACCGCAAGGATCGTCTCGGTCCCCTTGGACCCGCTCGGCGACGGCGACGCCGAGGAGCTCGCGGCGGCCGAGCTCGCGGCGGCACTCGAGCTCGGGGCCCCCGATGAGCTGGCCGCCTCCTGCGACCCGCCGGAGCAGGCGGTGAGCGCGAGGCCGGTGACGGCCGCGGCGGCGAGGATGCGGGCGAGTTGAGGACGGCTGCCGAGAGTCATGTCCCGAGGCTACGTCGGCTCAGCGCGTGAGTCCTGCCGCGCTGGCCCGGCCCGGTAGCCCTTCCCAGCCACTTCCCAGCCCCGCCCCTGGCGTCGCGCGCGCCCCCGCAGTCACACTCGAGACATGACGCGCGCAGCTGCTCGACTGGTCACCCTCGCGGTGGCTCTCGTCGCGCTGTTCGCCGTCGCGGCCGTGCCCGCGCAGGCCAACGAATCGTCGCTTCGCGAGCGTGCCCACGCGCGGATCGCCGCTGTCCTCACCGACGCGGTCAACTCGGGTGTCTACTCCGTCGCCCAGGAGAACTACGTCACGAGCGCACTCCTGCCGACGTACGTCGATCCGAAGGACCTCTCGGCCAAGGTCGAGGAACGCACCATCGACGCCTTCTGGGGGATCGTCGCCGATGGCGCCGGCACCTCGGTGGGCGCCGTCCAGGCCCGCGTGGCCAACGGTGCGACCCTGCTGCGCATCACCGGAGACGCCTCGGGTGATGTCCAGGAACGCCTCTACCGCTGGCTGTCCCGGCCCATCGTGGAGGCCCAGTTCGACGGCAGGATCTCTGCCGCGGAGTCCGCCACCTTGCGCGATGACATCGCGCGCTCCGTCGATCGCCTCATGCGTCAGCCGGGCGGCTCCGACGGCAAGGTGGCTGTGTCACCCCGCCGTATATAGGTCGACGCAACCGACCCGATAGGGTCCACTCAGCTGCTCGTGGTGGCCGTCTGCGGTAGGGCGCAGTGATCCCGACCATCTCGAGCTCCGGCCCCCGGCGCCTCCAGAATGGAGTGAGGCATCGGGGGCCGTTTAATTGATCTACCCTCATCCCATGGCCCTCCTCGTCGTCGACGACGATCCGTCGCTGCGCCAGGTGCTGGAGCGCGTGCTCGCCTTCGAGGGTTACGACGTCGAGACGGTGCCCACCGGGTACGACGCGCTCGAGCGCATGCAGGTCCCCGAGCGAGGTGCGGCGACCATCGACCTCATCGTCCTCGACCTCGGATTGCCCGACATCGATGGCCTCGATGTTGCACGCCGACTGCGCGCCGATGGCCAGGTCCTGCCGATCCTCGTGCTCACCGCGCGCGGCGATGTGGGCGATCGCGTGGCTGGCCTCGACGCCGGGGCCGATGACTACCTGCCCAAGCCCTTCGACATCACCGAGCTCATCGCCCGCGTGCGCGCCCTGCTGCGCCGTGCGGGCCACACCGAGTCGACCGGCCACTACTCCCTGGGCGATCTCACGCTCGATGCCGCGCGGCGCCAGGTGACCCGCGATGGCGAGGAGATCACCCTCACCAAGACCGAGTTCGCCCTGCTCCAGGTCCTTCTCGCCGCCGACGGCGCCGTCGTCGAGCGCAGTGACCTCATGACCGAGGTGTGGGGCTTCTCCTCGCCCACGCTCGATTCCAACCTCGACACCTACGTCTCCTACGTCCGCCGAAAGACGGAGGCTGGTGGCCGCTCGCGCCTGGTCCACACCGTGCGCGGCGTCGGCTTCGTCGCGCGCGTCGAGTAGGCGTCGATGCGGTCACTGCGCACCACGGTCGCGCTCATCGTCGCCGTCACGGTGGCGCTCTCCGTCGTCGGCCTGGCGATCGGCGTCTGGTTCCTCACCCGCAGCGCACTGCTCGGCAGCGTCGACTCGTCGCTGCAGTCCCGTCTCGAGGCCGGCATCTTCCTCGAGCCCGCGGAGGATGCCCCGCCGATCATTCGGCCGCCCATCTCGGGCCAGCCCACCGTGCTCGTCGACGCCGTGCTCTCCGACGGTGAGGTCTTCGAGGTCGATCGCGAGTCCTTCGATCTCCCAGCCGACCCCGAGGACATCCGCATCGCCGAGTCAGCGCCGGGCACCCAGGCGTACTCCACCCGCGTGGCGCCCAACGGCGAGCAGGTGCGCGTGCTCACCGTCGCCGTCGTGGACGGCGCAGCAGCGCGCGCGGTGCGTTCGCTCGAGGAGACCAACACGATCCTCGTCGGCCTGGCCTCCATCCTCGCGGTCGTCGGCCTCGCCGCAGTCGGCATCGGGGCGGGCATCGGGGTGCTCGCGGTACGCCGTTCCACCATCCCGCTCGAGGACGTCGCCGATGCGATGCGCTCGCTCTCGCGCGGCGAATCGGGTGACGTGCCCGAGGCCAAGCCCGGCGCACCCCGTGAGGTCGTCGACGTGGTGCAGGCGACCGCCCTGCTGCAGGAGTCGCTGCGGCGCTCGCAGGAGCAGCAGGAGCAACTCGTCCAGGACGCCGGGCATGAGCTGCGGACGCCGCTCGCGGCACTGCGCGCCAATGTGCAGTTCGCGGCGCGCACCGCGACGGATGCGACCACCCAGGAGTCGCTGACGGCGGCGCAGGCAGAGCTCGATGAGCTCGGTCGCCTCGTCGAGGAGCTGCTCGCGCTCGCTGCGCGCGACGAGCCGGTGCGCGAGGTGGTGGAGATCGATATCCGCGGGGCGGTGACGGCGGCGGCGGAGCGACTCACGCGGCGTACTCAGCGCGAGGTGACCGTCGACCTGCCCGCTGAGCCCGTGCCCATGCGCGTCGATCCGGTGGGCATCGCCGAGATCGTCGGCAACCTGCTCGACAACGCCGCGAAGTTCGCCCCCGCACCCGCCGCGATCATCGCGGCGGTGGCCGACCACGGTTCCGAGGTCGTCATCGAGGTGCGCGACGGCGGGCCGGGCATCCCGGAGGCCGAGCGCGCGGCGGTCTTCGACCGCTTCCATCGCACCCCTGATGCGCGCGCGATCCCGGGCTCGGGCCTGGGCCTGGCGATCGTCGCATCGGCCGTCGCCGATGAGCGGGGCACCGTGACCCTCGGCGACGCGCCGGAGGGTGGCCTGCTCGTGCGCGTCAGCCTGCCGCGCTAGTTCCCCTGGGATTTTCCGTATGTCGCTGGCGGATCGGCCGCGACGACAACTCGGCCACTACGCCGCTGGAGCGATCGGCAGCAGTGGACCGGCGTTATGCGGGAGCGATGACCTCAAGGCCGTGCCACGCGCACGCTTCGGCGAGGCGCTCGTCATAGGTGACGACACCGCTGATGTCATCGCCAAGCGAGAGGGCCGCGGCGAGATGGATCGCGTCGAGGGACCGCATAGTCAACGGCTCGAGGAACGCTGCGGACGTGTACAGGTCCGTCGACAACGGGAAGAGCGTGATCGCCTCGAGCACGCTGCGCCCGCGCGCCGTGGCATCGGTCGAATGGCGACGGCAGGCACGCAGCACTTCGGTGCGCACGAGATCGCAGGCGACGAAGTCAGGACGCGTGCGCTGCGACCAGTCGCGCAGGGCGTCGGAGCCCGCCTCTGCGACGACGAGTTTGAGAGCGGCTGAGGAATCCAGGTAGACCGACGTCACCGCTCGTCCCGACGAGCCTCGGCGAGCAGGTTACCGAGAGTCGGCCCGCCCGTCGCAGGCAGAGGATCAGGCAACTCCCACGGGTGGGTACGCGCGGGACGCGCACGACCCTCATCGAGGAGCTGCTGGAGCGGGCTTGCCGCCATCGGGACGACGCGGGCCACGGGGCGGCCGCGATCGGTGATGACGATCACCTCACCAGAGGCGGCGCGCTGGACCACGGTGGAAGCGTTCTGCTGCAGAGCGCGAATGCCCACCTGGTCGCTCATGTGCGTCAATGTAGCACATTTCGGCCGCTCCCGGTCGGTCCCGCGGCCGTGGGGGGAAAGGGCGCCTCCCTACTCGACCGGTGGCACGTAGGCGAACTGGCCGGTGCGCGAGACGAGCAGGGCCACCGGGATGCTGGAGCTCGCGGAGAGCTGCTGACCCGCAGGCACGTACGAGTTGCCCTGTTGGAGGACAAAGTTCTGCGCGAATGCCTGGATCTGGCTAGGCACCAGTGACACGGCAGCGCCGTTGCAGTAGGCCCAGCCGTAGTAGGGGGGTGGGTCAATGGGGGGTTCATACAGCAGGTACAGCAGCGGAAGCGCCTCATTGCTCACCATGAGCCAGGCGTCGGGTGCGTTGACCATCATGGCCGGAAGCGCATTGGTCGACGACGTCGTGCCATTGCTGCTCGTCGTGCGTTGAGTGCCGAGGAATGCCATCTCGCTGCTGGCTGCCGACGTATAGGACGAAGGAGTCTCCGACGCCCAGAGATTGGCGAATCCGTCGGCGCTCGTGATGGGTGGCGTGGTGTACGAGTACGCGTCGCTGTACGTGATGGTGTTGCAGGCCCCGTAGCCAACCACCTGTTCGTACACCGTATTGGGCTGCGCGACGGGTGTCAGCATGTAGGCCCTACGGTTCGCCGGATTGACGATCTCGCCGGTGTTCAAGGAGTCGGGCAGAGACGCGTAGATGTTGTCGATCTGCGTGGTGTAGAGGCCGTTGATCTGGCCGTCGATGTAGGCCGGGGTCATCGTGTACTCGTACGTCGAACTGCTGAAGTTCCATGCCTCTGACAGGAGGGTGACGGCCTCGGCCTGCATCGTTCCGTAGTAGTCCACCGTGGACTGCATGTTGGTGATGTCGCCGGCAGTCCACCACGGGTATTCAGTGGCGTTCATTTGATAGAGCTCATCGAGGAGCCCCGTGCTGCCGGGGGTCGTGAAGAGCGAATTGAACTGCGCGATCGTGGGATTGATGTCCTGGTAGAAGCCCTCGGCGTAGTCCTGGTACGTCGCCCGATTGTTCGGGTTGACGTTGTTGACGACGTAGTTGTAGTTGACCCACTGGTTCTCGGTGTTGTCGACTGCGGTCGATAGCGACTGCGCGATGGTGTCGTACTGCGTGATGGCGATCTGGGTGAGCATGTCCTGCATGTCGGCCTCGATCGTCACCAGCATGTTGGTGATCTGCGTGAGCTGGCTCTCGATGTTGTCCAGGGCCTGCTCGGTCGGATTCGTGGTGCCGAAGAGCTCGCCGATGATCTCGTCGGGAGAGTCACCTGTCGCAGCCTCGACCACGGCATCGAAGAGGAACTCACCGGCCGCGGAGTACGTGCTGCGCGGGGCGGGAGCATCGCTGCCGAAGGAGCGGGGCGGGCGCCCCTTGAGGATCTCGCGCTCGAGTGATCCCAGCGACTTCTTCACGCCGCCATTCCTGGCGATATAGGCCGTGAAGCGCTGCGCGTCGAAGAGGCGCGTGGCCAGGGAGTGCTGCCACTCACGCGTCCACTGCGGGATCTCGAGGTAATTGCGCACCGCACGCATGCCGGCGGCGTACGTCGTCCTGCGGTCCTTCGCAACCCTCAGGGCGAGCGTGGTCACGGGCGTGACGTGCTGCACCCGTATGCGCTGCGGATCGATGTCGATCCGCCCGTAGAGCGTCGCGTCATTGCGCGTGCCAAGTGCGCTGGTCCCACCCGTGACACGCAAGGTCACGGCCTTCGCCACCTTGGCGCGGTTGAGGTGTGCGCCACCTCGCCGACTGGTCACGATGGTCTGCAAGACGCGGCCCCTGGCATCCAGCGCTTCGATCCGCGCTCCGGCGAGGACCGCCTGGGGGCCGAGGGACGCCAGGACGGGCACCAGGTCGGACGGCGTGCGCGCTGTGGTGGGCACGGTCTGGGTAGCGGGCCTGGCTCCGCTCGGGGGTGCCGCGGCAGACACCGCGGTCGGGGCCACGGGGGTGAGACAGAGCGCGAGCGCCACGACGGGCGCCAGGGCGCGTCGCAGGCGGGGCGTGGGGGACATGCCCGGACGGTAGTGGCTCGCGCGGGTCGATGCGCGTCAGTGCATCAATTCCGAGGGCCGCGGCTCACTTCGGGCAGGTGATGTCCGCTCGCATGCGCTCGACCTTCGTCGATCCGGGGAGGCGGTAGTTCAGGCCGACGTAGCAGCCTGAGGTGAGCGTGAGTGGCCCGGGCATCTCCGCGGAGTAGCGCACGAAGGTCGGCTTGAGCATGATGCTCGCGTAGGCGATCGGCAGGGCCTGATACGAATCGGCGGTCATCGACGCAGTGAGCGCCGAGATGTCGACGTTGTACCTCCATGCCAGCCCTGGTGCGTTCACGGAGACGCTGACCGGGCCTCGCCCCTTCACCGTCGCCGTCTCAAGCGGCTCGAGATTGCCGGCGAAGCGGCGTGGGGAGTCAGTCCAGGTGCTCACGTCACCCTTGTCCGTGACGGTGCGCACACGGAACTGGTAAACCCGCCCACTCACGATGCGCAGATCGTCGCCGACCGCCAGGGACGTGCCTGAGACCTTGTCCGGCAGGGTCGTCCAGGCCAGCCATGTCTTGCGCTCCTTATCCATCACGCGCAGGGCGAGCTCGTACGTCGCGCCGGTGACATCCGCGGGCGGGACCCAGCTGACCGTGGCCGACCCGCGGCGGACGAAGACACTCGCGACCGACTGCGGCGGGCTCGGGGCCCCGCCGACGACAACCGGCACCGAAGTCGTCGCAGCGCTGGTGCCCGCTTCGTTCTTCGCACGCATCGAGACCGAGTAGAGCCCGGGCGCGTTCCTCAAATCGCCGAGGGTGTACGACGACTCATCGCCGGGGACGGAGACCTTGGTGTCCGTGGACTTGCCGGGGGCCCGGTAGTAGAGCTCGTACGTGAGTTGCGTGGCGTTGCCGTCGAAGTCCGGAGGTGCCCAGCTGACGGTGAGGGAGTCCCGCCCCCCGGCCGCCTCGAGCTTCGTCGGCGCCGTGGGGGGCAGGACAACGGGGCAGTTGCGCGGGATATCGAGGCCGCGGTCGAAGGCGATCTTGCCCTCGCCAGGTGCGTTGTCGCAGTTGACGTAGGTGTCGGGGAAGCCGTCCTCGGAGTCGAGCTCGTTGATGCCGGAGCCGCCGGTCATCGAGTCCAGGCCGACGTCGCCGGTGACGATGTCATTGCCCGCTCCGCCGCCGAGGGCGTCGTCACCCTCCTCGCCATCGATGTTGTCGGCGCCGTCGTTGCCGACGATCTTGTCGTTGCCAGGGCCACCGAAGAGATCGTCATCGCCGAG
>JBJOJS010000080.1:0-13313 GCA_046046455.1 Actinomycetota bacterium | reverse complement strand
CCTTCTTGACGGGAGCGGCCTTCTTGGCCGGTGCCACCTTCTTGGCCGGTGCCGCCTTCTTGGCGGGAGCAGCCTTCTTGGAGGGAGCCGCCTTCTTGGCCGGTGCCACCTTCTTGGCCGGTGCCGCCTTCTTGGCGGGAGCAGCCTTCTTAGAGGGAGCCGCCTTCTTGGCCGGTGCCACCTTCTTGGCGGGAGCAGCCTTCTTTGCGGGGGCCTTCTTCGCCACTGCCATCTCAGCCAACCTCCGCGCTGGTCCCATGAAGAGGGCCCGAGTCAAGTCCGAGGACTTGCCGGGCGCCACGTCCCTGTGAACAGGGACGTAGGTAGTCTCGCATGACCAGGCGCACGGGCACACTCCGGGCCGCTGCGGCGCGCCGTCACGCTGTCCTCGGGCATCAGCGGACGAGGACCGCCCTACCCTCCCCCACGGGTACCGTAAGGGCCCCCTCTTGGGTCACCGGCTCGTCGATGACCAGTGGGCCCACCCCGGCGACCGTGTAGGTGGCCTCCCAGATGGCCGACACGCGGGCCTCGACCAGCCCCGCCCGCCGATAGGTGTGGTCGATCACGGGAGATGGCCACCTGCGACCTGCGCTCGTCGTTGCCAGCCTCTCAGTTCCGAAATCCCACACCCACCGCGGTCGCGCCGTGAGCACGATGGGCATTCCCACGAGCTCGAAGGATTCGATGAGCGGCTCCTCGGACTGGTGGACACCGAAGATGACCGGCAACTGCGGCAGGACACGTCCGGCCGGCTGTCGCCACGGGCGCAACGATGGCACCAGGGCGACGACACGCTCACGGAGTTGCCCTTCAGCGGACTCGCGCGACACCGGGCCGCCTGATCCGAAGCAGGCGGCACCCAGATTCATCTCGACTCCGTCCGGCCGGGTGAGGAAGATCCTCAGCCAGTAGCCGTCGGGGCCGCAGAGCCGGGCAGGACCTCGGCAAGCGCCGGCCGATGTCATCTCGCACTGAATGACCGACCGCCAGGTGCAACCCGGACAGGCCGCTGCGACTTCGCGCCAGTCCGTGGCGATCTGCGACGGCAGTAGGAGACTTCCGGTGCCGACGAAGGCATCCTGATCGTCATCTCCGATCACCGTTACGTCGGCCCTAGCCGGCACAGGGACTCCGGAGACCGTCGTCGCCACCGTGAGTGACAGGGCGACAAGGATGAGGGAAGGTACGGCCAGCAGCGGGGTGAGGAATCGCATGCCGTGACCGTAGGAAGGCAGGCACCGTCGACGCCACGCCGCATATGACAGTGCGCACCCCACGTGCGCGATCGCGTCAGGTCACCGGCACGGCACTCAGGGCGCCGCGGACGATCTCCCCCACCTGGTCCTTCTCGACGAGGAAGCCGTCGTGGCCGTAGGGCGATCGAACGACGTGCAGCGGGTGCGCCGATGGCGTGGCCGAGACGAGCTCCTCCTGCAAGCGCAGGGGGAAGAGTCGATCCGAGTCCAGACCGACGACCGTGAGCGGCGCACGGAAGGCTCCGAGCACCTCCGCGGTCCCGCCCCGTCCGTCACCCACGTCGAAGAGGCTCATTGCCCGGGTGAGCGCGATGTAGGTGTTGGCATCGAAACGGCGCGCCAGCTTGTCCGCCTGGTGATCGAGGTAGGACTCCACCGCGAAACGGCCCCCCGCCGTCGGATCCTCATCGTCTTGAGTATCGCGTCCGAATCGCAGGTCGAGTTCGCTCTCGCTGCGATAGGTGAGGTGCGCGATGCGGCGGGCTATCCCCATTCCGATGTGCGGGCCCTCGCCTGCCGGCTGGTCGTAGTAGTCGCCGTGAAGGAACCTCGGATCAGCCTCGATGGCCGCGATCTGCGTCGCGTGCGTTCCGATCTGGTCCGCCGTGACCGCGGCCGTGGTGCCGAGGACGAGTCCGGAACGGACCCGGTCGGGGTGGGCCGCCATCCACTCGAGGACGCGCATCCCGCCGAGGGAGGGTCCGAGCATGAGCGCCCACGACGGTATATCGAGCGCGTCCATGACTCTGCGCTCGACCTCGACCATGTCAGCCACCGTGACGACCGGGAAGCGACTACCCCAGGGGCGGCCGTCGGGAGCCAGGCTCACCGGTCCGGTCGTGCCCTGGCAGCCACCGAGAACATTGGCGCAGACGACGAACCACTCGTCCGTGTCGACGGGGGCGCCGGGACCGACGAGGCCGTCCCACCAGCCGGCCGTGAGATGCCCGGGACCCGCCTCCCCCGTCACGTGGGAATCGCCGGTGAGCGCGTGGCAGATGTAGACGGCGTTCGTCCGCTCGTCGTTGAGAGTGCCCCAGGTCTGGTAAGCGACGCGCACCGCGGGGAGGGTCGTCCCTGCGGCAACCGTGACATCGCCGACATCGAGGAACCGTCGCTCTCCGACGGGGAACCCCTCCCGCCACGCACCGGTGGCGGGAGGGGGACCGTCGTACGAGAGAGGACCGAAGGGCACGGACATGGTGAGAGTCAGGACTCCTTCGCGGCGCGGAAGCCCGCGTCGAGGTCCGCAAGGATGTCGTCGATCCCCTCGATGCCGACCGCGAGGCGCACGAGTCCCGGCGTGACACCGGCGGAGAGCTGCTCCTCGGGAGTGAGTTGGGAGTGGGTCGTCGATGCCGGGTGGATAACGAGGCTGCGTACGTCGCCGATGTTGGCCACGTGGCTGTGCAACTCGAGCGCCTCGACGAAGCGCTTGCCGGCCTCCACGCCGCCTTCGATCTCGAAGGACAGGACCGCACCCGAGCCCGCGGGAGCGTACTTCTGCGCGAGAGCGTGCCAGGGGCTTGACGGCAGGCTCGCGTAGTTGACCTTGAGCACCTCGTCGCGACCCTCGAGGAATTCCGCGACCTTGCGAGCGTTGCTCACATGGCGCTCCATGCGAAGGCTGAGCGTCTCCAGGCCCTGGGACAGAAGCCATGCGTTGAACGGCGCGATAGCGGTCCCGAGGTCGCGCAGCAGCTGCACGCGCGCCTTGAGGATGAAGGACAGGTTGGCCCCGAAGGCCGACCCCACGCCGAGGTCCCTCGCGTAGACGAGTCCGTGGTAGCTCGGATCGGGCTGGTTGTAGTTCGGAAAGCGATCAGGGTACTGGGCGTAGTCGAAGTTGCCCGAGTCGATGATCGCACCGGCGATCGCCGTGCCATGGCCGCCGATGTACTTGGTGGCGGAGTGCACCACGATGTCCGCGCCCCACTCGATCGGGCGGATGAGGTAGGGGGTCGCCACCGTGTTATCGATGATGAGCGGCACGCCGATCTCGTGTGCGAGATCCGAGACAGCGCGAATATCGAGGATGTCGTTCTTCGGGTTGGCGATCGACTCGCCGTAGAACGCCTTGGTGTTGGGCTTCACCGCTGCGCGCCACGACTCGATGTCGTCAGGATTCTCTACGAAGCTCACCTGGATGCCGAGCTTGGGCAGCGTGTAGTGGAAGAGATTGTAGGTGCCGCCGTAGAGGCTGGGGCTGGAGACGATGTGGTCCCCCGCTTCCGCGACGTTGAGGATCGCCAGGGTCTCGGCGGCCTGACCGCTCGACACGAGCAGCGCGCCGACACCTCCTTCGAGCGAAGCAAGCCGATCCTCCACCGCGGCCTGCGTGGGGTTCATGATGCGGGTGTAGATGTTGCCGAGCTCCTTGAGGGCAAAGAGGTTGGCGGCGTGATTGGTGTCATTGAAGGTGTATGACGTCGTCTGGTAGATCGGCAGTGCGCGGGCATTCGTGCTGGCATCAGGTGCCTGCCCGGCGTGGATCTGACGGGTCTCGAAGGACCAGCCGTTGCTCATGGTGCTCTCCTACGGTGTGTGTGCGGAATGGGTGACGTTCGCGGGTCCGGTGGATCCGGACGGCCGGCTACGCCGTACCGCCGGCCATGCCGGATGGTGGGGGAAGTTGCCTCGTGGACGTGACGTCAGCGACGAGGCATTCGACAACAGGACATAGCGACCTCCGAGCCATCCGGGGTCTTGCCCTGTGCAAGACCCGCGCTTGCCTGCACTGCAGGCCCGGTCATCACCCGGGGCACCCCACCGCGGTCGGAGGGTTGCCGGCCAGCAAGCCGGGGCTTGACGCTGGCGCTCATGACCTGGAACGAGATTACACAAGCCTCCCCGGTGCGACAACCGGGCCCGGCAGCGGGCAGGCCCCTACGCCGACCGGCGGCAGTCAGCCCGGCTCAGGGTCGCCAACCCGTCGCGCCAGGTGCCGGGATGAAGGCCGGTGACCAGGCAGCGATCGACGAGGATCGCGAGCGAATAGGTCGGGTCGGCAGCCAGCGCTCGCTCCACTGCGGCCACCGCTCTCGACCCGTCTCCCATCTGCCAGCGCAGGATGGCGAGGAGGGTGGCGGGTGGCGCCACATGGCTATCCGGGGCTGCAGCCACGATTGCCGCCAGTCGATCCGCGACCCGGCCCCACGTCGATGACTTCTCCTGCATGAGGTCCCACAGCAGCGTGTCGCGCACGTGCACGTCGCCCAGCCCGATGAGTGTCTGAGCGATCTCGGATGGCGTGAGGTCCTGGCAAGCGAGTCGACGGCGGGCATCGGCGATGGCCGCATCCCGCTCCTTCTCCCCGAGGGGTGCGACCTGACTCAGTGCCTCGCTCACGCGCACGCTGGCGTCGGGCCGAGGAGCGATGTCCCCGACGTAATCCGCACGCCTATCGCGCCACGGCGACATGCCCCACTCTCGAACGGTCGCAGCGATCTCGGCATGCCCGATGAAGGCAACCGTCGGATCGTCAGGCGGTTGCCGGGCCGACGTCCATGCGATGCCCGCGTCGACTTTGCCCGCAAGGAGGAATCGGTCAAGATGCACTCCTGCGGCTTCGAGGCTGTCGGCGGCAGCGAGCCACGGAGCTACGTCGAGATCGCCGAGCGGAGGGAACACCACGAGGTGGACAGCCTCGACAGGGGTATCGCCCGCCGCGATGTGGTGACGAGGTGGGAGCGTGGCGTGGACGTCGTGATCCCAGCGCATGATCACGACAACGCGCTCGTCAGCGTCGACGAAGATCGCGCAGACGGAGGATTCGGGCCAGTAGCCGAGCATGAGCGGGGCGGCGAGTACGACGTCCGCAGGAGTGGCAAGGGACACGGGTGAGTAAGCCATGGGCCGACACTCCGGGCCCGCGGCGCGTGATGACAGGGGCCTGTCGGTGCCTGTGGATGGCTGACGACACTGTGGACGAGCGCTGCCCGACCGTGGCGGACAGCGCTCGTCCCAGCGTCACCGACTGATCTTGACGACCTCGCAGGTCCACGAGCCACGGGGCGAGGGCACCTCTAGGCGATCGCCCACGGCGGCGCCGAGCAGCGCCTTGCCCAGCGGGGAGTCCCAGGAGATGCGCTCATCGTCGATGGTGGCCTCTTCGGGGTGGACGGGCCGCACCCGCACCGTTTCACCGGCACCGTCGCGGATCTCGACGAGCGCTCCGGCAGCAACGCGCGCACGCCGCCCGGTCGCCGGCTTCGGGAGTTCGACTGACGCTGCGAGCACCGCCTGCAGTCGCTCGATCTCGGCGAGTGCCCGCTCGAACTCCGCGACGTCGCGCTCATCGCGCTCGGGTCCGATGAGGTGGGGACGCAGCGGGTCGAGTACGTCGGTGCGTAGTCGAACGATGCGCTCCTCGAGCGCCTGACGACCGGCAGCGGTGAGGGCGGGGGCGACACGGGCTGCGGAGCGGGGATCGGTTGCCGTATGCGTAGACATGCTTCCTCCGGGCGAGCGCACTCGCGACCGAAGGTCTCCCGCCGCCGGCCTTGCGACCGACCCATGGACCCGGGGGCCGCGGCGGCCCCGTGATGACGAATCCACGGCGAGGGGGTACTCCCCTTCTGATCGCAGAGTCTAAGGCCGCCCAACCGAGTACGCATCCGGAGGCGGGGGCCCCCAGGACGGCCGCTTGGGCGCCACGCCGTCCCCCGAGCTGCGCCCCCTCAGTCGGCGCCCCAGCCAGGGCCCGAGGTGGCGGCCCATCCAGGACGCATGGCCGCCGGCCCGTCGCAGAGTCGACACGGGCGCGGGGGTCGCATGCGGGGTGCGCCACGTGTCGTCGCCGACGCCCAGGGTCTCGAGCGCCGCGCGCGCTGCGAGGACATGGCCCTGGGGAGACAGGTGCAGTCGGTCCGCATCCCAGTAGCGATCATCGTCGAAGACCGCGCAGCCCCAGAAGTCGACGACCCGGCAGCCGTAGCGCTCGGCGATGGCGTGCGTCGCCGCATTGGCTGCGGCGATGCGGCGGGTCACCGATCCCATCACCGTGGAACGCCGGGAGGGATCACCGAAGGCGAAGAGCACGACCTCCGATCCCGTGCCGCGCAGCAGGCGGACACCGTTCTCCAGGTGGGTCGCGGATGCATGCACGTCGTACGTGCGGCGCAGCGCATCGTTGACGCCCGCGGCAAGGGTGACGAGATCGGGCTTGAGGTCGCACGCCACGGGCACCTGCTCGGCGACCACCTGACTGATGAGCCTGCCCCGGACGGCGAGATTGGCGTACTCCAGTCCCGGGGAGGCCCCGGCGAGGGTGGCGGCAACTCGATCCGCCCAGCCCACATGCCGGCCGTCGGGCCCGGAGACGTCCGCGAGCCCCTCGGTGAAGCTGTCACCCAGGGCGGCATAGCGCGTCCACGTCGCCACAGCGGCTACGCGGCGGGAGCAGGGTCCGCGGGCTTGGCGGTGGCGAAGGCCCGATTGGCCTGGCGGAACCACAGCACGAGCGCGAGGATGCCGATGATGATCTGCGGCAGGTAGGAAGCCATGCGCCACACCACGTCGGCAGCCTGGGCCACCGTGCCCGAGACGCCCATGCTCTGCAGGAGCGCGATCATCAGAGCGTCCGTGGTGCCCAGACCACCCGGGGTGATCGGGACCATGAGCATGATCTGGCTCGTAGCGAATGCGGCGAAGGCGGTGAGGGGGGACGTGCCGTCCGCGCTGTTCCAGCCTTCTACGCCGCGCAGCGAGGCGTAGAAGATGGCGAATTGCGTGAGGATGACCGCGAGCTGGGCGATCGTGAGGAAGAGCCAGCGCTTGCGCAGCACGTCGTACATGTCGGCCCGGAACTTGGAGATGGGCTGGACCAGATCGAGGTCCTTCAGCTTGGAGACGTGCTTGCGCAGCGGGTTGATGAGCTTGTTGCCGAGATTGCCGATCCCGACGGCCAACTTGGGGCTGCGCATGATGAGCACGAATCCCACGATGACCACCACGAGGATGCCCAGGCCGAGCGGTGCCACCCAGTTATAACTGCTGTTACCGCCCTCGATGCTGAGAGCCGCGACGCCGAGAATGGGCAGGCCGAGGCTCACGAAGATGCTCCACAGTCCCACGGCGGTGATCGCTGCCGTGGCTGCGGAGCCCGGAATGCGATACGACGCGAGCATGGCGTACTGGACGGCGAGTCCGAAGGCACCGCCGGCCGGTACGCCGTTGGAGATCGCGAACGCCGCCTGGTTGACCTGCTGCGAACGCCAGTACTTCAAACCGGGGGTCGCCGCCATGAAGGGGAAGCCGTAGGCGACGAGGTAGAGGATGACCGTGATCCCGATGATGATGAGCGCGATCGGCGTCATGTCCGCGAGCTCCGCGAAGGCCGCCTGGTAGCCGGACCCGGTCACCTGCGGGATGACCTTCCAGAAGATCAGGACGATGAAGATCAGGCCGATGACCCCGAGGATGATCGACTTCTTCTTATCCAGTGCGGCCGTCGGCGGCGCTGCCGCATCGGAATCGGTTGCCGGCGCCTGCGCGGCCGGGGTGTCGGACGTCTCGCTCACGTAGCCTCCCTGTCGGCTGAGACCCTAGCTCCTCCGCACCCCAATCCGCGGCGTTCGCGGACTGGCCCCCCATTACCGGGGGTGGGTGTCGGAGCTCGGAAGAGCCATTGACAGGATGAGCGTCATGCGCTTGGACCACGTCTCCTATGCCTGCGCGCCGGGCGAGCTGGCCGAGGTCGTCCAGCGCATCGGCTCCGAGCTCGGGGCGGCCTTCGTCGACGGGGGCATCCACCCATCCTTCGGTACGCGCAACTTCATCCTCCCACTCGCCCACGGCGTCTACGTCGAGGTCGTGGCGGCACTCGACCACCCGGCGGCAGAGAAGGCTCCCTTCGGTCGCGCCGTGCGCCACCGCGCGGACGAGGGTGGCGGATGGCTCGGCTGGGTCGTCGCCGTTGATGACATCGCACCCGTCGAGCGCCAGTTAGGTCGCGCAAGCGTCTCAGGCCACCGCATCCGGCCGGACGGCACCGAACTGCGTTGGCGCCAGATCGGGATCCTCGATCTGCTCGATGATCCGCAGGTGCCGTACTTCATCGAGTGGCAAACCAACGAATGCCATCCCGCCACGGGGGGCGGACCTCTCGAACTTGCATCGATCGAACTCAACGGCGACCCCGAGACGCTGAAGTCCTGGCTGGGGTCTATCGAGGTGCCGACGCAGATCACGTGGGTGAATGACGACGAGCCCGGGATCGTCGCCTGTGGATTCCAGACACCCCGGGGATTCGTGCGCATCGACTAGGCGGGGTCCGCTACGGTCGCCGCATGAGCGACGCCTCCCCCACGACGATCACCGCATCGTCCACCAATGGCAGCACCGCCGATGGTTCCATGACAGATGGCGGTGACGGATTCGGCGTCCCCGAGACACTCAAGACCTGGGCGGGCATGACGTGGCGCGTCCTCGTCATCCTCGCCGGCTTTGCGGTCCTCTTCTTCCTCATGGGCCAGGTGTCCGTCGTACTCATCGCCCTCTTCCTGGCGGCCTTCTTCACGGCTCTCGCGTCGCCCATCATGGACTTCCTGCGCAAGCGGGCTCATCTACACAAGGCCGTCGCCATGGTGCTGGCGATCATCATCATCGGCGTAGCCGTGGTCGTCGTGCTCTCCATCGTGATCAACTCGATCATCAATGAGGCACCGGACCTCTCCCAGTCCGTCCAGCAATCGATGACCGAACTGCAGAAGTGGGCCGCAGGCCCTCCGCTCAACCTCACGAACGACGACTTCAATTCCTACGTCACGCAGGTGGAGAATTGGGGCAAGAACTTCGCCCTGGACATCGGTTCATCGGCCCTGGGATCCGTCGGCGACCTCGTGCTCGGGGGGTCGGTCTTCATCTTCGGCGTGATCTTCTTCATGATGTCGCCCGGCCCCATCTGGCAGTGGGTCATCAGCTGGATGCCGACCCGGTCGCGCCCCTATGTCAACACCTCGGGTGAGCTCGCCTGGGATTCGCTCTCCGGCTACACCCGCGGCGTGGTGATCGTCGCACTCTGCGATTCGATTCTCGTCTTCATCGGCCTCACGATCCTCCAGGTGCCCATGGCCCCGGCCTTGGCCGCCATCGTGTTCTTCGGGGCCTTCATCCCGGTGATCGGTGCGCCCATCGCCACCTTCTTCGCGGCCATCGTGGCACTCGCCGAGCGCGGACCGATCATTGCGCTGCTCACGATCG
The DNA here is from genome assembly GCA_046046455.1 of Actinomycetota bacterium. Taxonomy (GTDB): domain Bacteria; phylum Actinomycetota; class Actinomycetes; order S36-B12; family S36-B12; genus Mxb001. The sequence continues at coordinate 3,852 of JBJOJS010000080.1, read as the reverse complement.
GGCTCACCGTGGTGGTCGGCTCCTTCGATGGTGACGTCCTCCAGCCACTGGTCATGGGCAAGGCCGTGAGCCTCAACCCGCTGGCGATCATCATCCTCATCGCGATGGGTTCGATCCTGCTCGGCATCATCGGAGCGCTGGTCGCCGTACCCATCGGCGCAGCGGTCTATCGGGTGCTGAAGTACCTCACGAATCGAGATCCCGAGCACGCGCTGCCGGGCCATGAACCACCCGATCCGGATCCGCCTGCCACGGTCGCGGCCACGAGCGGTACCGCACCCACCAACGGGGCGACGACTGCCAATGGGGCGACGACTACCAACGGGGCAGCGACTTCCCAGGGTTGAGGATTCCCCGGGGGTCCAACGCTTCCTTGATCCGCACGTGCATGTCACGAGCGGGCTCGTCGAGCTCTTCGGCGAGTGCCCTGCGCTTGAGCAGGCCGACGCCGTGCTCGCCCGTCACCGTGCCCCCGTGACGGAGGGCGACGTCGAGGATGTCGTCGAACGCCGCCAGTCCTCTCGCCGCGGCGTCGGCATCCCCTCGAGGCGTCACGATCGTGGGGTGCAGATTCCCGTCGCCCGCGTGCCCGAATGTGCCGATCAGCACGCTGTGGCGCTCAGCAATGGCCTCGATCTCCGCGACGACCTCCGCAAGTGCCGTGCGCGGAACTGCCACGTCGTCCAGCAGCCAGTCACCCTTCGCCTCGAGTGCCTGAATCGCCATGCGGCGCGCCCCGAGGAGCATCTCGGCCTGCTCGGCGTCCTCCGACCGGTAGGCCTCGACCGCGCCAGCCACCTCGCATGCACGCAGGATCGCCTCGGCCTCGGCCACTGCCGAGTGGCCGGGAAGGTCGGACTGCGCGATGAGCAGCGCTCCGGCATCCACCGGGAGACCGGAGGGCCGCCACTCCTCGACGGCTCGCAGCGTCGTGCGATCCAGGAGCTCCAGCAGGCTCGGCGTTGCCTGGGACATGATCGCCTCGACGGCACGCCCCGCATCGGCGATGGAGTCGAAGAGCGCCACGGTGGTCGTCGCCTGCGGGGGTAGCGGACGAAGGCGCAGTCGCGCCATGGTCACGATCCCGAGCGTCCCCTCGCTGCCGACGATGAGGCCAGCCAGGTCGTAGCCGGCTACTCCCTTGACGGTACGCCGCCCCACTCGCGTGACCCTGCCGTCAGCGAGCACCACCTCTAGCCCCAGCACCGCGTCTCGTGTCACCCCATACTTCACACAGCACAGGCCGCCCGCATTGGTGTTGACGTTGCCGCCAATGGAGCAGAAGTCCTTGCTCGCGGGATCAGGCGCGTACCACAGGCCGTAGTCCTTGACGTGCTCCCTGAGCTCGGTGTTGAAGATGCCGGGCTCGGTCTCGACATAGCCGTTCGCGACGTCGACGTTGCGCACCGATCGCATGCGCTCCAAGCAGACGACAAGGCTGCCGTCGATAGCGTTGGAGCCACCGGTCAACCCGGAGCCTGCGCCTCGGGGTACAACAGGGACTCGGTGCTCGTAGGCCGCGGCAATGACGGCACTGACCTGCTGGGCATCGCGCGGGAACACAGCAGCGAAGGGCTCACCGAACTCCGTGCCGAGCGAGCGATCGGCGGAGTAGGAGCGGAGGATGTCGGGGTCGGTCACGATGTCGCCGGCATCGAGAGCGGCGCTGGCTGCCGCGAGCACCGCGTCCTCGGGCGTCATGCACAGCCCTGTACGACGGCAGCGAGGGAGTCGATGGCGAGGCTTGTGGCGGTCGTCGGGTAGGCGCTCGGCCGCTGGTTGACCATGATGGCGAAACTGCGCCATGCCCCGTCCTTACCCCGCGTGACGCCGGCGAGGGTCGAGACCCCCGTGAGACTGCCCGTCTTGGCGGCCACCTCGCCACGCGCACACGAGGCGGGCGGCGCCGCGAAACGGTTGATGAGCGTGCCCGAGCGGCCGGCCACCGGCAGGCCGTCGATCAGCGCGTCCAGACGGGGGTCGCCGAGAGCGATGTCGAGAACCTCCGCGAGGGAGTCGGCCGTGAGCCGGTTGCGACCCGAAAGCCCGCTCCCATCGATCAGGCGCAGCCGCCAGGTCGCGAGACCGAGTGAGCGCAGCACCTCGTGGGCGGCTGACGACGCTCCACTCCACGTGGCCGGGTATCCCTGGGCCAAAGCGACATGGCGGTGGAGGATCTCGGCCACGTTGTTCTCGCTCACCCGGAGCATGAGTCCTACGGCCTCGCGGAGGGTGTGGGGCCGGATCACCGCGATACGCGATGCTCCCTCGGCGGTGACCGTCCGGATGCCGGCACGCGCCGCGATGCCCCTGGCCTCCAGAGCCGAGACGAATGCCGACCAGGCCGAGGCCACCGTGTCGTTGGAGTACTCGCCGACGAAACCGAGCGGCCTCACGGCAGCGGCGTACGTCGGTCGGTCACCCGGTGCCCATCCGTCGGCATCGGAGGGCTGCGGGAAGAGGTAGTCATCGACATCGACCACGACTGATCGCGTGCCCGCCTCCTTCAGCTTCCGCGCCGTACGGGCTGCGAGATCGGCGATGTCGCCGCGGGTGAGAAGCGGATCTCCCCCGCCCACGAGAACGATGCGTCCGACGTCAGCGCCCGAGACGACTCGAGTCGCGAAGCGATGGTCCTCGCCCAGCGATACGAGGGCGGTGGCCGCCGTCATCACCTTCATCGTGGAGGCGGGGATCTGTCGCTCATCACCGCCGATGTCCGCCAGGCTGGCATCCGTGCCGACATCGCGCACGTGCACGGTCGCGTCCTGGCCGAGGGCCGCAGCGCGCATCCCCGACGCGATGCCGCGCTCGATACGGTCATCCGCGGCGAGTGCGGGGCCTGCCAGCAGACCCGCCGTCACCGACATCGCCAGGACAGTGACGGCGAAGCCGAGGCGCCGGGCCGACCTCACAGGCCGGCTCGCTTGCGGGCGATGTACTCGAAGACGGAGGCGTGTGCTGAGGGCGCCATGCGCGCCAGGATGTCGCCGACGTAGGCCTCGGGGCCGATGAGCACGCGCGGCCGGCGACGCACGGTGCCATCGACGATCCGTCGGGCGGCCTCCTGAGGCGGCATCACGAGGAACTTGTCGAATGCCTTCAGGCCTGACTCCCACTCCGCGGCGGACACACCGGCACCGACCCGCGCTGATCGTGCAATGGCGGTGCGGATCCCACCGGGGTGTACGGCGGTGACGCCGATGGCGCGCGGGGCGAGCTCGGCCCGCAGGGACATGCTGAAGCCGCGTACGCCGAACTTGCTCGCCGAGTAGACGGAGTTGCCGACCGGAGCGATGATGCCGAACAGGCTCGATACGTTCGTGATCTGCGATCCGGGGCCCAGGTGCGGCAGCGCCGCGGACGTCACGGCGAGGACAGCACGGAGGTTGATGGCAAGGAGCCAATCGACGTCGTCCATCGACACCTGCTCGAAGCGACCCGCGAGTGCGACGCCGGCGTTGTTGACCACAAGGGTGATCCGGCCCTGATTGGCGAGCGCCTGCGAGACGACATCGGCGGCGGCATCTCGCTCGGAGAGATCCGCCACGACCGCCGTCACCGTCCTGTCGGGGCGGCGTACGCGCACGTGCTCGACCACAGCCTCGAGGCCTTCAGCGTTGCGATCGACGAGGACGAGGTTGCTGCCCTCACGGGCCAGCCGCTCGGCCAACGCTGCGCCGATGCCGCTCGCGGCCCCGGTGACCAGCGCCACGCCGCCATCGACGCGGTAGTCAGCCAGTCGCGACACGGTGCCCTTCCTTCCTGGGTCGGGCCCGCCGCACGCGGTAGGCCTGAGGGTCGAAGCGGCGCATCATCCGGGCGAAGCCATGCGTACTACCCGGCCAGAGG
>JBJOJS010000029.1:0-8179 GCA_046046455.1 Actinomycetota bacterium | reverse complement strand
CGGCTGACAGCAGGGGCAATTGTGTCGCCGCGCAGGAGGGGGGGTGGCGGCCCGCTTGCGGGCCGCCACCACCGCGGTCACCCTCATCCCCGCGGCACCGGCATGGGCCCATGCCCGGGCCGTGTCCACCTCGCCCGCACAGGGGGCCGTGGTCTCGTCGTTGACGTCTGTGCGCGCCACCTTCAATGAGTCCGTGACCGGCGGCAGCGATGCCCTGCGCGTGCTGACGTCGTCGGGGCGATCCCTGTCGCAACCCGCTCGGGTGAGCGGCAGCTTCGTCACCGCGACACTCGCCCGCGCCCTGAGTGCGGGCCGGTACGCACTGGCCTACCGCGTGACGAGCGAGGATGGCCACGTGATCAGCAACGCTCTGGGGTTCTCGGTGCGATTGGCCGACCCTGCGTCCTCGCCCACGTCGTTCACTCTCTCGGGCACCCGTGTGGGCCTGTCGGGCACTCGTGTCGGGACGCGGACCATCGAGCTCAAGGGCGATCTGCGCAAGGCCATCGGGCGCGTCACCTGGCGCCTGCCTGGATTCCCTGCGCCCTTCGAGTGGAGCCTGAGCGGGGGCAAGGCGAAGGGGATGCTGCCCTTCCCGGGGGAGTACTCCGTCACGGTGACGGCGTACTCGTCGGCGACGTCGCAGCGCACTCTTACGGGTGTCATCCGAATCACCTCGTAGCCTGACGACCCATCCGTAGGATGCGCGGATGCGCTATCTCGTGACGGGCGGAGCCGGCTTCATCGGCTCGCATTATGTGCGCAGCCTGCTCGATGGCAGCCTGGGCGCGGATGTCGAGAGCGTGCGGGTGCTCGACAAGTTGACCTACGCCGGCAATCTGGCCAATCTCGCTGCGGTCGCCGGTGATCCGCGCTACTCCTTCGTGCAAGGCGATATCTGCGATGGATCGGCGTTGGATGCCGTGGTCCCCGGGCAGGACGTCGTCGTCAACTTCGCGGCGGAGACGCACGTGGATCGATCGATCACCGGCCCGCAGGACTTCGTCGTGACCAACGTCGTCGGCACTCAGGCCCTCCTCGACGCCTGCCGGCGCCACGGGACCGCGCGGGTCGTGCACATCGGCACGGATGAGGTCTACGGCTCGATCGATGCGGGCTCATGGACCGAGGAGTCCCCGCTCCTGCCCAACTCCCCCTACGCGGCGTCCAAGGCATCCGCTGAGCTCCTCGTCCGCGCCTACCACCGCACCTACGGGATGAGCGTGTCGAGTACGCGCTGCTCCAACAACTACGGGCCTTACCAATTCCCCGAGAAGGTGATCCCTCTCTTCGTCACCAATCTCATCGACGGTCTCAAGGTGCCGCTCTACGGCGATGGCCTGAACGTCCGCGACTGGCTGCACGTCGATGATCACATCCGCGGGATCCAGATCGTGGTCGAGCGCGGCGAGCCCGGAGCGGCGTACAACATCGGCGGGGGAGTCGAGCTCACCAATCGCCAGCTCACCGAGCGGATCCTGGAGCACATGGGATGCGATTGGGACGATTGGGTGGACTACGTGCCCGACCGCCTCGGGCACGATCGGCGCTATAGCGTTGACGACTCCCGACTGCGCGCGCTCGGCTATGCACCCACGCGCACCTTCGACGAGGCCATCGATGCCACCATCGCGTGGTACCGCGGCCACCCCCAGTGGTGGCGTCCGCTCAAGGGGGCCGCGTGAGTCTTCCCATGGACGAGAAGACCATCTTCGGTCAACCGCGTGCGCTGGCCACGCTCTTCTTCACCGAGATGTGGGAGCGCTTCTCCTACTACGGCATGCGCGCGATCCTGGTCCTCTACCTGATTGCGCCCCCGGATGGTGCCAGCCCGCCCGGCGGTGGCCTGGGCTTCAGCAACGCCGACGCCGCGGCGATCTACGGGACCTACGTGTCCTTGATCTACCTCCTGCCACTCGTGGGCGGCTGGGTGGCCGACCGACTCACGGGACCGCGCAGGGCGGTGCTCTACGGCGGGCTCGTCATCGCCGCCGGCCATTTCGTCATGGCCGTGCCGATCGAGGCACTCTTCTGGAGCGGACTCCTGCTCATCGCGGTGGGCACCGGTCTGCTGAAGCCGAGCGTGAGCGCCATGGTCGGCGGTCTCTACGCACCGGGCGACACCCGACGCGACGGTGGCTTCTCGATCTTCTACATGGGAATCAATCTCGGTGCACTGATCGCTCCACTCGTCGTCGGCTACATCGGTGAGGACATCAACTGGCACCTCGGTTTCGCCATCGCCGGTGTCGGCATGCTCCTCGGTCTTGCGCAGTACATGGCCGGTTGGCGCGGCCTGGGCAGGGTGGGGGCTGCGGTACCCAACCCCGCGACACCAGCCGAACGCCGTCGAGCCGGGGTGCAGACCGTCATCTCGCTTGCGGTGATCGTCACCGTGGTCGGCGTGTGCCTGGGTGTGCTGGGTCTGAGTATCGGCGACCTCACGGTGATCTTCACCTTCGTCGTCGTCGGCATCGCCGTCTTCTACTTCTGGAGGCTCTTCCGACAGCCTCAGTTGACGGCGGTTGATCGCGATCGGCTCTGGGCCTTCCTCGCTCTCTTCCTCGCCGCGGTCGTCTTCTGGGCCATCTACGACCAGAGTGGATCGACGATCAATGAGTTCGTATCGCAGTTCACCAACATGGACGTCGGCGCTTTCGCGGTCCCGATTAGTTGGATCCAGTCGATCAACCCGGTCTTCATCATCATCTTCGCGCCGATCTTCGCGGTGATATGGACCAAGCTCGGCCAGCGAGCGCCGTCGACTCCGGTGAAGTTCGCCATGGCGATCTTCGGCGTGGGCTTGAGCTTCCTCCTCATGGTGCCCGCGGCCCTTCAGGCAGACAACGGAGAGAAGTCCGCACTGTGGTGGATCGTCTCGGTCTTCCTCGTGCAGACCTGGGCCGAGTTGCTGCTCTCGCCCAATGGTCTGTCGGTCACCACGAAGCTCGCTCCGACAGGACTCGTCAGCCAGATGCTGGCCGTGTGGTTCCTCGCCACCGCTGTTGGTGACTCGGTCGGTGGCCAGATCGTCAGGCTGGTGAGCGGCCTGGGGTGGGCCGGCTACTTCATCACGTGCGGCGTCGGAACGATCATCCTGGGAGGGCTCTTCCTCCTGGTCGTCCCGCGCATCAAGCGACTCATGGAGGGCGTGTCCTGAGCCCGCTCACGAGTGTGGGGACCGGTCCGATCCCGATCCCCACACTCGGCTTACGCGTCCATCCATCGATGTGCGCGCGATGCACGTGGCTTCTGCTTGGGCTGCGCCCCTAGTTCCTGATGGTGCTGCGGATCTGGCCCAGGCCCAGCCCCGGGGTGAGGCTATCCACGCCCAGCGCGGAGTTGAGGAGGTCGACGACCTTCTTGTTCTTGGTCAGGTGGAGGTCGCCCTGCCAGACCACAGCGTCGCTGCCGGCTGCCTTCTCCTTGAAGTGCTTGGCGGTGAAGAGGAGCGTCGACTTCCCGTTGACCTCGAAGTAGACCTTCGCCCTCTTCTTGGGAACGTTGATCGTGATGTTGGGTGCCATCGCCCTGATGTCGCCGACCTTGATTCCGCCGCTGTGCACGATGACATCCCCACCGGCCTCCTGGACCGGGAAGGTGAGCTTCGAGCCGATGTACTTGGCGGGCTTGATGGGGGCGATGAGCTTGATGATTCCGGCGTACTCCTTCTTGAAGGAGATGAGCGTCGTGCCGGTGGTGCCCGCGGGTGCGGCCTGGGCGGGGCTGGCTGCGAAAGCAGGGGCTGCGACGACCGCGACAGCTGTCGCGGTCGCGATCAGCGCCGAACGTACCCTCATGTGCGTTTCCTCCTCAGGTGGATTTCTCTCGACTGACGACGTGAGCATGGGCCCCTCGGGGGGATCAGCTCCTGCTGCGGCTGGATGCGGGGAGGTACTCGGACAGGTCGGCGGGTCGAAGGCCGCGAGCGCGTGCCGCGCTGACCGCAACCTTGAGGTCAGCGGCGAGATTCGCGGAGTAGTGCAGCAGGATCACCGAACCCGGCTTGAGGCCGTCTCCGTAGCGGTAGCTGATGCGGCCCTGCTCGACGACCGTGTCCCACATGACGATGTCCGTGATGTGGCATCGGCGCACGACATCGTGCAGGACGTGTCCCTCGGGGCCTGCGCCGTAGGGAGGTCGAAGCATCCAGGGCTTGGTCCCGAAGGTGCGACGGAAGTCGACCTGCGCGGGGCACACCTGCGACTTGATGAGACCCGCGTCGCTGGTGGCAAGGCTGGCGTGTGCGGTGGTGTGGTTTTGCACGGACCCCCACTTGGAGATGCGCTGGAAGTAGCGCACCTTGCTGTCAGTCACCTGGGATGAGGTGAGGAAGCTCGTGATGGGGATGCGGTGCTTCTCGACATAGGCGAGGCCCGCAGAGGACGTGACGATCCCGTCATCGATCGTGATGAAGACGACGGGATCCTTGGTCTCCACCCGGTAGGTCACGGGCAGGGCCTGGGCGGCGGCGATGGGGCCGAGTGCGAGGGCGAGCCCGAAGGCCGCCAGAGTCACCAGGGTCCTCTTCACGGGTTCAGTATCACCCGCCTCCAGAATGCAACTGGGCCCGGGCCGAATGGCCCGGGCCCAGCTAGCAGCGAGGGGATCAGCCCTGGGCTGCCTTGCATGCCTTGACGGTGTTGGCCTTGCAGGTCTTGACCTCGGTGACCTTGGTGTTGGCGGCGCCGAGACCCAGATCCGGAGTGAAGACCGTCACGCCGAGGACCTGGTTGAGCAGACCATCCATGCCCGGGGCGAGGTGCACAGCGCCGCGGAGGTCGAGGGTGCGCTTCACAATCCACTTCTTGTGGGACTTGTCGATCGACCATGAGCTGTACTTGGGCTTCTCATGCTTGATCGTCAGCAGTCCGACCGGGTTGCCACCCACGGAAACGGTGATGGTCGCGGTGTTGTCGTCGTTCAGGGTGATGATCGGGTTCGAGCCCGTCACGCCCGTCGGATTGGCCTTCGACGTGAACGTCACGGAACCGGAGTGGGTGATGCCGTTGCCCGAGGCGCCCGTGACGGGGAAGCCGAGCATGATCTTCGGGGTGGTGACGAAGGTGGCGGGAGCGCCCGGCGTGATGCCGATTCCGGCGCCGAGGAGAGCGGCGGCGACCTCCGGCTTGAAGTCGATGATGGTCTTGCCGGTCGTCTTGGGCAGGGGCTTGGCCTGGGCGGGAGCCGCGGCCATTGCGCCGGCGCCGGCGACGAGAGCGACGCCAGCCACGACGCTGACGATCTTCTTTCCGAGATTCATTAACCCTCCGTGGGTCTACGTGCTTCAGACCCCCGGGGGGGCCCGCCGCCCACGGCGGGCGGCTCGTCGATACTCACAGAGCCATAGGCGCGACGCATGCCGAATGTTCAGATTCCCGGGAGAGTCCCAGTCCGGCAGGATGGGTGCGTGGCCCGGGACAGCGTGCTCGACCTCCTTGGGGGGGCAGTGGGCCCTCAGCATCTGCTTCTGGATCCAGGGGTTACGGAGGCCTTCACGACGGACTGGGGCGGCCGCTGGGGTGGGCCGGCCCTCGCCGTCGTGCGGCCAGGGGACACCCGGCAAGTTTCGGACGTTGTCCGCATTTGTGCCGAGGCGGGTGTGCCCGTCATCCCGCAGGGGGGCAACACGGGACTCGTCGCGGGCGGTGTTCCAGCCGAGGAGAGCGATCCACTGCCGATCGTCCTGTCCACTCGGCGACTGACCCGCCTCGATCCCATCGACGAGGTCAGCGGTCAGGTGACGGTCGGCGCCGGCGTCACCCTCGGCGATCTGCATCGTTACGTCTCGCAGCATGGCTGGGAGTACGGCGTCGACCTCGCGGCACGCGACTCGGCCACGATCGGCGGGACCGTCGCGACGAACGCGGGAGGCATTCGCGTCATCGCCCACGGCATGACACGCGCGCAGGTGGTCGGCATCGAAGCGGTGCTACCCGACGGCAGCATCGTCGAGCACCTCGCGGGCTTGCCCAAGGACAACACCGGCTACGACCTCGCCTCCCTGCTCACGGGCAGCGAAGGCACGCTCGGCATCATCACCGCAGTGCGCCTGCGTCTGCATCGCCCGCACGCGGCGTCGTCTGTCGCACTCCTCGGAGTCGAGACCTACGACGACGCCCTGCGCCTCATGCGCTCCGCGGTGCGCCCCGGCACGACGCTGCTGGCCGCGGAGGTCACCGATCGCACGGGCGTCGAGCTCGCCATGCGCATGTCGGGCCTGCCGTGGCCGCTTGAGCAGACGCACCCGCTGACCCTGCTGCTCGAGGTCGCCGATGGCGGCGAGGGCGACGGCTTCGATCCCGACGTACTCGACGGTCTTGATGTCGTCGTCGGCCTGGATCCGACCGAGCGCGCGCGACTGTGGACCTACCGCGAGCTCCAGGGACAGGTCTTCACCGCGTACGCCGCCGAGCACGGCGCGCCGCCCGCGCACAAGCTCGACATATCCGTGCCCCTACGCGACCTCGCGACATGCGCTGCACTCCTGCGCGAGCGAGTGGAGGCATACCCGGGAGTTATCGCGTTCGGTGTCTTCGGCCACCTGGGCGACGGCAACATCCACGTCGAGATCGCGGGACCGGATATCGACGACGAGGCCGTGGACATGATCGTGCTGGGGGCCGTGAACGAATTCGGCGGAAGCGTCTCGGCCGAGCACGGCATCGGTCGCGCCAAGAGCCACCATCTGCACATGTCACGCTCACCCGCCGAGATCGCGGCGATGCGCGCGATCAAGAGCGCGCTCGACCCGCAGGGGATCATGAACCCGGGTGTGCTCCTGCCGTTAGAGTCGGCGGGTGACTGAGGAGATCCCCGTCGTCGGACTGCGTGAGCCCTGCCCCTGCGGCTCCGGCAAGAGGTACAAGGCCTGCCACGGCAAGGCGCGCAACCGCGAGGCCGTGGCGCACGTCAGCCGCCCCTTCGAAGGGTTGACCAGCGAGTGCGACTGGGTGGCATTCCGCGAGATCGTGCCCGCTGCGACCGCTCCGCTCACCCTGAAGGACGGGACAGACCGCAAGGTCATCCTCACCACGGTGCTGCCGCTGGCCTGGCCCGCCCTCGTGCGCGATAACGGCGACATCTACCTGGCGCTCCAGGTGACGACCGGCAGCGGTGACCCCAGTCGCGATGCCGCCGACGCGCTGCTGCGCGCACTGGAGAGCGAGCCGGGTACTCCGGTGCCGCCCGTCGGGCTCCCCGGCCCCGGGCCGCGACTGCAAGACCTCATCGCCGATGTGCCGCTCGACGTCACGATCCACGAGGACTTCGACTACTGGATGGCGGATGAGGCCAGTGCAGATGCACCCGGTGTCCGTGACTCACTCGAACGCGCGAACAGCAAGGTCATGCCGACGGTGCGCCTGCAATCCGTCGACTCGGCCTACTGGGTCCAGATGGGTGACAAGGTCTTCCTGCGCTGGGTGATGCCGTATCCGGAGGAGAAGCTCCTCGATGCGATCGCCCGGCTCCATGCCTCGGGCGGCAGCGCGCTCGTCGGCGTGCCATCGCGCTTCGTGGGGTCCTTCCGCGCCGACGGCCTGCTCGTCCCGGTGTGGGAACTCACCGAGCGCACGAGTGCGGCCGATGTCGAGAGCGCCGCCGCTGAGTTCGGGCAGCGACTATCTGCGGCTCTGGCGGTCACCGAGCCGCTCACCTCCGAGGAGCGCCGCGCCCGCGCCGGACTGCAGAACCGCCAGATCACCCTGCGCTGAGTATCAGGCCTGGATGAACTCCACGAGCGTCCACGCGGCCAGTGCGGCCAGGACGGCCGCGGAGACGAGTCGGATCCGCCACAGCGCGACGCGCTTCTGGAGCCATCCCCCGATGAGGACGGCAATGCCGGCGACGGTGATGAGTGCGAGCCACGCTCCGAGGAAGACCGAGAGGGGTTCACCCGTGCGTGCCGCCAGGCCCGCGGTGAGGAGCTGAGAGAGGTCTCCCCACTCCGCGGTGAAGAGCACGATGAAGCTCGTGATGGCGATGCGGATCGTCGACGCCGATGCATCAGCGCGTCGCGCCGCAGACTCCTCGAACTCGTGGGCTTCGTCCGACTCCTCGGCCATCTCCGCACTGCGCGCACGCAGGCCCGAGACGAGCATGAGGATGGCGCCGGCAACGAAGAGGAGGAAGGTGACGCCGAGCACGAGACGCTGGGGGAGCAGGCTGAGGAGCCCTC
>JBJOJS010000028.1:0-5086 GCA_046046455.1 Actinomycetota bacterium | reverse complement strand
TAGCCGTCGAGACGGGGTCCCACCCCGAAGGGCGTGTTGATGATGAGATCGACGTCGCCCGCCATGATCGCGTCGACGGTGGTGGGCTCTCCGTGCGGACCTGTCCCCTCGCGCTGCTTGCGCAGGAAGCCGACCTTGAGGCCGTGACGACGCAGCACCTCGGCGGTGCCCTCGGTGGCGAGGATCTCGAAGCCGAGGTCCGACAGCCGCTTGATCGGGAAGATCATCGCCCTCTTGTCCCGATCGGCGACCGAGACGAAGACACGACCGCTGGTGGGCAGGCCGCCGGAGTACGCAGCGTCCTGGGACTTGGCGAAGGCGGTGCCGAAGTCCATGTCCATGCCCATGACCTCACCGGTCGAGCGCATCTCGGGACCGAGCACGATGTCGACCCCTTGGAAGCGACCGAAGGGCAGCACGGCTTCCTTCACCGCGATGGGAGTGCCCGGCGGAAGCGTCGCACCATCGCCGTCGGCCGGAAGCACCCCGGCGGCACGCAGGCTCGCGATCGACTCACCCATCATGATGCGCGCGGCAGCCTTCGCCAGCGGCACCGCCGTCGCCTTGGAGACGAAGGGGACGGTGCGCGAGGCGCGAGGGTTGGCCTCGAGCACGTGGAGCACTCCCCCGGCGAGGGCGTACTGCACATTGAGCAGCCCGCGCACGCCGATGCCGTCAGCCAGGGCGCGCGTGGAGGTGCGGATGCGCTCGATCTCCTGCGGTCCGAGTGACACCGGCGGCAGAGCGCATGCGGAGTCACCGGAGTGGATGCCGGCCTCCTCGATGTGCTCCATGACGCCGCCGATGTAGAGGTCGCGGCCGTCGTACAGGGCATCGACGTCGATCTCGACGGCATCGTCGAGGAAGCGGTCGACGAGCACCGGGTGCTCGGGGTTGATCTGCGCCGCGCGCACGAGGTAGTCGCGCAGCATCTGCTCGTCGTAGACGATCTCCATGCCTCGGCCGCCAAGGACGTAGGACGGACGCACCAGCACGGGGTACCCGATCTCCTCGGCGATGCCGCGCGCCTCCTCGAAGGAGAAGGCGGTGCCGAATCTCGGAGCGGGCAGCGCAGCGCGCGTGAGGAGGGCACCGAACTCGGCGCGATCCTCGGCGAGGTGAATGGCGGCCGGTGACGTGCCGACGATGGGCACGCCAGCGTCCTCCAGCCCCTGGGCCAGACCGAGGGGTGTCTGGCCCCCCAACTGGACGATGACGCCGGCGATCTCGCCACTCGCGGACTCCGCGTGCACCACCTCGAGGACGTCCTCGAGGGTGAGCGGCTCGAAGTAGAGCCGGTCGGAGGTGTCGTAGTCGGTCGACACCGTCTCGGGATTGCAGTTGACCATGATCGTCTCGTAGCCCGCCTCGCGCAGCGTGAGCGATGCGTGCACGCACGAGTAGTCGAACTCGATCCCCTGGCCGATGCGATTGGGGCCCGAGCCGAGGATGATCACCTTGCGCCGATCACTGGGCTCGACCTCGGTCTCCTCGTCGTACGCTGAGTAGTGGTACGGCGTGCGCGCGGCGAACTCCGCGGCGCAGGTGTCGACGGTCTTGAACACCGGTCGGATCCCCCAGGCGTGACGCTGCTCGCGCACGTCGCGCTCGCTGAGCTGGAGCAGTCGGGCGATCTGCGCATCGGAGAAGCCGTGGCGCTTGGCCTCGCGTAGCAGGTCCGCGTCGAGTGTCCCCGCCGCGCGCAGGCGATCGGCGAGGTCGTTGATGATCTCGATCTGGGCGAGGAACCACGGGTCGATGCCGGTGGCCTCGTGCACCTCGCCGATGCTCGCGCCGGCCCAGAGGGCCTGCTGAACCTCGGCGAGCCTCCCGTCGTGGGGCGTGCGTATCGAGGCCATGAGGGCCGGGAGGTCGACGTCGGCGGGCCAGGAGAAGACCGCGTCCGCGCGCTCGAGGGAGCGCAGGGCCTTCTGCAGCGCCTCGGTGAAGTTGCGGCCGATCGCCATGGCCTCCCCGACCGACTTCATCGTGGTGGTCAGCGTGGGATCGGCCTGCGGGAACTTCTCGAAGGCGAAGCGAGGCACCTTGACCACGATGTAGTCGAGGGTCGGCTCGAACGACGCGGGAGTCTCGCGCGTGATGTCGTTGGGGATCTCGTCGAGGGTGTAGCCGATCGCCAGCCGTGCCGCGATCTTGGCGATGGGGAATCCCGTGGCCTTGGACGCCAGCGCGGAGGAGCGCGAGACGCGGGGGTTCATCTCGATGACGATGAGGCGGCCGTCGCGGGGGTTGACGGCGAACTGGATATTGCATCCGCCGGTGTCGACGCCGACCGCGCGGATGATGTCGATGGCGACATCGCGCATTCGCTGGTACTCGCGGTCGGTGAGCGTGAGCGCTGGCGCGACCGTGATCGAGTCGCCCGTGTGCACGCCCATGGGGTCGAGGTTCTCGATCGAGCACACCACGACGACGTTGTCACTGCGGTCGCGCATGAGCTCGAGCTCGTATTCCTTCCACCCGAGGATCGACTCCTCGAGGAGGACCTCGGTGGTGGGGCTCGCCTGGAGTCCCGTGCCCGCAATGCGTCGCAGGTCGGCCTCGTCGTAGGCCATGCCCGATCCCGCACCACCCATCGTGAAGGACGGGCGCACGACGACGGGGTAGCCGAGGGACTCCACCGCGGCCAGGCAGTCGTCGATGCTGTGGCAGATCGCCGACCGCGCACTCTCGGCGCCGACCTGCGCCACGATCTCCCGGAAGAGCTCGCGATTCTCACCGCGCTCGATGGCGTCGACGTCGGCGCCGATGAGCTCGACGCCGTAGCGCTCGAGCACACCCGCTCGATGCAGGGCCATGGCGGTGTTGAGCGCGGTCTGACCACCGAGTGTCGCGAGCAGGGCGTCGGGGCGCTCGCGCTCGATGATGCGCTCGACGTACGTCGGCGTGATGGGCTCGACGTAGGTCGCATCCGCGAACTCCGGATCGGTCATGATCGTCGCGGGGTTGGAGTTGACGAGGATCACCCGGATGCCCTCGGCCTTGAGGATGCGGCAGGCCTGGGTGCCGGAGTAGTCGAACTCGCACGCCTGGCCGATGACGATGGGGCCCGACCCGATGACGAGGACCGAGGAGATGTCGTCGCGGCGCGGCATCAGCGTGCTCCGGACATGAGTGCGGCGAACTCGTCGAAGAGGTCAGCGGCGTCGTGCGGGCCGGCCGCGGCCTCGGGGTGGTACTGCACGCTGAACGCCGGGATATCGAGGCAGCGCAGCCCCTCGACGACCCCGTCGTTGAGGCACACGTGGCTCACCTGCACGCGGCCGAACGGCGTGTCGATGACCTCGCCCACGGGTGCGTCGACCGCGAAACCGTGGTTGTGCGCGGTGACGGCGACACGGCCCGTCGCGAGATCCTGCACGGGCTGATTGATGCCGCGGTGGCCGAAGCGCAGCTTGTAGGTGCCGAAGCCGAGCGCGCGTCCGAGCATCTGGTGACCGAAGCAGATGCCGAAGACCGGGCGACCGGCTTCGAGGGCGGCGCGCACGAGGGATACCGCGTGCTCGGCGACCGCCGGGTCGCCGGGTCCATTGGAGAAGAACACGCCATCGCGCCCCCGGGTCATCAGCTCCTCGGTGGTCACGTCGCCGGGCAGGACGTGCACCGTCATCCCCCGCTCGGCCATCCGCTGCGGCGTCATGGACTTGATGCCCAGATCCACGGCGGCCACGACGTACTTCTCCTCGCCGATGGCGGGGACGACGTAGGCCTCGCTCACGCTGACATCGCCGGTGAGGTCGCGACCGGCCATAGGCGGGGCTGCGAGGACACGCTGCACCAGCTCGGCCTCAGGCGCCTCGGCCGCGGCGCCGCTGAAGATGCCCACGCGCATGGCACCGCGATCGCGCAGGTGCCGCGTGAGCGCACGTGTGTCGATGTCGCGGACGCCGACCACACCGGAGGCGATGAGCTCGTCTTCCAAGCTGCGATGGGCGCGCCAGTTGGAGGCGATGGGCGAGGGATCGCGTACGACGTAGCCGGACACCCAGATGCGGCGGGACTCCGGATCCTCGTCGTTCATGCCGGTGTTGCCGACGTGGGGTGAGGTCATCACGACGACCTGACCGCGGTAGGACGGATCGGTGAGCGTCTCCTGATAGCCGGTCATCCCGGTGGAGAAGACCGCCTCGCCGAGAGCCTCGCCCACGGCACCGAAGGAGCGCCCGCGGAAGACGCGCCCGTCCTCGAGCACGAGGACAGCCGGCGATGTCATCGCATCCCCTCTCCCGCGCGTCCCTGCTCCGCCGCGAGGACGGATTCCAGCAGGGTGCGCTGATCCTCCGCGACATCGGCCCTCAGGCCGGTGTCTATCAGCCTGCCACCCAGGTCCCAGGTGATGACGAGCACCCCGTCGCGCTCGTAGGCCTTGCCCGCGATACCGCGCGCCATCGCGGCGCCGCGCAGGCTGGCCGTGGGGATGAGCAGATCCCGGGCACCCTCGCGCCACAGCGCGACGCCCTCGGGCAGCACCTGCGCGCTCACGCGGCTGCGCACCCCCAGGTCGTGGACGACGATGCGATCGAGCCAGTCGCCGTGACTCGTGGAGCCGAGGAAGACCCCGGGGATCGCCTCAGCTCCCTCGGGTACGCGGTCGGGCATCGGCGGCGCGGGTAGGTCCTCCTGCGATCGGGCACGACGAAGCCAGCCGCGTCGCATGCCCAGGAGCACGAGCGCGATCACGCCGACGACGATGAGGACGAGCAGGATGCGCAGGGGCCACTGCGTCACCGGTGCGGACGTCGGCTCCGCCGCGAGGAGTACGCCGATCACGCGAGGCTCCCGCCGAGCACCGTGGGCCGACCACGCAGCATCGTGTGCACCACGGCGCCCTGCATCTGCCTGCCCAGGAAGGGCGTGTTGGCGCTGCGCGAGGGCGAGCGGGCGGGATCGACGTCCCACACGGCATCGGGATCGACCACGACGAGGTTGGCCGGCTCCCCCACGGCGATGGGGCGGCCCTGGCCGTCGAGTCGGGCGATGCGGGCCGGGCGCACCGACATCCGATCGGCGACCGCCCGCCAGTCGAGGCGGCCGGGCACGACCATCGTCTCCATCACGACGGGGA
>JBJOJS010000133.1:0-2818 GCA_046046455.1 Actinomycetota bacterium | reverse complement strand
CCCGCTGCTCAAGTCCCTCGACATCCCGGAGCACAAGTACCGCTTCGTCAACCAGTGGGCGCAGCACATCGGCATTCCGAACGAGGCGATGGCCGCGCTCTACACGGCTACAGACATCCTTCTCGCTCCTACTATGGGTGAGGGATTTGGCCTTACGGTGGCAGAATCGGGCGCATGTGAGACGCCGGCGATTGTGTCGGACTTCACCTGCCAGCCCGAGCTCGTCAGCGACGACTCCTACCTCGTCGGCGGGCAGCCGTGGTGGGACTCCTACCAGGCGGCCTGGTGGCAGGTGCCCAACGTCGCGCAGATCGTCGAGGCGCTGGAGGCCGCGTACCAGCGGGGCCGCTACCGCTCCACCAAGCAGCGCGACCACATCGTCAACAACTACGACGCGGCCACCGTGTTCGAGACCCACTGGAAGCCCGCCCTCGAGGTGCTCGCCGCCAAGCCGGCACCCCCCAAGGAAGCCGAGCCGTGGGCACCATCGCGGTGACCGGAGCGACCGGCCACCTCGGCCGGGTGCTGGTGCCGTACCTGTGGGAGCGCGGCCACATCGTCGAGCCCGTCGGCCGCTTCATCAGCCCCGACCTCGACGCGCACGTCCTCATCCATGCCGCCGCCCCGGACTGGCGCGACGACGACGCCGTGCGCGCCTTCGCCCCGTTCAACGAGGCGGTCGCCCGCTGGGCCGAAGTCACCGGCGGCCGGGTCATCAACATCGGCTCGTGGTGGCAGTACGCCCACGGCGACGCCGCCGACCTGGCCTACAGCAAGATGAAGGACGACCAGCAGGCCATGTTCGCCTGCACGGTGATCCCGTTCAGCATCTACGGCACGGCAGCCCGCGACGGCCGCGGCTTCATCCCGCAGCTACTCAACCACGTCCGAGGCCGTGGGACGGTCGCAGCGGCCTCGACCGAGCCCCGCGACTGGTTGCACGCCCGCGACCTGTGCGACGCGCTACGGGCCTGCCTGCGGGCGCCTGACGGCATCTACGAGGCCGCCACCGGCGTGCAGTACAGCGCCGCGGAACTGCTGCGGGCGATGACCGGCGAGCGCGTCCCCGTGTGGCCCGACGTGCCGTCCTGCACCCCGGTCTACCGGCACCCGCGGGTGCCCGGCTGGACCCCGCGCACCGACGTCCTGTCCTACCTGGCTCGCAGCGTGGGGGCGGTCGCATGAGGGAAGAATCGGTACAATTGGAAGTGAGACCCCCGCAACGGCGGCAACCGTCCGGGGGCGTGACCGACACCGTGGAGGGTGCCGATATGGAAAGCGTACCTACGAAAGTCTGCACCGAGTGCAAGAGTCTCAAGGCGCTCACTGACTTCTACTCCGACAGGTCTCGACCCGACGGGTTGATGTACCGATGCAAGGATTGCCTGACCAAGTATCGGGCGACCAACAAGGACCGGATCAAGGTAAACAATCGGACCTATCGACAGAGGCACGCGGAACAGGTCCGCGAGTGGGACCGCGCCAAGCACTTAGCCAATCGCGACGCAAACAACGCACGATCTAGGGCGTACTACCAAGCGAACATGCAGGCCGTTAAGGATGCCAATCGGGCTTGGCTGCTGGCTAACCGAAGCAAGGTACGAGAGTTCCAGAGGCAGGCGCAACTCCGTCGCCGTGCACGTCGAAACGGCCTCCCCGTCTTTGAGATCAGCAAGAAGGACATGCGCCGCTTGCTGGGCAGCCCATGCGCCGTTGAGGGCTGCATGAATACAGACATCCAAATTGACCACGTCATCCCGATAGCCCGAGGCGGAGGCCACGGCATCGGAAACCTGCAGTCGCTGTGCAAGAGCCACAACAGCTCTAAGCGCGATCGGATGTGGATGGAGTTTCGTATGTACCTGCGTCGCTCACTGAACGAATTGAAGACCGCGTGATCCCCGTTCTCGGTGTGCCCGTCCTCACCCGGCCGGAACTGCTGTACCGGATGGTCAACTCCATCGACCATCACGTCGGACACCTGCTCATCATCGACAACGGCGACTGCGTGGGCCTACCCCCCGCGGTGCTTCCGAACATTGACAAGGTCACTGTCGTGCGACTGCCATCCAACTTGGGAGTCGCAGCCGCCTGGAATCTGATTATCAAGCTGGAGCCACACGCGCCCTCCTGGACTATCTGTAACTTCGATGTCTGGTTCCCACCTGGCGCGCTGGAGAAGTTCGCCGCGATCAAGTCTGGCGGGCTAGTGCTATCCGCGGCGACCCCGCCGTGGTCATGCTTCACGATTCACGATGAGGCCATCGCGCAGGTTGGGCTGTTCGACGAGGCTTACTACCCCGCATATTTCGAGGATTGGGACGCCGAGCGCCGCATCCGCGCCGCAGGCATCCCGGTCGTGCAGTCCGACGTCTACGTCCATCACGACAACTCGTCGACCATTGCGTCGATCCCTAATCGCAACAGCGAAACCTTCGCCGCCAACAAGTCCTACTACGAGGCCAAGGTGCAGCGCGGAGACCTGAGCGAGGGCGGCTGGTCGCTGCGTCGCCGCCGCGAGCTGGCGTGGGACCGATGAGCGACATCACGGTCATCGCCACCTGCTACGGCGACTACTGGGACACCTTCCACGAGCAGTGGAAGCAGTCCATCGCCGGCCTCGACCCGGCGCCGGCAGAGATCATCCTGGTCTCCGACATCGAGCGCCCGGTGCCCGAGGGCGTGCGCAACATCGCCATCGGCTCGGCGCACATGACCGACTACTGGATGGTCGGCGCGATGGCCGCGAGCACCGAGTGGGTCAGCCTGTCCGGCTTCGACGACGTGTGGATGCCCGAAGCCATGACGCCGTTCGACA
>JBJOJS010000089.1:0-28641 GCA_046046455.1 Actinomycetota bacterium | reverse complement strand
GGTGGGCGCCGTCCAGGTGACCGTGGCGGCGGCGTCTCCCGCGCTGGCCGCGACGTTGCCGGGAGCCGATGGCGCGATGGGAGTGGGTGGCGTCGGGTCCATGGCCGTGCCGGTCAGTGGCGTTGAGCTGCTGTTCCCGACGTATGACACGGTCAAGGACGCGCCGCTGAGGGCGCCGATCGACGCGGGAGTCCAAGCAAGACTGACCGTGCAGGTCTCACCCGAAGGGAGCGCTCCGCTGCACGTCGTTCCTGTGACGGTCACCCCAGCGCCGGTGACGCTCGGCACGAGATTGGTCATGGGTCCCAGTCTGTTGTTCGTGACCTGGACCGTCGTTGACGACGGCTGACCGACCTGAGTCGATGGGAACGCCGTTCCGGAAGAGAACAGCATCCGGGGCTTCACGACAAATGCGTTGTACGCCTGCCCGGACGTGACCTGCACTGGCGAGTTGGCTGCGCCGATGCCGGAGAGAGTGACCGCAGCAGGGACTGTGGCGTCGCCTCCGGTTTGTCCATTGCCCACCTGACCATAGGCCTGCCATCCCCAGCAGTAGGTCGTGTCGTCCGTGATGGCACAGGAACTGTCGGATCCCGCACTGATGTCACGGACGGGAGCGTCGCCTGGGATGAGGACGCGCGTCGGCCTGGTCTGCCGGTAATTTAGGCCGCTGGAACCGTTACCCAGCTGCCCATTCGTCCCATCTCCCCAGCAGTAGGCCGAGTCATCTGTGCTGATCGCACAGGCGTGACGGTCTCCCGCAGCGATGGATCGCAGCGTGAGGACACCGGGGGCTGTGTCGTCGACGATGACAGGGATGTTCGACGAGTCGTCGGTGCTGCCATTGCCTAGTTGCCCTTGCCCATTCCATCCCCAGCAGACCCCTGGCCCGGTCATCCCGACCGCCTTGGTCACTCCACAGGCGAACCGCCCACCGGCCGAAACCTCGGCAAACCCATTGGTGGAGATGGAAAGCCCGCCGCTGGTGGTGGCGTAGACCGTGCTGCCCATTGCGTAGACGCCGTAGACGGTGTTTCTGCCCAGGCCGTTGACGGTGGTGCGGTTGGTGAAGCTGCTGCCGCCGTCGGTGGAGATGGAAAGCCCGCCGCTGGTGGCGGCGTAGACCTTGCTCCCGATGGCGTAGACGTCGTTGACGAAGTTGCTGCCCAGGCTGGTGGCGGTGGTGCGGTTGGAGAAGGTGCTTCCGCCATCAGCGGAGATGGCAAGCCCGCCGTTGGTGCCGGCGTAGACCGTGCTGCCGATGGCGTAGGCGCTGTAGACGGTGTTGCTGCCCAGTCCGTTGGTGGTGGTGCGGTTGGTGAAGGTGCTTCCGCCATCGGTGGAGATGGAAAGCCCGCCGTCGGTGGCGGCGTAGACCGTGCTGCCGATCGCGTAGACGTCGTTGACGAAGTTGTTGCCGAGGCCGTTGGTGGTGGTGCGGTTGGTGAAGGTGCTTCCGCCATCGGTGGAGATGGAAAGCCCGCCGTTGGTGGCGGCGTAGACCGTGCTGCCGATGACGTAGACGCCGTTGACGATGTTGTTGCCCAGGCCGTCGGCGGTGGTGCGCCTGGTGAACGTGCCTCCGCTATTCGTGGAGATGGCAAGCCCGCCGTCGGTGGCGGCGTAGACCGTGCTGCCGATGACGTAGACGCCGAGAACAGTGTTGCTGCCCAGTCCGTTGGCGGTGGTGCGGTTGGTGAAGGTGCTTCCGGCCACGTCGACCACCGCACTTGGCACGCTGTCATCGACCAAAGTGCCGTCGCCCAGTTGCCCACGATCGTTCGTCCCCCAGCAATAGCCCGTGTCGTCGGTGGTGACTCCGCAGGCGCTGTCGTAGCCGACGCTGATCCCGCTGAAGGCGTATCCGCCACTCACAAGGGTGGGGACATTCCGGTTGGTGAGGCTGCCGTTGCCCAGCTGTCCGGCGCCGCCGTTGCCCCAGCAGTAGGCAGCTGCGGTGTCATCTTGGATCCCGCAACTCGTGATGTAGCCGGCCGCAATGGCAGAGAACCCGCCCGCCGGACCGAGGGCCCGGACCGGAGTCCATGTGTCGTCAGTCGCTGCGTTGCCGAGCTGCCCGTTGGCGCCACGACCCCAGCAGTAGGCGCTGTCGTCACCGCCCAGGGCACACCCGTGGTTGTATCCCGCGGAGATCGAGGTGAACTGGCCCGGCCCTGCGATGGGCGTGGGCAGTGTTTGTAGGGAGCTGGCAAAACCGACGCCCAGACGGTAGACGTTGTTGTCTCCCCACGAGTATGCGGGCCCCGGGGTCGCAGCCCAAGCGGTCGGCGCGAGCGCGACGACGAGCGCCGCGCTCGCGACCAGAGCGAGCAGACGTCCGGAGCCCCCCATACCTGGTCCTTAGCCCTGGGAGCCTGTCGACGTTTCGAGCTTGCGCCCCCGCACGTAGGTGCCGGTGAGCGCCTTCTCGCGGGCCAGCATTATCACCGCGAAGAGGAAGGCATCGCGCGCCGTCGTCGGGTCGTCCGACAGGTGCATGTTCTTGAGCGTCTGGTCGTACATGTCCCAGGCCGACGGGTCGAGGACGACGAAGTCGGCCTCCTTGCCCACGTCGAAGTTGCCGGTCCGGTCCTCCAGCGCCAGAGCCCGCGCACCTGCGAGCGTGCCAGTGAAGAGCAGCTCCGCAGGGTGCAGTGACAGCGACTGGTCGTCGGTGGGGTAGGGGTCCATGCCCACGGGCTGGCGCTCGGAGATGTGCACCTTGAAGCACGCATTGAGCACCTGCGGGATGAACCACTCATCTCCCGCGCCCCAGTCGCTGCCGATCGCGATGTTGACGCCTGCCGCCACCGTGCGCTTCCACGGCAGCGTGCCGGAGCCGAGGAAGAGCTGCGACACCGGGCAGTGCGCGATCGACGTGCCCGTCTCGGCCATGCGCGCGAGCTCGGCATCGGTGCAGTGCACGGAGTGGGCCATCACGCTGCGCGGGCCGAGGAGCGACTTGCCGCCGACCTTCGAGCCGGGCAGGAACTTGCCGTCGTAGGTGTCGAGATAGCTGCCCACGTCGTAGACGGCCTTGGTGCTGTCGATCTCGCCGGTCTTGGGTCGTGCGTTCTCGTTGAGATGCGACGTGAAGTAGATGCCCTTGTCCTTGTAGTGGTCGTGCAGCTCGCCGAGCGCGGCCAGGGTCGTGGGCGTCACCGACAGGCTGAAGCGCGGCACGATGGCGACGTACTGCAGGGCCTGCTTGTAGTCCTCGTCGGTGAGCGGGTGCCACTTCTCGATCTCGGCCTGCGTGAGCTCGATCGCCTCCGCCTCGCTCGTCATGAGGCGGGCGCCGGACTCGGGGCCGGTCGTCTGGATGCCGCGCCCCGCCACCAGGCGTAGCCCGCGATTGCGTGCCTCCTCGAAGAGGAAGTCCTGCGCGTGGGGGAACGCCGACCCGAAGATGAGGCCATTGGTCGTGCCGGCGGTGATCATGCGGTCGACCCACTCCACCGCCGCCTTCTTGGCGTAGGCCTCGTCCTCGAACTTCGACTCCGACGGGAAGATGCAGTTGTTGAGCCACTCGAGGAGCTGGCCACCGCCGTAGGAGTCACCGCACCACACCTGCGGGAAGTGCATGTGGGTGTCGATGAAGCCCGGCAGCAGGAACGCACCGTGGTGATCGACCTGGGCCGCGCTCGCGTACTCCGCGGGGAGCTCGGTCCAGTGGCCGCACCATGCGATGACGCCCTTGTCGTCGACGACGAGCGCTCCGTCGGGGTAGTGAGCGAGGTGATCGGCTGCTTCCGTCACGAGGGGAGATCCGGCGATGTGGAAGATGTGGCCGCGGTGGACGGTGGTCATGATTCTCCTTGGGGGGACGGTCGCGAGATCAGGGCAGCAGTGCGGGGTAGAGCGCGATGAGGACGGCGAAGATGATCACGGAGATGACGTAGAGGATCAGGACGAGCAAACCGCCCTGGGTGGTGCGCTTGCGTGCGAGGGCCTCAGGTGGCACGAGCCACCAGTTGAGCAGTGACGACGCCCACGGGATGAGCAGGAAGCCGGTGATGGCGACGCTGACGGCGTTGCCGATGAAGATCCCGAGCGCGGGCTCGATGCCCAGTGCCTTGGTGATGTGATTGAGCGTGAAGACCTCGAGCATGACGATCGGGTAGAGCACGAGAAGGACGATCGCGCTGAGCTTCCACGCCGGCGGTGGCTTAGCTCCGCGCTCGTCCTTGGCGAACCAGCTCTCGAAGGCCGAGCTCGCTGGACGTACGTCGTACCGATCGATGTGCGGAGATGACTCGGCGACCAGCGCCTGCCGCTCCGGGCTCTCCTGCCAGCGCTTGAGGTCGGCCTCGGAGTCGAACGCCACGATGGCGACCCAGTCGGCGTTGACACCCGGCACCGGGGCCTGCACGCGCTGGCCGACGTAACCGGGGAACTGCTGCTGTGCCGCGCCCATGCGGCCCTGCCATTCGGCGAACCACGCGTCATTGCCCGGGAGCACGCGCGTGGTGATGACGGTCGACGCCTTGCCCGAATCGGAGGCCTCCAGCAGCACGTTGGAGACGGCCGGCGCGGCGGAGTAGGGCTCGAGACTGCGTTCGAAGTCGCGCAGCCGCTGACCGGTCGACCACGACTTGGCCGCCTCGGCGCTCGAGAAGTGCCACACCGCTGTCGGATTGGCCCCCGATGCATCGAGGTGCGTCTCACTGCCGGCGAAGGCGGAATCGGCGAGCAGGGAGTCGTTGAGGTCGCCCAGGAGGCGGGAGAACTCGCGGGTGGCACCGGTGCGCAGTCGGAACTGCGTCACGACGGACGCGGGGGACGTCGGACTGTCGGCCATGGGGGCATCGTGGAGGCGTCGGAGTCGCGTCCGGTCCGATTCGCGACCCGTGTGGTGCTGGCACCACGGCCCGCGCCCGCCGCACCCGCTTGTGGCGTTGCCGTCCCGGCGCGCAGCCGGGCAGGGCACGATTCAGGGGTGTCGGGAGGCCAGGTGCGCGGTCGCGTCCTCATCGTGGATGACGATCCGTTCACGCGCGCGATGCTCGGCAGCGTGGTCCAGGGCCTGGGATTCGACGTCACGGGGTCGGCGGGAACCTTCGCCGAGGCGCTCACACTCGCGCGCCAGTCGCCTCCGGATGTGGCCCTGATCGACCTCGACCTGGGTGAGGGCCCCACGGGCATCGACCTGGCACATGGCCTGCGTCGTACCCAGCCGGATCTGGGCGTGGTCTTCCTATCGACCTACGTCGAGCCCCGCCTCCTCGGCTCGGTGCCGCAGTTGCCGCCCGGAGCCATCTACCTGACGAAGCAGGAGGTCGCCGAGACCGCGGTGCTCGGCGACGCACTGACGTCCGCGGCTGCCGCGGGAGCGGGAGGAGAGTGGTCGGCCGGTGCCGACAGTCGCCTGGCCGGGCTGAGCGACTCGCAGATCGAGGTGATGCGGCTCATCGCTGCCGGCTACAGCAACGCCGAGATCGCGCGGCGCCTCGTCATCGAGGAGGCGTCTGTCGAGAAGGCGGTGATGCGCCTCATCCGCCAGCTCGACATCAAGGCCACGCGCCAGGAGAACCAGCGCGTCCTCATCGCGCAGGCTTACTCGGCGCTGAGTGGAGCGCGCTTTGTCCGCCGCGACTGAGCGCCTGCCCCTGCAGGCGCGCCTCGGTGGCCGATGGTTCGGATCGTGGGCCGTGTGGGGCATCTCGATGCCCTTCGGACTGCTCATCCTCGCCAGCGATCTCGTCGCGAGCACGTCTGTGACGCGGCTCGCTCAGTGGCTCGTGGTGTGGGCCTTCGCCGGGCTGGTCACGGCGGCCATCCTCGCCGTCCTCCAACTGACCGTCCTGCGCACACGTGTCGAGAGGCCGATCTCCGTACGTGCGTCTGTGGCGATGGGCGGCGTCTTCGGTCTGTGCTACGGACTCTCCCTGTGGCTGGGCGCACTCCTGGTGGGAGGGTCATCGGTTGCGCCCTGGCCGCTGCGGGTCTTCGTCGTCGTGATCATCGGCATGTGGTGGATCCCGTTGCTCACTGTCGCGATCGATCTTGTCGTGAGCGAGCGCCAGCAGCGTCGACGTGACATCGATGACCTCGTCGCCGTCGAAGCACTGCGTCTGCGGGAGGCCGACGTCCTGCGTGAGATGCGGGAGGAGATCAGCGGTGACGTGCGCGAAGCGCTCGATCCTGTGCGACAGCGAGTGGACGCCGCTGTCATCGAGGCGCAGAGCGGTGAGGGTGCATTCGACCCCGGCCTCGCGGGGGCACTTCGGGACGTGGCCGATTCGTCGGTCCGCCCACTCAGTCGGGAACTCTGGCGACCGGCAGCCGGGCGGTACCCGCGTGTGCCCTGGAACGCCGTCTTCTGGCGCACGATTCGCACTCAGCCCCTGCGCACCTACCTCCTCGCGATCCTCGCCTTCCTCGGGGACGGGCTCTTCGTCATCGCGGATCGCGGCTGGCGCGTGGGGGGCGCATACTCGCTCATCTCCGTGGGCGCCGTCCTCCTCATCTGCGCGACGTTCAACGCTCTCATGCGCCGGTGGCCGCAGCAGCACGCAGGGATCTTCGTCAGCGCGATGGTCACCCTGCAGATCCTCAATGTCGTCGTCTGGCGATGGCGAGAGTGGGCGTGGGGTCCGCAGGGTTCGCTCTGGATCCTCGTCGTCTCCCTGGGACTGAGTGTGCTGGCCATCCTCATCACCTCGGGCTTCGGATCCTGGCGCTCGGAGATGCACGAGATGCGTGACGCGTTCCGCGCGAGCGTGGACGCGGAGACCATCTCTGCGCTTGCGCGCGGACATCGCGTCGCGGACGTGACGCGGGAGGTGGCCCGCGAACTCCACGGCTCGGTGCAGACACGACTGGTGGCATGCGCGATGGCCATGGACCGCGCCTCGAACGAGGGGGACCGCGTGGCGCTGGCTGCCGCATTGGCGGAGGCCCAGGAGGCCCTGGCGATACCCCTGTCTGTCCCAGCGGGTGCGACATCCGTCGCCGACGAGGTACGGCGCAAGATCGCGCTCTGGGGAGATCTCTGCGACTTCACGTCATCCGTGGATCCCCGTGTCGAAGGCGCGGCTCAGGCGGAGGTGATCGGTCGCATCGTCGAGGAGGGTCTCACCAACGCCGTCCGACATGGAGCGGCCACCGCAGTGGAAGTCCGCGTGGAGGTTGTCAGCGACGGCGTGCTCGTGCAGGTCTCCGACAATGGCTCCGGACCACAGGGGGGTGACGCGGGACTGGGCTCGGCGATGCTCGACCAGGCGACGGGCCGGCGGTGGGACCTCGTGCGCAGTGGGGACTGGACGCACCTGCGCGCATGGCTTCCCGTCACCGGGGGAATGTGAGCTACGCGCTCGGCCGCAGGCCTCGCCGATCGGCGGTGTAGCGCAGGGAGTCGGCCGCCTCGCGGGCTCGGCGTAGGGCATCAGCCATCTCGCCACCGACATGCATGGGCAGTGTCAAGGGGGCTGAGACGCGCACGAGCCGAGCGTCGATGAGCCAACGCCAGAGCAGGTCGGTCTCCTCGGTCAGCGCCGACCCGGGCTCGACGTCGTCGGCCGTGAGGACAAGCGCATCGACGACAGGGCGCGGATCCGTGCCGCGCGGTGCGACTCCCGCAGCGGCGAGACGCCCGTGGCGGATGACGTGGATCTGCCACGCGCCGTCGACGAGTTGTGCCGCGACGATCTCCTCCGCGCCGGCCAGGCTCGACAGTCGGTGGCGGCGGACGCTCGCGCGGACATAGAACTCCAGCCGATCGCGCCAGGCACGTGCCTGCTCGAAGCGACCGACCTCGGCCAGAGTGGCCATCCGCTCCTGGATCGCAGCGACGACGAGGCGACTGTCTCCGGTGAGCGCATCCACAGCCTGCTGCGCCGTCACGGCGTACGCATCGGGGTCACCTGACCGCGCACACGGCGCCGCGCACTGACCGAGCTGTCCGCGCACGCAGCCCGCATCACGCTTGGGCCCGCGCGGCAGGCGGTCGGTGCACGTGCGCAGGGGGAGTGCTTCGAGGAGTGCTTCGGCCGCGAGCGTGCCCGAGCCGCGATTGTGGAACGGGCCGATCGCCGCGAGGTGGCTCTCGCGCACCGCGCTGACGGTCACCAGTCGCGGATGCGGCTCGCGTGTGAGGGCGAGCCACACCTGACGCTCGGGATGACGCGAGCGTCGGTTGTAGGGAGGCTTGTGCTCGACGATCAGGCGCAGCTCGCGGACGCGCGCCTCAAGGTCGGTCGCGCACACGATCGGATCGACGCGGTCCGCCAGGCCCACCATCTCGGACATGCGCTTGCGCTGCTCGGACGCGGTGAAGTACGAGCGCACGCGGGTGCGCAGGTTGCGCGACGTGCCGACGTAGAGCGGGTGGCCCTGCGCATTGCGGAACACATAGACGCCGGGAGCGTCGGGGAGCGCATCGGCGAGGTGGCGCTTGGTGCGCTGCTGAGGTGTGGTGCGTCCCCCGAAGGCGAGCAGGTCCTCCAGGCAGTGCACACCCAGCGGCCCCATGCGCTCCATGAGGCCGTGCAGGACGGCCACCGTGGCGCGGGCATCGTCGAGTGCACGGTGGCACGGGGGAGTGGGCGAGTGGAAGAAACGCGAGAGGGTCTCGAGCTTGCAGTTGCGCACCTCATCGCGCGCGATGGCGCGGCGGGCGATGCGCGCCGTGTCGACGACGCGCGCTCCGGGCCAGGGCAGGTCAGCGCGCTCGCAGGCTCCGCGGAGGAACGAGATGTCGTACGGGGCGTTGTGCGCCACGAGCACAGCACCGCGTGAGAACTCCAGGAAGCCCGCTACGGCGGCCGTGACCGAGGGCGCTCCCGCGAGCATGCGATCGGTGATGCCGGTGAGCGCGGCGATGAAGGGCGGGATCGGCGTACCCGGATTGACCAGTGTCTGGTACTCGCCGAGCACCTCACCGCCACGCACCTTGACCGCACCGATCTCGGTGATACCCGCGTCCACCGGCTTGCCCCCGGTCGTCTCCAGGTCGACCACGACGAAGGTGACGTCGCGCAGGGGCGTGCCGAGGTCGTCAAGGGAGAGCTGCTGCTCTACGACCAGGCCCGGCATACGGACGACGCTAGGCGCGAGGTCCGACATCGTCAGGTGCGACACCCCGTGCCGGTTGGGGGTGAATTCCCCTCGACGCGGCGACCCCGGCCTACTCTCGGGGCATGGCCCTCACGCTCCCCGACGAGCGCCATCGCTGGCGCTGCGGACACTGCGGCAATCTCACCCGCTTCGACGTTGTACGCCGCGCCCGCACACGCGAGTACTGGCATGTGGATCTCGCCGGCGCACCCGAGGTGGAGGGGGCCGAGACCCTCGAGGAGCAGATCGACGAGGTCACGTGCCGGTGGTGCGGCAACGGCGACCGGATCGAGGTGATCGCCCGGCCCGAGCCCGGTCACGAGGGCGATAGCCCCCATGACGTAGGCGGCGTCTAGGACGTTGGTCCATGCCGCTGGCAACCTTGCCAGCGTGAATCCGCCCGGCCTGTGGACAATGCCGCTGGCAACGCTTGCCAGCGTGAATCCGCCCGGCCTGTGGACAATCGGACTCGCTGTCGGACCCCCCACCTACCGTCATCTGCGTGACGAAGAGAAGCCTACGTCGAGGGTCTGACGACCTGGGAGGTATCCACATGCCGCACGACGACATGACGTACGACGACATGCCTTACGACGACAGTCCGTACGAAGACGTGAGCGACAGCGAGATGCCCGACATCGAGGCCCCCACGCCGCGCGGTGAACTCACCATCGACTGTCACAGCTGCCTGGCGCGTCCGGCCGCCTGCGGTGACTGCATCGTGAGCGTCCTCCTCGGTCCCCCCGGCGCCATCGGCGGCGAGGAGCAGGCTGCCTTCGCGGTCCTGGCCGGCTCCGGGCTCGTCCCACCCCTTCGGCTGGTGACGGGCACGGAGGGCGTCGCATGATGGCGGGGTGACACCCGCTCGGATCGCCCTCGTCGCTGCAGCCACTCTGTACGTCGCGGTCGTGGCTGTGGCACTCCTGCTCGTGCCATGGGATGCCACCGTCGCGCCGTGGGCCGACCTCGCTTCCGACCGGATGGCAGCATTCACGTCCGAGCAGATCTCCGCCATCGAGGCCTATGTCGCCGCCGCATGGATTCCCGGGTTCCTCGCCTGGCTCGCACCGGCCGTGCTGGCCGTCATCGTCCTCATCATCCCGCGCGCTCGGGCGATACTCGCGCGGATCGGGCCGAGTAACCGACCCTTCCTCGCGAGCATCCTCGCGACCGCTGCATTGCTCGCCGCCACTCGCGTCGTCACGCTTCCCTTCGCGCTCCTCAGCGCCCAGGCGCGACGCGACCACGGTCTCCTCGTCGAGTCCGCCACGACGTGGTGGGTGCGCTGGCTCGGAGAGTCCCTGGCCGTCGTCGTCATCGGTGCCCTCGGCATCGGCATCGCCCTGGCGATCCTGCGGCGCTGGCCCAGGCGCGGGTGGATCGCCATCGTGGGTGCAGCGATGCTCGTCGCCGTCGCCACGTCCGCCCTCCTCCCGCTGATCCAGCGCCTCGAGGGCACCGCTGCGGATCCGGCACTCACCGCACGCGTGATCGCCATGGCCGACCGGCTCGGCGTCGACGTGGGCACCGTGACGGTCATCGAGACCGCCGATCGCTCACCGGCGATCAACGCCCACGTATCGGGTTGGGGTCCCACGCGTGCTGTCACGATCTACGACACCGTCGGCACGGCGGCGTCACCCGAGCAGATCGATGCCCTGGTCGCGCATGAGCTCGTGCACGTGCGCGAGGGAGACGTCGCACTCGGCACCGTTCTCGCCGTGCTGGCCGCGGGTGGCACCGCGGCCCTCGCTGCCGCCCTCCTCCTGTCCGGGCGCACGCGCCGCTGGCTCGGCGCATCGAGCCCGGGAGATGCGCGCATGGTGCCGCTTGTCGTCGCGGTCGCGCTCGTCGCCTCGCTCGTCAGCTCTGTCGGCGCGGTCACCGTGAGCCGAGCCCTGGAGGCGCGCACGGATCGCGAGGCACTCACGGTGACCGGTGATCGAGACGCCTACGCCGACCTACTGGTCAGCCTCGCCGTGACCAACAAGTCCACGCTCACCCCGCCGCGGTGGCGCTACGCGCTGCTCTTCACGCATCCGACGCCGCTGCAGCGGCTGGCGATCCTCGACTCGGTGTCCTGATCCCGCCACGGAAGGCCTGTCGCAGCACGATGGCCAGCCCGATGGCCGTGGCTGCGACGAGCAGTCCGACGCGCACCACCTGGAGGAGCACCGCCCACCAGTCGCCGTTGAGGAAACTGCCGTAGCCGTACGGATAGATCACCTGCGTCACGAGGATCGACGGCACGAGCAGCCAGACGACCCGGCGCATGCGACTCGCGGGATCGAGGAGGGTCACTGCCGCAACGCCGACGACCCACACGGAGTACTGCGGCGACAGCACGCGGCTGGTCACCATGCTCACGAGCAGTGCGACAAGCGCCACATCCGCAGGAGCGCTCGACTCGAGTCGGCCGAGCAGCCGCAGGACGCCGAGCAGCCCGAGGACCGCGAACCCCGCCAGGGTGATCGCCAGCCCGAGGGGGATCGTCGCGGCAACGTCGACCTCCATCGCGCCGAAGCGGAACTCGGTCGGCACCTCGCTGAAGACGTTCCACACCATGAAGGGCAGCGCCCCGACCGATTCCACCTGCAATCCGCGCGCGCCCTGCTCCCCGAGGAACGACACACCACCCGTCGACCACACGAGCACGGCCGCGAGGATGGCCACCGTCATCAGGACGAAGCCGAGGAGGCCCTTGGGCAGCGAACGCCGCGGCAGAGCGATGAGCATGATCCCGGGCCAGACCTTGAGCAGCGTGCCTGCGGCGGCCGCCGCCCCGCTCCCTACCGGTCGCGCGATGAGCACGAGTGCGACGACCGCGGCGAGTGTCGGCACGACATCGAAGCGCGCGAGCCAGACGGGTCCGACGAGGAGTGCGCCGATCACCCAGGCCCAGGCCGCATTGAGTCCCACGCGACGACGCCGCCCGGCAACGGCGAGCACCGCGAGCGTGGCAAGGTCGCAGGCCAGGGCAATGCCGGCGAACGCAGCGACGGGATTGGAGCCGAGCAGTGCGGCCAACGCGAAGACAATGCCCGCTCCTGGCGGGTACTGCCACATGTCGTCGCCGATCGGGAAGCGCCCGGTGACGAGGAGACTGGACCACTCGGCATAGAGCTTGACGTCGTTGATCACCGACGGGCCGTCGGGATAGGGCACCGCTCCCGTGAGCGTGCCCAGGAGCAGCAGCCGGCTCAGCACCCAGGTCACGATGAGCGCGATCACGCTCCCGCGGAGCCGCGCCAACATCACGGTGCGCCGTCCATCACGGTGCGCCGTCGGGGGTCTCGAGCAGGCCCAGTCGGAGCGCCGTCATGAGCGCCTGCGCCCGGTTGCCGGCGCCGAGCTTGTCGTAGAGCTTGGAGATGTGCGTCTTGGTCGTGGAGTCCGAGATGAAGAGTTGGCGCGAGATCTGCGAGACGCCGAGGCCGTCAGCGAGGAGCTGCAGCACCTCGCGCTCGCGCGGAGACAGCTGCGGGCCCTGCGGTGATGTACGCCGCTTGAGGGCGTCGGCGAGGTCGGCCGAGGTGAAGGAGTGCGGGGAACTCGCTGCATGCCGTGCTGCAGCCACGATCTCCTCCGCGGGGGCGCTCTTGGGCACGAAGGCGCTGGCTCCGGCGTCGAGCGCATCGAAGAGCTGGTTGTCGCCGGCGTACATCGTGAGAACGACGATGCCCATGTCTGCCGACTGGGCCCGCAAGGCGCGGACGATGTCGAGGCCATTGCCGTCGGGGAGGCGCAGATCGACGATCGCGACGGTGGGCTCGGTCTTGCGGCCCATCGCGATGCCCTCGTCGACACTCGCGGCCTCACCCACCACGGCGACGTCGGGCTCGCGCTCGAGCGCCCGGCGCAGTCCCTCGCGGATGAGCTCATGGTCGTCGACGAGGAGCACGGTGATCGTCATGCGCCCCCTCCCTCGATGCGTCCGGCTGCCTGCAGGGACAACTCCACCACAGTGCCCTGGGGACTCCGGCGCTTGACCGTGAGACTGGCCCCGATCCGCGTCGCCCGCTCACGCATGATCTGCAGTCCGAAGCTGTCAGGACGGGCCCGGCCGTCGGCAATGCCTCGGCCGTCGTCGGCCACGCGCAGGAAGGCGGTGCCGTCCGTGACTCGGTAGGTCACCCACAGGTTGCGCGCCTCGGCGTGGCGGCGGGCGTTGGCCACGGCCTCCTGGGCGATGCGCAGGATCTCGGGGGCGACCCCCGGTGGCAGGCGCGTCGGATCCTCGTCGAGGACCAGGTGCACCGTGAGGCCGGCCTCAGCGCCGACCGCGCGAACGTGCGACGACAGTGCCTCGCCGATGCCCGCGCCGACTTCCGTGCGCAGGTCGAAGATCGACAGCCGCAGTTCGGTGACGATGCGCGTGAGCTCGTCCCGGATGCGCTGCAGGCTTTCGCGCGTAGCCGCGTCCGGCTGGGAGGCGAGCGCATCGTCGACGAGGAAGCCCAGGCCGGCGACCTCCTGTGCGATGCCGTCGTGGATCTCGCGCGCGAGGCGACGGCGCTCTTCGAGGGTGGCGAGGTCGCGTACCTCGTCGAAGATGCGGGCGGTGTCGAGGCGCAGCGCCGCCTCATCGGCCATCGCTTGCGCTTCGGTGAGGTCCTCGACCGGCCAGAGCCCGCCGGTCCTCTCGATGCCCACGAGACCGATGCGCTCATCACCGAGCCGCAGCGGGATGACGGCGCAGGCGCGCGAGGTGCCGAGCTCCGGTCCATCCATGGCGCCCAGCCGCTGCACCGCCGCGCCTGATTCCCATGCCTGGCCCCAGATGCCTGACGTCAGGGAGGGCGACCAGCCTGCCGCCTCCTCGGGGACGCGCGCGATGGTGAGCAGGCGTCCGCCGTCAGCCCGCATCACCACCTCCGCTCGCTCGTGCGGCAGGAGCGTGCGGAAGCGGGCGAGTGCGGCCTGGGCCAGAGCCGACTCCTCGAGACCGCCGGGCAGCTGTCGTGCGACGTCGCGCAAGGACACGAGGAGGCGGCGGGCGGCGTCGTAGTCGGTGCTCTCAGGGGCGATGCGTTCACGCAGGTGCGACGTGAGGATCGCGCCGAGGCCGAGGGCGGCTCCGAGCGCAAGGACGACGATGAGGTCCACCACGCCCGTCGGCAGATCGTCGCGCACGCGGAGCACCGTGCCCAGCACGAGCACGAGCGCTTCGACGACAACGGCGGAGGCGAGACCCGCGGCGCTCATCGCGAAGGCGCAGACGATCGGGGGTACGGCGAGGTAGACGATCGAGGGTCGGTCGCCCGGGGTCGACGTGACGACCACGAGGGCGATGGCGGCAGCCTCGGCGATGAGGACGGCGTAGCGCAGCCATACAGGCCGGGCAGGCATCGTGCCCAGCTGCGCGAGTACGGCGATGAGGGCGACGAGCGTGATCTGGACCGTCGCCAGGGGGGTATCGCCCGTCGCGAGAGAGACCAGCAGGACGCCCGCAATGCCAAGGCCTCGCGTCACGCCATCACGGACGTGACGCGAGGCCAGGGCCTGCGTTACGAGTAGAGAGCGTCGACCTCGGATGCGTACTCCTTCATGACGACGTTGCGCTTGAGCTTCATGGAGGGCGTGAGCTGGCCACCCTCCTCGGTCCAGTCCTCAGGAAGGATAGTGAACTTCTTGATGGCCTCGGCGTTGGATACGGCCTTGTTGGCCTCGTCAACGGCCTTCTGGATCTCGGCGACGAGGTCGGGGTCATTGGTCATCGCCGCGATGGTCGAGCCCTCCGGCTTGCCCGCCTGCTTGAGCCAGCCGGGGAAGGACTCGGGATCGATCGTCACGAGGGCCGCGATGAAGGGCTGCGCATCGCCCAC
The DNA here is from genome assembly GCA_046046455.1 of Actinomycetota bacterium. GTDB lineage: Bacteria > Actinomycetota > Actinomycetes > S36-B12 > S36-B12 > Mxb001. The sequence goes on along the minus strand of JBJOJS010000089.1, from coordinate 13,759 downwards.
GACCATGCACTGGCTCACGAGCCAATTGGCGCGCAGGCGGTCCTCGAGGACGGCCGGGGCGACGTTCTTGCCGCCGGCCGTGACGATGAGCTCCTTCTTGCGGCCTGTGATCTTGACGAAGCCCTGGTCGTCGATCTCACCGATGTCCCCGGAGTGGAACCAGCCGTCGGGCTCGATGGCCTCAGCCGTGGCGGTGGGGTTGTTCCAGTATCCCTTGAAGATCTGGGCGCCCGCGAGCATGAGCTCACCGTCCGCGGCGACCTTGACCGACGCGCCGGGGAAGGGCTGACCGACCGTGCCGATCTTGATGGCGTCGGGGCGGTTGACGGTCGTCGCTGCTGAGGTCTCGGTGAGGCCGTAGCCCTCGAGGATCGTCACGCCGATGCCGCGGAAGAAGTGACCGAGGCGATCGCCGAGCGGTGCACCGCCGGAGACGGCCCACTCGATCTTTCCGCCCATCGCTGCGCGCAGCTTGCCGTAGACGAGACGGTCGAAGACCTTGTGCTTGAGCTTGAGCCCGAAGCCCGGGCCACCGGTGTCGAGGGACTTGGAGTAGTCGATCGCGGTCTGGGCGGCGGTATTGAAGATGTTGCCCTTGCCTTCGGCGGTCGCCTTCTGCTGGGCGGAGTTGAAGACCTTCTCGAAGACGCGGGGGACCGCGAGGAGGAAGGTGGGCTGGAAGGACTGGAGGTCGCCCAGGAGGTTCTTGACGTCGGGAGCGTGCCCGAGGCGCGTGCCCGAGTGGATGCAACCGAGCTGGATGATGCGGCCGAAGACGTGGGCGAGGGGCAGGAAGAGCAGCGTGGATGCGCCCTGGACCGAGAAGAGCTGGGGCATGCCGGCGACGATGTTGGAGACCTCGAACATGAAGTTGCCGTGGGTGAGCATGCACCCCTTGGGGCGGCCCGTGGTGCCCGATGTGTAGATGATCGTGGCGAGTGACTCGGGGTTGAGTGTCGCGCGGCGCTTCTCCAACTCCTCGTCGGAGATTCCGGCACCGGCGGCCGCCAGCGTGTCGAGTGCGCCGTCATCGAAGATCCACGCGCGGCTGCAGTCGGGCAGGCGATCGGCGACCTCGTCGAAGACCGCCTTGTTCTTGGCGCTCTCGAGGAAGACACCCACGGCGTTGGAGTCGCCGAGGATCCACTCGACCTGCTCGGCGGACGACGTCTCGTAGATGGGCACGACGGTGGCGCCGGCGTACCAGATGGCGTAGTCCGCGACGGTCCAGTCGTAACGCGTGCGCGACATGATGCCGACGCGCTGACCAGGCTCAACCCCGGAGGCCACGATGCCCTTGGCGACGGCCTTGACCTGGTCGAGGAACTGCTGCGAGGTCACTCCCACCCAAGCGCCCCCGCGGTTCACGGACAGCGCGACTCGGTGGGGGGCGGTCTGGGCATTGTCGACGATGTCGTCCACGAGGCTGCCCGATGTGGGCGGCGGGACGATGGCAGCGACGCTGAACTCGGTCTTCACGTTGTCTCCCACGGTCGGGTCCACCGATGGCTCGGTGTGACGTAACTCGCATCACGCTAGGGGATGGGTCATCCGGGGGCTACCTGAACCTCCCACCTGGGCTGGCCCCTCGGGGAATCCATGGGGTGGAGACCTATCCTGACACCATGGCAGGGGTGGACCTCGTGGACGAGACCTACGTCGTCGTCGAGCGCACGCGCATCGCCGCGGTCGTCGCCGACCCGACCCGCTGGCGTCAGTGGTGGCCCAACCTGGATCTCGTCGTCTTCATGGATCGGGGTCTGGACGGCGTCCGCTGGTCGATCACGGGGGAGCTCGTCGGGTCTGCGGAGATCTGGCTCGAGGCGCAGGGCGACGGGGTGCTCGTGCACTACTACCTGCGCGGTGAGCCGACCGTGCCCGGATCACCGGCGACACCTCGGGCGTTGCCCGAATCAGCGCGCGGGCGTCGTGAGATGGATCGCCTTCGCCGTCGCCACGCCATCGCATGGAAGCAGGTCGTGTGGGCGCTCAAGGACGAGATGGAAGCCGGGCGTCGTCCCGGTGAGCCCGCGATGTCGGTCGCATCGGAGGCCGTCCGTGGCTGAGCAGACCGAATCCAGCATCGACATCGAGGCGTCCGCGGCCACCATCATGGGCGTCATCGCTGATCTACCGGCCTACCCGCAGTGGAGCGATGGCATCACCGAGGTCACGGTGCTCGAGGAGAAGGGCGGGCGCCCGCTGCGTGCCCGTTTCCACCTCGAGTCCGGGCCCATCCGCGACACTTACGAGCTGCTGTACGACTGGGACGGCGACCGCCGGGTGTCGTGGCAGCTCACCACCGGCGAGATGCTCACCGCCATGGACGGCACCTACCTGCTCGAGGAGCACGGGGCATCCACGACGGTGCACTACCGTCTCGCGGTCGACGTGCGCATCCCCATGATCGGGATGATCAAGCGCAAGGCGGAGCGCATCATCGTGGACACCGCTCTCAAGGGGCTACGTCGCCGGGTTGCCGAGGTCGGCTAGACCAGCGTCCCTTAAACGACAGCGCCGTCGTGGCCGTCGTCGCGGCGGTCCGACGACCGCGCGACGAGGGTGATGAAGCCGGCGGTGAAGGCAGCGAAGCCAGCCGCCGCCAGCCATCCTCCTGTGCCGAGCACGAACGCGAGGATGATCGCGAGTGGTCCGCCGATAAGGCCCATCCATGCGAAGGCGTCGAAGCGATCGCGTGGACGCGGCATCGGTGGCGGTGGTGGTGGAGTGAAGCCTTCGTCGTCGGGATCATCGGCCACGACGTAGTCGCGCGGACCGCTCCCCGGCTGCTCCGGTGGTGATGGGGGCTCGGTGTGCTCGCGCACCAGGCGCTGGGACAGCCCCGACCCTTCGACCCCGGGGCGCGGCGGCGGCTCGGCGGTGTGGAAGCCCGCGACGATGTCGTCCCAGGCTGCCTCGATGCGATCGGCCGAAGCGCGCTTCATCTCGTCGGCGTCGGCACGTGCGGCGGCATCGGCATGGAAGTCCGCGCGCAGCGAGGGCAGCCCCTCGGCGATCGCCGAGCGAGCCTCGGCAAGCCGGCCCTTCTCGACGTAGATGCGCGTCGTCGGTCGATCGGGTGCGCGCACGTCACGGTAGGGGCCCGTGTCTCCCACGAGGGGCTCGGCGTACGCCGGGATGCGCGCCTGTGCCAGAAGCTCGAGGACGTGCTCGGCAATCGGCGGATCGACGTCGACCAGCTTGGCGTATGCCGCTGCGGGAAGACCGGATGTGGACATGGCCTCAGCTGAGGCGGCGGACGAAGTCGACGCTGCCCGCGACGATCGTCTCCGCATCGTTGTCGAGCGTCGCGACGTGGAAGGAGTCCTTGAGCACGACCTCCGTCGTGTCGGTGCTCGACACGTGGTCGAGGATGTAGCGGCTGTTTGATGCCTCGACCACATGGTCCACCTCGCTGCGGAAGAGCAGGAGGGGATTGCGGACGCGGGGGAGGTCCTGCTTGGTGACCTTCCACAGTGCTGTGAGCGAGTGCGCGGCCTTGAGCGGGATCTTGTCGTAGGCGCCCTCGTCCTGGCCGGGCTTCTTGATGTCGTTGGAGATGCCGGGGAACGCCGGCACGACCAGTTGCAGCACGGGGAGGAGGAAGCGGTCAGGACGCTCGGAGTGCACAGCCGGGTTGACGAGCACGATGCCGCGAATCGCGTCGCCATGCTGCTCCGCAAGACGGAGCGTGAGCGAGCCACCCATGGAGAGACCGAAGACGAACACGCGCTCGCACGACTTCTGGAGCTCGAGGAATGCGCGGTCGGCCTCGGCGTACCAGTCCTCCCAGCGGGTGAGGTTCATGTCCTGCCACCGCGTGCCGTGGCCGGGCAGGCGCGGGACGCGCACGGTGTGTCCCTCAGCGGCCATGCGCTCACCCCAGGGCTTCATCGACTTGGGGGAGCCGGTGAACCCGTGCAGGAGCAGGATCCCCGTGGATCCGCCGTCGGCGGAGTAGGGCTCGGCACCGGGAAAGAGCGGCATGGCGACCTCCTTGGACGCCCCTGATAGTGCCACACGGCTAGGGTGAGCCCGTGCTCTACTGGGTGCTCAAGTGGATCGTGATCGGCCCATGGCTGCGCGTCCTCTTCCGCCCCTGGACCCACAACATGGACGCCCTCCCCGTGACGGGGCCGGCGATCCTGGTGAGCAATCACCTTTCCTTCTCGGACTCGTTCTTCCTGCCCTTGGTCACGAAGCGCCGGATCACCTTCCTGGCGAAGCAGGAGTACTTCACCGGCAAGGGGATCAAGGGACTCATCAGCAAGGCGTTCTTCACGGGAGTCGGCCAGGTGCCGATCGATCGCACGAGCGGCCGGGCCGCCGAAGCGGCCATCACCACGGGCGTGCGCATCCTGGGGGAGGGTCACCTGCTGGGCATCTACCCTGAGGGCACGCGCACCGCCGATGGGCGCCTCTACCGTGGCAAGACCGGGGTCGCGCGCATGGCACTCGAGTCGGGGGCTCCCGTGATCCCCGTCGCGATGATCGGCACGTACGAGATCCAACCTCCCGGGCGCATCCGTCCTGCCATCCGCCGCGTCGGCGTGTGCTTCGGTGATCCTCTCGACTTCTCACGGTACGACGGCATGGAGTCCGATCGCTTCGTCCTGCGCTCGGTGACGGACGAGATCATGTACGCCCTCATGGGTCTGTCGGGCCAGGAGTACGTCGACATGTACGCCACGCGCGCCAAGGAGATCAAGGCTGAGCGCCGCGCGGCGACGGCGGACTGAGGCGCACGCCGGCAGGCGAGGCGAATCCGTACCGCAGGAGAGTACGGATCTGCGGCACGAATCCGTACCGTGCTTCGGTACTCATTTATCCAGTGCGACGTCGTGAGGCCGGGCCCGTCGCGCAGGAATGCGCCTACCGATCGAAACCGGGGCGGGGGACCGTGCCCATGAGCGTCGTGGCGAAACCTCCGTCGACGGTGATGTCTGCGCCGGTGACGTAGCGGGCCCGATCGCTCGAGAGGAAGACCACGACATCCGCTATGTCATCGGGACGCGCGACTCGGCGTAGGGGAATCGCGGCATCACGGCGTTCGGCTACGCCGGGTGCTTGGTAGTACGACTCGGTCATCGGCGTGCGCACGAGTCCAGGGCTCACCGTATTGCTGCGTACTCCGCTCGGGCCCAACTCGTATGCCAACTGCTGCGACATGAGCGCGACCCCCGCCTTGGATGCGCTGTACGCGCCGCTGCCCGGCTGGGGATTGCGCGAGGAGATAGATGCGATGTGCACGAGTGATCCGCTGCCGCGCTCGACCATGCCGGGTGCGAACGCCTGGGTTGTCGTCAGATAGCCCGTGAGATTGATGTCGAGCACCCGCTGCCAGTCCTCGGCGGACACCTCCAGCAGCGAGCCGGGGCGACCGATGCCCGCGGCGTTGACGAGGATGTCGACGGCACCGGCCGTGGCCGCGGCCGCGCGCACGGACTCGGCGTCCGTCACATCGCACGCGAGAGCGGTGACCGACATGCCGAAGGTCGCTGCCTCCTGCGTCGTGACGGCCAGGCCGGTGTCGTCGCGGTCGAGTGCCCAGACCGTGACCCCTGCGGCGGCAAGCGCAAGTGCACAGGCCTGGCCGATGCCGCTGCCCGCACCCGTGACCGCAGCCGTGCGCCCCGTGAGGCCGAGCCAGTCCGTCACGCGGAGGCTCCCACCGGCTGGCTGGCCGCCAGCACCTGGAGAGCGACCTTCGTCTGCTCGACCTGCTCGAGCCACAGCGGGCGCAGGATGTCGATGCGCCACTCGTGCGGCTGCGCCTTCGTGAGGGGGCCCGCGATGGGGACGAAGCCGGTCGGAGAGGACTCGTGGATCGCGATCATGCGGACGGCGAGGTCGGCCTGGATCGGGTAGATCGGAGGCTGCGGTCCGCGGGCACCGATCATGCCGACCAGATAGAGCTTCTCGAGGTCGAGTGGCACGACGGCGCCGCCGACGCGCAGCGGTACGCCGTCCTGCTTGACCAGCAGGTCGTCGTGGAGGAAGGGCAGGGAGGCGTGGAAGCCCGTGGCCCACAGGATCGTGTCGAACTCGTCGCTCGTGCCGTCGGAGAAGTGGACGGTCGTTCCGTCGAAGCGCTCGATCCCCGGGCGCACCTTGATGCGCCCGTGCTGGATCCAGTAGAGGAGCAGGTCGTTGACGACAGGCGGTCCCTCGGCGAGTGCGTGATGATCCGGCTCTGGCATCCCTGGGTAGTCGGCGGCCGTGCCCACGGAGACCTTCATCATCAGGCGGGTGATGAGGTCCTGTTCCTCGAAGGTGAACTCCTTCATGAAGGGGATCTCCGCGCGCGGACGGCCGAAGAACATCTTGGGTTGGAAGTGATGCCCACGTCGGATGACGATGTGGGTGTCGAAGTGCTGCTGGGCTGCGTCGACGGCGAGGTCGCAGCCGGAGTTGCCCGATCCGACCACGAGCACGCGGCGCCCTTCGATGTCGCCGGTGTTGCGGTAGGACCCGGAGTGCACCTGCTTGCCGGTGAAGGTGCCCGAGACGTCGGGGATCTTCTGATCCCACAGGTGGCCGTTGGCGACCAGGACGCCGTCATACTCCCGGCGCACCCCATCGGAAGTCGTCACGGTCCAGCCGGCCGACCCTACGGGCCCGTTCGTCGAGATCGGCTCGACCGTGTCGACCGCGACGCCGAAGGTGATGTGGCGACGAAGGTCGAAGGTGTCGGCATAGAGATGGAAGTACTCCAGCATCTGGTCGCGATGGGGGAAGAGCGGCCATTCCTCGGGCATCGGGAAGCCTTCGTACCCCGTGACATTGCGTGACGTGATGAGGTGCAGGGCGTCGTAATCGTGATTCCAATGCCCACCGATGGTGTCGGACTTTTCGAAGCAGTCGACGTCATGGCCTGCGTCGAGCATGGCTTTGAGGGCAGCCAGGCCGGCCGGGCCGGCGCCGATGATGCAGTAGCGGGTCATGGCTTCTCCTGCGGAATCCGTGGTGCGATCAGAGGTGGCTGGGGTGGTCGAAGACGTGGTGCATGAGGGGGAGGTCGAAGATCCCCTCCATGTGGGCGTCGGGGTAGCCACGCGAGAACTCCCCGACGGTGGAGCGGATGTGGTCGTCCCAGGCGCGGAGTACGTCGTCGCGTCGATGGGCGCGGATGGCAGCGATGAGGTGATCGTGCCGCTCGATAAGGGCGGCATGGTCAACCTCGTCGTAGGTGATGCCGAGGACGCGCACGAAGACGGGGATATCGCGGGCGGTCTGGTCGAGCACGGCGGTGATGCGCTCGAGTCCGGAGAGCTCGAAGAGCGCGCCCTGGAAGGCCAGGTCGGCATCGATCATGAGCAGCGGGTCGGCTTGCACCTGCGGGTCGCGCATCCGGTCCAGCAGCACCAGCACATCATCGAACTCGGGCGCGGAGGCGACATCGAGGCTGATCGCGTGCTGGAGTGCCAGGCTCCCCAGGCCCTTGCGCAGGACGTAGACCTCGAGGATGTCCTCGAAGGTAGGCGAGGCGATGACGGCACCGCGATTGCGGCGCAGTACGACGAGGCCCTCGGACGCGAGCAGGCGAATGCCCTCGCGCACGGGACCGCGGGAGATGCCGAGCTCGGCCGCGATGTCGGCCTCGATGAGGCGGTTACCGGGACGCAGCGTGCCGTCAAGGATTGCGTCGCGGATGCGCTGCGCGACCATCTCGGCGGTCGATATCCCGGGCAGGGGCTGGAGGCTCATCGCATGACGTCCGCGCCGGAGATGACGATGGTCTCGCCATCGACGAACCCGGCGGCGCCGGATCCGGTGAGCAGCCATACCCACTCGGCGATCTCGCTCGGCTGCGCGACCCGGCCCAGCGGAATCGACTTCGCCGCTTCGGCCATCCGACCGGTCGCCGCGTTGCCGGGAGTATCGACCCAGCCAGGTGCGATGCCATTGACACGGATGCCCTTGGGTGCGAGCTCGAGGGCGAGTTCCTTGGTGAGCATGACGACGGCGGCCTTCGATGCGCCGTAGAGCAATTGGCCCCGGGAGACGGTGAAGGCATCCACGGAGGCGAAGTTGACGATGCCCGAGCCTGCCGGCATGTGCGGGACGCAGGCGCGCGTGACATGAAGCAGGCCGAGCACGTTGATGTCGAAGACGGTGCGGAAGAGCTCGTCGGTGTAGGTGTCGAGAGTCGTAGGGGGATAGACGCCCGCGATGTTGGCGAGCGCCTCGATCGGTCCGTTGGCGGCGTCTTCGATGGCCGCAGCGACGGCCGATCCGTCACGCACGTCGACGACGAGAGGCACCAGAGCCTCGTGGTGGATCCCGAGGTCAGCGCTGCGATCCACGCCCAGCACTCGCCAGCCCCGGTCGAGGTACATCCGGGCGGTGGCCTGGCCCATACCGCTGGCGGCACCGGTGACGACGGCGGTGGGCATAGGGGCTCCTCGGGAAGATTGTTAACAATCTACTAAAGGAGGCTAGTGCGGGTGCGGTCCCAGGTCAAGGCCCGGGGTCTCGCGGCCCGGGGTCTAGAGGACCCGGGGGGAGCAGACCGTGAGGTTGTCGGGCAGCACGAAGCCCCGGATGGTCTTGGTCCGAGCCCCGGTCGCCACGTCAATCACGGTCACCGTGCCCGCTGGCGAGGCGGAGCCCTTCTTGCCCAGGGAGTTGGCCACGTAGGCCGTCTCGCCATCGGGGGTGAAGGCGACATCGAAGGGAAGGGGGCCGCCGGAGATGGTGTCGGTGACCGCAAGGGTCTCGACATCGATGATCGAGATATTGGGGGTGGCGTTGGTCGTGCCGATGTTGGTCACCCAGGCCGACTGACCGTCTGGGGTGAAGGCGATGCGCTCGGGCTTGTTGCCGACGCCGACGCTGTAGGCGAGCCGATTGTCTGCGGTGTCGATGACATGCACCTGGTCGACGGAGTTGCCGGCTACCCACAGCTGACTGCCATCTGGGCTCAGCACGAGCTCCTTGTTGCGCGATCCGGTCGGGATGACCGCAGCCGGCTCGCTCCAGTCGCTTGTCGAGTAGAGGTAGACGTTGGTATCGCTCTTGGAGAAGGCCGAGACGTAGACCCCCTGACCGTCGGCGGTCACGGCGACGCCGTACGCCCCGGGGACCTCGAGGTCCTGCGATGTCGCGGTGTTGGTGGCCGTGTCGATGATGGTGAGGTCGGGACCGCTGGGGGAGGCGTTGGCGACGTACACGGTCGATCCGGTGGCATCCATGGCGATGTTGGTGGGGATGGCGTCATCGGCGATGGTCGCTGTCACCGTACGCGTCATCAAGTCGATCACGCTGATGCCGCCGCCGTTGTTGGTGACGTAGGCGACGTTGCCGGTCGGGTTGATCACGATGCTGCCCGGCGTCTTGCCGATCCTGATGCGCTTGCCGAAGGGCATGTTGGTCTCGGTGTTGACCGTGCGCACGGAACCGGTGCCACCCGCTCCGAAGAACTCCACGACGTAGAGCGTGTTGAGGCATCCGGGGCGGCCCTGCTGGATCGGGGTTGCCTGTGTGGCGGGTGCGGCGAGGAGAGCGGTAGAGGCCAGGCCAAGGGCGGCCACGGGTGCGATCCAGCGCTTCATGATGTCTCCCTCAGCTTGAGCCGGCTAGAGGCGCGAAAGTAGCACGCCTCATGCGGTCCTCGCCCTGGTTGCGCCATCTCAACTTCCGAGCTTGGCGATCGCAGCGTCGATCCGGCGCTGCCGTGTCTCGGGCTTCTTCGCCTCCTCGATGACCCGGACGTGCTCCTTGCGGTGGGAGTAGGCGAGGGCGTCGAAGGTCGTGCGCACGCCAGCCGCCCGCATGGCCTTGGCGAAGTCGGCGGGCACATCGACGGTGCGCTCGGCCGTGTCCACGCTGATGTCGACGGTGTAGTCGTGGCCGGGCACGAGACCACCGTCGCGCATCTCCTTATTGATCACCATCATCCACTGGCCGCGGTAGACCGAGACGCTCGTACGGTAGGTCCTGCCCTTGTGGGTGATCGCCAACGGCAGGCGGCCCTTGCCGGGGCCCCCGCGTATGGCGTCGACCGCATCCTGCGTGAGCACGATCGTTGCTGTCGTCTTGCCCGTCGGTGCGACGTGCACCTTGATGCGCATTGCCTAGTCCTCCAGCCAGCCCTTGGCTCTCTCGACCGCGCGCCGCCAGCGATGGTGCGCAGCCTCACCGTCCGCCTCGGGGGTGAAGATCCGGTCGATGCGGCGGGTGCTCACGAGCTCGGTCTCCGCAGTCCAGACGCCCGTGCCGAGACCGGCGAGGAACGCCGCCCCGAGGCCGGTGGTCTGCAACTCGGCGGACCGGTCGACGGGGATGCGCACCTGATCGGCCTGGATCTGGCAGAGGAGGTCGTTAGCCGCAGCCCCGCCATCGACCGCAAGGGAACGCAGTGCGACACCGCCCTCTCGGGCCATGAGATCGACGACGTCGCGCACCTGGAAGGCGATGGCCTCGAGCGTCGCACGCACGAGGTGTGCGCGCGTGGTGCCGCGTGTGATGCCGATGATGAGTCCGCGCGCGTAGGGATCCCAGTCGGGTGCCCCGAGTCCCGTAAGCGCGGGCACGAACACGACGCCGCCACTATCCGGCACCGACTCCGCGATCGCCTGCGTCTGACTCGCGCTGTCGATGATCTCGAGTCCGTCGCGCAGCCACTGCACCGCTGAGCCGGTGACGAAGACGGCACCCTCCAGGGCATAGGTGAGCGACCCGTCGGGTCGTCCCAGCGCCACGGTGGTGAGCAGGCCGCTCGATGTGGCGACGGCGTGATCCCCGGTGTTGACGAGAAGGAAGGAGCCGGTGCCGTAGGTGCACTTGGCCGACCCGGGCGCGAAGCCCGCCTGGCCCACCAGCGCCGCCTGCTGATCGCCCGCGATGCCGGCGATGGGAATGTGCAGACCCAGGAAGGTCGCGGGATCCGTGCGCGCGATCTCGCCGTACGACGGGACGATCTCCGGCAGGGCATCCAGCGGTACGCCGAGGATGCCGGCTAACTCGGCACTCCACTCGCCCGTGCGAATGTCGAAGAGCAGTGTCCGCGAGGCGTTGGTGGGATCGGTGACGTGATGGAGTCCGCGGGTCATTCGCGCGATGAAGTAGGAGTCGACCGTGCCGATCGCCACGCGTCCCGATGTCACCTGCGCCCACGTCGTCGGGTCGTGATCGCGGACCCAGGCGATCTTGGTGCCGCTGAAGTACGGGTCGAGGCGCAGACCGGTGAGTTCGGTGACACGCGCTGCGTGACCCGCGGCACGCAACTCGTCGCACATCGCGGCTGTGCGCCGGTCCTGCCACACGATCGCCCGACGTGGCGCACCGAGCGTCTCGCGATCCCAGAAGCACACCGTCTCGCGCTGATTGGTGATGCCGACCGCCGTGGGCGGCTCGGGGGACGCGGCGAGGGCCTCACGCGTGGCCTCGAGCGTGGCGGCCCAGATCTCGCCGGGGTCGTGCTCGACCCATCCGTCGTGGGGGAAGTGCTGGGGGAACTCCCGGTAGCCGCGGGCGAGGATCTGGGCGTCGGCCCCGACGAGGAGCGCCGTGACTCCCGTGGTGCCGCAGTCGAGGGACAGGATCGCCATGGCGTGACCCTAGACCGACCCTGGACGGTCGGGGGGTTGCATCGGCTAGGCTTCTGCACACGCTTACATGGCCGTGAGCGCATCGCGAACCCAGGAGTGCCCATGCGAGTCGGAGTCCTCACCGGTGGCGGCGACTGCCCCGGTCTCAATGCCGTCATCCGCGCCGTCGTCCGCAAGGGCGCGAAGGAGTACGGCTACGAGTTCATCGGCTTCCGCGACGGATGGAAGGGCCCGCTCGAGGGCATCACCATGCCGCTCGACGTCTCGGCGGTCCGCGGCATCCTGCCGCGCGGCGGCACGATCCTCGGCTCCTCGCGCACCAACCCCATCAAGGTGGAGGGCGGTGTCGAGCGCATCGAGCGCAATCTCGCCGACCTCGGCGTCGACGCGCTCGTCGCCATCGGCGGCGAAGACACCCTGGGTGTGGCGACGAAACTCGCCGAGCACGGCCTGCCGGTCATCGGCGTACCCAAGACGATCGATAACGATCTCAACGCCACCGACTACACCTTCGGCTTCGACACTGCAGTCACCATCGCCACCGAAGCGATCGATCGCCTGCACACGACGGCCGAGTCGCACCACCGGGTGCTCGTCATCGAGGTCATGGGCCGCCACGCCGGCTGGATCGCCCTGCACTCCGGCATGGCCGGTGGCGCCAACGTCATCCTCATCCCCGAGGTGCCCTTCGACCTCGACCAGGTGTGCGGATGGGTGGAGCAGCGCTTCCAGCAGCAGTACGCCCCCATCATCTGCGTCGCCGAGGGCGCCCTGCCCAAGGACGGCGACCTCATCACCAAGGACGCGACGGTCGACGCCTTCGGCCACGTCAAGCTGTCGGGCATCGGCGACTGGCTCGCCGGCGCTATCGAGCAGCGCACCGGCAAGGAGTCGCGCGCAGCCGTGCTCGGGCACATCCAGCGCGGCGGCACGCCGACGGCGTTCGATCGCGTCCTGGCCACCCGCTTCGGCCTCAACGCCATCGACGCCGTGAAGGACGGTGACTCGGGCAAGATGGTTGCCCTGCGCGGCACCGACATCGTGCGTGTGCCCCTCTCGGAGGCGACCGGCGAGCTCAAGACCGTGCCCATCGCGCGCTACGAGGAGGCGGCGGCCTTCTTTGGCTGATCCGGCTCCCCGTACCCTTTCCCCATGTCCACCATCACCTGGCCCGACCTCCCGGCTGCCCAGCAGCCGGTGTGGCCGGACGAGGCCGCCCTGCAGGCCGTCCTGGCCGAGCTGCGCGCGCAGCCGCCGCTGGTCTTCGCGGGCGAGTGCGACATCCTGACCGATCACCTCGGCAAGGCCGCCGTGGGTGAGGCCTTCGTGCTCACGGGCGGGGATTGCGCGGAGACCTTCGCGGCCAACACCGCCGACTCCATCCGGGCCCGGCTCAAGACGGTCCTGCAGATGTCGGTCGTGCTCACGTACGCCGCATCACTTCCGGTGATCAAGGTCGGTCGCGTCGCGGGTCAGTACTTCAAGCCGCGCAGCAATCCCATCGAGGTGCGCGACGGCGTCGAACTCACCAGTTACCTCGGCGATGCCGTCAATGCCATCGACTTCACGCCGGAGTCGCGTCGGCCCGATCCGCAACGTCTGCTCAAGGCCTACCACGCCTCAGGATCGGCGCTCAATCTCATCCGTGCCTTCACCCAGGGCGGGTACGCCGACCTCCGCCAGGTGCACGCGTGGAACCAGGACTTCGTGCGCGAGTCGACCGCCGGTCAGCTCTACGAGAAGCTGGCTGCTGAAATCGACCGCGCGCTGTCCTTCATGCACGCCTGCGGCGCCAACCCGGAGGAGTTCGCGCGTGTGGAGTTCTACGCCGCGCACGAGGCCCTCAGCCTCGACTACGAGCGCTCGCTCACCCGCGTCGACTCGCGCACCGGCGAGCTCTACGACGTCTCGGGGCACTTCCTGTGGGTGGGAGAGCGCACGCGCCAACTCGACGGCGCCCACATGCACTTCGCCTCCACCATCCGCAACCCCATTGGCATGAAGGTCGGACCCAAGGCCTCCCCGGAGGAGGTGCTCGAGGCGGTCGAGATGCTCAACCCCGACCGCGTCCCCGGCCGGCTGAGCCTCATCACGCGCATGGGCGCAGGCAAGGTGCGTGACACGCTCCCGGCGATCGTGCAGAAGGTCGAGGCGAGCGGCAATCCGGTCGTCTGGGTGTGCGACCCCATGCATGGCAACACCTTCGA
>JBJOJS010000141.1:0-5882 GCA_046046455.1 Actinomycetota bacterium | reverse complement strand
GCGTGCACCCCGATCTGGAACTGCCCTCGGATATCGACGCGGTGCGCGCGGTCGTCGTCGCCAATGCGGCAGCGGCACTCGCGGCGCACTCGGCTGCGGTGGCTGCTGCGGAAGGTGAGTACGTGCAGGGTTCGCTACTCGGTCGGGTGAAGGCTCACCTGGTCGATGCGCGCGCAGCGGTGGAGTCCGGTGCTGCCGGCGACCTGCTACGCCGCTGGGCCGACACCTCCCAGGCCCTGCGCTCCTCGTCCTAGCGACAGGTTGCGCGCCGTGCTCGCCCAGCTATCGAGGGTTGCGGCGCTGCATAAGTCTCAATAACCGGGCGATTCACCTGAACTTGGGGACGGAAGTGCCCTGCAGCGGCGCTTTCGTCCCCAAGTTCGCGACGTGTGTCAGCGGGCCGGGATGGTGACCATGTTGGACCGTGTTGTGCCGTGCGCGACGTAGACGTAGATCTTCTTGCCCGTCTTGCGTGACCAGGTGAAGGTGCCGTCGGTGTTCACGGGGATCGCCGTGGAGCCGGCCGTGTAGTTGGCCTGGCCGGTGAACTTCATCCAGGGCGTGAGGCTTTGGCCGGCGAGTTGGGTCGAGGTGCCGGTGACGGTGATGCGTTCACCCGTGCGGGTGCCGGTGATGGTGATCGATGGCGCAGGGGTGGGTGTCGGGGTCGGTGTCGGCGTGGGAGTGGGTGTCGGTGTCGGCGTGGGACCGGCCGTGACGCTGACCTGCAGGGTCGAGTATGCCGACTCGGCATTGCCGCCTGCGGTGGCGGTGATCCAGTGCCGGGTCGATGCGTACGCCGCCGTCGGCGTGCCCGACACGATGCCGGTGGCCGGGTCCATCACCAGACCGGCTGGCAGCGGTGGGTAGACGACGTAGCGGGGAGTGAGCGTGAAGTTCTCCAACGTGAACGTCGAGGTCGCTGTCACCGGCACCCCCACCTGACCGGTGAGCACCTGGGCTGCCGGTACGATGGCCGGCACCGGAGCCGGCGTGGGCGTGGGAGATGGGCTCGGGGCGCCCGGGTAGGTGAAGGTGCCGGCCGTGGCCTTCAACCCGCCCCTGAAGGTCACCGTCACGGGGACTGTTCCCGATCCCGCGGGCACGGTGACCGTCCAGGAGTCGTCGGTGGCCGGGGCGATGACCGCCGGGTTGCCCGTGCCGAACTCCACCGACGCCACCGTTGAGTCGTCAATGGCGTAGGAGACCTGCGGAGCGTCGACGGTGAGGACCACGGAGTCGCCGGCCGTCCCGGATGAAGCGCTTAGGGACGGCGCCACCCGGCCGATGACGGAAAGGTAGTTTGTGTTGGCATAGTCATTCATCGTCACGTAGACAAGTCCCGCGTTGTCGCCGGACTGATCGACGGCGACGGCCTGGGGATACTCACCCAACGTTAGTGGGACGGAGTCGTCGATGTTGCTGCCGTCGACTGCCGACAGCGTGGTCCAGCCGATGACATAGACGGTGTCGTCGGTCTGGTCCACGGCGACGTCGTAGGCGGTGTCGTCGATAGTGAACGTGTCGATAAGGGTCCCTGCGCGCCCGTCGATGATCGACACCGAGTGCGAGTCGTAGTTGGCGACGTAGACGGTCGCATGACCCTGGTGGATCGCCGCACGGCTCGAGCCCGACGACGGGGCGAGCGGGATGGTTTGGGTCACCAGATTGCTGCGCCCGTTGACGACCTTCACATTTGCGCTGACCCAGTTGGCGACGAAGACGGTGTCATCTGCATCGTGGACCGCAAGCCCGAACGGCTCAGTGCCCACCAGAACCGTGCTTGAGTCGTCGACGTTGCGACCGTTCAACACGGACACGCGATTCGTTGGGAATGTCGCGACGTAGACCGTGTCGTCCTCCTGATTGACCGCCACCGTATCGGGCCGGGTGTCGGTACCCAGGTTGGTCGTCTTCACAACAGTGCGAGTGCGGCCGTTGATGACGCGGAGTTTGTCGGTCGACGCATTCTCGTAGTCGTCATCTGTCACATAGACGGTGTCATCGGCCTCATTGACAGCGATCGCGTAAGCGTTAGCCGCGGGTATCGAGGGGCTGAGGACCGTTCCGGTGCGTCCATTGATCACCGACACGGTGTTGCTGGACCAGTTGGCGACGTACACGGTGTCGTCCCCGCTATCCACGGCGACGCCGTACGCACCACTGATCGACTGGGTGATGGTCTTGATCACCGCGAGGGTGCTGGACGGCGCCGCGACCTGCGACTGCACCACAACGGTCGGCGCCACGGCTGCTGATCCCGGGGCGGCGAGCCCCACGGCCGCCAGTGCCGTGATGCCGAGGACGATGAGAGCGACATGACGTCGTGCCATGGGGGACCTCCACCTGTGTGCCTCCGACCTGCGGCCACTGAATCGGGGCCACAAGGCGCACACAAGGCAGCCGCATCGACTGCGAACACGTGTGATCGAAGTCCGATGACGGGTGCCTAAGCAGCCCCGCGCGGCTCGACCCCTGTCTACGGTGGCCCCATGGAGTCGCAGGACGCGCCCCGCAGCGTGCTCTACGTGGAGGACGATCCGACCCTGCGCGGGATCCTTGCCGAGATCCTGTCCACATCGTCGACGCTCGACGTTGTGGCGGCAGTGGCGACTCCGGGGGAAGCGCTCGAGGTCGCTCGCACCACGTCCATCGACGTCGCGCTGCTCGACCTGGCGCTCGGCGAGGGCGAGCTCACCGGCATCGAGTTGGGGATCCGATTGCGCGAGCTGCGCGCCGACATGGGCATCGTGATCATGAGCCAGCACGTCGTGCCGGACTTCATCAGCCACCTGCCGGACCGCTACCGCGGCGGCTGGTCCTTCATTGCCAAGACCGCGGACCTGCGGGCGCGCAAGTTGGCCGAGATCCTCGTGGCAACAGCCAATGGCCTTAACGTCGTCGACCCCGAGATCCTCGCGGCCCGCAAGCAGACCAGCGGCGATCCGGTGGAGGCGCTGTCAGCACGCCAGCGTGAGATCATGTCGCTCGCCGCCGCGGGGCGCGATGCCAACGCGATCGCGGCCGAGCTCCACCTCGCCCCGGGCTCGGTGCGCCAGGAGCTCTCCAAGGCGTACGCCGTGCTTGTGCCCGAGCCGACCCCGGGCACGGACCTGCGCACCTCTGCGGTTCTAGCCTATCTGCGCGCCACGCACCCGCATCGCACGGGCGCGTGATGTCCGAGGCGGGCGCCACGGAAAAGCTGCGCCAGTTGCTGCGCGTGCTGGCGTCGCTGGCGTACGCCCTGGTCCGGCCATGGCCACTGCAGCCGATGGTCGCCGCGCCGCTGCTCTTCCTCTTCGCGATCTGGACGAGCATCTCCTACATCGTCACGAGCGCGGTCGACCTGCCGCCACCCCAGACGTGGGAGGCCGCAGCGTCGGTGTTCCTACCCACACTGATGGTCCTTGCGGTCTATGCGGCGATGTGGCGCCTCTACGGCGGGCTGCGCACTCCGTCGTGGCCCGCCTACTACGCTGTAGTCTTCGTGGCGGTCGCCCTGGCGACAGCGACGTTCCTGCTGCCGCTGCAATCCTCCCTGGCGTCGCTGAGCGACGTCCGAGGCGCCTGGGCCAACGCGTCGTCTCCCGTGGCGACCTTCGTACGCTTACTCGTGTTCCTCCTCATCCTCAATGCGGCGTTCGGCTGGACCGGGCGCCGACTGCAGGGACAGGCAGACCGTGCCGAGCAGGCGGTCGCCCAATTGCGGGAGCAGGAGCGGCAATTCGTCGGCTCCGAGGAGCGCGCTCGCCGCATCGCGGCGGAATTCCTCCACGACCGGGTGCAGGCCGACCTCCTCGTCGTCGCGATCGAGCTGCGCAAGACTGCGGACGACGCGCCGGAGGACCTCGCTCGGCGCATCAACTCGATCACCGAGGTCGTGGAGACGATGCGGCGCTCCGATGTGCGCGACACGAGTCGACGCCTGAGCCCCATGGTGCAGGCCACCGGTCTCGCAGCGGCGTTGCAGACGCTGGCGGAGCGGTGGAGCCCTGCTATGCAGGTCACGATGTCGCTGGCAGGCAACGCCGTGCCTGCGGAGTCAGCGGCGGAGAAGGCCGATGTGGCTCTGGGCATCTACCGGATCGTCGAACAGGCCCTGCTCAATGCGGGTGCGCAC
This sequence comes from Actinomycetota bacterium, assembly GCA_046046455.1. Lineage (GTDB taxonomy): Bacteria > Actinomycetota > Actinomycetes > S36-B12 > S36-B12 > Mxb001. The sequence continues at coordinate 1,762 of JBJOJS010000141.1, read as the reverse complement.
GGTCACGCCCAGCAGGTGCAAGTGTCGATCGACGTCGTCACGCGCGGCGGCTCCGACTGGATTCGGGTGCTCATCCGCGACGACGGTCGAGGCTTCGAGCCTGCGACAACCTCGAGCGGAGGCGGCTTCGCGACGAGCCAGGTGTGGGCGCGGCTCATGGGCGCGGAGTGGTCGGTGACCTCCCGCCCCGGTGAGGGCGCATCGGTGACGGCGTGGATCCCGCGCTAGCGGGCGGAGATGGTGACGGCGTTGGACCTCGTCGTACCGCTCGCGATGTAGACGTAGGTCTTCTTGCCCGTCTTGCGGCTCCAGCTGAAGGTGCCGTTGGGGCTGACAGGGATGACGGCTGAGCCTTCGCTGTACGTCGTCTCGCCGGGGAATCGAAGCCATGGCCGCACGGTCTGGCTCGTGAGGTGCATCGAGGTGCCGGTCACGGTGATGCGCTGCCCATCTCGGCTGCCGGTGATGGTGATCGTGGCCTTGAGGGACGACCTAGGCGTGACGGCATTCGACGGTGCGGACGCTGCTCCCCAGCCGGCTCCGCTGAGGGCCTTGACGGTGAAGGTGTACGTCGTGCCATTGGTCAGGCCGGTGACCGTGCACGTGAGTGCCGAGGTGAGGCAGGTCTGGCCGCCCGGAGAAGAGGCCACCTGATAGTTCGTGACCGGGAAGCTGCCGGGGGAGGTGGGCGCGGTCCACGCCACGGTGGCCGAGGCATCTCCGGCGATAGCCGTGACGCTGCCGGGAGCCGATGGCGTAACGGGCGGAATCGGGTCGGCGTAGGTGAAGCTGCCCGAGGCGCTGATCCCCAGCGGCTGGCTCGGCCCGGCCGGATTAGTGAGCAGGAGGTCAGCGGCACCAGCGGGCCCTGGTGGGACCGTGACGGTCATCGAGTTCGACGTCGGGGTGCTGATCGTCGTGCCGACATTGGCCTCGACTCCGAAAGCCGCCGTGGTGGCGGGGGTGAACCAGCTGCCGGTGATGGTGGCGGTGACACCTCCTGCACTGGGACCGCTGTTGGGGGTGATGCTGGTGAAGGTGGGTGCGGTGCCGATCTGCACGAGGGACCGGCTCCCGGTCGAGGTGCTCGGGCCGCCCGTCCAGACCCAGCCGTAGTCGTCGACCGCAATCGCACCCGGAGCGCTGACTCCGAGGGGGACGCTGGCGGTGTCGGCGAAGTCGGCGGTGTTGAACAGGTAGGCGGAGCCATTGTCTGCGGTGGCGTAGAGCCTGCGCCCGTCATCGCTGACAGCCAGTCCGCTGACGCTGATGCCGAATCCCACGACCGCCGCATTGCCGAAGGCGAGGTTGGGTGCGTAGGCCTCGACCTTGCCGAGCGTGGCCCAGCCGCCTACGTACACCGTGTCATCCACTGGACTGATCGCCAGGGCTTGTCGACCGGGCACCATGTTGAGGACCACGGTGGTCGAGTCGTCGGGGTGCGATCCCCGCATCGAGGTCAGGTAGGAGTCGAATCCTGACCCGTAGCTGAGCACGTAGACCGTGTCGTCGGTTTGGTTGACCGCCAGGGCATACGGGGTCGTCCCGGCGGGCAGAGCGATGCTGCGGGAGTCATCGAGGTTATTGCCGCGGAACGCGATGATCCGGGTGTCGTCCTGGCTGGCGACGTAGACCGTGTCATCGGCGTCGTTGACGGCGACATCCGCCCATTGGCCGCCGACTCCGGAGCCCGGCAGGGGCGCCGAGTCGTCCACTGCACCCCGCGCGTAGGACCACAGGGCCGCCCGACTCATTGCAGGCG
>JBJOJS010000078.1:0-41366 GCA_046046455.1 Actinomycetota bacterium | reverse complement strand
ACTGTGGCAAGGTTGCCAGCGTGATTGCACTGCCACCTGTGGATGAACTCGACTGTGGCAAGGTTGCCAGCGTGAATCCGTAGGCGCCTGTGGAGGGCGGTGCTGGGCATAGGCTCGGCCGGATACCATCATCACCCGCTCCCTTCATCACCCGCTCGCATCGTCGATGATGCGAGCGTAGGGCTGACCCCTGACAGTGACGTGCCTACGCGGCGACGTCCTCGGGGACTCTCTTCCACAGCAGCAGGGCGAAACTCGCAGCGAAGAAGAGGATCATCACGGCGAAGGCCTCGTGCACACCCCAGGAGTCCGCGAGCGCCGCGAGAGCGAAGGGCGCGAGACCGCTCATGATGCCGATCCCGGCGCTGGTCCAACCGGCGGCACGGTCGGGCTGGCCGGCAGATGCGCGCATGGCCCTGCCGATCCCGAGCGGGAAGTGCATTCCGATGCCGATGCCGATGAGCACCAGGCCGATGATCAGGGGGATGGCACCGGTGACGACCCACGTGTAGGTGAACGCCGCGGCGGCGAAGAGGATCGATCCCCCGAAGACCAACTCGGAGGAGAGCCGCTCGACCAGGCGGGATCCCACCAGTCGACCGATGATCATCCCCACGACAATCGCGGCGATGGTCGTCGAGGCCGCCCCCGCCTCGAGCCCGCCACGATCGCGCAGGAGATCCGGCCCCCACTGCAGCAGTGTGATCTCCACGCTCGTGAGCAGGATCAGGGTGATCACGGCCCACCACACCAGGCCCGGCAGGCGCGGTGCATCGGCTCGTGACTCCATCTCCGTGCCGACATTGAAGGGCTGCAGCGCCCGACCACGGATGAGCTCGAGGACGATGACGACCACGACGAGCAGCACCAGGCCCAGCCGCCAGCCCAAGAGCGTGGTCGCACCGATCCCGACCGCAAGGATCCCGATGAGGGACGCGGTCGAGGCGACGAGGTTGGCCTCCGCGAGGGAGGCGTCCGCGGCGGCACCCTGGCGCGCTTCGAGGTAGGCGCTCACGCCGACGGCGCAGAAGCTCGCCCCCAGTGACCCGATGAAGGGGCCGAGCGCCACGATCACCAGCGGGCCATCGGAGATGTAGAGCAGGCATCCGGCAGCGACGAAGACCGCCCCCGCGCGGAGCATGACCCCCCGGCCCCATCGGCGTACCACGGGCGCGGCCATGAAGCTGCCGAGAGTGCCTCCCACGGCGAGGGAGATGCTCAGCACCGATGCCGCCGTGCGGGTCAGGCCCTCGTCATCGCGCAGCAGTGTCAGCGAGGCGCCGAAGGCGTAGACGAACCAGCCGAGCAGGCCGAGCTGGGCGTAGGCGATGAGGGTTGTGCGATCGCGGACGGGGCGGACCGGTGCGTGGACCGCTCCGTCATGCCCCCCTGCGGCTGTCACGTCAACTGGTCGATGACGTAGTCGATCGAACGCGTCAGCTGACGTACGTCGTCTGGATCCACCGCGGGGAAGACCGCCACACGGATCTGGTTGCGCCCCAGTTTGCGGTAGGGCTCGGTGTCCACGATGCCGTTGGCGCGCAGCGCCTTGGTGATCTGCGTCGCGTCGATGCTGTCGTCGAAGTCGATCGTGGCGACTACGGCAGACCGCTTCGCCGGATCCGACACGAAGGGCTTCGCCACATCGCTCGCCTCAGCCCAGTCGTAGAGGATCCCCGACGACTCCGCCGTGCGCGCGGTGCACCAGTCGAGTCCTCCATTGCCCAGGAACCAGTCGACCTGCTCGGCCATGAGGTAGATGGTGGCGAGTGCCGGCGTGTTGTAGGTCTGATCCTGTCGCGAGTTGTCGACAGCGATCGAGAGGTCGAGGAAAGCGGGCGTCCAGCGTCCGCTCGCCGAGATCTCCGCCACGCGGGCGAGTGCTGCGGGCGACATCAGGGCGAGCCACAGGCCGCCGTCCGAGCCGAAGCTCTTCTGCGGGGCGAAGTAGTAGACGTCGGTCTGCGCGGCGTCGAGTGGGAGGCCGCCTGCTCCCGATGTGGCGTCGGTGAGGACGAGTGCATCCGCGTCGGCTCCGGCCACGCGCGTCGGCGGGATGGCGACGCCCGTCGACGTCTCGTTGTGGGGGGAGCAGTAGGCGTCGATACCGGCCTCGGCAATGAATGTCGGAGCGTCACCGGGCTCGGCCTTGATGATCATCGGATCGCCGAGGTGCGGTGCCTCCTGGGCTGCGGTGGCGAACTTCGCACCGAACTCACCGAACGACAGGAACTGGGCACGATCGCGGATGAGCCCGAAGGTCGCGATGTCCCAGAACGCCGTCGACCCGCCATTGCCGAGCACGACCTCGTATCCATCCGGGAGGGAGAAGAGGTCTGCGAGCCCGGACCGAAGTCGACCGACCTGGGACTTCACGGTCTTCTGTCGATGCGAGGTGCCCAGGTAGGTGCCCGAGACGTCGAGCAGACCGGCGACCTGCTCACGGCGCACCTTGGAGGGACCGGCGCCGAAGCGGCCGTCGCGGGGCAGGAGGTCAGCGGGGATGGTGATGTCGTCGGTCACGACGGCAAGGCTACGCAGTGGCCCTTCAGCGACGGACGGAGGTCGGGCGGGACTCACGCGTCGAGGGGGTGTAGCCCGACGGGGCCACCATCTGCGCGTCCCAGCCGGGCACGGCCTCGGGAATGCGCGGCCCGGCGCCGACGTACCTGGCCGAGGGGCGCACGAGCCGACCTGTGCGCTTCTGCTCGAGGATGTGCGCGCTCCAGCCGGCGAGACGCGCGCAGGTGAACATCGACGTGAACATCTGCGGCGGCACCTGCGCGTAGTCCAGGACGATCGCCGCCCAGAACTCGACGTTAGTCTCCAGGATCCGGTCCGGACGCCGGGCGCGTAGCTCGGCGAGTGCGGCGTTCTCCAGTGCGACGGCGACCTCATAGCGGGGGGCATCGAGCTCCTGAGCCGTACGGCGTAGCACGCGGGCCCGCGGATCCTCCGCGCGATACACGCGGTGTCCGAAGCCCATGAGGCGCTGGCCCCGGTCGAGTACGCCGCGGACGTAGCCCTCGGCGTCGCCCGTGCGCTCGATCTCCTCGATCATGCCGAGCACGCGCGAGGGGGCGCCGCCGTGCAGTGGGCCGCTCATCGCGCCGATGGCGCCCGAAATTGCCGCCGCGACATCGGCGCCGGTGGAGGCGATGACGCGCGCGGTGAAGGTCGAGGCGTTCATGCCGTGCTCCGCGGCGGAGACGAAGTAGGCGTCGACCGCCTGCACATGTCGGGGGTCAGGCTCTCCGCGCCAGCGTGTCATGAAGCGCTCGACGATCGTCGTAGCGTCGTCGATGCGCGTCTGAGGCACCATCGGCACACCGAGTCCGCGTGCTGCCTGGGCGACGAAGGACATCGCCATGACCGAGACATGCGCGAGGTTTTCGCGAGCCGTGTCGTCGTCGATGTCGAGCAGCGGCTTCAGCCCCCAGCCCGGTGCGAGCATTGCGATAGCTGACTGCACGTCGACACGCACGTCGCCGGAGTGCACCGGGATGGGGTAGGGCTCCGCGGGCGGCAGACCCGGGTTGAACTCGTTGTCGACGAGCAGGCCCCAGACATTGCCGAAGGACACCCGGCCGACAAGGTCTTCGATATCGACACCGCGGTAGCGCAGCGAGCCACCGTCCCGATCGGGCTCGGCGATCTGAGTTTCGAAGGCGACCACGCCCTCGAGGCCCGGCACGAAGTCGCTCATGGCTCCCATTCAACCTCACTCACCGCAGGCCCTGTCTGGGGCGGGTCACGGGGTTTGCTGGAGTACGTCGGCGGAGCCGGCCCCGCCCGCCCGGGGTGGGCGTGATGGGATCGGCGCGTGGCCGACCAGCACGACCTCAGCGCGATGCGCCTCTCCTACGACCGGGGCACCCTCGTCGAGGCCGACCTGGCGCCGGATCCTCTGGCCCAGTTCCGCCGTTGGCTCGTGGACGCCGTCGACGAGGGCATCGTCGAGCCCAATGCGATGGTGCTGTCCACGGTGTCGTCCGAGGGAGCGCCCAGCGCGCGCACCGTGCTGCTCAAGGAAGCGGATGCTCGTGGCTTCGCCTTCTACACCAATCTGCGGTCGCGCAAGGGGCGCGAGCTCGACGCGACGCGGCGCGCAGCATGCGTCTTCCCGTGGCTGCCTCTGCATCGGCAGGTTGTCGTGATCGGTTCGACCATCGACGTTCCGCGCGCGGAGGCGGCGGCGTACTTCGCCTCGCGGCCGCATGGCTCGCGGCTGGGGGCTTGGGCCAGCCGTCAGTCCGAGGTCATCGAGGATCGCGCCGTACTCGATGAGCGGTACGCCGAACTGCTCGAGCGTTTCCCGGGCGACGTGCCGTTGCCCGACTTCTGGGGCGGATGGATCATCGTCCCCGAGTCCGTGGAGTTCTGGCAGGGACGCGACTCGCGCCTCCACGACCGCCTGCGCTACCGGCGCGTGGGCGAGGGTGGCCTGGACGACGCCAGCTCCTGGGTCATCGAGCGACTCTCACCCTGAGGCGAGGCCTCGCATGTCGCGGATCTTCGCCGATCTCACCCCCCTGCGGGAGAGCCCGCCGTTCCGACGTCTGTGGATAGGTCACAGCGTCGGCACCGCGGGCCAGCAGATGACCTCCGTGGCCGTGGCGCTGGAGGTCTACGACCTCACCGGCTCGTCGTGGGCGGTGGGACTGACGGGTCTCTTCCAACTCGTGCCGCTCGTCGTTCTCGGCCTCTACGGCGGTGCCCTGCTCGACCGCTTCGACCGACGTCGCGTAGCGCTTATCGCCACGGTCGGCCTGTGGGCCAGCACACTCGCCTTCGCCGTGCAGTCACTCGCCGGTGCCGACTCCGTCGCGCTGCTCTACGCCATCATCGCCGTGCAGTCGGGCTTCTTCGCGGTCGCGAATCCCGCACGGCAGGCGATCATCCCCCGCCTGGTGTCGATGCACCTGCTGCCCGCGGCGAATGCTCTCAACACCCTGACCTGGGGCCTTGCCTTCACCATCGGCCCGGTGCTCGCCGGCTTCCTCATCGCGGGCACCGGCACGGTGACGACCGTCTATCTCATCGATCTCGTCGTCTTCGCGATCTCCGTCTGGGCGATGTGGCGACTGCCCTCGATGCCACCCGAGGGGGTCGCGCCCGATGCGGCACGCGGCTGGCGCAGCGTGCTCGAGGGGATCCGCTTCCTCAAGGGCAAGCGCAATCTGCAGATGTCCTTCTATCTCGACATCGTCGCCATGGTCTTCGGGATGCCGCGCGCGCTCTTCCCCGCCATCGCCACGGCCTGGTACGGCGGTTCGCTCACCGATGTCGCGCTCATCGTGGGACTGCTGTCGGCGGCACCGGCCGTGGGGTCGATCGTCGCGACCGTCCTGTCCGGTCCGCTCGGCAGGGTCCGCCGCCAGGGCCTCGCCGTCGTCATCTCGATCTGCATCTGGGGCGGTGCCATCGCGGTCTTCGGGCTCGTCCGCGAGCTCCCGGTGGCACTCGTCCTGCTCGCGATCGCCGGTGGGGCGGACTCGGTGAGCGCGATCTTCCGCTCGACAATCCTCCAGGCGGCGACGCCCGACGACTACCGCGGCCGACTGCAGGGGATCTTCACCGTCGTCGTCGTGGGCGGCCCCCGTCTCGGTGACGTGGAAGCAGGTGCGGTCGCGGGGGTCTTCGGCGAGACCGTGTCGGCGGTGTCAGGCGGACTACTCTGCCTCGTCTTCACCGGGGCGCTCGTGGCCGCGGTGCCGGCGTTCCTCAGATATGACGCGCAGCACCCTGTGCCGTAGCGGTCGTTGACATCGCCGGGCGCCGGCGTCCTACGGAAGGTAGGCGTCGAGAATCCGTGTGAGTAGATCCTCGGGCGCGACACCCTGCGCCTTCGCCTCCGCGCGCAGGCGCTTGCGGACCGACTTGGGCACGCGTGCGCCGAGGTCGACGTACTTGTCCTTGGGCGGACCCGTGATGGCATCGGCCGCCGTCGCGCCCTTGCCGGGCTTGAGGCTCTTGGACTTCCCCTTGCCCTTGCCCTCCTTGACCCCGCCCGGCACGGGCGCGGGCAGCGGTCGACCGCTCACGGGGTGCAGGTCGGCGTCGGGGGCGCGATTCAGCCCGGCAGGTCGGCTCGGCCGACCCTGTCGGGCAAGCGCCGGCTTGGGCGTCTGCGGTGCCATGGGTCCTCCCGAGGGGCTATCGGACAACGGTACGCCGATCAGGCGAGCAGGCGGTCGAGGATGTCGTCGAAGGCGTCGGCGACCTCGGAGGCGCCGGGTGAGCGCCATGCCTGCACGGGCACCCCAGCGCCCTGGGCCTGCTGCACCGCGGAGCGCTCCGGGATGACCGGATCGAGGACGAGGTCACCGTAGACATTGCGGAGTTCGTCGATGCGGTAGCGGTGCTCCGAGAGATTGCCGCGGACGCGATTGACGAGCACACCGGCGGGGCGCAGACGCAGATTGACCGATGTGCGCGCAGCCTCCACGGCGCGCAGTGCGCGCGTGGCTCCCTGGAGTGCGAAGAACCCCGGCTCGGTGACGACCAGCGCGCTGTCGGCGGCGGCCAGACCATTGCGGGTGAGCTCGTCCAGTGATGGAGGGCAGTCGATGAGCACGATGTCGTAGTCGTCGAGGGTGCCCGTGAGACTCACCCGCAGGCGCGTCGCGGAGTCGGCCCCCTCGGGGCGGTTGCGGTGCGCCACCGCCTCCTCGCTCGGGAGTAGGTCGACCTGGGGGCCCCACCCGGTGCTCACGATCGCCTCGCTGGCGATCCCGGGGCGTCCGTCGGCGAGAACGTCGCCGACGGTGAAGGCGAAGGGCGGCGGATCGAGGGCCACGGTGGAGTTGGCCTGCGGATCCAGGTCGATGACCAGCGCCCGGATGCCACGCGCCCAGGCAGCCCCGGCGAGGCCGAGCACGGTCGTGCTCTTGCCCACTCCTCCCTTGAGGGAGATCACGGCCACCGACGACATGGGGGCGAGTGTGTCAGGTCGGTCAGGATGGGCGGCTCGCCGGAGCCGCTTCCTTCATGCGCGCGAAGCGGTCGAGTGCCTCGAGCCGCTCCGCAGCGTGGTCGACGATGCGCTCGGGATACCCGTGGTCGTAGCCCCCGAGGGTGTCCCAGGGCGTGTGCACGGTCTTGCCGGGCAGGTGCGCGAGCTCGGGCACGTAGCGGCGGACGTAGTCACCGTCGGGGTCGAACTTCTCGCCTTGGCCGACGGGGTTGAAGACGCGATGGTACGGCGACGCGTCGGTGCCGCAGCCCGCCGTCCACTGCCAGCCGTGGGAGTTGCTTGCCAGGTCGCCGTCGCGGAGCCAGCGCATGAAGTGCGCGGCTCCCCGCTGCCACGGCAGGTGGAGATCCTTGACGAGGAAGCTCGCGACCACCATGCGCAAGCGGTTGTGCATCCAGCCCTCGGCGAGGAGCTGGCGCATCCCCGCGTCGACGAAGGGATAGCCGGTGCGACCGGTCGCCCAGGCGTCGAAGAGTGCATCAGCGTCGGCGCCGGAATCCCACGCGAAGTCGTCGTCGAAGCGCGCGTCCATCGATGCGCGCGCACTCTCGGGTCGCTGATGCAGCACGTCGGCGTAGAACTCGCGCCACGCGATCTCCTTGCGGAAGGTCTCCTCGCCCGCCGAGTCGCCGAGGTCCGCGAGGATCGTCCGCGGATGGATCTCGCCCCACTTCAGGTGATGGCCCATCGCGGACGTGCCATCCAGCGCGGGGAAGTTGCGGGTGTCGTCGTACGCCGCCAGCCCCTGCACGCGGAATGCCGACCAGCGCGCCAACGCCGCAGCTTCGCCCGCCGCCGGCAGCGCGAAGGGGAGCTCCGGGCGCTCGGGGAAGCCGTGGCACTCGACGGGCATGACGTACGTCGCCGCGACGTCGGGAGCGGGCGCGCGCCAGCCGTGGCGCACCCAGGCGCGGTAGAAGGGCGTGTAGACGCGGTACGCCGTGCCATCGTCCTTGGTCACCCGGCCCGGAGCGACGGCGTACGGCGAGCCGGTCGTGACGAGATCGATGCCGTGCTCGGCGAGTGCAGCGCGAACCTTCTCGTCGCGTGCGGCGCCGTAGGGGCCGTAGTCGGCAGCGATGTGCACGCTGGTCGCACCGGCTGCCTGGGCGACCGCGACCACGTGCTCGACGGGATCCCCGTGCTGCAGGAGCAGCTGGCCGTCGAGGTCGGCGTCCAGCGATCGCAGGGAGTCGACCAGGTAGGCGCGGCGCACGTCGCTCGCGGGCTCCCACACGGCGGGGTCGACGACGAAGAGCGGCACGACGTCACCGTCGACGGCTGCCGCTGCGCCGAGTGCGGGGTTATCGCCTAGGCGCAGGTCGCGGCGGAACCAGGCGACGGCGGGCACTCACGCAGGCTAGGCGCTCCGGGCCGCGAGGGCATCCCGACCCCGCGCGACGTGAACGTCCCGGTTATTGAGACTTGCGCGACCGCAGAAGTCTCAAAAACCGGGACGTTCGGCGCGGGAAGCGACGGGGACCCGGGAAGGCGACCGGGGGAGAGGCGGCAGGGCCGCGCATGGGGTTGAATGCCATGCGTGAGCGACCTCATCGACACCACGGAGATGTACCTCCGGACTGTCTTCGAGCTCGAGGAGGAGGGGATCGTCCCCCTGCGCGCCCGCATCGCTGAGCGTCTCGGCCAGAGTGGCCCGACCGTCTCGCAGACGGTGGCCCGCATGGAGCGCGACGGGCTGCTCACAGTGGAGGGTGACCGGCACCTGGAGCTCACCCCGCGGGGGCGGGAGTACGCCACGCGTGTCATGCGCAAGCACCGCATCGCCGAGTGCCTGCTCGTCGACGTCATCGGCCTGCCGATCGAGGACGTCCACACCGAGGCGTGTCGCTGGGAGCACGTGATGTCCGACACGGTGGAGCGCCGGATCCTCGAGATCCTCGACAACCCGACCGAGTCGCCCTTCGGCAACCCCATCCCCGGCCTGGAGGAACTCGTGCCCGGCGCCAAGCCGTCGGCGACGCGCGGTGACCACTGGGTGAGCCTCGACCGTGCCGCAAGCGACGACACCGTCCGCGTCACCGTACGTCGGATTGGCGAGAGCGCCCAGGTCGATCCCGAGATGGTGGCCCTGCTCCAGCGTGCCGGCGTCGTGCCCGGCGGAGCCGTGCGCGTGCAGCGCGCGGCGACCGGAGTGCTCGTCGGCTCGGCGGGGGAGTACGTCGAACTCCCCGGTGAGATCGCGAGCCAGGTCGCCGTCGAGCCGATGGGCTGATTCCTACCCCCGGGGGTATCCTCGGAAGGAGTGCCGCCCGCCGGGTGGCCCTGACCGGGAGGGCGGCGCCGCCGACCCGCCGGTCCCACCGAAGGCGCAGGTGAGCACATGGCCCCCATCACGATGGACGATGTCTGCAAGCGCGAGGTGGTCACCCGCCTCAAGCGCGTGCAGGGCCAGGTGGCCGGGATCATCTCGATGATCGAGGACGGCCGTGACTGCTCTGACGTCGTGACGCAGCTCGCCGCGGTATCCCGCGCGCTCGACCGGGCGGGATTCAAGGTCGTGGCCAACGGCCTGCAGCAGTGCGCCAGCGCTGAAGGTCGCGGCGAGAAGCCGCCCATGAGCGCGGAGCAGCTCGAGAAGCTCTTCCTCGCCCTCGCCTGATCGATCGTCACTAGGCTGCTCGTCATGGCCCCACCGCGCAGACCCGACGCCCTCGACTCCCTTGCCCCCGGCTCGCTCGCCGGTCGTACGGCGCTCGTCACGGGAGGCGGCACCGGCATCGGTCGCGCGACCGCGGAGTTGCTCGCCCGGCTGGGTGCGCGGGTAGCCGTCACGGGCCGTCGGGAGGAGCCGCTCGCCGAGGCCGTCGCAGCGATCGAGGCCGCGGGTGGGTCGGCAGCGGCGTACCCCTGCGACATCCGCGAGCCTGAGCATGTCGACGCTCTGCTCGACGCCGTACTCGGCGATATGGAGCGCATCGACCTACTGGTCAACAACGCGGGGGGTCAGTTCGTCTCGCGCGCGGAGGACATCTCCTACAACGGCTTCCGTGCGGTGGAGCGGCTCAATCTCGACGCGACCTGGTACGTCTCGACGCAGGTCGCCAAGCGCTCGATGCTGCCCGCGGGCTACGGCAAGATCGCAAGCGTCACGATGACCTTGACGCCGCACCGCGGCATCGTCGGCATGTCGCATTCCTCAGCCGCGCGCGCGGGCGTGGAGAGCCTGACAGCGACCTGGGCGCAGGAGTGGAGCGGGCGCGGTGTGCGCACCATCGCCGTCGCACCCGGCATCGTGCACACCGAGGCCTGGGAGCGCTACGGCCTCGATCCCGACCAGGTCGCGCAGGTGATACCCGCCAAGCGCCTGCAGTCGGTGGACGACGTCGCCGCGGTGATCGGCTTCTGGATGAGCCCGGCGGGCGACTACATCACCGGCATCACCCTCGTGGCCGACGGCGGCATGAACCTCGCCGGCCCCGCGCTCTACTAGTCGTCAGCAGATGCGGGGGAGTTGCTCCGCCAGCGGCAGGTCGACCACGCGCGTGCCGCCGATGCCGGTCTTGGCCACGACCACGCCGGGATGCTCAGATGTCGCAGTGCCGATAAGGGTGGCACCGACCCCGAGGGGGTGAGCGCGCAGCACCTCGAGAGCGCGATCGGCGTCCTCGGCCGCCACGAAGGCGATGAACTTGCCCTCGTTGGCGACATAGAGGGGATCCAGGCCGAGGAAGCCACATGCGGCACGGACGTCGTCAGGCACCGGGACATCCCGTTCGACGATCTCCACGCCGACGCGGGCGGCCTTCGCTATCTCGGTCAGCGACGCGGCCACTCCACCGCGCGTGGGATCGCGCATCATGTGCACCTCGGCCCCGCTGCCGAGCAGGTCGCCGATGATGCCGTTGAGAGCCGCGGAATCGGTGACGATGTCGGAGCCGAACTCAAGGCCCTCGCGCACGCTCATCACGGCGATGCCGTGCATGCCGATGGCACCCGACACGATGATGGCGTCTCCCGGTCGGACCCGATGCGGCCCGAGGTCGACGCCGGGGCGCATGAGACCGACGCCGGCGGTGTTGATGTAGACGCCATCGCCGTGGCCGGAGTCGACGACCTTCGTATCCCCGCTGACGACCGACACGCCCGCCTCGCGTGCCGCGCGGCCCATCGTCGCCGCGATGGAGTTGAGCTCCTCGAGGGGCAGTCCCTCCTCTAGCACCATGCCCACGGTGAGGTAGAGCGGTGTCGCGCCCACGACCGCGAGGTCGTTGACCGTGCCGTTGACCGCGAGGTCGCCGATGTTGCCGCCGGGGAAGAAGCGCGGCCGTACGACGTAGGAGTCGGTGCTCATCGCGATCCGTGCGTCACCGGCGGCGACCACGGCAGCGTCGCCGAGTTGCGCAAGCACTCCAGCCTGGTCGGCGTACGCCGGGAGGAAGAGGTGCTCGACGAGCTCGGCCGAGAGGGTGCCCCCACCTCCGTGGCCCAGGACGATGGACGGGTGGTCGCGGAGTGGCAGTGGGCACGACCAGTTCTCGAGGTCGACGGGCTCGGTGCTCACGACGCGGTGACCGGCGACTCGAGGCGACGGAACTGGTAGTACGCCGCGCACGCGCCCTCGCTCGACACCATGGGAGCGCCAAGGGGGGAGCGAGGTGTGCACAGGGTGCCGAAGGCCTCGCACTCCAGTGGCGTGATCAGGCCCTGGAGCACCTCGCCCGAGCGGCACTCGGACGGCTCCTCGGCCACGATCCCGACGACATCGAAGCGCTGCTCGGCGTCGAACTCCGCGTAGGCCGGGGCGAGGCGCCAGCCGGACTGCGGAATCATGCCGATGCCGCGCCACTGGCGGTCGCACACCTCGAAGACGTCGTGTACGACCTGCTGTGCCACCGGGTTGCCCTCGGGTGACACCGCGCGCGGGTAGGCGTTCTCGAGATCTGCGCGCCCTTCCTCGAGCTGCAGCAGGGTGCGACGGATGCCCTCGAGCACGTCAAGCGGCTCGAAGCCGGTGACAACGATGGGTACGCCGTACTTCTCCACCAGGGGTTCGTACTCCGACATGCCCATGACCGTGCACACGTGCCCGGCGGCGAGGAAACCCTGCACGCGACGCGTCGGAGATTCCATGAGTGCGGTGATCGCCGGCGGCACGAGGACGTGCGAGACGAGCAGGGAGAAGTTGGGGACGCCGAGTTTGCGCGCCATCTGCACCGTCATGGCATTGGCTGGCGCGGTTGTCTCGAAGCCGATGCCGAAGAAGACGACCTGCTTGTCGGGGTTGGCCTGGGCAAGCTTGACCGCGTCCAGAGGGGAGTAGACGACGCGGACGTCGCCGCCCTCGCTCTTGACTCGGAAGAGGTCCTTATCCGAGCCCGGGACACGCAGCATGTCTCCGAAGGAGCAGAAGATGACGTCGGGGCGCGCGGCGATGGCCAGGGCGCGGTCGATGGTCTCCAGCGGTGTCACGCACACCGGGCAGCCCGGTCCGTGGATCAAGGTGACCTGGTCGGGGAGCAGTTGATCGATGCCGTTGCGGATGATCGTGTGCGTCTGACCGCCGCAGACCTCCATGATCGCCCACGGTTGCGTGACCGTGCGCTCGATCTCAGTGAGCAGGCGCTGCGCAAGCTCGGGATCGCCGAACTCGTCGAGGTACTTCACAGCGAGACGCCCTCGGTGGGGCCGAACTCCTCCTCGAGCAGTCCGACGCTCTTGAAGAGCTCCAGGGTCTCGAGCGCGGACGCCTCATCGAGCTTGGTGAGGGCGAAGCCGACATGCACGATCGTGTAGTCGCCGACACCGACCTGCGGCACGTACGCCAGGCACACCTCCTTGCGGACGCCCCCGAAGTCGACAGTGGCCATGCGGGTGCCCTCGGCCTCCCACACTTCCTCGACGCGGCCGGGTACTCCGAGGCACATGGCGTGCTCCTCTCCTGTCTGGTCCTAGCTGGCCGCCGCGACGGCTGCCTGTCCGAGGGCCAAGCCCCCGTCATTGGGCGGAACCGTGCGGTGGATCAGCGGGGTCATCCCGAGTCCCCTCAGTCTCTCCTGGCACAGGCGGGTGAGGAGGCGATTTGCGAACACTCCGCCGGTCAGACCCACCCTGCTCACGCCGTGGCGATCCCGGGCCCAGGCGGCCGCCTCCGCCACAGCGTCGGCCACGGCCGCGTGGAAGGCGAAGGCCAGGTCCGCGGTGGGTACGCCGGCCCGCAGGCCACCCACAGCCGCCCCCAGGGCCGGTCGGGGGTCGAGGATCAGGCCCCCCTCAGGACCCTCCGCCACGGAGAAGTCCCATCGAGGTCCTTCGGAGCCGGCCAGGGCCTCGAGTTCGATGGCCGCCTGCCCCTCGTAGGCCGTGTCCTGGCACACCCCGAGCAGGCTGGACACGGCGTCGAAGAGACGCCCCATGCTGGTCGTCGGCGTACAGCCGGTCCCGGTGAGCACCATCCGGCCGATGACCCGGCGCTCGGTGTCGTCGGAGGCAGACACAGCGGGCAGGTCGTCGTCCCAGGCGATCCCGGCGGCGTAGAGGTGGGCGAGGGCCGTGCGGGTGGGCCGGCGGATGGCGGCATCGCCCCCGGGTAGGGAAACCGGCGCGAGATGCCCGATGCGATCGGCCTGTGCGTACGTCGCGAGCAGCACCTCCCCGCCCCAGATGCTGCCGTCCCTGCCGAAGCCCGTGCCATCGAAAGCGAAGCCGATGATCGGCTCGTCCGATGCGATTCCGTGCTCGGCCATGAGCGAGGCGACGTGCGCGTGGTGGTGCTGCACGAGGCGGAGCTCGGCACCGGTCTGCCGGGCGCGTTCATCAGCCCACCGGCGCGAGAGGTACGCCGGATGCATGTCCGCGACGATCACCTCCGGGTGGACGCGGACCAGTTCGGTGAGGGTGTCGGCCGTGCGCGCCAAGAGATCCAGGGTCTCGAGGTTGGCTGTGTCGCCGATGTGCTGGCTCATCCACGCCCGGCTGCCCGACGCGACGCAAAGAGTCGTCTTGAGTTCGCCGCCGACCGCCAGCGTGGGTCGCGCTTGCCGAGGCAGATGCACGGGCAGCGGCGCGAAGCCGCGGCTCCGGCGCACCGGCTGGCCGTCGGCGCACACGACCGAGTCATCGCACGAGACGTGGATCCCGCGATCGTGGTGGAGGAAGGCATCGGCGATCCCCGTCAGGCGCAACTCGGCATCGGCTGCGTCGATGCAGATCGGCTCGTCGGCGAGGTTGCCGCTCGTCATGACGAGCACTTCGGGCACCCAGTCTCCCGGTCGCTTCGGATGCGGTGAGAAGAGCAGGTGATGGATCCCGGAGTAGGGGAGCATCACACCGACGCGCGACTGGCCCGGGGCCACGGCATCGCGCAGAGCGAGGTCGCGCGTGTCCCCGAGCACGATCGGTGCCTCCGGCGATGTCGCGAGTGCCTCGTCGATGTCTGCGATCCGCTGCGCGGTGCTGACATCCGCGACCATCACCGCGAAGGGCTTGCTCCCTCGCTGCTTGCGCTCGCGCAGCCGTTCGACGGCCTCGGTGTTGCGGGCGTCGCAGGCGAGGTGGTATCCCCCCAGTCCCTTGATGGCCACGATCTCACCCTGCTGCAGAGCCGCGATCGCATCTGCGAGCGCAGCGTCGCCCACGGCACCCGTGCGGTTGAACGACAGGCGCGGGCCGCATGCCGGGCAGGCGGTGGGCTGCGCGTGGAAGCGTCGATCGTCTGGGTCGGCGTACTCCCGTGCGCATAGGTCGCAGAGCGGGAAGTCGGCCATTGTCGTGAAGGGCCTGTCGTAGGGCAGGCCGGTGACGATGGTGTAGCGGGGACCGCAGTGCGTGCAGGCGGTGAAGGGGTAGCGGTAGCGACGATCCGCCGGATCGGCCATCTCCGATCGGCAATCCGCGCAGATCGCCGTATCGGGCGGGATGCTCGTCGTGCCCTCACCGCTGTCGCTGGCCACGATGATGAACCCCGACTCGGGGATGACCCCGATATCGAACGCCGTCACGTCGTCGACGCGGGCGAGCGGCGGCCCGGTGCGCAGGTCAGCGAGGAAGGCTTCGACGGAATCTGCCGGGCCTTGGACCTCAGCGAACACGCCGGCGCTGTCATTGCCGATGAAGCCGGTGAGCCCGAGCCCGCGGGCGCGCCCGAAGGCGAAGGGTCGATACCCCACGCCCTGGACCACGCCTGTGACGCGGACTGACCGGCGCACGAGATCGGTCATGCCAGGCGCCAGAGCATCACCCGATTATTGCCGCTGTCGGCGATCGCGAGGAGATCACTCCTCAGGCAGATTCCGTAGGGCCAGCAGAGTGAGTCGTCGGCGACGACGTCCCATCGGTTCTCGCCGTTGGTATCGAAGTTCGGCTGGGCCAGCACGTGATCAGCCGGGATAGCCGCACCGCTGCGCGGCAGCCGATCCCAGATCAGGATGCGGTTGTTGGACGTGTCACCGACGGCAAGGCGTCCTTCGCTGACGGCGACGCCGTACGGGAACCTCATTCGCTGGGCACCCTGAGGCCTGTTCTTGAACTCCTCCGCCGATGTGAAGTCCGCCTGGCCGAGCACGAGCGTCGCGTCGTCGTCACCGGTGGGGTGCGGCGACCAGCCGAGGACACGATGGTCGCCCGCGTCCGCGATGTAGAGGGTCTCCGCATCGCCCGAAATGGCATGCGGCCAGCGGAAGCTCACGTGCGTGGGCTGGCCTCCCCGGTTGTCCTCGCGCTCGTCGCCGGCGTCCTGTCCCAGCAGCATGTCGGCGGGGCGGCCCGGCTCCGGCACACGCGGACCGTGCCAGCCGAGCACTCGGCGGTTGCCGGTGTCCGCCACCCAGAAGGAGTCGCCAACGACGGCGAAGCCGAAGGGCCAGTAGAACGACGTGAGTGTCGGCTCTCCACCGGCGTTCGCCTCGACGCTTACGTCATCGGGCTGTCCGATGACCGAGACAGGGGCGGCGTACGACTCGGTCGGCACCCCGTCGAAGACGAGGATGCGGTGGTTCCAGCCGTCAGCCACGACGAGGTTGCCATCGATGACGTCGACCCCGGTCGGCAGGTGGAAGCCGCGCGCAGGTCCCGCTCCGCTGGCCTGGGGACCTTCGCTCGCGAAATCCGGCTGACCGAGGACGACGTCCGCGTCCTGGCCATCCGCAGTGGGCATGGAGTGCCAGATGAGCACGCGCTGGTTGCCCGTGTCGCTGACGACCAGCCTGGTCCCGTCGGTCCATACGCCGCGCGGCGCGTACATCGTGCCGGCCGTGGGGATCGCGGCAGGCAACTGCAGTCCGCCGGGGGACTCCGCGCCCAGTCGACGGATCGGATGGGGTCCGGGCATCAGCTCGGTGGTGCGCCGATGCGAATCGTGTCGAGCGCGATGAAGGTTTCGCCGTTCGAGGCAGCGACCTCCTCGACGCCGCGCAGGCCGGGCACGCGGGCCAGCAGCGTGCCTCGGATCTCGTCCTTGACGCTGTCGCTGGGAGCACTGCACCCGGTCGCGAAACGCACGTAGGCTACGTCGCCCTCGACGCGATCCACATCGAACTCGATCGAACTCGCCACCAGGTAGGGGCGGATCTGCTCGACAGCCCGCAGGACCTCGAGAGCCATGTTCTGTCGGACGAGTCCGTGGGCGGCGAAGAGCGCCATCACCTCGGGGTCATCCACCGCTTCGAAGAGCAGTTCCTGGCCCCGAGGATCGGAGCGGAACTTCTGGATGAGCGTCACCAGGCCCACGCGGTTGAAGGCCGTGATGGCATCGAGCGTCTCATCGAGCAGTTCCTTGACGCGCGGCTCCTCGTGGCTCACGCGATCGCGCAGCTCGTCCACGCGCTGGGCGAGCTCGTCGAAGGACTGGGGGACCTCGTCGTCAGCCATGTCTCATCCTCACCTGTAGACCATCTGCCGTTGGATCAATTGCGCTGCCTGGGTGGACAGGACGTCGGCGAACGCCGCCCGTGCGAGGCGAGGGAGCACCTCTGCGACGGGCCCTCCCGAATCAGCCGGCAGGCTGCGGCGCTCGAGCGCCTCGAGGACGAAGCACGCGCCCGCGGTGCCCGAGAGGAGATTCTCCTCGAAGAAGGCATCGACGAATTCCGAGACCCACACGCCCTCGGACTCGGGATCGGCCTGTAGGCGCCGGAGAGCCTCCTCCTCGCCGCCGCACCGGTGCACGATGCGTTCGGTGAAATTGCCGGTCGCCTCCTGCAGCATCGACTCGAAGTGCTGTCGCAGGTAGAGCTCCATCACACCCTCCCCTGGGCGGCGTCCATGCTGGTGGTGATCTCCTCGATCACACCCAGGCCCTCCGAGTCGCCGTAGCGCTCGAAGATCGCGCGCGCTCGGTCGATGCGCTCGCGGGCATCGGAGAACACGCCCAGATGGCCCAGCGCATTCGCCTGGTTGGTGAGGATGCGCGCGACGCCGAGCGGGTCCTCCTCCTCGGATCGGTGCTGCAGGAGTTCCTCGTAGAGCTGGACCGCCTCGTCGAGATTGGCCTCCTGGTGGACGCTCGGGAGGTACTGAAGCGCGTTGGCGAGATTCATCTGCGTGCTCGCCCACAGGGCGGGGTGCGTGTCGGGTCGGTAGACGCGCAAGGCGGCCCGTAGCGAGTTGACCGCCACGCCCACGCGAAGCCGGTCGCCCTGGCTGGACATCGGGATCACGAGGTAGGCGAGGGCGAGGTGGGAGTTGCAGGCAGCGAACTGCTCCGGATGGTCCTGCTCGCTGAAGACCTTGAGCGCCTCGGTGAGGTCCTGGGTCACCGAGAGGAGCAGTGCGGGCTGAGTGCGCGAGAGCTCCTGCCTGGCGAGAGCACGTGTGACATGGAGGTCGCCCCAGAGTTCCGGCGGTGCATGGAAGCGATCCTCGTCAGCCACCTGCCGCGGGATCGTACGCAGGGCAAGGTCGACTTCGGCGATCGCGGCGTCGGGATCGCCGACGGCCTCACGCAGCAACTCCGCTGCTGTCGCGCGCAGCGACGCGGACAGAATCATCGAGCCGGACTCCGCTGCGCTCTCCGCACCCTGTCGCAGGTGGGTGATCGCGGCGGTCACGTCACCGCGCTCGAGATCCGCCGACGCGATGGCCGAGTACGCCACCGCGGCGATTTCCCCCGCTGCTCCCTGCACGGAGGGCGGGCCGTCGGCCACTCCGACGCTGTACGTCGCCACGCCGACGAGGGTCGACAGGTCGGCGTCGATGTCGTCGAACCCGTCCCATGCTCCATCGCCGCCGACGAGCACGGCGCGGTTGTATCGCGCGATGGGATCCCCTGAGTCCACGAGGGCGGCCGCCTCGGCGGGTGACCCGTCCAGCGCCAGCCGGATGAACTCCAGATCGGAGGGCCAGGTGTCCGGGACGAGGCCGCGCAGGATCGAGGCGCGCACGTCGTCATGGTCGCCGGGGACGATCAGCATGCCGGCGGGCCACGGGAGCACGCCGAGCGGCTGGGGTCGGGGGATCACGTCGCTCCTTCACTACGGACGGCGGATGAATCGCCGCGCGTTCCTCTCGATGATGCGCCCAGCCTGCTCGGCCTGGCTCTGCTTGGGGTAGTCGCCCACCTTGCGCCGCACGGCCCCCGATTCCAGCACGACGTCCAGGTAGACGATCCACCGTCCCGACTCGCATTCGATATGTGCGTCGGCCGACATGGCCTCCTCAACATACGGGGGGCCCTCATCGGTCGACACGTTCTCTCCCCAGGTCAGCGAGGATCTCCCGCTCCACCCGATCGACGGAGGCCTGTACCGACTCGCTCAGCGGAGCACCGACATCGAAGCTCTGCCCCTCGATGAGCCACACGGTGACGTCCTCGGGGTAGTCGTCCTTGAGAAGCCACTGGGCGAAGCCGAGCGCCTGATCCCAGCGGAAGCGGTGCAGGTTGCCCTCCGGAGGTCGCAGGTCCACGAGCTCCTCGCCCGGGACGCGGTGGATGGTGCCGGGCTCCACGCCGAGCGAGGAGGCATCGATGACGATGACCCTGCGCGCCCCCCGCATGGCGAAGGCGACATCCATCCCCGCCGTGCCACCGTCGATGAGGCGCACTCCCTCGGGCAGGTCGTGATCGGCGAGCTGCCGCACCAGCACGGGGCCGGCCGCGTCGTCGCCGCGCAGCAGGTTGCCGCAGCCGACGATGACGGTCTCAGTGGGTGCCGGGGAGAACATGCGTCCTTTCGTACCGGAACCCCGGTGCTTTCGCACCGGGGTTCCGGGAATCGTTGCCTATCGATGAGGTGCGAGCGTGCGGATCAGCCGCCGCCCATGCTGAACTTCGCCAGCTGCTTGCCGGTCTTGCCGTCGTAGGCGTGGACCGTGCACACCAGGCACGAGTCGTAGCTGTGGGCGACCTGACCGAGCTCGACCGGGAAGTCGGGGTTCTCGACCGGGGTGCCGATGAACGCCGACTCCATCGGGCCCACTCGGTTGTCGGAGTCGCGCGGGCCGATGTTCCAGGCGGTCGGCGTGACCACCTGGTAGTTGGCGATCTTGCCGTTCTCCAGCACGATCCAGTCACTGAGCGCGCCGCGGGCGGCCTCGGTCGATCCGAATCCCTTGCCCTCCTGGGGCTCACCCGGCTTGACGTAGAACTCGCCGTGCAGATCGAGCTCCGACAGCCACTTCTTGGCGTACGTGTAGTACTTCGCCTCCTCGTGCGTGCGCGCGAGGACGCGGGTCATGACGTTGACGCCGACCTTGGCGATCATGTCGTTGACGAAGGGGTCGTAGTCCTGGTGCGCAGCAGCACCCTCGCGTCCGGCGATCACCTGGCGGGCGAGCGGGCCCACCTCCAGGGGCACGTGACCCATGCCGGGTACGTCGTACCGCGGTGACTTCGCCCACGAGTACTTCTGCTGCGCGGGGCCGTCGGCCGGATCGATGGGATCCGTCACGCCTTCCCAGGGATGGCGTGCACCCGTCCCCTTGAAGAACGAGTGCGTGATGTCCTCGGTGACGCGAGCCTGGTCGAAGTCGAAGTACTGGCCGTTGGCGTAGATGCCGGACCGCGACTGCAGGGCGGCGTTGCGCCCGTCAACCGTGGGGTGGGTGTAGAGCTCGGGATCGAGGAACGTGCCCGTGGCCAGGAAGTTGCCGTAGCCCTGGCCGTACGTGTCGAGTCCGATCTCTCGTGCCCAGCGGACGAAGAACGCGAGGTCGCTGTTGTGCTGCGACTCGTTCTCGTCCATCCAGGCGAGGAAGTCCTCCCACGTCTTGATCTGCAGGTAGCGGTCCACCGAGCAGCCAAGCCACTCGCCCTCGAGCCACTCGCGTGCCCAGTGATCGAGGATGGCGTGCGAGCGGGTGATGTCCGACAGGGTCGGTGCGCACATCACACCGCCCGGGATCATGAAGGACGAGTGCGGCCACTGCCCGCCGAAGATCGCGTAGACCTCCACCGGGAGCTGCGACATCGTCACGCCCTTCTGGTAGCTCGTGCCCACATAGGGCGCGAACCGTCGGCACGCCTCCTCATAGGAGGGCGCCTTGGCGTACTGGGCGGCTGTGAGGTCCGGCCCCATGATCGCGTAGAACCACCGGGGCACGCTCTGGAGCGTCTCGGTGCACTGCGCGATGTTGCGCACGCGGGTGGCGTTCGGCGGGACGTACGTCGCCCACGCGGTGTCGAGTGCGTAGCAGGCCTTGTAGAGGTGGCTGCCACCGCAGATACCGCAAATGCGCGGGGTCATGATGAGACCGGCCTGCGGGTCCTTGCCCTTCAGGATGATCTCGAACCCGCGGAACATCGCCGCGGTCGTCCAGGCGTCGGTGACGACGCCATCGGTGATGGTCACCCGCACATCGAGGTCGCCCTCGACCTGCCCGAGCGGGCTGACATTGAGGTCCATGACTGCCATGAAAGTGATCTCCTATTTCGCTCGGGTAGCTATCAGACGACGAACATGTCTTCCTTGGACCACTGCGGCGCGACAGCGCGCGACAGACCGGCCAAGGCCATGTAGGAAGCGGGATCCATGCCGGTCGGCTCGTCCTTGGGGATGACGCCCGCGACCTTCTGGGTCTTGAAGACGGTGCCGATCTCGAGGTCACCGAAGGGGTACCCGGGCTCCGTGCAGCCGGTGCAGGGGTGTCCGGCGCGCGTCTTCGAGGACTGGCGATTCCACAGGATGCGGTTGCAGGGGCTGTGCGTCATGGGGCCACGGCAGCCGAACTCGTAGAACAGGCAGCCCGTGCGCATGCCCTGGCCGAAGCTCTTGGGGTCCTGCTTGTAGTTGTAGAACTGCACGCGGGTGCATCCGGTCTGCGTGAACGACGTGAAGAACGTCGAGGGGCGGTGCAACTCGTCCAGAGCCAGATCGGCGACGCGTCCGGAGGCAAGGGCCACGATGATCTGGCTGATCCAGTCGGGGTGCGCGGGGCAACCGGGGATGTTGATGACCGGCAGTCCCAGTCGGCTCGTGAAGTCCGGGCCGAGGTAGCCGCCCTTCTTGCCGCCGCGGTCGAACTGCAGGCCGCGGCTCTCGGATGGATTGGGCGGGACCGCGGGGAGACCACCCCAGGAGGCGCAGTCGCCGATGGCGACCACGATGCCGGCCTTGGGGGCGATGTCGCTGACCCAGTCCTTCATCGGGCGCTCAGCGAACATGTCCATGGTGCCGGTGCCATTGGGGCCCTCGATGACGGTGCCCTCGAAGACGAAGATGTCGCATTCCTTCTCGCCCCGGGCGTACTGCCAGAAGATGTCCTGAGCGGCCTTGCCGAGCTCCATGGACAGTGTCGGGTGGTAGACGATCTCCAGGCCGAAGTCGACGATCAGGTCGACGACCGAGGGTTCTGCAGCGTTGATGAACGACATCGTGTTGCCGCTGCAGGCGCCTCCCTGGAACCAGAGTACGGACGCCACTATGCCTCCTGTGGGGTGAGACGGCTGTCGCCGGCGGGCACCGGCGACATGAGGTGATCCAGCAGCGAGTCGACGCCCCGCCCCTGACGGGACGACGTCTCGATGATGGGGGCTTGCGGATTGACCGCTCGGATGGCGGCGTATGCCGCATCCGCATCCCATTCCACCGCCACGGCCAGGTCGCATTTGGTGATCACGACCGCATCGGCGGAATGGAAGATCTGGGGGTACTTCAGGGGCTTGTCCTCACCCTCGGTGACGGACAGCAGGGCGATCCGGGTGTCTTCGCCCAGGTCGAATCCGGAGGGGCACACGAGGTTGCCGACGTTCTCGATGACGAGCAGGTCGAGAGCGCGGAGGTCCCAGCCGTCGAGGTGGCCGCCGACCATGTCGGCTTCGAGGTGGCACATGCCCTCCGTGACGATCTGGCGGACCGGCGCCCCGGAGCGAGCCAGGCGCTGCGCGTCGTTGTCCGTGGCGCAGTCGCCGACGAGTGCTGCAGCCGCAATCCCGCGCTCGAGCGCACATGAGAGCAGAGCCTCGAGGAGCGCCGTCTTGCCCGTGCCCGGGCTCGACACCCAGTTGCTGACGCGCAGCCCCGCGGCGGCGTAGGTCTCACGGAGGGCTCGGGCGTGGAGGTCGTTCTTCTCGAGGACGCCCTTCTTGAGCTCGACGACACGGGTCATGCGATCACCGCCGGCTCGTCATCGAGCACGATCGACAGGATCTCCATGTCCTTGCCATCGACCACGTCCGCGGAGGGGGTGCCGCACTCGGGGCAGGTGAAGTCGGTTGTCGTCGCTAGGGTGCGGTCGGCGTCACAGCGGGGGCAGTGGATCACGACGGGCGCCCGCTCGATGTGCAGTGCAGCGTCGGCGAGCGGGGTCCCCTGTGCCGCCACGTCGTAGGCGTAGGCGAGGGCATCGGGGACGACTCCGGAGAGAACTCCGATGCGCACGCGCACCTCGAGGACACGCGGGGCGTCCTCAGGCAACGCCTCAACCACGGTTGAGACGATCGCGTGCGCGACGGAGAGCTCGTGCATGTCAGGCCTTGGACTGCTCGCGGCCGAACGCCTTGGCAAAGGCGAAGAGGAACGCCAGTCCCTCTTGCACGCCGGGATCCTTGAGCTCGCGAAGAATCGCGAAGGCACCACCGACCTGCGCCTGCTTGCCGCGCGTCTGCGCATCGGCCTCGACGGCTGCCTGACCGACACGACCGATGACCTGCACGACCTCGGGTGCGAGGACGGGGGAGTCGAGGAGGCTCGTGATGGTGTCGGTGCGCTCGGCGAGCGCAGGTGCGAGAGGTGCGAGGCTCGCGAGGCTTCCGATCGCGCCGCCGATGGCGTTCTCGTCGCCGGCACCCTCGACACGAAGCTGGCGCACGAGTTCGTTGACGTTGTCCGCGATCTCGGGGCCGCGCTGGAGGAGGGCCGAAGCCATGGCGGACAGCGCTGCAAGTGTCGGCGCGTTGGCGACGATCACGGCCAGGGCCTGTCGGGTCTCGGGGTCAGCGAGCATCGCCTCGAGCGGATCGGTGGATGTCGGCAATTCGGGGCTGAGAGTCACTAGCACCTCCGAGGGGATCGCGCATCTGCGGATTCATGGACGCTAGGGGAGTTGAGGCGCGCTTGTCCCCATATTCACGAGGAAATTGCCCGAACCGTCCCGCTCTGCGGGACGGACATCCCGAGGTGGGACGAAGGTCCTGAAACCTGGGTGGCGGGTGTTCCCTGAGCTCAGCCCTGGGGCGCGATCAGGGACCAGCTTTCGCCAGAAACTCGCAGCGGGATTCCGGACTTGCCGCGCTCGCCGACCTTCACGCCGAGGACTTGGTGGAGCTGGATGGTGTTGATGTCGAAGCCCAGGCGCGACGCAGCCATGTAGAGGCGCCAGACGCGCGCGGTGGGCAGGCCCGCCTCGGCGACGCAGGCGTCCCAATTGCGCTCGAGGTTCTCGCACCAGTGCTTCAGCGTGAGCGCGTAGTGCTCGCGGAGGTTCTCCTCGTGGCGGATCTCGAAGCCCGCGTTGTTCATCTCGCTGATGATCTCCCCGGGGGGCGCCAACTCGCCGTCGGGGAAGACGTAGCGGTTGATGAAGCTGCGCTTGAAGTGCGTGGGCCACTTGTTGTCGGGCCGGGTGATGCAGTGGTTGAGCATCCGGCCCTCGGGGCGGAGCTTGCCGTGGAGGAAGGAGAAGTAGGACTCGTAGTTGGCGCGGCCGATGTGCTCGGTGAGGCCGATCGAGGAGACGGCATCGAAGCCGGTCTCCTTGACGTCGCGGTAGTCGCTGAAGCGGATCTGCGCCTTATCGCCCAGGCCCGCGTCTTCGATGGCCCGCTGGCCCCACTCGGCCTGCTGCTGGGAGAGGGTTACGCCGATCGCGGATACGCCGTAGTTCTTGACGGCGTGCAGCACCATGCCGCCCCACCCGCAGCCCACGTCGAGCAGGCGCATGCCCGGCTGGAGGTTGAGTTTGCGGCACACGAGGTCGAACTTCTCCTCCTGGGCGAGCTCGAGCGACGCCTCTTCGTTGGGGAAGACCGCGCACGTGTACGCCATCGACGGACCGAGCACCATGGAGTAGAACGTGTTGCTCACGTCGTAGTGGTGGTGGATCGCCTCGGCATCACGCCGCTTGGAGTGGCGGCGTCCACCGAGTGCACGCTCCTGCGCGGGCGGCTCGGGACGCACCAGGGCGTCCTTGGCGAAGCGCTTGGCCAGTCGTGCGCGATCCACGACAGACACGTGATCGAGGGGCATGGGGTAGAGGCGGCTGAGTGCCTCGTAGACGTCGCCATGGATCTCGAGGTCACCCGTCACGTAGGCGCGGGCGAGGCCGAGCTGGTTGGGGGATCCGGCGATGTAGTGGACTCCGCGCGGATTGGTGATCTCGAGGACGACCTCGGCACCGATGAGGCCGGTGCTCGATCCGTCGTAGGCCTTGAAGCCCACCCGGCGCTCCGCGGGGACGACAGTGGCGAAGGCGGTGGCGAGGTCCATGCTTCCTCCCGAGAGTCGTGCGATGTGCCTAGCGGCGGCGGACGACCTTGTCGTAGAGGTCGAGCAACCGCGAGCGAGGATCGTAGACCTCCTTGAGGCGCTGGTACTCCCCGCCTCCGTAGATGCCCCAGAACTCCTCAGGCGAGTAGTACGCCGATGAGTAGAGGGACTTGCGCCCGTCCATCTCGGTGACGACCTGTTCGATGCGCCGATTCACCCGACCCTCGGCCGGGTCGACGCCAGGAGGCAGGGGCACGGTGGACCAGAAGCCGACGTTGACGTAGGTGACCTGCGGGTCGAACTCGTAGAGCGGCCACCGGGCTGACGGGTCGCGCTGGCGCAGCGGGCACACCCAGATCGGCTCGATGCCCACCTCGCGGTGGAAGAAGTCGAGGAAGTCGGCGAGGCGATCGATGGGCACCTCGATGTCCTGCACGACCTCCTCGCGGGCCGGTTTGCGGCGCACACGGGCCGCCTTGGCGGAGAACTTCGTGCGCCGGTCCCACTTGATGATCTTCCAGTAGACATCGCTGCGCAGCTTGTCCTTGGGCCAGAAGCGCCGGATGAGCGGCTTCTGCGTGCCGAAGGCGCGCGAGCACCAGAACCAGTCGGTGTCCCAGCGCCAGATGTAGTCGTGGATGGTGAGCAGGTCCTCGCGCTTGCGCTGGATGGACCGGTAGTAGATGCCCATGCCGGTGTAGTCGCTCGGCTGCCGACCGCCCGCGTCATCTGTCATGCGACCGAGCGACAGGTACTGCTCGGTGGGCGAGAAGACCGTGCCATCGAGAAAGTCGACGGACTCGCCTTCCCACTCGTGCGTCTCGACGATCTGCGCCATCGCCTCGGCCATAGCCTGCGCCGTATCGAATCGCACGTGGCGCAGGCGCACGAAGGGCCTGACCGGCTCGAGCTCGATCTTCAAGCGCAGGGCGTAGCCGAGCGTGCCGTACGAATTGGGGAAGCCGTAGTAGAGATCGCGATGCGGGTCGTCGTCGCGGCCGCTCACGGTGAGGATCTGCCCGTCACCGGTGAGGACATCCATCTCGACGACCGACTCATGGGGCAGTCCCCAGGCGAAGCTCGTGCTCTCGATCCCGAGGCCCGTCACTGCGCCCCCGAGCGTGATCGTCTTCAGCTGCGGCACGCACAGGGGCATGAGGCCGTGGGGGAGGGTCGCCTCGACGAGGTGCTCGTACGTCGTCATCCCCTGCACCTCGGCGGTGCGGGCGACCGGGTCGACGGAGAGGACGCCGTCGAAGTCGGCAACGTCGAGGCCGGGCACCGTGGCGTCGGCGCGCTGCCGGAAGAGGTTGGAGGTGCGCTTGGCCAGGCGCACGGGAGCCCCGGCAGGGATCGCGTCGTACTGCGCGCGCAGTCGCGCGACCCGGGCGTCGTAGGTCGCGCGCCAGGACGGCACTGCGGTCTCCGGGGTGGCCGACATGCGAGCAAAGGTAGTCGTAGCCCAGGATGTGAGGGTGAGCCAGGAGGTGCTGGAGACCGGTCAGGAGTCACCGCGACACGGGATGCCCGCGTGGGTGGTGTGGACGATCGGGATCGCCGCCCTGGTGCTCATCACGGCCGCCAACCTCGCGGTCGCGGCGGAGCTCGGCATGCGCTCGGCCGAGGCGGACAATCTCGTCACGACTGTCGAGCAGTCCGAGGCGGCGATGAAGGCGACCCAGGCGGAGTTCGACGAGGTGTTGTCGGAGTACGACACGGAGAACCTCACCGACGAAGAGCGCGAGCAGTTGCGCGCGGAGCTCTCCGGTGTCGCGAAGCGTGGAGAGGTGGCGATCGCCGACGCGGGCGGGTTTGTCGCAGGGCTGCTCATCATGCCTTGGCACACGCAGTTACTCGACGCGCAGGAGGCCTACCTCGCGCACAA
Source organism: Actinomycetota bacterium (assembly GCA_046046455.1). Taxonomy (GTDB): domain Bacteria; phylum Actinomycetota; class Actinomycetes; order S36-B12; family S36-B12; genus Mxb001. Next base: position 14,689 of record JBJOJS010000078.1, on the reverse strand, counting down.
CCAGGCCTGGGTCGACTACATGGCCGCGGCCGCCGAGGATCCTGCTGAGTGGTTCCGGCCTCAGCCCGCGGTCAATGACACGTTCGCCCGGGCCAAGGACCCCCTGGTCGAGGCGGTGCCGCTCTTCGATCTCCTCGACACGTTGCCGCGCATCGAGCTCATCTACGTCACGGGCAGCGACGACTCCGGCGACGGCCAGTCCGCCTAACTACTCGTTGTTCTTACCGGTGTGGTCGTCGAGGTCGAGGATTTAACGACCACACCGGTAAGTACAACGGGGGAGGGTCAGGCGCAGAGGGTGGCGAGGACCGCGATGTCAGGATCCTCGCCGAGGTCGACGCTCACCCGACTGAGCAGGCGGGTCACCGTGCCATCGGCTTCGACCTCCACCCACCCCGCGCGGTGATCGAGTCCGAGGTGAGGGATACCGGGCAGCAGCACGCAGCCTGATGCTGCGCCTTCGGCCTCGGGCGTCGAGGGGCGCGTCTCCGTAGGCGGGTGCAGGACGATGAGCGCAGCCGGCTGCGGATCGGCGAACTGCCCGGGGCGCGGAGCACCGTCGCCGAGCACCGGACCGGCGGCGGTGACCAGGCCCACGACGTCGGGCTGGGGCTCGTCGGGCAGCTCCTCGACGGCGCGGAAGACGGTCGTGGTCGGCAGGAGTCCCGGCACTGCGGCGAAGCGGACGGCGATGGCGAGGAACTGCGTCCACTCGCGCGTGGTGTCGGGCCAGCGGCCCGAAAGGATGAAGCCGGCCAGGCTGCGGTCCTTGCCGGCGAAGGCCGAGACCTCGATCCCCATGGGCGAAGACTGCGACACGGAGGGCCTAGCAGACAAGCACCCTCGAGTGCTAACCGCTACCCCGTGCCTCAGGCGCGGCGCTCCTGCACGATGCAGAAGACATTGCCCTCGGGGTCCTCGAGCCGGATCCACCCCGTGCCGACCTCGACGACGGGGGCGTCGTCGATCCGAGTCGCCCCCAGCTCGACCGCGCGTGCGGCTGCCGCCTCGATGTCGGGTTCGTGTACGTCGATGTGCAGGCGCGGCTTGGCCGTCACCGGCTCGGGCACGCGCTGGATCACCAGGCGCGGCCCACGACCGGTCGGATCGACGAGCGACCAGTAGACGCGATCGGGTGCGTCGAAGCGCCCCTCATCCTCGACGACGTACCGGAGCATCCCCGACCAGAAGGCGATCATGCGCGGGGCGTCGTTGACGTCGAGCGCGATCTCGATGTGCATGACCGGAGAGTAGCCTCGCGACGTGCCTCTCACTCCGGATCCGCAGCACGCTCTCGTCGTCGTCGACGTGCAGGAGGGCTTCGACGATCCCGCGTGGGGCCGGCGCGACAACCCGCAGTGCGAGGCCAACATCGCAAGCCTGGTCACCGCCTGGCGCTCTGCCGAGCGCCCGATCGTCATCGTCCGGCACGACTCGATCTCACCCGGATCCCCGCTCAGGCCAGGCCAGCCCGGCAACGACCTGCGCCCGGGCATCGACGGCGACGTACTCATCACCAAGCACGTCAACTCCGCCTTCTACGGCGATCCTGACCTGCACGCCTGGCTGACGGAGCGTGACATCGGGCGACTCACGATCTGCGGAGTGACGACCAATCACTGCTGCGAGACCACGGCCCGCATGGCAGGCAACCTCGGCTACGACGTCACCTTCGTCATCGATGCGACGCACACCTTCGACCGCACGGGGCCCGACGGGGTCGTGATCCCCGCGGACGAGATCGCTCGTGTGACCGCGGCGAATCTGCATGGAGAGTTCGCGACCGTCGTTCACACGGACGAGATCCTCAGCGGCAGTCGCTGACGGTTCCGCTGACACGGGAGTGCGCCCGTGCGGACACCACGGCGAGACCCTCGTGTGCTGCCGGGCCTGTGGATGAGTGCGCCGATGCACTGGCTTCGGTCCGATACCGTGCCGGCGTGTCGGAACCCACCTGGCTCTTCGCCATGGCGATCGCTCTCCTCGGCCTGATCGTCGGCTCCTTCGCCAACGTCGTCATCGCGCGAGTGCCCGAAGGGCGTTCCATCGTGCGGCCCGGCTCCTCGTGCCCCCGCTGCAGCACACCGATCTCCCCGCGCGACAACATCCCTGTCCTGTCGTGGGTGCTCCTACGTGGCCGCTGCCGACATTGCGGCGAGCCCATCTCGTGGCGCTACCCGGTCGTCGAGATGAGCGTCGCAGCGGTGTGGCTGATCCTCGGAGTCTGGGCGTTCGCGAGCGATCGGCTGGGTCTGCTACCCCTGCTCCTCGCCTGGGGTTTCGTCGGTGTGTGCCTCACTGTCATCGATCTCGACCACCATCGCCTGCCCGACGCCCTCACCCTGCCCATGCTCATCGTGACCCCGGTCGGGCTCATCCTGGCGATGCTTCTCGGCGACGAGATCGACTGGATCGCGGTGGTCGCAGGGGCCGTGATCTGGGGCGGCTTCCTCCTGCTGCTCTGGCTGCTCTCCGCAGGCCGGGGGATGGGCCTGGGCGACGTCAAGATGGCGCCCTCCCTTGGCGCCCTTCTCGGCGCGCTGGGCATCGGACCTGCCATCGCGGGATTGGCGATCGGCTTCATCGTGGGCGGAGTGGTCGGTGCGGGGCTGCTGCTCCTCGGTCGAGCCGGGCGCGGGACCCGCATCGCCTTCGGCCCCTTCCTACTCGTGGGTGCCCTCCTCGGCATCGTCGTGGGACCAGCGCTCACCGCGGCATATGTCGGCGTGATCTGATCCGCCTGTCCGCGAGACCCTCGGCCGGATCAGGACTCGGCGAGACCCAATCGCCGCGCCCCCGCGTAGACGTTCAACGACCCATCGCGCACGAAGCCCACGAGGGTGAGCCCGCTCTCGCGGGCGAGCTCCACGGCAAGCGTGCTCGGCGCCGATACGGCAGCGAGCAGGGGTACGCCGGCCATCACGGCCTTGTGCACGAGTTCGGCCGAGGCACGTCCGCTCACCTGCAGAGCATGACCGCCTAGGGGTAGCCGCCCCTCCTGCAGTGCCCAGCCGATCACCTTGTCGACGGCGTTGTGGCGGCCGACGTCCTCGCGCAGGCAGATGAGGTCGCCCTCGGGGGTGAAGAGCCCGGCGGCGTGGAGGCCACCGCTTGCGGCGAAGCCGCGCTGGGCGGCCAGCAGCGCCTCCGGCTGGGCGAGGATCGCCTCCACGCGGAAGGAGGTCGCGTCATCGCCGAGGGGCCAGTGCCGGGTGCGCTGGGTCATCGCGATGAGATCGGCTCCGCACACCCCGCAGGCGCTCGACGTGGCATGCAGGCGCGGCTCGACCGGCACCTTGCCGCGGGTGGTCACCTGCACGATGCGGCGTACCTGCTCGGGATCGTCGTCGTCGTGCTCGAAGCACTCCTTCGCCTCCGCCACCTCGTCGATCGAGGTGAGGGCCCCCTCGGCGACGAGCCAGCCGAGTGCCAGCTCGATGTCGTGCCCCGGCGTGCGCATCGTGGTCGAGACCGAAACGGCGTCGACCTCGATCTCGAGCGGTTCCTCGATCGCGAGCGCATCGGGACCGGCGTCGACGATCCCGTCGCGCCAACGCAGCACGCGGCGTCGATCGGTGGAAGCCATGGCAGCCCTTCTCAGGAGATGGCTCAGCCTAGGCCTCGCGTACGCCGCATCACGCGCGGCGAGCGCAGGTTCCACACTGTGGAACTTCTGATCCGATGACGGCGAGGACCTTCCGACCGCTGTGTCGGTGGCCTACCCTGGAAGGGCTCACGGGGTTGCAGAGAACCCCGGGACGGCGAGGCGAAAGGCGGTGCCGCGGTGCCCGGTCACCAGGCATGGTCCGTCCCGGCTGGGACCACCGTCGTGGCCGCGATTCCCCCCGCCGAGCGCCTGATTCTGCCGGCGCTCCAGCGCATCCAGCAGGTCTTCGGCTGGGTCCCTGACGAGGCCGTCGACATCGTTGCTGCCGGTCTCAACGTCTCGCGCGCGGAGGTCGTCGGCGTCCTCACCTACTACCACGATCTGCGCCAGTCTCCGCCGCCCGACGTGCACGTGCAGGTGTGCGTCGCCGAGGCGTGCCAGTCGGTCGGCTCGCGCGAGTTCGTCAGCGACCTCGAGGAGGCGTACGGCGTCTCACTCGGCGAGCGTGTCGATGGCGTGGAGCTCTCCGCGGTCTACTGCCTCGGCAATTGCGCACTCGGGCCCGCCGCCATGGTCGACGGCCGACTCATCGGGCGCTGCGATGTCGAGCGCATCCGCGATGCCGTCGCTCTCGCGCAGGAGGTGCGCACATGATGCGCATCTTCGTGCCTCGCGACAGCGCCGCGCGATCCGTTGGCGCCGATGAGGTCGCTGCCGCGATCGAGGCAGGCCTGCGCGAGCGCGGGATCGAGGCTGAAGTCGTGCGCAACGGCTCCCGCGGCATGCTCTGGCTCGAGCCCTTCGTCGAGATCGAGACCCCCGCAGGCCGTGTGGGCTACGGCCCCGTGACCCTGCGCGATGTCGCAGGTCTGCTCGATGGCGGGCTCGCGGACGGGGCCGACCACGCCCTCTCCCACGGCCCCGTCGATCGGATCGACTGGCTCGCCACGCAGCAGCGCGTGACCTTCGCCCGCGTCGGAGTCATCGATCCGCTCGACCTCGACGACTACCGCGCCCACGGCGGCCTGCGCGGCCTCGAGCGCGCGATCGCGATCCCGCAGGCGGAGGTCGTCGCCGACGTCCTCGCCTCGGGTCTACGTGGTCGCGGGGGAGCCGGATTCCCCGCGGGCATCAAGTGGCGCACCGTGCTCGAGGCCGAGGGTGACCAGAAGTACATCTGCTGCAACGCCGACGAGGGCGACAGCGGCACCTTCGCCGACCGCATGCTCATGGAGGGTGACCCCTTCACTCTGCTCGAGGGCATGGCGATCGCCGGCATCGCCACCGGTGCGACCCAGGGCCTCATCTACGTGCGCTCCGAATACCCCGATGCCATCGCCACTCTGCGCACCGCGATCGACATCGCGCGCGTCGACGGATGGCTCGGCGGTGACGTCATGGGCTCCGGTCGAGCATTCGACATCCGCGTCGTCGAGGGTGCCGGCTCCTACGTCTGCGGCGAAGAGACCGCGATGCTCGAGAGCCTCGAGGGCAAGCGCGGCATGGTCCGACCCAAGCCCCCGATCCCCGCGCTGCAGGGTCTCTTCGGCAAGCCAACCCTGGTCAACAATGTCCTCACGCTCGCTGCGGTGCCCGGGATCATCGCCGACGGCGCCGCGGCGTATCAGGCCCTCGGCATGGACCGCTCGCGCGGCACCCAGGTCTTCCAGCTCGCCGGCAACATCGCCCGCGGCGGCATCGTCGAGCTTGCCTTCGGCGTCACTCTCGGGGAGCTCGTCGAGGGGTACGGCGGGGGCACGCGCTCGGGGCGCCCGCTGCGCGCCGTGCAGGTCGGCGGACCGCTCGGCGCCTACCTCCCCGCGGACACCCTTGACGTGCCCATGGACTACGAGGCACTCGCGGCCGCAGGCGGCCTGCTCGGCCACGGCGGCATCGTGGTCTTCGACGACACCGTCGACATGGCGGCCCAAGCGCGCTTCGCCATGGAGTTCTGCGCGGCGGAGTCGTGCGGCAAGTGCACCCCGTGCCGCGTCGGCTCCACCCGCGGAGTCGAGGTGATCGACAAGATCACGGCTGGCATCGACCGCGATCGCAATCTGGTCCTCCTCGAGGATCTCTGCACCACCATGACCGATGGATCGCTGTGCGCCATGGGTGGCCTCACGCCCCTGCCCGTGCGCAGTGCTCTGTCACACTTCCCTGAGGACTTCCACCGCGTGACTGAGGTGAGGCCATGACCCTGCTCCATGAGCCCGACTACGGCACTCCGGCGTCCACCTCGCCCGAGAGCATCGACGTCGTCGTCGATGGCATCCCGGTGAGCGTGCCGGTCGGCACGTCGGTCATGCGCGCGGCAGCCGAGGCCGGCGTCGGCGTACCCAAGCTCTGCGCCACCGACTCGCTTCAGCCCTTCGGCTCCTGCCGCCTGTGCCTGGTCGAGATCGACGGCAAGAAGGGCACGCCCGCCTCCTGCACCACCCCGTGCGAGCCCGGCATGGTCGTGCGCACCCAGACCCCGCGGGTCGAGGAGCTGCGCCGCAATGTCATGGAGCTCTACATCTCCGATCACCCGCTCGACTGCCTCACCTGCCCGGCCAATGGCGACTGCGAGCTGCAGGACATGGCGGGAGTCGTCGGCCTGCGCGAGGTGCGCTACGGGTACGACGGGGAGAACCACCTCGACGCGCCTAAGGACGAGACCAACCCCTACTTCACCTTCGATGAGTCCAAGTGCATCGTGTGCAGCCGCTGCGTGCGCGCGTGCGACGAGATCCAGGGCACCCTCGCACTCACCATCGTCGGGCGTGGCTTCGACTCCAAGGTGAGCCCCGGTGGGCGCAGCTTCTTCGATAGCGAGTGCGTCTCGTGCGGCGCCTGCGTGCAGGCGTGCCCGACAGCGACGCTCGAGGAGAAGTCGGTCATCGACCTGGGCATGCCCACCCGCACGGTCCAGACCACCTGCGCCTACTGCGGCGTCGGCTGCTCCTTCAACGCCGAGCTGCGTGGCGACGAGCTCGTGCGCATGGTGCCCGCCAAGGATGGTGGGGCCAACGAGGGCCACTCCTGCGTCAAGGGCCGCTTCGCCTGGGGCTACGCGACGCACACCGACCGGGTGCTCACCCCGCTCCTGCGCGAGTCGATCGATGCGCCCTGGCGTGAGGCCAGCTGGGAGGAGGCGATCGGCTACGCCGCCGAGCGCATCCGCGATATCCAGTCCCGGCACGGCGTCGACAGTGTCGGAGGCATCACCTCGTCGCGCTGCACCAACGAGGAAGTGTTCGTCGTCCAGAAGATGATCCGCGCGGCGTTCGGCACCAACAACGTCGACACCTGCGCGCGCGTGTGCCACTCTCCGACGGGCTACGGCCTCAAGCAGACCTTCGGCACCTCCGCTGGGACGCAGGACTTCAAGTCCGTCGCGGAGGCCGACGTCATCATGGTCATCGGCGCCAACCCGACCGATGCGCACCCCGTCTTCGGCTCGCGGATGAAGCGCCGCCTGCGCGAGGGCGCTCGCCTCATCGTCGCGGATCCCCGCCGCATCGACCTCGTGCGCTCGCCTCACATCGAGGCCGACTATCACCTGCAGCTGCAGCCCGGCACCAACGTCGCAGTCGTCAACGCGATGGGTCACGTGGTCGCGACCGAGGGCCTCGTCGACCGGCAGTTCGTCGCCGATCGCTGCGATCCGGTGACCTTCGCCGAGTGGGAGGAGTTCATCCGCCGGCCGGAGAACTCCCCGGAGGCGGTCGAGGCGATCACCGGCGTGCCCGCGGAGGAGCTCCGCGCGGCCGCCCGGCTGTACGCCGCCGGCCCCAACTCCGCCATCTACTACGGCCTAGGGGTCACCGAGCACAGCCAGGGCTCCACCATGGTCATGGCGATGGCCAACCTCGCTATGGCGACCGGCAACATCGGCCGCGATGGCGTCGGCGTCAATCCGTTGCGCGGGCAGAACAACGTCCAGGGCTCCTGCGACATGGGCTCCTTCCCCCACGAACTCCCGGGCTACCGCCACGTCTCCGATGATGCGGTGCGCGAGCAGTTCGAGGCGCTGTGGGGCGCGGAGCTGCGCGGAGATCCCGGCATGCGCATCCCCAACATGCTCGACGCGGCGGTGATGGGCGAGTTCAAGGCGCTCTTCGTGCAGGGCGAGGACATCGCTCAGTCCGATCCCAACACCCAGCATGTGCAACGGGCGCTGGAGTCGATGGAGCTCGTCATCGTGCAGGATCTCTTCCTCAACGAGACCGCCCGCTACGCCCATGTCTTCCTACCCGGTACGTCGTTCCTCGAGAAGGACGGCACCTTCACCAATGCCGAGCGTCGCATCAACCGGGTGCGCCCGGTGATGGCGAGCAAGACCGGCAAGCAGGAGTGGGAGGTCACCTGCGACCTCAGCGCCGCACTGGGCTACCCCATGCACTACGACTCGGCGAGCCAGATCATGGACGAGATCGCGAGCCTGACCCCGACCTTCGCGGGCGTGTCCTTCGCACTGCTCGACGAGGTCGGCAGCGTGCAGTGGCCGTGCAATGCCGAGCACCCGCTGGGGACGCCGATCATGCACGTCGAGGGCTTCGTGCGCGGCAAGGGCGCCTTCCAGGTCACCCCGTTCGTGCCGACCGATGAGCGCACGACACGTCGCTACCCGCTCGTGCTCACCACGGGCCGCATCCTCAGCCAGTACAACGTCGGCGCGCAGACCCGGCGTACGGCCAACGTCGCGTGGCATGACGAGGACGTGCTCGACATTCACGAGTCCGATGCGGAGGCCCGGGGCATCGCCGACGGCACATGGGTGACCATTGCGAGTCGCGTGGGCACCACGGTCATGCGTGCGCGCATCACCGATCGTGTGCCGCCCGGCGTCGTCTACACGACCTTCCACTTCCCGGGCAGCGGTGCCAATGTCATCACCACCGAGTACTCCGACTGGGCGACCAACTGCCCGGAGTACAAGGTGACCGCTGTCGAGGTCACGCCTACGCTGAGGGGTCCCGAGGCGACCGCGGTCGCCGCGGGAGCGGAACCGGTCCACGCATAGCCGTGCGTATCGAGACCCTCACCCGGATGTCCGGGCAGATCGCCGCCAATTGCTCTGGGCTGACCGACGAGCAGGCGGTCTCGCGCATCACCGATCACCTGCGCGCGTTCTGGACCCCTGCCATGATCGCTGAGCTCCAGGCCTACGACCTCGACCAGGCCGGCGACCTCGATCCCCGTGTGAGCACGGCATTGTCACGCCTCACCGCGTGAATCTTGGGCAAACCTGCCACGCCGTCACCCTGTACCGACTTGGATGGGGTGTCTACCCCCAGAGGAAGGAACTGCCATGGCTAACGACGACATCGAGGTCGGCGAATCGATCGAGATCACTGAGCTCGTGGACGACAACGGAGACGTGGTCGGCACGGTCGTGGACGACGTCATGGTGGTGACGAGCGAGGACGGCTCCATCGTCGAAGAGACCATCGACGTGTTCGACGCCGACGGCAACCTCGTCGCCGAAGAGGATGTCGTGGACGTCTACGACGCTGACGGCAATCTCGTCGCCGAGGCTGGCGAGATCATCATCGAAGGCTGATTCTCAGCGGATCGAGACGTAGTACTTCACGATCGTCTCCTCCACATCCCAGCGGCCGTACCAGCCGCGGGGGAAGATGACGGTGCTGCCCTCGGAGATCTCCGTCACGGTGCCATCGGCATCCGTGACGCGGGCCCGTCCGGCGAGGATGATGACCGATTCCTCGTCCGGGCGGTCCTCGACCGTCCAGCCGCCGGGCGTGCACCGCCACAGGCCGGTCTCGACGTTCTGCCAGGTCTTGAGGATCACACCGCTCGTCATCGGCTCGCCCGAGTCGGCACCGGGCTTGAGGCCCCAGTCCTCGAGGTGGTCGTAGAGGGACTGCCAGGTGCTGGCGACGACGGCAGGGTGGGTCATGGGTCCTCCAGAAGGTGAGACCGCGAGTCTAGTGAGCATCCGGCGCCGACGTCGTTTCGCCGTTTGGCAGGATAGGGCGGCACGCCTCCGTAGCTCAGTGGTAGAGCAACCGCCTTGTAAGCGGTAGGTCGTCAGTTCAATCCTGACCGGGGGCTCTCAGCTGAAGTCATCCCGAGTGTGAACTACTCCAGAGTGCAGGGCCAGGTGACGGTCGTCCGGGGCTCGGGGACCTCGGGTCCATCCAGGTAGGTCTCCCAGGGCGCACCCGTCGGGCGATGACCTGATGTCGCGAACCAGTCCTCGATCGCGGCGTATGCCGCAGCCACCCCGGCGTAGGGACCGACGTGCGTGGTGATCGCGGCGGTGCCGCTCGGCAGCGTGATGGTGTGCACCTCGCCGTCGAGGTCGAGATCGGCGGGGCAGGGGAAGCCCGCCTCGACGCGGAACCCTCCCTCAACCATGTCGTAGCGGGCAAACGGCTTGCCGTCGACCGGCACGGCTGCATGCGCCAGTGCCGCCAGCACGCGCTCGAAGGCAGTGCCCAGGAAGGAACCGACTTCCTCCATCGAGCACGTGCCCGAGAGCACGGCGGCGTGCTGCGACTCGATCTGCGCGGTGTGGATGTCGTAGGTCATGACTCAAGCCTACGCCGCGACGCGTGAGCGCTGACCAGGGCGGGCAATGGCGAGCGAGAGGCCAGCGGCGACGAAGGCGAGGAGTCCCGCGAGCCACCAGGCGGTCGCGTAGTCACCGGCGGTGACGCGAATCCATCCCGATACGGCTGCGGCGATCGCGGCCCCGACCATGTGCGATGCGAAGACCCAGCCGAAGACGATCGCACCGCGCTCGACGCCGTAGATCTCGCGGCACAGGGTCACCGTCGGCGGGACGGTCGCGACCCAGTCCAGACCGAAGAGCACCATGACGAGCAGGAGTGGTGGCTCGATGTCCGGCCCGATGAGGATCGGCAGCGCAACGAGAGCGATGCCACGCAGTCCGTAGTAGATCCCGAGCAGGACGCGCGGATCGAAGCGGTCGGTGAGCCAGCCCGACCCCACGGTCCCCACGATGTCGAAGACACCCACGATCACCAGCAGGCTGGCGGCGGTGGTCGCCGTCACGCCGTGGTCGTGCATGGCGGGGACGAAGTGGCTGCTGATGATGCCGTTGGTGGTCCATCCGCAGATGGCGAAGGTGATCGCCAGGAGCCAGAACGCGCGTGTGCGCGCGGCCTCGCGCAGGACGACAAGGGCGCCCGCGGCTGCGCGCCACCCGCTGTGCGTGGTGTTGGCCTCCAGCTCGGGCATCTCCTCCGCGCCGTACGGGGCCAGGCCGACGTCGGAGGGTCGGTCGCGCATCACCACAGCGACTAGGGGAATGAGCGCGGCGCTGAGGACCGCGACCAGGAGTGACGCGGACCGCCAGCCCTGGTGCTCGATGAGCCGGGCGAGGATAGGCAGGAACACGAGCTGCCCGGTGGCCCATGCCGCTCCGAAGATTCCCACGACGAGTCCGCGTCGCCTCGTGAACCACCGGTTGGCGACAAGTGCTCCGAAGACCAGTGCTGTCGATCCCGTGCCCAGGCCGACAAGGACGCCCCAGAGGAGGACGAGCTGCCAGGACGCCGTCATCACCGCGGTGAGACCGGTGCCGAGCGACAGCAGTGCGAGCGCCCCGATCGCGATGCGGCGTACGCCGAAGCGCTCCATGAGGGCCGCCGCGAAGGGCGCGGTGACGCCGTAGATCACGAGGTTGACCGAGATCGCCAGCGACGTGATCGTGCGCGACCAGCCGAGGTCCTCCTCGATCGGCACGATCATCACACCCTGCGACGAGCGGAACGCCGCAGACGCGATGAGCACGAGGAAGGTGACCAGGGCCACGAGCCACGGATAGAGCCGTTGGCGCGTCCTCACGGCACCCTCCTTCGTCCATCCTGCTTCCTGCTTCGGGCCCCTCGTGGATCACCCGGCCGTGTCACCATAGGCCCATGCAGGGGTTGGCGGCGACGGCCCGGGCCATCGGCCAGGGCCTTGCGGAGGGGTGGGCTTCCGCCGATCTCGTGCGGCTCATGGCCCAGGCGGTCGCCGACTTCGAAGCACTCCCTGACGATGCTTCGCGCGCTGAGTTCGTCGGGGAGCCTGCGCTCATCGGCGACGAGGCGTGGGATGCGGCCATCGCTGCCCTGGCAGTCCATCTGTGCCGACTGGGCAACTTCGATCGCACTCCCGAGTGGACGCGCGCCGGTGAGCGATACAGCCCACGCATCGCATGGCTCACCCTGCCGCCCGAGAGCACAATGCAGGCCTTCGTCTACCAGCGGACCCCGATCTATTTCAAGGCGCGTGGAGTCATGCTGGATGAGGCGAACCTGGTGTCGGTATGACCGAGCTCCTCGGCCGCGACGACCTCATCGACCTCCTGAATGACCTCGGACGGCGCCTGGATAGCCGCGGACTGCGCTTGGACATCTACGTCGTCGGGGGCACCGCGATGGTCCTGGCCTATGACCGCACGCGCCTCACGCGCGATATCGACGCGGTGTGGGACCAGGTGGATCCCGTCGCCGAGGTCGTTGCCGAGATCGCGGAAGAGCGGGACCTGCCGCGAGACTGGCTCAACGACCGGGTCAGGCCGATGCTGCCCCGCGTCTTCGACGACGGCCAGGTCGAGGTGCTCACCGGACCAGGGCTTGCCGTGTCGGTTGCGTCGGCACGTCACCTGATCGCGATGAAGGCGAGGGCAGCACGCGATGCCCGCGACCTCGACGACCTCGTGCTTCTCTGCTCACACGAGGGCATCGATCGGGTGACCGAGGTGCTGGCCATCGCCGACGCCGTGTGGGGACCGGGCATGCTGCGGGAGGAGACGGTCTTCGCGGTGCGCGAAGGGCTCCTCGACCGCGGCATGCGCGAGTAGTTCTGCCCTAGAAGAGTCCCACCACGGCGCCGTCGACCAGGTTGATCTTCTCCGCGGAGGGCACCTTGGGAAGCCCGGGCATCGTCATGATGTCGCCGCAGATGACGACGACGAACTCCGCGCCCGCGGACAGGCGCACCTCGCGGACGTCGAGCACGTGGCCGGTGGGTGCCCCGCGGAGCGCGGCGTCCGTCGAGAAGGAGTACTGGGTCTTGGCGATGCACACGGGCAGGTGTCCGTAACCCATGTCCTGGAGCTCCTTGAGCTGGGTGCGCACCTTGGAGTTGGCGGTCACCTCGTCAGCGCGGTAGACGCGCGTGGCGATGGCCTGGATCTTCTCCCACAGGGAGGCCTCGTCGGGATAGACGAAGGTGACCTCGCTGGGCTGCTCGCACAGCGCCACGACGGCGCGGGCAAGATCCTCGGTGCCTGCGCCGCCGTCGGCCCAGTGCGTCGCGAGGACGATCTCAGCGCCCGCGTCGCTTACCAACTGACGGAGCAGGTCGATCTCCGCCTGCGTGTCCGACGTGAAGTTGTTGATCGACACGATGACCGGCACGCCGTAGACATCGCGGACGTTCTCGATGTGGCGGCGCAGGTTGACGACGCCCTTCTCCAGTGCTCCAAGGTCCTCGTCGGTGATGGTCTTGAGGTCGGCGCCCCCGTGGTACTTCAGTGCGCGGATGGTGGCGACGATCACGGCGGCCGAAGGACGCAGTCCCGACTTGCGGCACTTGATGTCGATGAACTTTTCCGCCCCCAGGTCAGCACCGAAGCCAGCCTCGGTTACGACGTAGTCGGCCAGCTTGAGGGCGCCCTTGGTCGCGATGACCGTGTTGCAGCCGTGCGCGATGTTGGCGAAGGGTCCGCCGTGTACGAAGGCGGGCGTGTGCTCGAGCGTCTGGACGAGGTTGGGCTGGAAGGCGTCCTTGAGGAGCACGGTCATGGCGCCGTCGGCGTTGAGATCGCGGGCACGGATCGGCTCCTTGTCGCGGGTGTAGCCCACGATGATGTTGCCGAGGCGCTGCTGGAGATCCTCGAGCGAGGTCGCGAGGCAGAAGATCGCCATGACCTCCGAGGCGACCACAATGTCGAAGCCGTCCTCGCGCGGGTATCCGTTGGCCGGGCCGCCGAGGCTCACGACGATGTCGCGCAGCGCGCGGTCATTCATGTCCATGACGCGCTTCCACGTGATGCGGCGCACGTCGATGCCCAGCGCATTGCCGTGGTGGATGTGGTTGTCGATGAGCGCGGCAAGGAGGTTGTTGGCCAGGCCGATCGCGCTGAAGTCGCCGGTGAAGTGGAGGTTGATGTCCTCCATGGGCACCACCTGGGCGTAGCCGCCACCGGCCGCGCCGCCCTTCATGCCGAAGACCGGCCCGAGCGAGGGCTCGCGCAGGCAGATCATCGCGTCCTTGCCGATGCGCCGAAGCCCGTCGCCGAGTCCGACCGTCGTCGTGGTCTTGCCCTCGCCTGCCGGCGTGGGGCTGATGGCCGTGACGAGGATGAGGTGCGAGCCGGGGCGCTCCGGCAGTGAATCGAGCCAGGCGTTGGAGACCTTCGCCTTGTAGTGGCCGTAGGGCTCCAGGGCCTCCTGCGGGATGCCGAGGGAGGCCGCCACCTCGGAGATGGGATCCATCTCGGTGGCCTGGGCGATCTCGATATCGGTGGGCATTGCTATCCCTTCGCTGCGCGTACGGCTTCGACGAGCGCGGGCATGACGGTCGCTGCATCGCCGATGACGGCGTAGTCGGCGAACGACATGATCGTCGCGTCGGGGTCGGTGTTGATGGCGATCATGGTCTTGGCGTTCTTGCACCCGGCGATGTGCTGGGTTGCGCCGCTGATGCCCACGGCGATGTAGAGGTCCGGTGCGACCTTGGTGCCGGTCTGGCCGACCTGCTCGGCATGCGGGCGCCAGCCGGCCGAGGTCACGACGCGCGAGCAGCCGACCGCGCCGCCGAGCAGTGCGGCGAGCTCCTCGAGGGGGCCGAAGCCGCCCTCGCCCACGCCGCGACCACCGGAGACGACGACCTTGGCCTCAGCGAGGCTCACGCCACCACCGCCACCGCCGACACGATCGACCACGCGCACGGCGAGGTCGGCATCGGTGAGCTCGGGCGCGAACTCCACCACCGCGGCGGGGTCGGAGCCCGTGACCGGGTCGACCGCGAAGGCATGCAGCGCGGTTGAGGCGATGAGCATCGGCGCGTGGACCCGGGCGTCCTCGAGGACGTTGCCGGCCCAGCGATTGCGCG
>JBJOJS010000074.1:0-16206 GCA_046046455.1 Actinomycetota bacterium | reverse complement strand
AGCCCCCGCCATCCGCGAGGCCCGCATCATCGTCGCGGCGACCACGGCGACGAGTGCGCTCTTCGACGCTGCGGATACGCGCGACGACGTGGCTGCGGTCGCCGTCGGCACGCATTCTCCGACCTGCTGCGAGCTGCCGAGTGAGCTAGTCGGTCGCTCCTTCGTGGTCGTCGAGGAGCGCGAATCGGCACTGCGCGAGGCCGGGGATGTTGTCTGCGCGATCACCGCGGGCCTGATGGCACCGGATGACATCGCCGCTGACCTCACGCAGGTCGCGCGTCGATCCGTCGACGTCCCCGACGGGGGCTCGCGGGTGTTCAAGAGCATGGGCATGGCATGGGAGGACGCTGTCGTCAGCGCCCGCATCGCAGAGGGAGTGGCATGAGCACAGTCATGAGGGTCGACGAGGCCTGCGCGGCAGCCAAGGCGGCGAGCCAGTGGTACGCCGACACGGATCTGCCCACGCGCGCCGCGCTGCTGGAGGCGATCGCCGACGCGGTCGATGCCGCGCGCGATGACCTCGTGCCCATCGCCGTCGAGGAGAGCCGTCTTGGCGTGGATCGCCTCACCGGCGAGGTGGGGCGCACGAGCGGCCAACTGCGCCTCATGGCCCAGGTCGTTCGCGATGGCACCTTCCTCGGCGTCGTCCTCGACAAGGCGCTGCCCGATGTCACCCCGCCGCGGCCCGACCTGCGCCGGATGAACGTCCCCCTCGGTCCGGTGGCGGTCTTCGCGGCCTCTAACTTCCCCTTCGCTTTCTCCACGCTCGGCGGAGACACTGCATCGGCGCTCGCGGCGGGCTGCACCGTGGTGGTCAAGCCCAATCCGGGTCATCCCCGGCTGAGCGAAGCGATCATGGCGATCGCGCAGCGGGCGCTTGCTGATGCGGGTGCGCCGCGTGGAGTGCTCACGATGGTGTCGCACGAGTTGCAGGACGGTATCGACCTGGTCAACGACGACCGCATCGAAGCGGTCGCCTTCACCGGCAGCCAGCGCGGTGGACTGGCGCTCGCGCGGCTGGCGGCAGATCGCCCTCGACCGATCCCCTTCTACGGCGAGCTCGGCAGCATCAATCCGATGTTCGTCACGCCACAGGCCGCGGCCGAGCGGGGTGCGGCCATTGCCGAGGGCTGGGTCGGCTCGTTCACCCTCGGTGCCGGGCAGTTCTGCACCAAGCCCGGTCTTCTTGTCGCCCCGCGTGATGAGGCGATCCGTGCGGCGGCGGTTGCGGCTGTCGGCGGCGTACCCGGCCAGGGCATGCTCACCCAGCCGATCCGCGATGCCTTCCTTCACGGCGTGAGCGAGCGCATCGACCTCGCGAGCGTCGATGTCCTCCACGGTGGCGGATGGCAGGAGGACACCGACACGGTGCTGCCCACGCTCTTCGCCGTGCCGATTGCGGAAGTCATCGCGACACCGGAGTTGATGGAGGAGTGCTTCGGCCCCATGTCACTGCTCGTGGAGTACGACGACCCGAAGCAGATGCTGGCGCTCGCCGATGCGCTGCCCGGACTCCTGGCCGCGGGTATCCACGGCGATGCGGGCGAGCAGATCGTCGATGAGCTCATGCCGCGCCTGGTCGCACATGCCGGCCGCGTGCTGTGGAATGGCTGGCCGACTGGCGTGGCCGTCACGTGGTCCATGCAGCACGGCGGCCCCTACCCCGCGACGACCGCGCCAGCCACGACCAGCGTCGGTGCCGCTGCCGTCGATCGCTTCGTGCGGCCGGTGACCTGGCAGGGCATGCCGCAGGAGGTGCTGCCCGTGCCGCTGCGCGATGGCAACCCGTGGGGTATCCCGCGTCGCGTCGACGGAGCCCTCGAGGTCGGGTAAGTGTGGATGACAGCGACGGCATGAGGAACCCCATGTGTGACGTAGCTCTGCCGCCGACTGCTACAAATCCCCCGTGAGGCTCCCCGCCATACCCTCTGAGGTAGGGGGACGCCTCTTCGCGGGGATCCTGCTCACGGCGACTCTCTCCGTCCTCGACTCCACGCTCATCGTCCCGTTGCTCTCCACCATCGGGGATGACTTCGATGCGGGATCGCAGATCGCCTGGCTCGTCGCGGCATACCTCCTTGCCTCGACGGTCACCATCCCCGTGTGGGGACGTGCACTCGACCTCCTGGGTGAGCGCAAGGTCATGTACTCGGCCCTCATTGTATTCGCCGCCGGATCGATCCTCGGGGCGCTTGCACCGAGCCTCGTCATCCTCATCCTTGCTCGCGCGGTGCAGGGAATCGGAGCCGGTGGCCTCATCCCGGTGAGCCAGTCGATCATCTCCGCGAGGTGCAAACCCCATGACCGCGCACAACTGCAGATCTACTACAACGGTGCCTACGGAGCTGCGGCCGGCATCGGCCCGCTCATCGGTGGAGCGCTCATCGATGTGTCCTGGCGTTGGTCATTCGCGCTGCTTCTCCCGCTCATCGCGCTCGGGGCACTCCTGTTGCACGGTCGTCTGCGATCGGAGCCCGTGGGCGCCGCCGACAGGCCTTTCGATCTGCGCGGCAGCATCATCATCACCATCGCCCTGCTCCTCACGCTTCTGGGTGTCGAGCGAGGAGTCCCCTGGCTGGTCGTCGTGGGCCTGGGACTGATTGTGGTTTTCGTCGTAGGGGCTCTTCGGGTCGAGCACGCCGTCGTGCCGCGGTCCATCCTGCGCAACCGGACGGCCATCATGATCAGCTTCTTCGTCCTGCCGATCGGATTCGGTCAGTACGCGATCCTGACCTTCCTGCCTGGCCTGTCGCAGGACTTGGCGCCCGACCTCAATTCAGGGCTCGTCGTGCTGCCCTTCACGATCCTGGGCATGACGATGGGTGCCTTCACGGGGAGTCTCGCGCTGAAGGTGGGAACGCGACCCCTCGCCTGCCTGTCGGCAGTCTTCCTCGCCGCGGCCATGCTGACCGTCGCCGTGTCGAACGCGTTGCCGGGCCTCTTCCTGGCCGCGGCTCTCATGGGTCTCTCGGCGGGCTTCGCGATCACACCCTCGCTCTTGCTCATCCAGCACAGCTCGGCAGTCGCGGACGTGGGAAGTGCTACATCCCTCGGTGTGCTTATGCGCAACTTCGGAGGCGCACTCGGCGCCGCGGTGATGGCGGTGCTCCTAGCCGATATCGGCACGAGTGCGGCGTTCCTCATCGCCGCGCTGGTGGGACTGGTGGCGCTGGTCCCTGCACTACTCCTGCCGTCGAGGGATGCCGAGCACGCCATCATCGCCCGCAGGGAATCCTCATAGGGTCGCGAGTAACTCCTCCGGAGTCATGCGCCCGAGCCCGAGGGTGGAGAGGTGACGCCCGGTGGCGCGGTAGTCCTCGCCGTTGACGGTCGATGCGAGCGCGATGATGGCGTCGATGTTGGGAGTGGGGATCTCCAGGATTGTCGCGATCTCGGAGATGGGCACCAGGCCGTAGGGGATCTCCTCGGTCACGTAGCGGTGCTGCGCGCTTCGCGGGGTCATCTGGTCCACGTGCACCGTGGTGTTGCTGAGAGCCTCGTAGAGGGTGTCGCCCGGGAATCCGTACATCGCTTTGAGCTGGTTGAAGACCGGCTCGGTCTCCACTCCCATGGCCTGTGCCACGGTCACCCGCTCGGCGTCTACGGCTTCGACCATGCGCGCTACACCGGGGGTGATGCTGTAGGCCTTGGTGCGGTAGGGACCCAGCGCCTCGATGCGCGAGAGGTCGAGCAACGTAGTGACCGGGTGGACGGCGTACGCCGCGTCGCTCATCGAGGTGGAGAGCACGCTGGGCGCTGCGATGTACTGCGGGTGGATCTGATGCAAGACCTCGAGTGCCTCCTCCGTCCGTGTGTGCGGAAGAGCAGCGAGAGGAAGCTGGCTCTTGATGCCGCGCAGCCAGATGCGGTCAAGGCCGTGGATCTTGGCGGCGTAGAGGAAGGTGTCGGTCTCGGTGATGAGCAGTGACTGCGGGTCGCGGCCGGCCTCGCGCATCATCTCGGCGAGGCGCAGGGCACCGAACTTGCCCGGCTGGATCACGATGATCTGACCGTCGGGTGAGTGCGCGACGATGTGCTCGAAGTAGGCCTCCTGCCCGAAGGCAGGCGCGACGAGAAACGTGACTTCAGCGCCTGCGACCGCGGCCTCGACATCGGTGTCCGCGCGGGCAATGGCCGCGAATCCACCTTCCTTGCCCGCAGCTGTCGATCCCTCCACGAGGACGCCGCCGAAGGTCTGGATGATCCTGATCTGCTCGGCATGCTCGGGCACGGCGGCGAGGTGGACGTCGTGGCCCGAGAGCGTGAGACCGCCGGCGAAGGCTTGGCCGGCGTTGCCGGCGCTGAGGACTGCAATGCGCATGGGCGAAGTATGTCGGCTGACGGCCTAAGGCGTTGCATGCGCACGGAAAATGGTGAGGGCCCCGTGTGTGGATGGGGCCCTCACTCGATGGTCTTGACTACTTCGGTGGAAACGTGAGTCTGTTGCTGATGGCCTTCCCGCCGATGAAGTAGACCCACAGGGTCTTGCCCTTGTTGACTTCGCGCTTCCAGGTGAAAGTGCCGTCCGCGGAGACGGTGACCGTCACTCCGTCGGTGTAGGGGCCACCGCGGGTGGTGGAGACCTTCGCCGTCAGTGTCGTGCCAGGAGGCACGTTGACGCTCGTGCCCTTGACGGAGACCAGGTTCTTCCCCTTGGTGATGGTTTGGTTGTCCCTCGAACCGCTGATCGTGATGGTGCGTGCCGGCAGCGTCAGGGTGTTCGACGTGGTGGTGTCAGCGGCGAAGTAGACCTGGAGGTCCTTGCCGCGCTTGACCTCGCGCTTCCACGTGAAGTTGCCGCCGACGTTGACGGTGACCTTCGCGCCTGCCTTGAAGTCCCCCGTGGCGCCGATGCGGGTGTACGCGGTGAGCTTGGTGCCGACGGCGATGCCCGTGGTGAGGCCCTGGACGGTCGCCAGGCCATTCGGGCGTCTGGCGTCGTCACGATCGCCCGTGATCACGATGCCCTGGGCATCCGCCGCGGGGGTGACAGGTGCCCCCTCGGGAGAGGGCTTGCCCGCGCCGTTGCCATTGACGGCGACAACCGTCACCTCATAGGGAACACCGTCTTCGAGACCGGGGATACGGCAACTCAACTGCGGTGCAGGCACCCGGCAGGTCTTGCCGCTGGGGTGCACCGTGGCGATGTACTCGAGGATCGGGGTGTCGCCCGGATCCTCGGGCTCCTTCCACGTCACGAGAATCTCCTGCGGGCCAGGCACCTCTGTGATGTCGCGAGGTACACCAGGAGTGCCGGAGGGCGGCACCGGCCCGACGGGGATGATCACCGGGGACGGCTTCGACGTCGGTCCCCAGCCCGAGCCGTTCTTGGCCCGCACCGTGAAGGTGTACGGCGTGCCGTTCGTCAGGCCGGGGATCTTGCACGTCAGCGTCGGTGCGGCGACCGTGCATGTCTTGCCATCGGGCTCGCTCACGACCTCGTACTCGGTGATCGGGGAATCGCCGGGGGACTCCGGCTCCTTCCATTGCACTGTCACCTCGCCGTCACCAGGCTCGCCGGTGACGTCTAGCGGAGGCTTCGGCGTCGGGTCAACCGTGTACGTGAAGGTGCCGGCAGGTGCCGCAAGTCCGCCGTTGAACGTCACCACGACGGGGACCGACCCGGTGCCCTCGGGGGCCTGGACGCTCCACTGATCCTGTCCGGCGGTGCGCCCGAGGATGGTCGCCGGAACGCCGCCGAAGGTCACCGCTGCGACCGTGCTGTCATCCGCGGGGTACGAGATCTGGGGGATGGTGAGATTCAGCCTTGCCGTCGAGCCAACTGCACCGGACGTGTCCACCAGGCGCGGCGTCGCTCGAGCGATGACCGCCAACCTGTCGTTCGCGCGGCTGACGTAGACCAGGCCGGCATTGGTGCCCGCTTCATCGACGGCGGCCGCTTTGGCTGTGCGAATGGAGAAGGTGTTGCCGGTCACCTCGCCGGTCCGTCCATCGACAACGGACAGGGTGTTCGACCGGACGCTCGGCACGTAGACGAGATCGCTGGCGGAGTCGACCGCCAGCATGAGCGGCCTGGTTCCGACCGTGGCTTGACGGACGACCTTGGTCCTGGGGTCGACGATCGACATCTTGTTGTCGGTGTCGTAGAACCCCGGGTTCGAGGTGAAGATGGTGTCGTCCGTCTGGTCGACGGCAACCCCGAAGGCCCAGTCGGACATGGGAATCGTGCCCTCGAGCCGATTGGTGCGGCCGTTCACCACCCCGACTCCTGTGGAATTCGCTACGTACACGGTGCCAGTCCGCTGATTCACGGTGACGCCCTGCATGCTCCTTCCGATGAAGAGCGTGTCATCGACGACGTTGCTGCGTGGATTGGCGATGAAGAGCGGTCCAGGTCCGGTCCCAAAGCCGGTCGACGTGATGTAGATGGTGCCGGTGGTGTTGTTGACAGCGACGTACTCGGGGAAGCTCCGGGTCTGGAGCGAGGGTACTCGAATCAGCCCGCTAGGAGTGGCGGTCGCCCCATTGATGACGGACACGGCGAATGCGCTGGGTCCGAAGGCTCCGCGATTGGCGACGTAGACGGTGTCGTCGATCTGATTGACGGCGACCCCCTGAGGGACGTCGCCGACCGGGACGGTGCTGCTCACCGTTCCCGTGCGACCGGCAATCACCGTCATGGTCCTGGCGCCGTAGTTGGTGACGTAGACCGTGTCGTCCTCGTAATTGACAGCGACTCCCCACGGGTTCTTCCCAGTAGGGATCTCGCGCACGATCGCGTTCGGCAGAGGGCTCGTCGCCGAAGGGATCACCGCGGTGCTCGGTGCGGAGGGGCCGCTCCAGCCGGCGCCATTGAGAGCCTTGACGGTGAAGGTGTAGGGCACTCCGTTGGTCAGTCCCGTGACGGTGCACGTGAGGGTGGGAGCGGCGACGAGGCACTTCTTGTTGCCCGGCTCGCTGGTGACCTCGTACGTGCCAACCGGGAAGGATCCAGGGCTGGCCGGCGCCTGCCACGTGACGACCGCTTCCTTGTTGCCCGGCTCGGCGGTGACGTTGAGTGGCGGGCTCGGTGGGACCGGTGGAGGCGGCGGTGGCGGGGAGACGAGCTCAATCACCGAAACGGTGTTTCCCAAGTTGTTGCTGACGTAGATAGTCCCCGTGGTGGGGTGGACCGCGACGCCTAGGGCGCCACCGGCAAGAGCCACCGTCTGGATCACAGTGCCGGTTGCGGTATCGATCACCGACAGAGTGCTGTCAGCACCATTCGCCACAAAGAGTCGAGTTCCGTCGGGGCTGATTGCCATACCCTGGGGTCCATTGCCCACGCCGATGGTGTCGTCAATGGTGTTCGTCGCAGCGTCGACGCGGACGACGGAATCATCCCCGTAGAGCGACACGTAGTACTTGGACCTGTTGGGAAGCACAGCGACTCCCCAGGGCTGTGAAAGCGCACCCGTGTTCGTGGTCTGGCCGAGCGTAAGGCCGTTGGCCGCGATCGTCTGGAAGGTGCCCGACTCCTGATTCGTCACGATGACCGTGTCGTCGGCGGACGAGGGGGCATCGATCAGGCCGATTCCGATGGATCCGGGATCGGTGCCTACACTGCCGCCGAGCGTCAGGGTGCGTGCATTGATTGAGCGAACGGTGTTGCCCGTCGGGGTGTCGTCGCGCGAGACGTAGACGGTGTCGTCTGCGCTGACGACGACCCCTACGGGCTTGTTGACGCTGGACACCGTGCCCGAAACCGTTTGGGTAGCGGTCCTTATCGCTGTCACGCTGTTGCCTACGTAGTTCGTGACGTATGCCGTGTCGTCGTTGCTGCTGAGCGCCACCCAGAATGGGTCCGTCCCGACTCCGATGGTGGCTGAGCGCGTGTTGGTAGCGAGATCGATGGTGTTCAACGCGTTGTTTCCCGTGGCCACGACATAGAGGGCATTGCGAGTCGCGCTGATGGCGATGCCGCGCGGATTGCTGCCCACGTCGCCCGTCGGGATCGTGGCGACGACCTCGTAGGCGGCAGCCGACGCCATAGGGGCGCTTGCGACCCCCACCGCTCCGATCGCCCCACTCGCGATGAGGGCCAGGCCCGCGGACACAGCGGTGCTCCGCCTGAACTTCATGTCGACTCCCCGTCAGCAGGCCGCGATCTAGCGGCGCACTCCCATGTCCCCCCGATTCCGCGAGAAATTAGCAGCCGAAATGGCGATGGGGCCAGCCACATCCGGGTTTCTCCAGGTGCTCCTCGCCCTGGTGCACGGGTTGGCACGTGGAAGGCGCGCTACCCCCGGGCGGACACGGCTCTGGCAGCGCGCCCCACAGCCCGGCCGAGTTCCTGCGGGTCGACGCTAGCCTCACTGCGGTAAGTCACACTCACGCTGGCGACCGGCTGCCCCTGACGGTCGAGCACCGCCGTCGCCACGGATGCGTAGCCCTCGAGGACTTCGCCATCCTCATGCGCGTAGCCAGCCTCACGCTCCCGATCGAGGACGCGGCGCAGCGCAGACAGGGAGTCCGGACCTTGAGTGGTGCGGCGCACGAACGCGTCGGGCGATGACATGAGCGCGCGCAATTGGTCCTTGGGCAGGTGCGCGAGTATCGCGCGACCGCTCGCGGTGATCGCCGCAGGCAGGTGCACGCCCACACCGGTGATGAGCGTCGGCGCATCCAGACGTCGACGTGGTGACTCCTTGAGCAGGTAGACGACCTCCGTCCCGTGCAGCACTCCGAGATGCGCTGTCTGGCCGACCTCATCGGCAAGCGCGACGATGATCGGCCGCGCCAGGGCTTCGCGCGGATCGTGACGCAGATAGGCCTGGCCCACGCTGAACGCCGTCGGGCCCAATGACCAGCGACGCTCCTCCGGCAGGTGCACGACAAAGCCTTCCTCGCGCAGCACCGCGAGCAGGTGGTACGTCGTGCTCCGGGGCAGGTCGACCGCTCGCGCGAGGGTGGCGGCTGTCGACGGCCCCCGCTCGGCCAGAGCCCGCAGCAGGGCCAGCGTCTGGCTGGCGGCGGGCACCCGGGTCATGTGTCTGGAATACCAGACAAAAGCCTCGCCTGTGGCCTCCCCATAGATAGGGAGTCGCGGTGGGATTACTCCCATGACCGTCCGCGTGGGCCCCGCACCCCTCACCGCCGCCGAGGTCCTCGCCGTGGCCCGAGCCGGAGAGCCGATCGAACTCACCGACGAGGCGATGACGGAGATGGACCGCTCGCGCGCGATCGTCGAGGGGCTCGCCGCCTCTCCGGAGCCGGCGTACGGCATCTCGACAGGGTTCGGCGCACTCGCCACCGTGCACATCCCACCGGAGTCGCGCGCCCACCTTCAGGAATCGCTCATCCGCTCGCACGCCGCAGGCTGGGGTCCTGAAGTCGAGCCCGAGGTCGTGCGCGCCACGATGCTGCTGCGCCTGCACACCCTCGCCACCGGCCGCACGGGTGTGCGACCCTCCACCGCACAGGCCTACGCCGCGATGATGAACGCCGGCATCCTTCCCACCGTCTGCGAGCACGGCTCGCTCGGCTGCTCCGGGGACCTCGCACCGCTGTCGCACATCGCACTCGCACTTACCGGCGAGGGTGAGGTGCGCGATCGCACCGGCGCCCTCGTGCCCGCAGCCGATGCCCTCGCGGCTGCCGGGCTCGCGCCGGTGAAACTGGCCGAGAAGGAGGGCCTCGCGCTCATCAACGGCACCGACGGGATGCTCGGAATGCTGGTGCTGGCCCTCGCCGACCTCGAAGTGCTCCTCACCACGGCCGATATCTCCGCGGCCATGTCGATCGAGGCGCTCCTCGGCACCGACAGGGTGCTGGCCGACGACCTGCAGCGGCTCCGGCCGCACCCGGGCCAGCGGATCAGTGCGGCCAACATGCGCCGCGTCCTGCGCGACTCGCCCATCGTGGCCAGCCACGCAGGCCCGGAGGACACCCGCGTGCAGGACGCCTACTCGCTGCGCTGCGCACCCCAGGTCAACGGAGCGGCGCGCGACACGCTCGACTACTGCGCCGTCGTCGCCGAGCGCGAGCTTGCCTCTGCCATCGACAACCCCGTCGTGACCGTCGACGGCCGCGTGGAGAGCAATGGCAACTTCCACGGTGCACCCGTCGCCTACGCGCTCGACTTCCTCGCTATCCCGGTGGCGGACGTCGCGAGCATGTCGGAGCGGCGTACCGACCGCATGCTCGATCGCCACCGCAGCCACGGGCTGCCTCCCTTCCTCGCCCACGAGGCCGGGCTCGACAGCGGTCACATGATTGCTCAGTACACCGCGGCCGGGATCGTGCACGAACTCAAGCGCCTCGCCGTCCCCGCCAGTGTCGACTCGATCCCCTCCAGTGCCATGCAGGAGGACCACGTCTCGATGGGCTGGTCGGCCGCACGCAAACTGCGCACCGCCGTCGACGGCCTCGCCGCAGTGCTGGCGATCGAGATCCTTACCGCGGCTCGTGCCCTCGACCTGCGTGCGCCTCTCGCACCCGCCGATGCGACCGGTGCGGTCGTCTCGCTGCTCCGCGAGACCGTGCCCGGCCCGGGCCCGGATCGTCACCTGGCCCCCGAGATCGCCGCGGTCACCGACCTCGTGCGCGACGGATCCATCGTCCGCGCGGTCGAGACCGTCACCGGACCGCTCAACTCAATCAACTAACCGGAGGACTGACATGTCCGACGCACTTCCCGGCGCACGCCCCGTCTCCGCACCCCGTGGCACGACGCTCACCGCGCGCAGCTGGCCGCAGGAGGCGGCCCTGCGCATGCTGCAGAACAATCTCGACCCCGAGGTGGCTGAGCATCCGGACAAGCTCGTCGTCTACGGCGGCACCGGTCGCGCAGCACGAGACTGGGCGTCTTTCGACGCGATTATCCGCACGCTCACCACGCTCGCCGACGACGAGACGATGCTCGTGCAGTCGGGTCGCCCCGTCGGCGTCTTCCGCACGCACGAGTGGGCGCCGCGCGTGCTCATCGCCAACTCCAACCTCGTCGGAGACTGGGCCAACTGGCCGGAGTTCCGCCGCCTAGAGCACCTCGGCCTCACGATGTATGGGCAGATGACCGCCGGGTCCTGGATCTACATCGGCACCCAGGGGATCCTCCAGGGCACCTACGAGACCTTCGCGGCTGTCGCGGCCAAGAGATTCGGCGGCACCCTCGCGGGCACCCTCACCCTCACCGCGGGCTGCGGTGGCATGGGAGGAGCTCAGCCGCTCGCCGTCACGATGAACGAGGGTGTGTGCCTCGTCGTCGACGTCGATCCCACGCGTTTAGCCAAGCGTGTCAAGGACCGCTACCTCGATGAGGTCGCCCACGACCTCGATGATGCGATCGCGCGCGTCATGGCTGCGAAGAAGGAACGACGTGCCCTGTCGGTCGGCGTACTCGGCAACGCCGCGGTCGTCTTCCCCGAGTTGCTGCGCCGCGGCGTCGAGATCGACATCGTCACCGATCAGACGAGCGCGCACGATCCTCTGAGCTACCTGCCGGAGGGCATCGATCTCTCCGACGGCCCTGACTACGCTGCCAAGAAGCCGGAGGAGTTCACCGATCGCGCGCGCGTCTCCATGGCCAAGCACGTCGAGGCCATGGTCGGATTCATGGACGGCGGAGCCGAAGTCTTCGACTACGGCAACTCCATCCGCGACGAGGCACGCCTCGGCGGCTTCCCGCGCGCCTTCGAGTTCCCGGGCTTCATCCCGGCGTACATCCGCCCGCTCTTCTGCGAGGGCAAGGGACCCTTCCGGTGGGTCGCGTTGAGCGGCGATCCGAAGGACATCGTGGCGACCGACCGCGCCGTGCTCGATCTCTTCCCCGACAACGATCACCTGCGTCGGTGGATCACCATGGCAGAGGAGCGCGTGGCCTTCCAGGGCCTGCCCGCGCGCATCTGCTGGCTGGGCTACGGCGAGCGCGACAAGGCCGGCGTCAGATTTAACGAGATGGTCGCTAAGGGCGAGGTGTCCGCACCCATCGTCATCGGCCGCGACCACCTCGACTGCGGCTCGGTCGCGTCCCCCTACCGCGAGACCGAGGGCATGATCGATGGCTCCGATGCCATCGCCGACTGGCCGCTGCTCAACGCGCTTCTCAATACCGCGTCGGGTGCGAGCTGGGTGTCCTTCCACCACGGTGGCGGTGTGGGCATCGGGCGCTCGCTGCACGCCGGACAGGTGAGCGTCGCTGACGGGACCTCACTGGCGGAGGAGAAACTGCGTCGCGTGCTCACGAACGATCCCGGCATGGGTGTCATCCGCCATGTCGACGCGGGCTATGAACTCGCCGAGGAGGTCGCGGAGGAGCGCGGCGTCCGCGTGCCGATGCGCGAGGGTGCGTGAGCGTCACCTCTCGCCTGTCGGACATCGCCGCCATCGGTCGCGATGCATCCTCGGGCGGCTACCGACGTCTCGCCTGGACCGACGCCGATCTGACCCTGCGCGAGTGGTTCGCCGGAGAGGCGGCGTCACTCGGGCTGGACCTCGAGGTGGATCGCAACGGCAACATGTGGGCGTGGTGGGGCGACGCATCGGGGTCCGGTGCCATCGTCACCGGATCCCATCTCGACTCCGTGCCGGATGGAGGCAACTACGACGGCCCGCTCGGTGTCGCCAGTGCGTTAGATGCCGTCGCTGAGTTGAAGCGGCGCGGTGTCGCGCCCCGGCGTCCGCTGGCCGTCGCCTGCTTCACCGACGAGGAGGGCGGGCGCTTCGGCGTCGCGTGCATCGGATCGCGTCTCGCAGCGGGAGTGCTGACTCCGGAGCGTGCTCTGGCGCTGCGTGATGTCGACGGCGTTACCTTCGCGGAGGCGCTTGCTGCCGCCGGCCGCGATCCGCATTCCCTCGGTGCGGAGCCGGATCGCCTCGCACGCATCGGGGCCTTCGTCGAGTTGCACGTCGAGCAGGGACGAGGTCTCATCGACATGGACTCGGCCATCGGCGTCGGCACCGCGATCCTTCCGCACGGCCGCTGGCGGGTGGACATCTCCGGCCAGCCGAACCATGCGGGCACCACGCTCATCTCGGACCGCCGCGACCCGATGATGGGACTGGCCACTCTCATCGAATCCGCGCGGCGTGAGGCTGCGTCGCGGGATTCGGTCTCCCGCGCGGCGCGGGCGACCGTCGGCAGGGTGCAGTGCACCCCGAATGCGGTCAACGCCATTCCCTCCCAGGTGACCGGATGGCTGGATGCACGCGCGCACGATGAGGCCACTCTCGACGCAATGCTCGAGGCGATTGGTCGCGACATGCTCGACCTGCGCGGTCTGCACGTGGAGATGGCGATGGAGTCGCGCACCCCCGCGCAGACATTCGATGCATCTCTGTCGACGGCGCTGGCGAGCCTGCTGGGCGGCGCGCCGATGCTCGCCACCGGCGCGGGTCACGACGCGGGCGTGCTCTCGGAGGTGGGAGTGCCGGCGGCCATGCTCTTCGTACGCAATCCCACCGGCATCTCGCACTCGCCGGAGGAGCATGCCGAGTCCGCTGACTGCGAGGCGGGCGGAGCGGCCCTGGCCGATGTCCTCGCTGAGCTGCTCACCGGGGATAGCCTGCCGCGATGACGACGTGGTGGGCCGATCGCGCGGTGATCGGTGGCGAGGTGCGCGAGCGCGTCGTCATCGAGGAGCACGACGGAGTCATCACGACGGTCTCCACGGATACCGATGCGCCCTGGCACGCCCGGATCCTCCGCGGCATCGCCGTCCCCGGCGCGGTCAACGCCCACTCCCACGCCTTCCATCGAGTGCTGCGCTCGCGCAGCCACCGAGGCCGCGACTCCTTCTGGTCCTGGCGAGAGCAGATGTACGCCGCGGCGGCACGCCTTGACCCCGAGAGCTATCGCGCACTCGCGCGCGCGGTCTTCGCCGAGATGCTTCTCGCTGGATACACGGCCGTCGGGGAGTTCCACTACCTCCACCATGCGCCCGGGGGAGCGGCCTACGCCGATCCGAATCAGATGTCGGCCGCCCTGGGGGCCGCCGCGCAGGAGGCTGGGATCCGCCTTGTGCTGCTCGACACGCTCTACCTCGCGGGTGGCCCGGGAGTGGAGCCCGACGCGACGCAGGTGCGCTTCAGTGACGGGTCGGTCGACGGCTGGGCCGAGCGCACGTCGGCCCTGCGTGCTGAGGGGCTCGTCACCCATGGACTCGCCGTGCACTCGGTGCGCGCCGTACCGCCGGATGCGATCGAGATCGCCGCGGACATCGCTCGCGATCGTGGCGTGCCGCTGCACGCGCATGTGTCGGAGCAGCCGATGGAAAACGACGAGGCCATCGCTGCTTATGGGCGCACCCCGGTAGAGATCCTGCGCGAGGCCGGCGCACTCAGCGCCCACTTCACCGCCGTGCACGCTACCCACCTCACCGAGAGCGACATCCGCGACCTGGGAGGCAGCCACGTATGCGTGTGCGCGACGACTGAGCGCGATCTCGCCGACGGCATCGGGCCCATACCCGCGCTGCGCGAGGCGGGTGCGCGCCTCTGCCTAGGCAGTGACAGTCATGCCGTCATCGATCCCTTCGAGGAGGCGCGCGCGATCGAGCTCGATGAGCGCCTCGGCAGCCGACGTCGCGGCACCTTCACCGGGGATGAGCTACTCACGGTGATGACGACGGGTGGCGCCTCCGCGGTGGGGCTGCCCACCCAGGGGATCGCCGTAGGTGCACCCGCGGATTTCATCGAGGTCGACGCGTCGTCCGTGCGCCTCGCCGGGCACGATCCCAACGCGGTGATCGATGCACTGGTTTATGCCGCTGCCCCCGCTGACGTGCGCACGGTCGTCGTCGCAGGGGTAGAGCGCGTTCGCGCCGGCCAGCATGTCTCGATCGATGTCGTGAGTGAGCTCGATCGGGCGATCCACCAGGTGGTGGGGTCATGACGGTTGTCGGCTGGACGGGCATCGGAGAGTTGTGTACCGCCGATCCGACCGCAGGTGAGGGGCGGCTCGGGATCCTGCGCGATGCGGCTGTCGTCGCGGTCGACGGACGCATCGCCTGGATCGGCCCCGCATCCGAGTTCCCCGATGTCGACGTCTCCTACGACCTCGCCGGCGCGGCTGTCCTGCCTGGATTCGTCGATGCGCACATGCACCCGGTCTTCGCCGGGGACCGCGCGGCGGAGTTCGATGCGCGCATGAGCGGTACGCCGTACTCCGCCGGCGGCATCCGCACCACGGTCGCCGCTACGCGCGCGGCCACCGATGGGCAGCTTGCTGCCAACGCCTCGCGCCTCGCGGCCGAAGCGCTCCGCCAGGGCACGACGACGATGGAGGCCAAGTCCGGCTATGGCCTCACCGTGCACGATGAGGCGCGCTCGCTCATGGCCGCGCGGACCGTGACGGAGGAGACGACCTTCCTCGGTGCCCACGTCGTGCCCGCAGAGTACGCCGACAGGCCCGACGAGTACGTCGATCTCGTGGCGGGGGAGATGCTCGATGCCTGCGCGCCGCACGCGCGTTGGGCCGATGTCTTCATCGAGCGCGGTGCCTTCGATGCTGATCAGGCGAGACGGATCCTCGAGGCGGCGAAGGCCAAGGGCCTCGGTCTGCGTGTGCATGCGAATCAATTGACCCAGGGTGAGGGAGTGCGCCTCGCCGTCGAGCTCGGCGCGGCCTCGGTCGACCACTGCACCCACCTGGGGGATGACGACATCGAGGCGCTGGCGGGGTCGGGCACCGTTGCGACTCTGGTGCCGGGTGCGGAGTTCTCTACGCGCTCGGTCTACGCGCCTGCGCGCCGGTTGTGGGATGCGGGTGTCACGGTCGCGATCGCGAGCGACTGCAACCCGGGGTCGTCGTACACGACGTCGATACCGCTCATGATTGCGCTGGCGGTCCGCGAGATGGGAATGACGCCGGCCGAGGCCGTGTGGGCAACTACCGCGGGTGGGGCCGCCTCTCTGCGCCGCGAGGACATCGGTGTGATCGCGCCGGGACGACGAGCCGATCTCATCGCTCTTGACGCCCCGTCGCACGTGCACCTCGCGTACCGTCCCGGCGTACCCCTCGTGAGTCGCGTCTGGAAGGCCGCGGCGCCGGTCTAGCCGTATCCGGCAGGCTGTCGTCGCGCGCCCCGTCTCCTCGCCTCCCTTTCGTGTGCCCCCGTGGCACTTGTCCTCGACCAGAAGTGTCGATGGGGCGTGCACACTGAGCCGCAGGACGATGGCTGTCGGTGTCGATCCGCGAGAAAACCGATGAACGCTCCCGCGTCGACCGCGATCGTGAGGCAAGGTAGGCCTGTGTCCGAGGGCGTCGCC
>JBJOJS010000063.1:0-7330 GCA_046046455.1 Actinomycetota bacterium | reverse complement strand
GCTGGAACCGTCCGTCGACTTGACCTGCGCAGTGAAGGAGTAGGTCGAGCCCGCGTTGGGGGTGCCGACGGTGTAGCTGATCTTGGAATTCGAGTCGTACAGCGACACCAAGAGGACGTTGCCTGCGTTCGGCAGGTCCACACTTCCCTCGAAGTAGTCATCGAGCGAGGGGCCGGCCTCGACGAGGATTCCGTCGACGAACCAGCCACCGCCGGTGGGGGTGTAGAAGCGGACGTTGAGGGTGTTCGCGGTCGCCGAGGTCGTGATCGTCGTCGACAGGCGCTGCCACTGGCCGGTCTTGGTGAAGTCGGCCTGGGTCGAGGTCACGATAGTCCCGCCGGTGTAGTTGACCGCCCACAGCAGGTCACGGCTGTCATAGACCTGCGAGGGGTCAGCCCCCGTGGGCAGCCACACATATCCCGAGACGGTGTACGTCGTCGAGGGGGCGACCCCGTTCACCTGGTACTCGACGTAATCGTCGCTCGTGGAGCCACTGGCGCGCGTGAGCTGGCCGGATGCCGTGCCGGTGTAGGCCTGGGCGGTCGACCGGGTGATGCCGCCGCCGTTGGTGCCCACCCAGCCATTGGCATTGGATTCGAAGGAGGGGTTGGTGTCGAGGTTGACCTTCTGGTCGTTCATCGACACGACGTCCAGGGTCGGGGCCGTGGAGTCAGTCGGGCTTACGGAGTAGGGCACTCGCTGCAGGACCTGGTCGTCGACAAGGATCGTGCCGGCGGCGCTGGCATCGGTGATACCGATGCGCATGTCGGTGTGGGCGTACTGCAGGGGAATGCTCACCCGCACCTGGGTCCACGTGGAGCCAACGGTGAAGGACTGCGTGCGCGACTCCGGCGTGCTCCCACCCACGGAGGCGATACGGAGGTTTGCCGTGACCGGAGTGGAGGACGCGGAGCGGACATACGCCGAGTAGGTGTAGGTATCGCCCGCGTTGGGGCTGGTGCCCGCGGAGGTGAGGAAGTCCCAGCCGGGGACCGTGCCGGTCAGGTTGAGGTAGCCCGGGGCCGAACGCGCGTTGGGGCCGTAGACAACGTAGGCGCCCCCCTTGCTCGGAGTCGAGAGCGAGAAATCATCCCAGTACGAGCCGCCGCTCGTCGAATTGTCGGGGTACTGGCCGAAGACTCCGTTGATCCGCAGTCCGCTCGATGGCAGGTCCTCGGAGTCGGTGTAGACGACGTCGCCTGTCGCCAGGTTGGTCAGCTGGGCGACCACGTGCTGGTTGTTGTAGCCGACGATCCGCAGGTTGTACCAGGTCTGGAAGTCCAGGTTGGGCGCCGTGCCGCCGAAGGCAGACAGGCCGCTGCCCGTGAGACGGTAGAAGCCGCCATCGCCGTGGGCGGTCTCCAGTCGGAAGATGTAGCCGGTGGCATTGCTGCCGCTGCCGGACATCCAGAAGCCGACGTCGGCGACCTCACGGCCGCTCGAGCCCGGCATGTAGATGTTGACGCTCATGTCGAAGGCGCCGGAGGCGATGTCACCGCGTCCATTGGGCTTGAAGGCCCAGTAACCATTGGGGCTGCCGTCGGTCTTCAGCGCGCCATTGCCGTTGCCGAGATCCACCCTCGAGACAGAGCTACCCGCAGTGATGTCCCAGGTGCTGGACGCGCCGTCGAAGTCCTCGATGATGTCGGGCTGTAGCACCCCGGTGATCTGGCTGCCCGAGGGCGATCCGCTGACGACGGTCAGGCTCACGTTGTCGAAGCAGGCCTTCGCCTTCGAACCGGCATTGAGCACGATGATCGGGGAGCCGGTGCTGGTCGGTGTGTAGTTGACCGAGAAGTACTGCCAGGTGCCCTGAGCCGGTGCCGTCACCGAGGTGCTCGCCAGCGAGTTGTACGACGAGTCGACCACGTAGGCCTTGGCGGAGGCGCTCGACGAAGAGCCCGAGGTCACATAGCCGCTGAGCTGGTAGGTCGCGCCGGCCACGAGCGCCCCCAGAATCTGCTGGGCGCCCCCGATGGCCGTGCTGGAGCTCGAGGTGTTGTTGACGCACAGGGACTGGTCGCCGGGATTGTTGCTATCGGGGCCGGCTGTCGTGTACGTGTACAGGGAGGTGGATCCATACGATGTCCAGCCGGGCCAGGCATTGACACTGGCCGGGTTGAATCCGTTCAGTCCTTCGAAGTCGCCGTTGACGAGCACGTCCACATCGTCATAGCTGGGATTGGGCAGGATGTTGCCCGAGACATCGCCATCCAGGGTCGCAGCATCAGCAGGAAGCAGATTGAAGGAGGCGCTGTCCTCGAAGCTGGGGTCGGCGATGAGGTTGTTGGGCGTGAGCCCCGCTTCGAAGCCGCCGTCGGCGAAGTCGCTCGGCGGGGCAGTGCCGTCGAAACTGCCGTCGATCAGGGAGACATTGGGCGGCTCGAAGTCACCCTCGCTCAGCAGCGACGTGTCGTCGAAGGTGCCGATGGGCTGCGTGCTCGCCTCGCCGATGACCGTGAGCGAGATGTCGGCGTAGTCCTGCGTGCCCTCCTTCAGCCCGAAACTGGCGTCGAAAGGGAAGTGATGGCTCTGGATATGAACCTCACCGCTCGCGTCGAGCTCGAAGTCGTAGTAATGGTCGGTGGAGGACTTGTTGACACGGGTGAGCGAGACATTGATGTCCTCCAACTTGGCACCGCTGACCTCGAGGTTCACCGGGACATCGACATCGACGTAGAACGAATTGGTCTTGGGGGCAAACCATCCCGTGCCGACCAGGGTCGTGTCCGTGGTGATGCCGGTACCGAATGACTCGATCAGCTCGCCCGGAATCGTGATGTTGGCCGAGAAGTTGTTCTGACCCGGCACCAGGGTGACGATTTGGTTGTAGAGCTTCATCGTCGGCGACGTCTTGGTCGGCGTCGCGCTCGTGGGGATATCGCTGTAGCCGTAGCCGTTGACCGCCGGGGGGTTGGTGCTCGAGAGCGTGAGGCCGCTGTCGTCGTCGGTGGGGCTGACGACTCCGCCGCCCGGGGCGGTGCCGCCCGTGCCGGTCTGGCCCATGGCCTTGCCCTTGCTCGTCAGGCCCACGCAGCCTTTGGACTTGCCCGTATTGATATCGAGAATGACCACCTGGAAGGTGCCGCACGCCTGGACATTCACCTTGTTCTTGCTCAAGGCCGACAGGTCCGGCATCTGCAGGTTGGGAATCGAGTCATCGCGGGTGCCGCTGAAGATCGTGACCGTCGCCTGATCCATGCTGATCGTCGAATCGGCCGGCCCTTCGACCGTGATCGGCTCGTCGCCATCGACCGCGGCATCCCATCGGACCCACGTGGCATTGGACAGGAACGCGCCGGAGCCGGAGAGGCTGGGGATGGTGACCCCCGACATCACGGGAATGTTCATGATCGAGGAGGTTCCGCTGATGAAGAACGCGTCGCTGGCATCCCAGGTCGTGTCGTCAGTCGTGGTCGGGCAGGACACCTGATCGCTGGGGCAGGTGGAGGAGAGCGAGAGCGTGTCCTCGATGGTGATGCCATCGCCGACATCCCAGGAGACGCTCCCCGTGGTGACGCTCCAGGAGGTCACGTTCTTCTGCTGGTCGAGCTTGATCACGCCCTCGATGGAGTCAATCGGGATGTCCATGCCGTCGTAGGGCTCCCAGAATCCGTCGCCCTCTCCCTGCACGGTGATCGTGTAGGTGTTGTTGCTGTAGGTCCAGCCGCCGGTGAGCTCGATGGTGTCACCACCGGTGCTGGTGCTCACGTCGTTGACCTGCAGGGTGATGGATCCACCGCTGCTCGAGGTCGATGACGTGGTCGTCACCTTCACGGTGGGCATCGACGAGGACCGAGTGGCCAGGGCGGACGATGCCGGCTCATCCGTGGAGTACGTGAAGATCCTGTCGGTGGCGTGCGCGCCGGGGCTCACCACGGCGAACCCGCCCGGGGCGTCGTCCGTCTTGGCCGTGATGTTCATCCGCGGCGCGGGTGAGCCTGCGTAGCCGGGACTGGTGTAGGAGCCCGTGATCGGGATGGCGGTCTGGCCGATCTGCAGATGGCCTTCCGCCTTCAGTGAGAAGGGGCCAGCAACCGGAAGGTCGCCCACGAGGGTGAACTCGGTCGTACCCTCGCGCATTCCGTAGCGCACCGCCTGAGACAGGGTCCACGATTTCCCGACCTTGCGCGGGCTGAGCGACAGCACCGTTGAGCTGAGCCAGCCCGACGGCATATCGACGAGCTCTTCCCCTGACGCGCCTACGACGAGCTGGCCGAATGCCTTGCTCCCGGCCAAGGTCAGGGAACCCAGGGATCGCGTGAAGACGACGGTGCGGCCCTGGCTGAAGACGTCGCCGAAGGCAATTGCCGGCTTGAGGGTGATCGCGTCCGGGGCACCCAGGGTCGCACCGCCCCGCACCTTGACGCGGCCGGACGATAGCGCCATCGGGACCGTGACAGCCCACGCCGCCGAACCGGCACGCATGCCAAAGTGGCCGGCGAGCTCACCGGTGCTCAGGACAAGGCCCTTGAGGCGCGGGTCGTTCACCGTCTCGGTGGCAGAGCCGGTCACGGTCGCTCGCCACGTATCCGCACCGACGACATCGAGTCGGGCAGGCGCGGTGACCCCTAGTTGGGTGATGCGCGCCTGGGTCGTTCCCGAGATGCCCTTGCGGGTGCTCGACAGGGTCAGGCTGGGCTTGAGGAGGGTGGCACCTGCGGTGCGCAGATTGCCACCGGTGCCCTTGACATCCCACCAGTCCTTACGGGATGCATACGCGCTGCGGAAGGAGCCGCGGACCGGCACCTGTCCTCCCGCGAATCGCACAGCACCGCGCACCGACATGGTGAATGAACCGTCGGCTGCGAGCGGACCGCTCATGCGCAGCGCGCCTGCCCGGCTCGACTGGGTCCCGAC
This sequence comes from Actinomycetota bacterium, assembly GCA_046046455.1. Taxonomy (GTDB): domain Bacteria; phylum Actinomycetota; class Actinomycetes; order S36-B12; family S36-B12; genus Mxb001. The sequence continues at coordinate 2,470 of JBJOJS010000063.1, read as the reverse complement.
GACCGTGGCCTTCCACCCGCTGCCCTGGGGCACCATCACCAGGAGCAACCGACCGGTTGATGACGGAAGGATCTGAGGACTGTCCGGCACAACCGCGCTGATCTGGCCCGTTGTTGCACCGTTGCCGGTGCCAGTGATCGTGCCGCTGAAGCCGTCGGACGGGAGTGTGCGCCCACCGATACGGCCCGTGCCCGAGACGGCCGTGAATGTGCCGACTCCGCCCGAGCACCGAGCCCAGCCGCCAATCGTGATCCCGGCCGGCCCCGGAACCGACACGAAGTGACGCTTGGTAGTGGTGCAGCGGAGGACCTCTGACACGGTGCTCGTCGGATCCCCGCCCCTGAGCACTCGATCGGCCTTCGGACTCTTCCGCACCGCCGCGGCTGCCGCTGACGGCGTCCTACTCCCCGTCCCGGTCGACGTCGAGGCAGTCGTGTCCTGCGCAGGTGCGTCGAGCCCCGGTGTCGTCGACTGCTGGGGGGCAGTCGGCGCGGCACCGCCACCTTCCGCGGCGAGCGCAGGGGTGGTCAGGAGTGCGGCGGCGACCGCTCCGGTCACGACAGCGGCGAGGAGTCGAGATGTCAGCATGGGTGGACCCTAGCCATCGGCATGGGCCGTTGCGCGTTAGTTGTCTGGCCCGAGGAATCCGAGCAGGCGCATCGCGTGCAAATTACCGTGACAGCACGGTGATGCAATCCCCCACTCGATGGCCCGTCTAGGCCCCCACGTCGGCAGGAGTACCGCCGGTGATGCGCACGAGCTCATCGAACGTCGTGGGGAAGACATAGTGCGGATGACCGCCCGCCGCCCACACCTCGTCGTACTGCCCGAGATCCACGTCGACGATCGCGCGGATGGGCGCAGGGTGGCCGAGTGGTGCGACGCCGCCGATGGCGAAACTGGTCGCCGCGCGCACGTCATCGGCCGTTGCCTTGCCCACCTCGCTCACGCCGAGGATCGCTGCGACTTTGGCCGTGTCGACGCGGTGACCGCCGGAGGCGACGACGAGGACGGGCTCGCCGTCAGCCATGAAGATGAGCGATGACGCGATCTGAGCCGGCACGATGCCGAGTGCGTCCGCCGCCTCCTTGGCCGTGCGGGCCGAATCATCGAGTCGGCGTACCTGACCCGTGGCACCGACGGAGGCGAGTGCCTCGCGCACGCGGATGACGGACTCCTGCTCCTGCTCGGCCATAGCGGAGGAGGCTAGTCGACCCGATCCGAGTCGATGTCGTGCAGGCTCTTGACCCGCAGCACGCCGAGGGCGGTGAGGGCGAGGAGCCCCGAGATCACCAGCAGGACCGGCTCGACGCCGAAACTCTCGGCGGCGACACCCGCCAGGAACATCGCTGCCGGTGGCGCGACGTAGAACGCCGCGGTCTGGATGCCGAAGACGCGTCCCTGGGCGTCGGGCTCGATGCGGATCTGCACGATCGTCGTGAGCAGAGGCTGCATCGGACCCCACGTGAGGCCGCAGAGGAAGGCGAACGCGATGAAGATCCCGATCGGCGGGAGAAGCGCCATGGGGAAGTAGGTGATGGCCGTTCCGATGAGCGCGGCGTAGACGATGCGGCGGCGCGTCATGCGCTGGTTGAGCCAGCCGTAGGAGAACGATCCGATGACGCTGCCCGCCGCCAGTGCCGCGAGGATGAAGCCGAGGCTCTCGGGAGAGTCAAGCTCGGTGAAGTACGCCGGAAGGAGCACGGTCTCGGTCGGCATGTAGATCGCGGCGAGCACCATGACCGCGATCGTGATCGCGCGCAGGGTGTGGTCGCGCCAGATGAGCTTGGCGCCCAGACTGGCGTTCTGCCAGGCGGTCAGTGGCGCGATGCCGGCTTCCTCGCGCTCGGCCTTGGCCACCTGGCCCGCGTCACTCACGCGCAGCAGGCTGATGAGGATCGCCGCGATGACGAAGAGCGCGAAGGGCACCCAGAAGGCGGCCGTGTCACCGAGTGCGGCGATGAGGAGTGAGCCGGCGAGCGGGCCGACGATCCAGCCGATGCCGAAGATGCCCTCGTGCAGTCCGTTGAGACGCGTGACCTCCATGCCACTCGCCTCAGCGACATCGGGGATGAGTGCGCGGCGTGCGGTGTAGCCCGCGGGATCGAAGACCGCGCCGAGCATCGCCAGCGCCAGGATGATGGCGAGATTGAGGTCGGTGACCGTCGCCACGAGAGGAATGGCCGCGACGGAGATCGCCGAGAGGATGTCGGAGACGATGCTCACGATCCGTCGCCCGAAGTGGTCGACCGCCCACCCGGCGAGCGGGCTCGCCACGATGCCGGGCAGCGCCGAGAGGGCGGCGACCAGGCCCGCCGCCGCCACCGATCCCGTGCGCTGGAGCACGAGCCAGGGGATGGCGATGGTGACGACGCCGTTGGACATGCCCGACAGCAGGTTGGTGGTCTCCAGCAAGGCAATCGGAGTCCAGCGGATGCGGGAGGTCATGCGGGCACGTGGCTGCTCACCT
>JBJOJS010000048.1:0-18042 GCA_046046455.1 Actinomycetota bacterium | reverse complement strand
CGTTCACGACCGCGGTCGTCGAGTCGGCGCTCGCGTCGTACCCGGGGATGTTCCCCACGGCGCCGCCCTCGGAGGGCACGCCCTATGGCGTCTACTGGCCGACGACCGTCGATCGCAGTGCTGCGCGTCCCGTCGTCATCGTCGACGGTGCCACTGTCGAGGTGCGTCCGCACCTGCTCGCGGAATCCCCGGTGCTGCGTGAGGTGCCGTCGCCTCGGCTGGTGGACGTGCCCGCAGGGGATGTTGTCCGTGCGCCCCTCGGTCGGATCGCCGGCGCGCGCAGTGGCGACAAGGGCGGCGCGGCCAACGTGGGCGTGTGGATCCCGGCGGGTGTGCCCGATCGCGATGCGGCGTACTCCTGGCTCGTCGACCTGCTCGCTCCCGAGCGGGTCCGCGAGCTCCTGCCCGAGGCCGCCCTCCTCGGCATCGACGTGCATCCGCTTCCCAATCTGCACGCGGTCAACATCGTCATCCACGGCCTGCTGGGCCGCGGCGTCGCCGAGAACGCCAGGAGCGACCCGCAGGCCAAGGGTCTTGGCGAGCACCTGCGCGCCCGACTCGTCGACATCCCCGCGGCCCTTGTGCCGGCTCCCGGGACGGACCTGTCGTGAGTGCCGTCCCTCTCACCGACCGGGGTCGGCGCACGCGTGACGCACTTGTCGTCGCAGCGCGCGAGGTCTTCGAAGAGCGTGGCTACGACGGCACGCGGATGGGTGACATCGCGGAAGCTGCCGGTGTCAGCCACGGCACGGTCTACACGTGGTTCTCCACGAAGGATGCGGTGCTCATGGCGGTGGTCGAATCCCTCGTGGATGATCTCTACGCGTCCCTGAGCACACCGGAGGTCGATGACGCCCGTGCGCGCATCGACCTTGCCAACCGTCGCTATCTCGATGCCTATCGCGAGCACGCGCGCCTCCTGGAGGTGGTTGAGCAGGCTGCGACTACCGACGAGACGTTCCGCGCCGTGCTCGCAGGTCTGCGGGCAGCTCACGTCGAGCGCGTGGCCGCCACGATCCGTCACCTGCAGGCCGATGGGCAGGCGCGCGTCGACCTCGACGCGCATGCCGCCGCCGCGGCGCTGTGCGCCATGGTCGAGGGATTCGCTCGCCACTGGTTCGGCCGCGGTGAGTCGCATGACGAGGCGACGGCGGTTGCCACCCTGACTCAACTGTGGGCGGGAGCCCTCGACCTAAGAACGACCGACTAGGGAGTGACTGATGCAGTTCACCGAGGAGCACGAGCAGTTCCGCAAGTCGCTTCGGCGACTGATCGACGAGGAGATCAATCCGCACGTCGATGCGTGGGAGGAGGCGGGAATCTTCCCGGCGCACGAGGTCTTCGCCAAGTTCGCCGAGCTCGGCGCACTGGGGTTGGAATACGACACGGAATACGGCGGCAGCGGTGCGGATCACTCCTTCACCTACGTGCTGGCGCAGGAACTCGGTCGTATGGACTGCGCTGGTGTGCCCATGGCGATCGCCGTGGAGACATCCATGGCCACACCGGCACTCGCGCGCTACGGCTCCGACGAGCTCAAGCGCACCTACCTCGAGCCGACCCTCCGCGGCGAGATGGTCTGCTCTATCGCGGTGAGCGAGCCGGATGCGGGCTCAGATGTCGCCGGAATCCGCACGCGCGCGGTGCGCGACGGCGATGACTGGGTGATCACCGGGCGCAAGATGTGGATCACCAACGGCACTCAGGCCGACTGGCTGTGCCTGCTTGCGAGGACGGATCCTGACTCCCAGCCCGGCGACTACCACGGCATGAGCCTCATCATCGTTCCGACCAAGACACCGGGTTTCAGCGTCGGCCGCAAGATCGACAAGATGGGCAATCGCGCCAGCGACACCGCCGAGATCGTGCTCGATGCAGTGCGCGTGCCCGTCAGCAACACGATCGGCGAGCCCGATCGCGGATTCCAGCAGCAAATGGCGCAATTCCAGGACGAGCGACTCGTGGGTGCCTACATCGCTCTCTCGGGTGCCCGGCGCGCCCTGGATCGCACGAAGGACTACCTGCAGCAGCGGGTGGCCTTCGGCAAGCCGCTTCTCGCTAACCAGCACCTGCAGTATCGGCTTGCCGAGTTGTACGCCGACGTGGACACCCTCGACGGATTCCTGCAGTACGCCGCTGACAAGTACATGGCGGGCCAGGACGTCACCCGGGAGGCCACCGTCGCCAAGCTCAAGACCGGTCGCCTCGTCCGCGAGGTCGCTGACACGTGCGTGCAGTTCCACGGAGGCATGGGCTATGCCGAGGAAATGTGGCCGGCACGCTACTTCCGCGACTCGCGCCTCGTCTCCATCGGCGGCGGTGCCGACGAGGTCATGCTCCGAGTCATCTCGATGCTCGAGGGCATGGGCAAGAAGTGAGTGCCCCCGTCACCTGCGTCGTCGATGCGGGAGTCGCGACCATCACCCTCGATCGACCCGACGCCAAGAACAGGCTCGACGCCGAGTCGATGGCCTTGCTGCTCGAGCATCTGCGTGCGACCGCGGCTGATCCCGGTGTGCGTGTGGTCGTCCTCACCGGCAGTGGCTCGACCTTCTGCTCCGGTGCGGATCTCGCAGGCGCGGTCGCGGCAACGAGCGGCGGCTTCGCCTCGGGAGGCACGAGCGGACTCGTCGATGTGCTGGTGGCGATGCTCGACCACCCCAAGCCGATCATCGGACGCGTGCAGGGGCATGTTGCGGGCGGTGGCAACGGCCTCGTGGCCGCGTGCGACATCGTCGTCGCGTCAGCGGACGCACGCTTCGCCTTCAGTGAGGTCCGGGTCGGCGTCGCGCCCGCGATCATCTCGGTCGTGTGCCTCCAGGTCATGCACCGCCGCGACGCGCAGGAACTCCTCCTCACGGGTGAGCGCGTGAGCGCTGAGCGGGTGCGTGCTGCGGGCCTGGTGACCCAGGTCGTCGAGGTCGGAGGCCTCGATGCCGCGGTCGCGGCGTACGCCGACCAATTGGTGCAGGGCGGGCCTGAGGCCGTCGCGCGCACCAAGGAACTCCTGCGGCGCGTGCCGGCGATGACGCAAGAGGATGCCCTCGCGTGGACCGCGGAGGTATCCGCGGGACTCTTCACATCCGCCGAGGCGCGCGAGGGCATGACGGCGTTCCTGGAGAAGCGGAAGCCGGAGTGGGCTCCCTAGCCGCGATCGTCATCGCAGGCGGCGAGGCGCGCCGCTTCGGCGCGGACAAGCTCGCACTGCGTGATGAGCACGGACGCGGACTGCTCGAGGTCACCATCGCGGGAGTCGCCCGGGTGGCCGACCCGGTCATCGTGGTCGGCCCTGCGCGCGCGCTGGATGTCGATGTCACGTGGACGCGCGAGGATCCGCCCGGTGGCGGCCCCTGCGCTGCCGTTATCGCGGGAGTTGCCTGCCTGCCGGATGGCGTGACGCACGTGGCCGTGCTCGCCGGTGATGCACCCGCGGGCGGGCTCGCCGTCGAGGCCCTCCGCCGGGTGATCGACGACGCCGCCGCAGCGGTCGTGACCGACACCTCCGGGCGTGAGCAGCCGATGACGGCCGTCTACGCGGTGGAGCCATTGAAGGAAGTCATCGCGGCGTACGGCCACGGTAGCGGCATGCCGATCCGACAGGTGCTCGACGACCTGCGGCCCCGGACCGTCGTGTCGATCATCGATCGGTGGTCCGCGGCCGACGACATTGACCTCCCCGAGGACGCGGGCAGGCTCGGCTTCTCCTAGGGGATCCGGCAGACTCGTTGTTGCGTCGCAGGTCCGGACGCGCGGGAAGGGAGACCGGTGACGCTCGAGGAAATGGTCGATGCACATGCCTCGGCCGTACGCCGGTATCTCTACCGACGACTCGTCGGGAGCGCCGATCCGGCATCGACCGCCGACGACCTCACCGCGGACGTGCTCGTCATCGCGTGGCGTCGCCGCGACGACGTGCCCGAGGGCGCCGAACTTCCCTGGCTCTATGCCGTCGCTCGCAGGGTGCTCGCCAACTACCGCCGGAGCCCACGGGAGGTGCTCGTCGCGGACCTTGGCGAGCTGGATGCCATCGATGAGGCTGATCCGGCTGACATCGTGACCGACGACGCCGCGCTCGCGGCTGCCTGGCGGGCCCTCTCACCCCGTGACCGCGAGATCCTCCGCCTGGTCGCCTGGGAGGGCCTCAATGGGGCGCAACTGGCCACGGCCTTGGGGATCAGCGAGGGGGGAGCCGCCGCAGCCCTCTCGCGCGCCCGATCGCGGTTCGAGGAATCCCTCGCCGGGATGCAAGGAACGCCCTCGGACTGACACAGACGGGGTGGAAGGAGGCCGCCATGGCTGACGACACCTCTGACGAGGCCCGCGATCCGATCTCGAGGTTGCAGGGGGCAGATCCCGCGCAGGGGGCTCCCGAACCCGACCTGGCTGCTATCCGCGCTCGCGCGAGCGATCAGTCCGGTGTGGTGCCGATGCGGCGTCGCCGCACCGCGATCACCGTCGGTGCTGTGGCGGCAGGCGTCGTACTGCTCGCCGGCACGGCCCTTGCGGGCGTGGCGGTGGGTCGTGTCACCGCACCTGCCGGTGAGATCGCCGCGGCGCCTGTCGCCGAGGAGTCGATGCCGGTCGTAGGTGCGGCCTCGCCGCCCATCCCCGTGGTCGCCGGCCAGCCTGCGGGAGCACCTGCGGCGATGGGTGCGCCCGAGACGATGTCCGCGGGCACCGAACCGGCCGTGGCGGACAAGGCCATGATCTATCCGGGCTACGGCGCGTCGATGCTTCCCGGTCCTGACCTCACCGATGAGCCCGGCACCGCTCCGGGCTATCGCCTCGATGCTGAAGGCATCGACCTGGAGACACTCACCCGCCAGCTAGGCGCGGCATTCGCCATCCCCGGCGAGCCGCAGAAGCAGGAGTACGGCTGGATGATCGGAAGTCCCGATGGCACCGGTCCCTCCATTTGGGTCGGCGAGGATGCGACGGTCTCGTGGTCGTTCTCCGACCCGTCGATCAATCCGTGGGAGTGCGGAGCAGTGGCCGAGCCCGAGCCGGCGCCTGCAGACGGCGCGACCTCGGCATCATCGGACGTCAACCCGACTGCGCCGGAGTCCTGCAAGCCGGCCGTGGCACCGATCTCCGAGCGGGATGCTGTGCGCCAGGCACGCAAGATCCTCTCCACACTTGGCGTGACCGATCAGGCAGTAGACGGCATCGATGTCGAGTGGGAATCGGGATCCGATGACTACACGACCTGGGTGACCGCATGGCAGCGCGTCGATGGACAGCGCACGCAGTTGTCATGGAGCTTCACCTTCGCGGGTGAGACCGTGGCCTGGGCCAGTGGTTTTGCCGCCGGACTCGAGCAGGTGCCGTCCTACCCCATCGTCGGTGCGCGCACCGCCGTGACCCGTACGTCGGATCCGCGCTTTGCGGCGTTCGGTCCGACGCCGCTTGACTTCGGCGGTGTCGTTCCCATGGCGGGGGCGAGCAGTGATGGCGCGGTGAGCTCGGACCAGGCCCCGAGCGTGCCCCAGGGCGACCCCCGACGCGTGCAGGTGTGGTGGGACCCCATGCTGGCGACGGGTGCAGAGCTCTCGCTCGCTCAGTACTGGCAGCCCGACGGCACCCTGCTCATCCTCCCGGCGTACCGCGTGACGACCGCTGACGATCGCGGCACCTGGGCGGTCATCGCCGTCGCGCAGACGGCGGTGGAGTTCGTTGCGCCGACCGAGTGAGTGCCGCCCGGTAGGGTGAGGCGGTCGGATGCTCGCATCCGGCAAGGAGGGATGGCCGAGCGGCCGAAGGCGACGGTCTTGAAAACCGTTGAGGCGTAACCCGTCTCCGTGGGTTCAAATCCCACTCCCTCCGCTCGTGCGGGGTAGCGGCACAGGAGGCTCCATGGATGGCGGCGCGATGCTGCGCCTGGGCATCATCGACCTCCTGATCCTCGTGGCGTGCGCGCTCATCATCGGCTTCGTCGCACCCCGATGCCCCAACAGATGGTTCGACCGTGACCGGGGGCCGCTGCGGCTCACCCGCTGGGACCGAGTCCAGGTCTATCGCCGCGTGGGCATCCCGTGGTTTGCCAGGTGGCTGCCGGAGGGAGGGTCATGGTTCGGCGGTGAGAGCAAGGCGACCCTGTTTGGGATCGATGCGACGAGTCTGCGCGCCTACCTGATCGAGGTGCGGCGGGGTGAGTGGGTGCACCTGCTCTCTGCCTTCACCTTCCTCATCATCGTGCCCTTCAACCCCTGGCAGTTGATCCTGCTCTGGTTCTGCATCGTCTTCCTGGGCAACATCGTCTTCTTCCTGGTCCTCCGCTACAACCAGTTGCGCCTCACCTCCATCCTTGCCCGCATGGGGGGCTAGTGTCTGCGGGCGATGCAGGGCATCCCGTGGGAGGACCGATGGATTACGGCGTGACGTCGATGACCGCACCACTGCGACGCGTGGCGGTGCGTCCTCCGGCACCCGCTTCGGACTTCGCGCGCGCCCACTGGGCTCAACCCCTCGATGTCGATCTCCTCATCGACCAGCACGCCGCCTTTGTCGGCATCCTCGAGAGACTGGGCTGCCAGGTGCTCGAGCTTCCCGCCCTCGAAGGCCTCCCAGACTCCTGCTTCACCTACGACCCCGCCTTCACTATCGGCGACGGGATCATCACGCTGCGCTCGGCCAAGGCGGTCCGTGTCGGGGAGGGGGAGCGGCTCGCGGCCGATCTGGCCGCGGCGGATGTGCCCACCGTGGCGGCCCTGAGCGGGTCGGCGACTGCCGATGGTGGCGACATGTTCTGGATCGATGACACCACACTCGCTGTGGGGCGCTCATATCGCACCAATGCCGTCGCGGTCGCGCAACTGTCGGAGATCCTGCGACCCCGAGGTGTGCGCGTGGAGGTGTACGACGTCCCCCACGACCAGGGTCCGGAATGGTGCCTGCACCTGATGTCGGTCGTTTCGCCCGTGCGCGAAGACCTCGCCGTGGTCTACGAGCGGCTTGCTCCGGTGGCGATGCTGGAGGAGCTACGCCGTAGGGGCGTGGAGCTCCTTCCCATCCCGGAGGAGGATTGGCTCACACTCGGCTGCAATGTCCTCGCTGTCGCGCCGGGCGTCGTTGTCATCGCGTCGGGCAATGACGCGACAGCGGAGGCGCTGGCTTCACGTGGGTGCGAGGTGCACGTCTACGCCGCGAGCGAGATCAGCAAGGGCGAAGGCGGTCCGACCTGCCTGACGCGCCCGATCTGGCGTGTCTAGAACTCCACGTGGAGTTGCCAGGCTCGCGCACCGCCGACGAGCGCCGCGGCATTGGGCACGATGACGGTGTCGTCCCCGAGCTTGGTCACCTGGCTCGGGGTGATGTGCCGGGAGTTGCCTCCGCCGATGTAGAGCCGGTCCCAGAGGAACATCGGACGCAGCCCCTCGATGCATCGCACGACCCGGCGAGACCACAGGCTGTCGCCCAGTCTGCGACGCTCGTGCTCTCCGATGTAGGTGTCGTAGGAGAGCCCCCAGCGCACAGGCGCCTGCGAAAGCTCCAGGTGCGGCGCGAGACGGCCGCCATCGAAGAGCGCGCAACCGAGTCCGGTGCCGAGGGTGAGCACGAGTTCGAGTCCCTTGCCCGCGATGACACCGGCACCGTGGACCTCAGCGTCGTTGAGGACGATGACGGGGATGCCCAATGCCTCCCTGAGCGCCGTGCGTGCATCGAATCCGTGCCACTGCTGGACGAGATCGGGATCGATGCGCGTGCGGGGTCCACGGACCGTGACGTAGTGGGGGGTCGCGACGACCACGCCGTGGCGGATCATGCCGGGGAGCCCCACGGTCGCGTGCGTGGCCTGGGGCAGCTTCTTGGACAGGTCCACGAGCGTCTTGACGAAGAGCTTGGTCGTCAAGGGGTACGGGGTGGGCACGCGCACGGGCTGGGCGCGCATCGTGCCGGCGTCGTCGAGGACGGTTGCCTTGATCCCACCGCCCCCGCAATCGATGACCAGGGTCGAGACCATGGGGTCTTCTGCGCTCACGCGACATCAGTGTGCCCTGTCCACCCCCGACCGGGTAACCTGACCCGGCTAGTTCTTGGAGGCGTCGCCTAGTCCGGTCTATGGCGCCCGCCTGCTAAGCGGGTTTGGGGCTAAAACCCCATCGAGGGTTCAAATCCCTCCGCCTCCGCGCTGTGACACGGACCGCCCCTCCAGGGGCGGTCCGTGTCATTGGTGGACCTAGCGGCGTGTGGCCTTGGGGCGATCCCGCAGGGTGAGGGGCTCGGCGGACGCGATCTGCCCCATGCGTACGGCAGCAACGGTCACCTGCGGGTCGTCGCGCTTGGCGGGCACCTCGATCCGGCAGCGCAGACCCCTGGAGAGTCGCACGGACTCGAGTTCGCACGCCGGCCTGCCCCGCGTCGTCGTGCCCAGGTAGACGCGATACGCCGGCAACAGGGCACCGACATTCGACGGCGCTCGCCACGTGACAACCACGGCATCGGCGCCATCCCACGTGGCCTTGACATTGGTCGGCGGTCGCAGTCGCGCCTCACGCTTATCCCATGCGAAGCCCGGTGGCGTCGGAGAGCATGCCTGGCGGGTCTGGCGCTTCAGCGTCTCCCTCTCCGTGGCGTACGCCGGATCGCCCACGACATTGACCAGCTCATGCGGATCGCGCGTGTAGTCGTAGAGCTCCTCCTCGCCCGTGGAGTAGTGGACATAGAGCCTGTCCTCGGTGCGGAACCCGCAGTAGGCGGGCCGGCCGCGCGATCCGACCCACCGCATCGCCTCCATGACCAGGCCGTCGCGATTCGAGATGCGCGTGCTGAGGCCGTCGATGCGGCCGGGTGCCACGCCGGCGAGATCGAGGATCGTGGCGTGGACGTCGACATTGGCCGCGACGATGCGCGGATCCTGGACCCCGGCTCCCAGGGTGCCGTCGAGCCGCATCACCAGGGGGACGCGCACCGACACGTCGTACGGAGTGTTCTTGCCCTGGAGTCGGTGCTCACCCCACGCGTATCCGTTGTCGGACACGAGGACGATCAGAGTGTTGTCCAGTCGACCGGACTCCCTGAGCGAGTCGATCATCCGTCCGATTGCCGCGTCGACGCCCATGAGCGTGTCGGCCTGCCGCTCGATGACATCCTCGAGTGTCATGCGCTCGGCGTTCTCGCGTCCCTCGTTGTTCCACGTGTCGGAAGGCTCGAGTTTCTGCATCCATCGCGGATAACCCGTCATGTCCGCCTGGTTGGTTGCCGGGGACGGGAAGTTGGTGGCCGCCTCGATGTCATCGAGCAGCCCGGCCTGACGTGTCGCTCCGGCATAGGGGCCAGCGTCGTAGGGGTAGTGAGGGGCAAAGGGGGAGAAATAGGCGAAGAACGGCGTGTCCTCCGGCGTGGACTCGATGAAGTCGAGGGTCCGATCGGCAAGTGCATCGGTGAGATAGCGGCGGTCCTTGCGGACCGGCTTCTCATCGGACGAGAGCCGGTAGCGGGTGTAGTTGCCACCGAGGAAGGCCTCGAAGGCATCCCAGCCCGGCGGCAGGTAGTCCTCGCCCTGGGAGACCGTGTCGTTGAGGTACTTGCCGAAGAGGCCTGTCCGGTAGCCGGCGTCGTTGAGCCGCGTAGCGATGGTGTCCGACTCTTCGCCGCCGTTGGTGAAGGCTGCCCACGCGCCCCACGCCGAAGCCTGTGCGTTCTCCCAGACACCGGAGTTGTGAGCGAACTTGCCCGACAGCAGGCTCGCGCGGCTGGGGCAGCACCAGGATGTCGGCACGAAGGCATTGGGGTACGTCGTCCCCTGCCCGACGAGTTCCTCCATGACCCGGGGCATGCCGACGAGGGTGTTGGCCCGCTGGTCGTCGGTGAGGATGAGCAGGACGTTGGGCTGCTCCGCTGCGTCGCGCGTGATCGGGCTGGCCGCGGCGGCGGCAGGAGACGGCGTGGGCGCGAGCGCGGCGCCGACGGGACCGGCGAGGCTGACCGCGAGCCCGAGGGCTACGGCGGGGCCGATCCAGCGCAGGCGCATCGGGACAGTCTGCCCGGTCCATGACCGGTGTAGCCCGGCGAGTGAGCAGAGCCGCCTCTGTCGAGCCTGCCCCGTGGTCAGCCGCTGATGCTGAGAGTTCCCCCTGCGAGGCTCGTCTTGAGCCTGCGCAGCCCTGAGGGTGTGACGCCGCTCACCTTGTCTCCGTCGATGTCGAAACGGGACTGGTGAAGGGGGCACACCCACTGATTGCCGCTTTGCGTCACGATGCCGCCGGCATGAGGGCAGCGGCGATCGAGGGCGACGTACTTGCTACGACCGGTGCGCACGACCGCGACCTGCACGCCGTTCAGCGATCCGACGGTGGCGACACCGCCGACCTTCCGCAGCGTGGGGAATTGAGACAGCTGCACGCGGAGCGTGCCCGAGGCCTGCGCAACGCCGGTGCCGGCCGCCGCCACGGCCCCGAACCCGCACAGCGCAGCCGCCACCGCGAGAGCTTGCCGCCGGGTGAGTCCATGGCTGTCGGTCGTCTGCTCATCGGTCATGCCATGAGTGTGCTGGCTGCACGGCGGGGTCGCACGTCGGGCAGGATGCGATCGTGGCACTGCCCGAATTGACCGAGCCGGTCGATCTCTGCGACTCGCGAGGTCGCCTTAATCCTGCCGCCGTGGGCTGGTCCCGCCGCGCTCTCCACCGATCCCATCTGCGCGGCCGCGGGCGGGCCAAGCGCTGGGAGTACTGGGCGGTGACCCAGGGCGACCTCGTCTTCGCCGTGACGGTGAGCGACCTCGATTACGCGGCCCTGCACGCCGTCTACTTCCTCGGCCCGGATGGGCACGAGGTCGCACGGTCGGCGCTGGTGCCGCTGAGTCGTGTCGGCCTGCCCGATCGCAGCGGTGCCGCCCCAGTGCGCGTGCGCACCAAGGCACTCGCGATCGACCTCGTGCCCGGTGAGTTCGAGGTGTTGCTCACCGCGGAGGCCGGAGACCTACGGGCGGACTTCCGCATCGCGCGACCCGCGGGCCACGAGGCCCTGGGAGTCGTCGTGCCCTGGGGTCCGACTCGCTTCCAGTACACGGTCAAGGAGAACACCCTCCCCGCCACCGGCGAGGTGATCGTGCGAGGCGACCGCATCACCTTCGATGATGCATACGCAACCCTCGACCACGGACGTGGCAAGTGGCCTTACGCCGTGACGTGGAACTGGGGCTCAGGATCGGGTCGCGTGGGTGATCGGGTCATCGGAATCCAAGTGGGGGGAGCCTGGACCGACGGCACCGGGAGCACTGAGAACGCTCTGTGCGTCGACGGGCGGCTTCACTACCTCCCCGACGACCTGCGCTGGGAGTACGACCGCGAGGACTGGATGCGGCCCTGGTCGATCACCGATCCTCGAGGCGGCCGGGCCGACCTCACCCTGACCCCGAGGCATGTCCGCGTCGACAGGACCCAGCTCGGTGTCCTGGCAAATGCCACCCACCAGGCCTTCGGCACCTGGACGGGCTGGATGGCGGACGACACCGGGGAGAGGGTGGCGGTCGACGGGATCACAGGCTGGGCCGAGGAGGTCCGCAATCGCTGGTAGCCCTGCGATGCCGGGGTCTCCGGCCTGCGGCTAGACTCCTACACCGCAAGGCGCCCGTAGCTCAACGGATAGAGCATTTGACTACGGATCAAAAGGTTAGGGGTTCGAATCCCTTCGGGCGCGCCCCTTCTGTTGCTAGACGGCGCAGCTCATGTCCGTGCCGCAGCACATCGGCGACTTGATCTTGCCGTGACCGTTGGGGCACTGGGAGATGCGGACCTCGGTGCCGCCGTCCAAGACCAGGACGTCGTCGACGAGATCTGCAGTGCAGTGACCGCACGTGGTGTTGACGGACATGTCACAACTGGGGCAGGTGTAGGTAGCCATGCGCCGAGGGTAGCGGCTGGCGGGCCGCCGGCTACCTGGATCGACTGAGTACCGGCCGGGACTGGGATCCTCGCTCCGGACGGCCGCCTTGACGCCTAGCTGACGCCCACCACGCGCTGAGGCGAGATCGTGATGTTCTGCGAGTAGAGCGGCGGCAGCGGGTAGATCACGTCCTGGAGCTGCTTCTCCGTGACCGCGGGTGGGAGCTCGAAGTACTGGAAGGCGCTCGGGATCGTCGGCATGGTGGCTCCACCCATCGTCGATCCGTAGGCGCCGATGTCGAACATCCCGGTGGCGGTGGTCGGGTTCGGTGCCTCGAGGAAGACGAAGGTGCCGAAATTGGGGTTGGTCAGCGTCTGCCCGGCGATCTCCGCCGTCGATTCGGAATCGATGAGCGCGTTGCGCGTCTGAGCGTAGGTGCGTGTGCACAGAGCGAACGCAGTGCTGAGGAGATTGACCTCCTGCTCGTCTGCCTGCGCGGTGACGAGATTGCCGAAGGGATCGATGTAGGCAACGGCGTTCGTCGATCCAGGATTGCGTCGCACGGTATCGACCAGGACGTCGTAGACGCGCCTGTCCGGCATCCGGGGGTCGCGGACCTTCACGGTGAAGGCATCCGGGCAGGTGACCTGGAAGGCGCGAATGACGTCGATCGCGGAAGGGTCGGTCGCAGGATCGGTCAACCGCGACGGGTCTGTCCCGCTCTCGCGGCGAGCGCTGCGCACGGTGTCGGCCGAGGTGGAGTAGAGGGTGGCACTGGCATCCAGGGTGTCCTGCGTGATCGTCTCGTCGGCGTACGCGATCGACCGGCTTCCCTGGAAGGCGCGGCCTCCCTCCACGGCGTAGTAGCCGAATGTCGCGAGAGCCTGTGAGCGCAGCGGCTCAGGCAGATCACCGAAGGTGCCGCTGGAGTCGTAGTTGACCCCGGAGTAGTCATCGATGGCGACGACTCCGACGTTGACTCCTACGGCGAGCAGCGAACTCGCGCACATGAGGCAGGGGTCCAGGGTGGTCACGACCGTCAGCGCCCCGGGATCGACGAGGCCAAGCGTCTCCCGGCGCGCGAGGTACCACGACATGAGCTGGCGCTCACCGTGAGCCGTGGGGTCCTCGACGAAGGTCCCGCCCCCGGCCAGGGTGCGGAACACGCGGTTGGGCATGGTTTGGAGCACTCGCCCTGTCGCGGACTCCACGAGAGCACCACCGATGCCGTAGGACCCGGCGTCAGCCCCGCGCTGAGCGGTCCAGAGTGCGAGCTGCGCGAGGCTCTCGGCATTGGACACGCTTGCCGTATCCGAGGGCGAGGGCACGGGCTTGGCGCTGCCCGTCGAGCACGCGGTGAGCGCGAGTCCTCCTGCCGCCCAGGCGCTCCAGGCCAGCACCTCACGCCTCGTGGGGCTCATGCGGGTCTCCCGCTCGCGAAGTCGCGATCGAAGATCAACACGATGCGCTCGATAGAAGTGGGATCGGTCAGGAGTACGCCGAGTTCGCGCTCCGTGTCGATGGATTCGTCCAGGAAGGGATTGATGGATCCCACATAGGCAATCGCATCGGGCCGACCCGCATCGGCCACGATTGTCTTGGTGTGGATGTACATCACCCTGCCGTCGCCACCGGGGTCCGTGGGGTTGATCACGACCTCGGCGCCCGCCTCCTTGAGCTTGGCGAGGGCGTCGGTGTTGATGCCGCCGTCGTTGCCGATGATGCGCACCTGCACTCCCCGATTCACGGCGTCGAGCAGTGGTGTGAGCAGCTGCGAGGGCTCAGCCAGGGCCTGCGCGTAGATGTCGAGCGACACCTGGGCGTTGCCGATGAGCGAGAGCATCACGTCGCGGGAGTTGCCCACGGGCTCGAGAGGGTAGGCCGACGTGCAGCTTGTGGAGTCGCACGTGCTGTCACTCGGTGACCACACGAGGTTGGGCCGGTCGTTGGCTGGCCAGGGCTTGTACGGCGGCCAGTCAGCGTCGAAGGTGCGAGCGATCATGTCGACGTCCGCAGGATCAGTGTCGAGCACGGCCATGCCGCGGGTATCGCCCTCATCGGGGTACTCGGGATCGATCCCGAAGTAGCCGGCCTCGAGGTTGAAGTCGCAGATGAGCGCCTGCGCACCTGCGGTGCCGGCGTCGATGACGAGGACCTTCCAGTGAGAGAAGCTGAACTCAGGTCGGCTGAGAGCAGCTTCGAATCCCTGCTCGCGCAGGATCTCCACATCGCGCGGATTGTCATTGGTCGAGCCCGGCGGGTAGATGGTGCCGGAGAGCAGGATTCGCACGCGCACCCCTCGCTCCTTCGCGCGTGTCAGCGCCTCGATGAGCGGGCTGTAGGCCGGATCCATCTGATAGACGGCGATGTCGACCGAAGTGGTCGCGTCGTCGATGAATCCCGTGACCGCATCGATGCCGTCCTCGGGCTGGATCGACTCCAGGGTGATCATCCCGGTGCGCTCGACCTGGAGAGGAGGAGGTGTCGGCAGAGATGCCGCAGGCGAGCTCGAGCAGGCCACGAGGGCGAGGGCCGCGCCGAGGAGGCCGAGGGCGCGCATGCGCTAGTTCCCTGCCGGGCTGGGGGAGGCCTGTGTTTCGGTCGCGGTGCCCCAGTCGGTGTCGAAGTAGGCATGAGCCTGCTCGATCGTGACCGGATTCTTGACGATGACCCCGAGCTCGAGGATCGCCTCCGGAGACTCGTTGATGAAGGTGTTCTGAGAGCCGAAGAACGCCGTCTGATCAGGCAGGCCGGGATCCGCGAACATCGTCTTGGTGTGGATGAACATCGGTGTCGATGTGTTGCCGTCGAAGATCGGATCGAACCTGACCTGGATTCCGGCGTCCCTGAGCCGCGACACCATGGCGGGTGACTGGCCGTCGGAGTTGGCGAGGATCCGCACCTTCACCCCCGCCTGCGCCCTCTCGATGATCATGGGCACGAGGAAGGCGTCGTCCTGGATGTACTCCGCGTAGATGTCGAGGCTCTCCTTGGCACTCGTGATGAAGTCAGTGAGCACCGCGACCGAGTTGCCGACAGGGGAGTAGGCCACGCCACTGGGGCTCCACACCAGTGAGGCGCGAGTCGAGACCGGGTAGGGGGCGTAGGGCGGCCAGTTTGCGTTGAAGTATGCGGCGATCGTGGCGACATCCTGTGGGTCGGTGTTGAGCACCGCCATGCCCCGCGCCCCCACCGGCCCGTACTGGTTGGGTCCGAAGTACGACGCCTGCAGATTCCAGTCGGCGATCATCGCCCGCGCCTCAGGGGTCCCGGCATCGACGATGATGCACTTCTCGTGTCCGTAGTGGAACTCCGGTCGACTCAACTCCACCTGGATGCCCTTTGCCTGCAGCTGCTGCTGGACGACGATCTGCTGGGAGTTGCCCTGCGGTGGATTCGGCTGCCCGACCAGCTGGCGTGAGATGGAGATGCGGACCGGGACGCCACGCTCCACGGTGCGGGCCAGTGCATCGATAAGCGGGGTGAAGTCGCTGTCGATGCGGTAGATCGAGATGTCGACCGACGTGCGGGCCGACTCTACGAAGTCAATGACCGGCTCGATACCTGCGTCGGGCTGGACATTGGCCAGGGTGATGGCCTCGGGCGGTGTGACGGTGGCGTCCGGCGGTGGACTGTAGGACGCCGTGGGCATCTCGACGGTGTTGGACGGCGTGGCCTGCTGATCCGTCGAGGTGCAGCCGGCGAGACCGACAGCAACGACGAGGAGTCCGCCCAGCGTGGCGCGACGGCGTAGGTGCATGCGGCTCACCCTAGGCGGCGGCGCTTGCCGGAGGAAGCACTCCTCTCCGATCCGTCGATGCCCTTCGCGGCTACAGTCACGCCATGACGATGGTCGATGCCCACACGGATGATGCCCTCGGCACCGATGACGTCATGGAACTCCAGCATCGTCTGCGTCGGCGCAAGGTATCCGCGCGCGAGTTGCGCGAGGCTGCGCGCGCTCGTCTCGCGGCAGTGAATGGCGAGCTCAATGCGGTCGTGCGCGACCTCGAGGTCACCCCCGCCGTCAACGGACCCTTCGCCGGCATCCCGTCGGCGCTCAAGGACAACGAGGACGTGACGGGATACCCCACGCTGCACGGATCCTGGGCCCCCGCCGACACCCCGGCGACGAAGACCAGCCCCTGGATCGCCCAGTACCTCGCCCTCGGCTTCGAGCCCATCGCCAAGACGACGCTGCCGGAGTTCGGCCTCACGGCGAGCACGGAGTCATCGCGCTTCGGGGCCACGCGCAATCCCTGGGACACCACTCGGTCGGTAGGAGGCTCCAGCGGTGGGTCGGCCGCCCTCGTCGCCGCGGGCGTCGTACCCATCGCGCACGCGAACGACGGCGGAGGATCCATCCGCATCCCCGCGGCAGCCTGCGGCCTCGTCGGGCTCAAGCCGTCACGGGGACGGCTCATCGATGCTCCCGAACTCGACCGGCTGCCGGTCAACCTCGTCACCCAGGGTGTCGTCACCCGCACCGTCCGAGATACCGCCTACTACTTCGCCGAGGCCGAGCGCCTGCATCGACCCGAGGGGCTCCCGCCCATCGGCATGGTCGTGCGCCCCGAGACCCGTCGTCTGCGCATCGGCCTCTACGTCGATGCCGTGGGCGGCATCCCGGTCGATCCCCGCGTGCGCGAAGCAGTGCTGGATACCGGACGCACCCTCCAGGGCCTCGGCCATGAAGTGGTGGAGATCGCCCCGCCGGTGGATGAGGCCTTCGGTCGCGACTTCCTGCGCTACTGGGCGCTCATCTCCTGGTTCTTCGACAAGGCCGGCGGCCGTGTGCTCGGCACCGACTTCGATTCCTCCCGCATCGAACCGCTGACGCGAGAGCTCAGCCGGATGGCACGACAGCAGGCACTGGGCATCCCGGGGAGCCTGCGTCGACTCGTGCGCGCATCGCGCGAACCGGAAGCCGCTTACGCGACGTACGACGCTCTGCTGTCACCGGTGCTGTCGACACCGGCACCGCCCATCGGCGAGCTTGGCCCGGATGTGCCACCGCGTGAGCACATCGTGCGCCTGCTGCGCTTCGCGTCCTTCACCGCGTGGCAGAACGTCACCGGGTCGCCGGCGATCTCGCTTCCGCTTGCACGCACGGATGCGGGGCTGCCGATCGGCGTGCAGATAGGAGCTCCGCTGGGTGAGGAGCGCAGGCTGATATCGCTCGCCTACGAACTCGAGGCCGCGATGCCGTGGCCTCGTACGCCGGCTGCCCTGGCGACTAGCGCAGGGCGCAGGCCTGGTCCTTGATCTGCGCGGGGACGTCGGCGCCGCCGCCGTCGGCGCAGATCGCATCGAGCTGATTGAGCGCCCACACGGGACCCTCTGCCTGGAAGACGAAGGCTGTCGTCTGCTCGATATCGCCGGACTTGGTAATGCCGAAGACGAGGGCGTAGCCGTCGACGCACTCGACGCTCTTGAAGGACACCCACTCGGCACCGTCGGCCGTCGCGGCCTCCTGGGCGAGGCCCTCGAGCGTGGCCTGATCGCATGAGGCGGAGCCACCTCCGATGGGGCTCTCGGAGGGCGCTGCCGACGTGGCATCGGAGGAAGAGCTCCCACCGCAGGCAGCGAGCACAAGGGTGCTGGCAGCGAGGGCGGACAGGGCGAGGAGACGGGTGCGCTTGGTCATGCGCACAGGTTAGGTCGACATGGCCCCGGCGCTAGGGAGCCGCGCCGATGAGCCTCGCGACGAAGGGGCTGCGGAAGCGCCCCCCGGGGTCCACGGACTCAACGAGGGAAGCGAAGTCCTGCCAGCGGGGGAAGGCAGCGCGCACCTGCTCGGGGGTGGCTAACGAGACCTTGCCCCAGTGGGGGCGCGCCCCGAGGGGGAGGAGCACCTCCTCGACCGCGGGCAGCACGCCGAAGATCCGCTCATCGCGGTGCCAGGTGAAGTGAATGCCGACGGTGTCGCGCCCGTAAGCGGGACTCAGCCAGAGATCATCGGCCCGCATGGTGCGGATCTCGGTGACATGCAGCAGCGGCGTGATGCTCGCATGCAGGGTGCGCAGTGCGCGGATGGCCTCCACCGCCCGCGAGCGAGGCAGCAGGTACTCCGCCTGGATCTCATCGCCCGCACTGGGGGTGAAGTCCGCGTGGAAGTGCGGGAGCCGCTCGTGCCACGGGCCCGGCTCACCGAGTTGCGGATTGCAGTGCACGGGGTCGAGCTGCTCCAGGGGGTGGAGGGCTGCCGTGCGCTCCG
>JBJOJS010000008.1:0-5089 GCA_046046455.1 Actinomycetota bacterium | reverse complement strand
AGGCGGCATCTGGAACGCCGAGGTGGTGCTGGCCTCGCGCGGGACGGCGTTGACGTGGGTCTTGGGCGTCTGTGTCCTGGCACTCGGCGCATGGGGTGCACGCGACCTGCTCCGCGCCCTCGGTCGCGGCATCGCGATGTGGTGGGGCCTCGTGGCCCTTGTCGGTCTCGTGGGGGCGGTGGCGTCGGCTCTGCTCCCGGGGATCTGGTCTGCGGCGGTCGACATCGTGCCCGGCGGTGGGCTGCTCCGCGACGCGCAGAAGCTGCTCGCCGCCTGGGTTCTCCTGCTTGCCGCGGCGGCGGGCGCTGGCGCGGCACGGCTGCTGAGCGTGCTGCGCGATCGTGCATCCCGGGTGACCGTGCTGCTCGCCCTGGTGGTGCTGCCTGTCGCATGTCAACCGGACCTGCTGTGGGGAGCGGGCGGTCGCCTCCAGCCGGTGGACTACCCCGATGATTGGGCCGCCGTGCGCGCCGAGTTGATGTCGAGCGACCGCCCTGGAGATGTCGCGTCGTTCCCCTGGACGGCGTTCCGTCGCTTCACATGGAACGCCGACCGCACCGTGCTCGATCCCGCGCCCCGCTGGCTGCCACGCACCACTGTCGTCGCCGACGACCTCGTCGTGGAGACCCCCGAGGGACCCGTCAGCATCGGGGGCGATGACCCCCGCGCTCAGGCCATCACCTCTGCCGTGGCGACGGGGGAGCCGATCGCGGGGCTCCTGCCCGCCCAGGGTGTCGGCTGGGCTCTGGTGGCGCTGAATACCCCCGGTCCCGTGCCCGAGCTTCCCGGCTGGGATCTCGTCGTCGAGGGCCCTGATCTGGAGCTGTACGCCGCGCCCCGGGGTTCGGTGGAGGTGCGCAGCACCGACGTCCGGCTGGTGGCGGTCGTGGACTTGGCGCTGGTGGCCGCCCTCGTCGCGGGCCTCGCCGCTCTCGCGATCCGGCGAGTTCGGTCCCGAAAGCCGGGACCTTTGGTACGGTGACGGCCTAGGGAGGCAGGCATGTCGGTGTGGATCGGACCCATCATCGCCGCGGTCGTAGGTGCGGTCGTGGCCGCAGGCGCGTCCTTCGGCATCGTGTCATCTCAGACTGCCGTGCCTCCTACGGTCGATAAGCCCTACGTCGTCTACGGCGCGACGCAGTAGTCTCGCGCGGCGTCGCCGCGACCGCGTCCTGCAGCACACTCTCAAAGCGCTTCGCTGACGCGTCCCAGGAGAACTCCACCGAGCGCTGCTCGGCCCGCTTGCCCATCTCGTCACGCCGCCACGTGTCGCTCAGTAGTGCGTCGAGGGCCTCGGCGTAGTCCTCCTCGCCACCCTCCACGAGTACCCCTGTGGTGCCGTCGACGATGGATTCCGCGACGCCACCCGCGTCGGCGTACGCCACCGCGGGTACGCCGCGCGACGCAGCCTCCATGACGACGAGACCCCATCCCTCCTTGAGGGAGGGCAGGGCCAATACCCACGCGCGGTCGACCTGGCGTGCCTTCTCCACCTCACTGACGTGGCCCGTGAACTCGACGATGTCGGCCACCCCGTGACGCTGTGCGGCATCGCGCAAATGCTCGGCCCACCAGCCGTCACCGACGACGGCGACGGTGAGCCCGGGATGCCGCTCCCGCAGGAGCGCTGCTGCGGCGATCACGTGCTCCACTCGCTTGTGCGGGACGAGACGACCGAGCACGAGGATGCGCGGTGCCGGATCGCGAGACATGCCGCTGTCAGGAAGCGCCTCGGTGCCGTTGTGCACAACGGTGATGTCGTCCGCCGCCACGCCCTGACCGATGAGTTCCTGGCGGGTCGCCTCGGAGACGGCGACGTAGGCCGTGCCGCGATAGGCCCGGGGCGCCGCAACGGATTCCACGAACCATCCCACGCGGGCACGGATCGGGTCGTAGACGACCGGCCATTGCTCCCGGTGCACGTGGTGCACGAGGACGACCGTGGGTGCTGCTGTCGCGTACCGGGCGAAGAAGGGGACGCCGTTCTGGGTGTCGACGACGACGTCGACTGCGCCCAAGACCCCCCGGCGGAGCAGGCGACGCGCTTTCGAGTACACCGTGAGCTTGGTCCCGACCCGGATGATCCGGATCCCCTGACGCTCCTCGAGGTCCGGGGCGCGGTCATGTGCCGCGCACACCAGGGTCACGCGGTGCCCATCGCGTGCCCACCGTCGAGCAAGCTGCTCGACATAGACCTCGGACCCGCCACCCTCGGGGTTGGCGGTGTCGCGCCAGTTGAGGACGACGATGTGCACCTCCTCACGGTACGGGTTGCGCGATACGCGCGTGCACCCTTCCCGCTGGGGTAACGTCACCGGGTGTCCGCCGACAGGCCTACCGTGACCGCTGGCCGGGCGACCCAGCCTGCGTTCCGGGCGACGTGGCGACGGTCGGTGGATCTCTTCAGAGCCTTCCTCGTGGAGCAGTCCGATCCCGATCGCTTCTACGGCGAGCTGGCGGCCGACTCTGCCGCGCACGTCCAGAGCTTCCATCCGCTCGAGGGAGCGCGACTGCTCGATGTCGGTGGAGGGCCGGGGTTCTTCTCGGACGCCTTCACGGCGCGCGGAGCGACGTACATCGCGGTGGATGCGGACGCGGGGGAGATGCGCCTGCACGGACGTGCTCCAGGGCCTCGCACGGTGCAGGCAAGCGGTACCGCGCTGCCCTTCGCCGATGGGACCTTCGACATCGCCTACTCCTCCAATGTCCTGGAGCACGTGCCTGCACCCTGGGAGATGGGCGACGAGATGGTGCGCGTCGTGCGTCCCGGGGGGACAGTGGTCATCTCGTACACGCTGTGGTTCGGTCCGTGGGGTGGGCACGAGACCGCGCCGTGGCACCTGCTCGGCGGTCATCGCGCGGCACGGCGCTACGAGCGGATGACTGGTCATCCGCCGAAGAACGTCTACGGCGAGAGCCTCTTCCCGATCACGGCCGCGGCCGGGATTGCGTGGGCTCGGCGCTGCCCTGATGTCGACGTGGTGTCGATCGAGCCGCGCTATCTGCCGTCGCTGCTCGGCAGAGTCGTGGACGTGCCCGGTCTGCGCGAGGTCATCACGTGGAATCTCCTCCTCGTCCTGCGTCGAAGGGGCCCTGCAGGATGAGCTCCGTGCTGCAGGACCGGGGAGCGGTCTCGGCTGGCGACGAAGAAGCCCCTCCACGCCTCATGCACCGCTTGCGGCTCGCGGCCGTGAGCGTCGTGCTCGCCGCCCTCGCCTTCCTCCAGGATCCCGGCCGGATCGCCGCGGACACCAAGCTCGACCTCGCCGTGGATCCCGCGGGCTTCCTGTCACGTGCGCTGTCCCTGTGGGAGCCGCTCGGGTTCTTCGGACAGTTGCAGAACCAGGCCTACGGGTATCTCTTCCCGGTCGGGCCGCTCTTCGTGCTCGGCGATGCGGTGGGCCTTCCCGCATGGGTCGTGCAGCGACTGTGGTGGTCGGCCCTGCTCATCGGGGCCTTCCTCGGTGTTGTGCGCCTCGCGCGACTCCTCGGCGTCGAGCGTGAGAGCGCACGCATCCTCGCCGGGCTGTCCTACGCACTCGCACCGCGCATGGTCACGGAGATCGGCGTCCTCTCGGTGGAGGTGCTTCCCTTCGCGGTCGCGCCGTGGGTGATCATCCCTCTGGTCTCGGTGGCGCAGGGTCGACTGACGGCGCGACGGGGTGCGGCGCTGAGTGGCATTGCGGTGCTCTTCGCGGGTGGAGTCAACGCCGTGGCGACCGCCGCGATCTTGCCCCTGGGTGCCTGGTGGATCCTCACGAGGTTCCGCGGCCGCGCACGGTGGGCGCTCGCGGGCTGGTGGGCTGCCGCGGTGGCGCTCGCGACGCTCTGGTGGGCGGTGCCCCTCCTCCTGCTCGGTCAGTACTCCCCACCCTTCCTGGATTGGATCGAGTCCTCGTCGGTGACCACGCTCATCACCTCGCCCGACACCGTCCTGCGGGGGGCCTCGCAGTGGGTGGCGTACGTCGTGGAGCCAGGGGGCCCGACCTGGCCCGGCGGATGGATGCTCGTGACGGCCCCGGTGCTCATCGTCGTGACGGGAGTAGTCGCGGCACTCGGCGTCGCTGGTCTGGCGGTCAGGAGCACTCCCCATCGCGCCTTCCTCGTCGGCGGCGTGCTGGCGGGATTCGTGCTCGTCTCGCTCGGTCATACCGGGGCGGTGCAGGGGCTGCTGGCAGGGAATGTGCAGGAGGCGCTCGACGGCTTGCTGGCGCCGTTGCGCAACACCCACAAGTTCGACCTCATTGTGCGACTGCCGCTCGCCATCGGCGTGGGCTTCGCGATCGACGCCCTCTGTCGACGATCGCTCAGGCGCAACCCCCTCGGACCGCGCGTCGTCGCGACGAGCATGGTCCTGCTGCTCGCCGTCGGTGCGTGGCCCATGGCTACGGGCACGCTCGTGCGGGACAGGTCCTTCGAGGCGATCCCCGACTACTGGCCCGAGGCGGCCCGGTGGCTTGCGGAAGAGTCCGCTGACGGACGCGCGCTGCTCGTCCCCGGCGCGTCGTTCGGGATCTACAGCTGGGGGCGCACGCAGGACGAGCCGCTGCAGCCGCTGGCTACTTCGCCCTGGGCGGTGCGTGACGCCGTGCCACTCTCGAGTGCCGGCAATATCCGGTGGCTCGATGCGATCCAGGAGCGTCTCGACTCCGGACGCGGCTCGCCTCGGCTCGCCGACGCGCTTGCGCGTGCCGGTGTGGAGTACGTCGTCGTGCGCAATGACGTGGATCGGCGACGCAGCGCCACACCGCGGACGGTGCTCATCCGACAGGCACTCGTCCGCTCGGGCGGCTTCACGCCGGTCGCGGGATTCGGCCCGGCGCTGCCGCCCTATCGAACGCCTAACACGGTCATCGACGACGGGCTCCAGGACACCGTGGCTGCCGTCGAGATCTGGCGCGTCGACTCGCCTCTGGCACCGGCAGATCCGCGCGTCACCCTGCGAGACGCGTCGGCTGTCACCGTGCTGTCGGGTGCCGCGGAGTCCGTGCTCGACGTCGCAGACGTGGGGGTGCTCGGCACGGAACCTGTTGTCGTCCTCGGAGACGAGACGCCGCTCCACGCCATCGACGGGGTCCACCTTGCGTAC
>JBJOJS010000138.1:0-12804 GCA_046046455.1 Actinomycetota bacterium | reverse complement strand
GGGTGAGTGCCGCGGTCCTCGCGCTCGTACTCGTCGGGCTCGCGGCCCTGCTCGTCTACGGCGAGCGACGCGTGCGCGGCCGCACCCGGCGCTGGCGCGTGGCCACCGGCACCCAGCGTGCCGCCGTCCCCGTCGTGCTCGGACGCGGGGCGCGCGCCGGCGCACTCGCGTGGCTCACGGGCCTCACCGTCCTCGCCCTCGGTGTGCCGCTCGTGTCGCTCGTCCTGCGCATGCTCCAGGGCAGCCGCACGCCGCTCGACGTCGTCGAGCTGCTCACCGCGGCACTCACCTCCCTCGGGGTCGCGCTCGCCGGCGCTATCCTCGCGGTGCTGCTCGCACTGCCGGTCGGGATTCTCGCCGCGCGCTACCGCACGCGCTCGGTGCGCGCCATCGAGACGGTCTCGTACACGGGTCACGCTCTGCCCGCGGTCGTCGTCGGCCTGTCTCTCGTCTTCCTTACCCTCGCGGTCTTCCCCGCGGCGTACCAGACGATCGGGATCCTCGCCTTCGCCTACGCCGTGCTCTTCCTGCCCAAGGCCATCGGAGCGACTCGGAGCGCGACCGCCGCCGTGTCGCCGGTGCTCGAGCAGACCGCGCGCACCCTCGGTCGCGGACCTCTGAGCGCCTGGGCGGAGACGACCTTCCGGCTCACCCTGCCCGGCATCGCCGCGGGCGGCCTGCTGGTGCTGCTCACCGCGATGAAGGAACTCCCCGCCACCCTCATGCTGCGACCGACCGGCCTCGACACCCTGGCCACCGAACTGTGGAGTCGCACGGAGATCGCGGCGTACGGTGCGGCCGCTCCCTATGCGATCGCCCTTGTCGTCCTCGCCGCTGTCCCCGCGTGGCTGCTCAGCCGTGCGATGACGCGCACCGATGTCGATTCGGGCGACGCGGATACGGTGAGCTCATGACGAGCGTCGACGTGCGCAGCCTCACCGCCGGTTACGGCGGCGACGCAGTGCTCGCCGACCTCGATCTCACGGTGCCTTCCGGCGCGGTGGCCGCGGTCCTCGGCCCAAGCGGCTCAGGCAAGACGACCCTGCTGCGCGTGCTCGCGGGCTTCCTCAAGCCGACCGTCGGCACCGTCCACTTCGGCGATCGACTCGTCGCCGGCGCGGGACCGGGCTTCCCGCACGCCTTCGTGCCACCGGAGAAGCGACGCATCGGCATCGTGCCGCAGGAGGGCGCGCTCTTCCCCCACCTCGATGTCTCCGCCAACGTCGGCTTCGGGCTGCCGCGCTCGGAATCTGCATCGCGTATCGCCGAAGTGCTCGAGATGGTGGGCATGTCCGACTACGCCCATGCCCGTCCGCACGAGCTCTCCGGCGGGCAGCAGCAGCGCGTCGCACTCGCGCGCGCGCTCGCACCGCGGCCCGACGTGATCCTGCTCGATGAACCCTTCACCGCGCTCGACGCCGCACTGCGCGTCCGTCTGCGCGCGGAGGTGCGCGAGCTCCTGCGCGGCCTCGGCACCACGGCGCTGCTCATCACCCACGACCAGGAGGAGGCACTCTCCACGGCCGATCTCGTCGCCGTGCTCCGCGATGGCCGCATTGTGCAGGTCGGTACGCCGCTGGAGGTGTACGACGTGCCCGCGGATCTCGACGTCGCCCGCTTCGTCGGAGACGCCGTCGAACTCCCCGCGCTCGCCCGTGAGGGCCGGGCGACGTGCGCCCTCGGTGACGTCCCTGTGCACGCCGCCACCACCGGCGTGCCCGAAGGTCAGGCCGTCGTCGTCCTGCGTCCCGAGCAACTCGTCCTGTCGTGCCCGGTGGACGCGCAGTCGCTTCCGGGCGCGGGCGTCGTCCGGGAGACGTCGTACCACGGTCACGACTCGCTCCTGCGCGTCGAGCTCGCCGACGGCACCGTGATCCCCGTGCGGGTGCCCGGTGGCACCCCACCTCCTCGTCCCGGCGAAGCCGTGGTCGTGAGCGTCACGGGTCCCGGGCGCGTGTATCCGGCGTAGGTCCCCGGCCTCTAGGTCCCCGGCGTAGGTCCCCGGTGTGGGTCACTGCCCGCCCAGGTCACGATTGGGCGACTGGACCGAAGTGTGGATGGCGTTTCGCGCGCCGATCCGCGTGATTCCCCCTAGGCTCCCGCTCGTCCCACCCACACAGGTCAGGGGGATCTCGGAGGTCAGGTGAGCATCGCCATCCGGCTGCGGCAGTTGCGCAAGGAATTCGGCGACGTCGTTGCCGTCGACAGCGTCGACCTCGATGTCCAGGATGGCGAGTTCCTCACGCTCCTCGGGCCGTCGGGCTCGGGCAAGACGACCGTGCTGCGCATGATCGCGGGATTCGAGCAGCCCACCTCGGGCACGATCGAGCTCGCGGGCGTTGACGTGACCCGGGTGCCTCCCTACTCGCGCGATGTCAACACGGTCTTCCAGGACTATGCGCTCTTCCCGCACATGGATGTGCTCTCCAACGTCGAGTACGGGCTCAGGGTCAAGAAGGTGCCCAAGGAGGAGCGGCGTCAACGTGCGGAGGAAGCTCTTGCCTCCGTGCGCCTCGAGGGATACGGGTCGCGCAAGCCGAGCCAACTGTCCGGAGGCCAGCGCCAGCGTGTCGCGCTCGCCCGCGCGCTCGTCAATCGTCCGCGCGTGCTCCTGCTCGACGAGCCCCTGGGCGCCCTCGACCTCAAGCTCCGTGAGCAAATGCAGGTCGAGCTCAAGGAATTGCAGCGCGCGGTCGGAATCACCTTCGTCTTCGTCACGCACGACCAGGAGGAAGCCCTCACGATGTCGGACCGCATCGCGGTCTTCGACAAGGGGCGCATCGCGCAGATCGGTTCCCCCGTCGACATCTACGAGCATCCGCAGACACCCTTCGTCGCCGGCTTCGTCGGCGTCTCCAACCTTCTTGAGGCAGGCGTCGCCGCGACACTGCTGGGTCGCGAGGGCCTGTGGTCGGTGCGTCCCGAGAAGATTCGCGTCCTGCTGGGTACGGCGACACCTGAGGGCACCGAGCGTGCCGCAGCGGGTGTGATCCGGGAGGTCGTCTACGTCGGCATGTCGACGCGCTTCATCGTGGATCTCGACGCGGGCGCGACCCTCATCGCCGTGCAGCAGAACTCTCACGCCACCTCGGCGGAAGTAAACGCCATGCGAGGGCAGCGCGTGACATTGATGTGGAACACCGAGCACGAGATCCCTGTGGGGTCGTGACGGTGTTCACAGGACCACGCCGTCCGGCGCGGCCCACCGTAGAGAAGGAGGAGCAGGTGCACACAGCGCGTCTGCTGAAGATGCTGGCCGTCGGCGGTGCCGCGGCCCTGGTGCTGGCCGCATGCGGCGGCGGCAGCGATAGCGGTTCGAGCGACTCGGGCGGCGTGCCCGACGTTCCGACCTACCAAGGCCCCGTCGGCGACGGCGAGGGCGCACTCAACATCCTCGCGTGGCCCGGGTACGCCGAGAACGGCAGCACGGATCCGTCCGCGAACTGGGTGGGTCCCTTCGAGGAGGAGACGGGCTGCAAGGTCAACGTCAAGACCTTCGGCACCTCCGACGAGGCCGTCAAGCTCATGCAGGGCGGCGGCTGGGATGTCGTGTCGGCATCCGGCGATGCGTCGCTTCGCCTGATCTACGGCGGCAACGTCCAGCCGGTCAACACCGACCTGGTGCCCAACTACGCCGACATCTTCCCGGACCTGAAGATGAAGTCGCACAACAGCGTCAACGGCGTCGCCTACGGCATCCCGCACGGTCGTGGCGCCAATCTCCTCGTCTGGAACAAGGAGAAGGTCGGCGAGACGGTCGACTCGTGGTCGGTCATGTTCGAGCCTGACTCCCCGGCTGCCGGCGGAGTGGGCCCGTACGACTCGCCCATCTACATCGCCGACGCTGCCGTCTACCTCATGGCGACGCAGCCCGAGCTCGGCATCAAGGATCCCTACGCGCTCGACCAGACGCAGTTCGATGCGGCGATCAACCTGCTCAAGCAGCAGGAGCCGCTGGTGAGCGAGTACTGGAGCGATTACCTCAAGCAGATCGATGCCGTGAACGCCGGCACGATGACCGCGGCCACCTCGTGGCAGGTCATCGTCAATGGCTTCGACCCGGCCACGATCGGCTCGGTCAAGGCCAAGGAGGGTGCGACAGGCTGGTCCGACACGTGGATGGTCGCGAAGGACACGCCCAACCTGAACTGCGCCTACAAGTGGCTCAACTGGATCTCGTCACCTGAGATCAACCAGCAGGCGACGGCGTGGTTCGGCGAGGCGCCGAGCAACGTCAAGGCTTGCGACATCGATCCCGAGCAGTGCACGACGTACCACGCCAATGAGCCGGCGTACTGGGAGAACGTCTACTACTGGAACACCCCGACCGAGGCCTGCCTCGACGGGCGCACGGACGTCAAGTGCGTGCCCTACTCGGAGTGGTCGAAGGCCTGGTCGGAGCTTCGCTCCTAGTGACTGACTGAAGCGGCGAGGGAACCCATGGCAACGACGACAGCGAGTCCCCCGAAGGGGGGCTTCGGCTATCGCCATCCGCGTGTGCGGCTGGCGGCGCTGCTGGCAGCGCCGATGGCGTGGCTGGTCGTCGTCTACCTGGGTTCCCTCGCCGCACTCTTCCTCACGGCCTTCTGGACGGTCGACGGTTTCACCGGTGCGCTCGTGCGCACCTTCACCCTCGAGAACTTCGTCGAGGTCTTCACCACCCCGGCGTACCTGCAGACGATGCTGCGAACTCTGGCGATCGCGATCTCCGTGACCCTGCTGTGCCTGCTCATCGGCGTTCCCGTGGCCTTCTTCATGGCCCGGGTGGCACGCCCGCGCTGGCAGCCCCTGCTGGTCGCGCTCATCCTGACGCCGCTCTGGGCGAGTTACCTCGTCAAGGTTTACGCGTGGCGCGCGATGATGACTCCCGAGCAGGGTGTCCTCGCGTGGTTCCTTGCGCCGTTCGGGCTCGATAGTCCCGGCTTCGGCGAGCTGAGCATCGTCATCACGCTCACCTACCTCTGGCTGCCCTACATGATCCTGCCGGTCTACGCCGGCTTCACTCGGCTGCCCAACTCGATGCTCGATGCCTCCGCGGATCTGGGAGCCAAGGGCTGGCGCACCTTCCGCAGCGTCATCGTGCCGATCATCTTCCCGACCATGGTGGCGGGCTCGATCTTCACCTTCTCGCTCAGCCTGGGCGACTACATCACCGCGCAGATCGTCGGTGGCAAGGTGATCATGCTCGGCAATGTCGTGCAGCAGAACTACGTGACCAACCTGCCCTTCGCGGCGGCCTTCGCCACGATCCCCGTGGTCATCGTGCTGATCTACCTCGCTGCGGTACGCCGCACCGGCGCTCTGGACAACCTGTGACCACCGGGCGTGGGACCAAGGTCGCGCTGTCGATCTTCGCCGTCATTGCGTTCCTCTTCGTCTACATCCCGCTCGCGGTCGTCCTCGTCAATTCCTTCAACGCGGGCGAGACTCTGTCGTGGCCCCCGCAGGGATTCTCCGTGAAGTGGTGGGAGGCGGCATTCGCCAACGAGGGAGTGCGCGACGCTCTGGTGACGAGTGTGATCCTCGGCATCTGCGCGACGGCGATCGCCCTGGTGCTGGGGACCCTGGCGGCCCTCGCACTGGGGCGCTTCAGCTTCTTCGGCCGCGACTCGGTGAGCCTGCTCATCATCCTGCCGATCGCCCTACCGGGCATCGTCACGGGCATTGCGCTCAACAATGTCTTCACGACGTTCCTGGGCGGCCTGACCTTCCTCACCCTCGTGGTGGCTCATGCGACGTTCTGCATCGTCGTCGTCTACAACAACGCGCTCGCCCGCGTGCGACGCCTCGGGGGCAATGTCGAGGAGGCGTCAGCCGACCTGGGTGCGCGGGGCTGGCAGACCTTCGTCCACGTCACCTTCCCGCTCATGCGGTCGGCTCTCGCCGCCGGTGCGCTGCTGGCCTTCGGATTGTCCTTCGACGAGATCATCGTGACGACGTTCACCGCGGGTCCGGGCATCACGACCCTGCCCATCTGGATCTATCAGAATCTCTTCCGACCCAACCAGGCCCCGGTGGTCAACGTCGTCGCGGCGTTCCTGGTGATCGTGTCGATCCTGCCGATCTACATCGTTCAGCGCTTCTCCAGCACGGATGAGCGCGGCGGCGGAGTGATGTAGTACGCCGCGACCGCGGTGATCGCTGATACCAGCAGGACGGCACCCCACGAGGTGATCAGCGCACCCAGGGGATGGGATACGACGAAAGCGATCCCTGCCACGGCGACAGCCGCAATGGCGCGGGCCGGACCGGCCATCCGCCACCACAGCACAGCGCACACCGCGCCCCCCGCGATGAGCACGATGCCGCCGAGCGCGCGATTGCCGGTGAGTGAGGCCACGGCGAATCCGGAGATGAGGGTCGCGGCTGCGAGCAATGCGGCCCAGATGCGCGGGGTCACGTCGCGCAGGGTCACGTCGCGCAGTACTCGGTGATCTTGGTGACCTGGCCGCCGAGCGCCTCGGCCACCTGAGCCGGACCGACGCCCACGGTGGAGAGCGTCACGGACAGCCATGTCTCGCCCGTGGCCACCTCGAGGTTGCCCTGTTCATCGGGGATCTGCGCGCAGAGCTCGAGTCGGGCCTTGGCGATCTCGTCGGCGGACTCCGCGACGATCACGACCACGCCTCCGGACTCGCCCAGCGCGCAGGTCACCGCGGTGGCAGCGATCCCCTCTTCGACGGGTTCGCTGGAGGTCTCGGTGCACTCGATGCCCGCCGCTTCGAGCTTGGGCACGACTTCCTCGGCGGTGAGCGGAGAGGCCGATCCCCCGCCGCATGCAGCGAGTGCGAGTGCGGCTGTCGTGGCCGCGGCGATCAGCAGGGTGACCTTCATGCGTGAACCCTACCTCCGCGGCCCATGCCGTTTCGCGCACCGAACGGGGAACTTCTCCACTGACATGTCCCCGTTCGGTGCGCAAGACCGGTGTCAGGAGGCGCGGACTCCTGTCGGATCGCCCACGCCGGAGATGCACATGCCGAAGTGGCGCACCTTGCCGCCTGCCGGGATCGTGGCGCCCCAACTCGGAGCCGTGACCACACCCACGGGACCCACCATGGCGAGTGTGCCGCTCCACGACTGCGTCATCGACGTCCCCGGGGCGAGCGTGAAGCCCGCCGTCCACGTCGATGCCGCCTTGGTCGTCGGGTTGGCGATCTCCAGGGTGTAGCACGCACCGCTCTGCCACTTCGAGTCCACGGTGAAGCGCGCGGTCAGGCTGCTCGTCGGCGCCGGTGTGGGTGTGGGTGTCGGTGTCGGTGTCGGTGTGGGCGTCGGTGTAGGGGTCGGCGTCGGTGTCGGTGTCGGTGTGGGCGTCGGTGTGGGTGCGGGCACCGTGGCATTGCGGGTGGCGCAGTACCCGAAGCTCGTCGGGCTGCCTGCCTTCACCATGTGATTCCATGCCGCTCCGCCGACGCTGACGGTCCCGTCGGGCTGCGTGGTGCGTACGCCGTTCCACAGGTCGGTGACGGTGATCGCCTTGGGCAGATCCACCCGCCAGTGCTTCTCGGTCGTCGATGCCGTCGCCACGATCACGTCGGTGCAGTAGCCCACACCCCAGTCGCTGGTCACGATTGTCGTCGCGGTGATCCCCTCGGTCATCCCGGGCATCGTCGGCGTGGGAGTCGGAGTGGGAGTCGGCGTGGGAGTCGGTGTGATAGTTGGCGTAGGTGTCGGTGTGGGAGTCGGAGTCGGGGTCGTCGACGCTCCCATGAGGTCGCGCAGCAGCACCATCTTGTCCGCATGCACCGTGCGCCAGTCGTCGGTGAGCACGCCTCCGGTGTCGCCGGAGTTGGGGTTCCAGGCCCAGAAGGTCCAGCTCATGCCCTTGGCCTTCAGGTACGCCGTGAACTGCGTGATCCAGCGGCCCTCGAGCGTGGTCGGCGAGACGCTCTTGGCACCGAACTCGCCGATGAAGATCGGTGCGATGCCCTGCTCATGGATGTAGCCGAAGCCCTTCTGCCAGCGGTCCGCGAGGACCGCGGCCATGTTGGGGCTGGAGAACCACGGCTGCGCGAAGATACCGGGACCGTACTCATGCGGTGAGTAGACGAGTCGGTTGGCGATAGGCAGGCGCACCGGGTGGTTGCGCACTCCCTCGAGGTTGCCACCCCACCAGTGGGTAGCGAGCTGCTGCCCGCCGGCCACGGGACCTTCGATGCCCTCGACGACGATGAGGACCTCGGGATTGCGTGCGAGCACCGCGGCCCCCGCGCGCTCAGCCGCGCGACGCCAGTCGGTCGCGAGCCCCGTGCCCCAGGTCGCGGCGCCGTGGGGCTCGTTCTTCAGGTCGAAGGCAACGACGTGATCGGAGGCGGCGTACCGCGTGGCGAGCATCTCCCAGGTGGCGATCCAGTCGGCCTCGGTGAAGCCTGCCTGGCCGTACCAGAGGCCGTCCATGAAGCCGTCATTCGCCTGCGAGTGGTTGTCGAGGATGACCATGAGGCCGAGGCGACCGGCTTCGGCGATCACGGCGTCCATCACCTGCAGTGGCGTCTTGCCCTGCAGATCGGCATTGCGGCCGCCGCCGTAGTCGATTCCCGTGGTGGTCGTGCCGCGCATGGCCTGCAGTGAGAAGGGAATGCGGATCGTGTTGAAGCCGAGATCGTCGATCTGCTTGAGCATGTCCTTGTAGTCACGCGTCCACAGTCCGTGCGGCGCCTGGTTGGAGGTCTCGAGGCCGAACCAGTTGACGCCCTGCCAGATGACCGTCTTGCCCTTCGCGTCGACGATCCGATTGCCCGAGGTGACGAGCGGATAGGCAACGTCGGTCGCAGGCGTGGGCGTGGGAGTCGGTGTCGGTGTCGGCGTCACCGTGCCGGCGGAATCCAGGATCACATCGGAGCACGAGTAGAACGCCTCCGTGGAGTCGCTGCGCTGCCAGACGGTGTAGAGGATGTGCCGGCCCTGACGTTGCGGCATATCGACACGCATCGTCGTGACGGGCTCCAACGGGCGGAAGCCGGTGTCGTGCACCAGCTCGAGGTCGGACCACGTGAGTGGCTTTGTGACATCGAAGCCCGCCTTCGTGACATAGACACGGAAGTAGCGTGTCGCGTGGGGTGCCGTCGACTCCCACCGCAGGGTGTACTTGCCGTCGGCATCAGGGCGGAGGGTTGTGGCCTTCCACTGCGTGGATGGGGTGTCGAAGGCGGCGTACTTGCTGCGCCCTGCGCTGCAGAGCTGGCCGTCCGGCACCAGGGCCTGATGGTTTCCGTTGGCCGCGGGCTGGTTGACCTCGGTCCAGTCGTAGAGCGCCTGGGCATTGGCCTGCCAGGCGGCGGCGCACATGGGCGCACTGCGATCTCCGTGGAAGCACTCCCAGATGCGGGAGGCCGGGAGCGACAGGGAGCCGTGGGCCGATGCGGGTGCCGCGATCACCACCCCGGTTATCGCCGTTGCGGCGAGAGCCACGAGGCTCGTGATGAGAGCGGTGGTACGGCGCGCGGTGCGCATAAGGCCTCCGTGATCGTTGTCGAGCGGCGGGGGGATGCCGCTGCCCTACGTTTCGGTCGGGGGCCGTGCGCAGCCGCGTCAGGGCAGGCAAACGAGCATCGAGCGTGCGCGTTTCCTCGTGGGCGCCAGGCGGATTCGGTCAGCTCCAGCCCAGCAGGGTGACCGCGACGCCGGTCACGGCGCACACCGCCAGGACCTTGAGCGTGCCGATCCGAAGTCGGAAGACGAGCACGGCCGCGAGCAGCGATATGGCGACGGAAGCGAGGTTGATCGAGCCCAGCTCGGGGATGGGCAGGGTGAGGGGGCCGAAGCCGGTGTCCGTGACGGTGTCGAACGCCGTGTGCAGGGCGAACCAGAGGGCGAGATCGAGCACGACACCGGACACAGCTGCCCCGACGGCCGTGAGGGCGTGGCTGATGGACTGGTTGTGCCGGAGCCGCTCGACGTAGGGGGCACCTAGGAAGATGAACATGAAGCAGGGGACGAAGGTCACCCACACGGTGAGGAGCGCGCCGAGGGTGCCGGCAACCAGTGGCGGCAGGTCGCCGGGTGAGTTGTACGCCGCGAGGAATCCGACGAACTGCACCACCATGATGAGCGGCCCGGGTGTGGTCTCGGCCAGGCCCAGGCCGGTGATCATGTCCTGGGGCGTGATCCAGCCGTAGCGGTAGACGGCCTCCTGAGCGATGTAGGCCAGGACGGCGTAGGCGCCGCCGAACGTCACGAGTGCGCTCTGCGAGAAGAGCACGGCTTCCTGGGCGAAGACGTTGGTCATGCCCAGGGTGATCACGAGTGCGGCGACGGGAATGAGCCAGATGACGGCGCACACCACGGCGGCGCGCAGAGCGCTGCGCGCGGCGGGTGGGGTGATGGCCTCGTCGTCCGAGAGCAGCGCGCGTGGCTCGTCGGCAGCATCGGCCCTCCCGTGCCCACCCAGCGGGAACCACTGGGGCCGCCGGCGGCCGATGAGCCAACCGGCCACGGCCGCGGCGATGACAATGAAGGGGAAGGGCACGTCGAAGAAGGAGATCGCGACGAAGGACAGGGCCGCGATCACCCGGAGTGCGTTGCTGCGCAGGGTGCGCTTGCCGATGCGGATGACCGCCTCGACCACGATTGCGACCACCGCGGCCTGCAGCCCGAACAGCAGGCCCTGGACCCACGTGACGTCGCCGAAGACGGCGTACGCGGCCGAGAGCACGAGCATCGCGAAGAAACCCGGGATGACGAAGAGGCTTCCGGCGATCACGCCGCCGCGCGTGCCATGCATGAGCCAGCCCACGTAGGTGGCGAGCTGCTGCGCCTCCGGACCGGGCAGGATCATGCAGTAGTTCAGGGCGTGCAGGAACCTGCGCTCGCTGATCCACCGGTGGCGCTCGACCAACTCGCGGTGCATGACCGCGATCTGGCCCGCGGGACCCCCGAAGCTGTTGAGCCCGATATAGGCCCAGATCCGGGTCGCCTGCCCCAGGGTCACCCCGTGGCCCGGACCGCGGGTGGAGGACATGGGCCCATCCTCCACCGCGCGGCCGGATAGAGCGCGCGGTGTCCGAGCTAGCGGAGTTCGGCGTTCAGGGCGTCGATGAGTACGCCGCCGCGGTCGCCGCTCAGCTCCCAGAGCATGACGCCGCCGAGCCCGAGGTTCTCCAGATAGCGGGCCTTGGCCTGCATCGACTGGGCGTCGTCGTAGCTGATGAAGACCCCGGTCGCCCGATCCCAGAGGTAGGGAACCTGGGAAACCGAGTCCCAGTAGCGCGTCATCCGCGGCAGGTAGTTGGCCTTGATGTCGTCGTAGTCGAGTACGCCGGCCTCCCAGGTGCCCGTGGAGGCGCCGGTGCCGGTGGAGTGCAGGCCGGTCCCGCTCGCACCGGGAGCGACCCCCGACCAGCCGCGCCCGTAGAGGGGCATGCCGAGCACGAGCTTGCTCGCGGGCATGCCGCTCGCGAGGTAGGCGCGCACCGACGCATCGATATCGAATCCGGCCGGACCGTTGTCCGCCGCGGATCGGTAGAGCGGGGCGTTGTGACCGGTCGCCTTATCCCATGAGCCGTTGTAGTCGTAGGACATGAGGTTGATCCAGTCGAGGGTCGCTGCGAGCTTGGCGATCTCGAGGTTCCGCAGTGTCGACGGCCCTGCCGGCGCGGCGATGGTGAGCAGGTACTCGCGACGGTCCTCGGCCTCGCGTCGATCGAGCTCGGCGCGGAAGTCCTTCATCAGCGCGGTGTAGTTGGCCTTGTCCGCGGCGATGCCGGTTGTCGGGCCGCCGGAGACGGGGTACTCCCAGTCGATGTCGATGCCGTCGAATCCGTACTTCTCCATGAAGTCCGCGCAGGACTTCACGAAGGCCGTGCGCTTCGCCGGATCGCTCGCGATGCCGGAGAACTGCCCGGACCAGGTCCAGCCGCCGACGCTGATGAGCGTCTTCAGGTGCGGGTACTTCGCCTTGAGTTTGAGCAGCTGGTTGAAGTTGCCCCGCATGGCGGTGCTGTCCCAGCTGTCTCCCGCGAAGAACTTGTCCGTGTCGGCATAGGAGTCACCGAGCACGCACTGTCCGTTGGCGATATTGGCGAAGGCGTAGTTGATGTGGGTGATCTTGTCGCCGGGTATCTGCGACACCTGGTAGTTGCGACCGTACGTCGACCAACTCGTGTAGTAGGCCACGACGCGCTCGTCGCCCACCGGACCGGGAACTGGTGTCGGAGTCGGGGTCGGCGTCGGGGTCGGCGTCGGAGTCGGTGTCGGAGTCGGGGTCGGTGTCGGCGTCGGGGTCGGTGTCGGTGTCGGCGTCGGAGTCGAGCCGCCGGACACGGTGATCGTGCAGGGCACGGTCGTGCCACCGAGCGTGGCCGTGCAGGTCGTGGGCTTCGGCATGCCCGTCGCCGTGGCGTCGGAGAATCCGAATGTCGTCGATGCACCCGCCGCGAGTGCCCCGTTCCACGACGCACTCCGCGCCGCCAGGCGGCCATTGGCGTGCTCACCGGTCGCATTCCAGATGGATCCAACCGAGCCGGCCCAGGGGAAGGAGACCGACCACGACGATGCGGCCGCGCTGCGACCGTTCTTCACGGAGACGTCCACGGTGCGGCCGGTGCCCCAGTCGCTCACGGCCGTGATCGCGACCTGCACGGAGCCGGTGCCCGGCGCCGGAGTCGGAGTGGGAGTCGGCGTCGGAGTGGGTGTGGGTGTGGGCGTCGGTGTGGGTGTGGGTGTGGGAGTGGGAGTGGGAGTGGGCGTCGGTGTGGGAGCCGGTGCCGTGCGTGTCGCGCAGTAGCCGAAGCTTGTCGGGCTACCGGCCTTCACCATGTGATTCCATGCGGCGCCGCCCACCGAGGTGGTGCCGTCGGGCTGCGT
>JBJOJS010000135.1:0-23640 GCA_046046455.1 Actinomycetota bacterium | reverse complement strand
GGTCGATCATGGAGGAGCTCACCACGGTCTTGCCGACAGCCGCATCGGCGCGCCAGCCGTCGCGACGCGCGAAGAGGTAGTCGATGGCCACCGAAAGGAAGTGATTGGGGTTCATCAGCCCACCGTCCGGCGTGACGATGCCGTGGCGATCGGAATCAGCGTCATTGCCCGTGGCGATGTCGTACTCATCGCGGCGCTCGATGAGCGAGGCCATGGCGTGCGGTGACGAGCAGTCCATGCGGATGCTGCCGTCCCAGTCCAGGGTCATGAAGCGCCAGGTGGGGTCGACGCGCGGGTTGACGACGGTGAGGTCGAGGTCGTAGGCCTCGGCGATCGCCGACCAGTAGTCGACGCTCGCACCACCGAGCGGATCCGCGCCGATGCGGACCCCGGCCACCCGGATGGCGTCGATGTTGACGACGGACGGCAGGTCGTCGACGTAGTGACGCAGGAAGTCGTAGCGATGGGTTGTCGAGGCTGCGAGTGCGCGGGGGAGAGTGACGCGGCGCACGCCCTCGAGACCCGCGGCCAGGAGTTCGTTGGCGCGGTCCTGGATCACGGAGGTGATGTCCGAGCCGGCAGGACCTCCGTCGGGGGGGTTGTACTTGAAGCCACCGTCCTTCGGCGGGTTGTGGCTCGGCGTGACGACGATGCCGTCCGCGCGACCCGGATCCGTCGCGGCTCGTCCGGCGTTGTGGCGGAGGATCGCGTGCGACACCGCGGGAGTGGGGGTGAGGCCGTCCCGCGAGTCGATGGCCACGGTCACCCCGTGGGCTGCGAGCACCTCCAGGGCCGTGGCCCACGCCGGCTGGCTCAACGCGTGAGTGTCGCGCCCGAGGTAGAGCGGTCCATTGATGCCCTGCTTCTTGCGGTACTCCACGATGGCCTGCGTCGTGGCGGCGATGTGATCGTCAGTGAACGCTTGAGCGAACGACGACCCGCGATGCCCCGAGGTCCCGAAGGCGACGCGCTGCGCCGGGTCTCCCACGTCGGGGTGGCCGGTGTAGTAGGCCGTGACCAGGGCGGCGATGTCGATGAGGTCGGCGTCCTGGGCGGGCTGTCCGGCGCGCGGGTGCGTCGTCATGGGGCCATCCTGCCGGGTCCGTCTCACGGGGCGCAGGCATAGGCTCGAGGCGTGGCGCAGGACGTGGTCGGAGTCGTATCTCGCGAAGGGGTTCCCGACCGTCGATACTTCCGCACTCCCGCCACCGCCCCGGGGCCGAGCGGGCCGCAGATGCTGCGCGCGATCCGGACCATCCGCTCCGATGCCCTCGGCTTCCTCGAGCAGATGGCCCGCCGCTACGGCCCGGTCGTGCAGTTCCCCATCCCGTCGCCCCCGACGTACCTCATCTGCGATCCCGAGGCCGTGCGCCGCGTCCTCGTGACCAAGGCTCGCGACTACGACAAGGAGACGATCCAGTACCGCTCGCTCTCGCTCGTCACCGGTGAGGGCCTACTCACGACGTCGGGTGAGGTGTGGAGACGACAGCGTCGCATGGTGCAGCCGGCGTTCCATCATGAGGTGCTCGAGGGCGTGGTCGCGCACGCCGCCCGTGCCGCCGAAGAGTTGCTGGCCCGGTGGGGCGATCTCTCTCGCGGTGCGGTCATCGACATCGATGAGGCGATGATGCGTGTGGCCCTCGAGACGGTGGGGGCCTCTCTCTTCGGGACCGATCTCTCAGAGGATGCGGATCGCCTTGCACTCGCGACGATCGAAGCCCTCGATGTCGTGGTGTCCCGTGCCCAGGTGCCGGTGCAGCCCCCGGAATGGTTGCCTACGCGGCCCACGCGCAGGCTGCGTGCGGCGCTCGCGCAACTCGACGATGCCGTGGCCTCGATGGTGGGCTCGCGCCAACGGCATGACGACCAGCCTCGCGTGTCGAGCCTGCTCGACCTGCTCCTCGACGCGGCCACCGCCAATCCACCGATCCCTGCATCCGAGGTCCGCGATGAGCTTGTCGCCTTCCTGGTCGCCGGGCATGAGACCACCGCGAGTGCCCTCATCTGGGTGCTGTGGCTTCTCGCAGGTGACGCAGAGGTGCAGCACGAGGTGGCGCGCGAACTTGACGAGGTGCTGGGGGGGCGCACGCCGACGTACGCCGACCTCGAGCGTCTGCCGTGGACGCGCGCTGTCTTCGATGAAGCGATGCGGCTCTATCCCCCCGTCTGGTTGGTGTCGCGGCACGCGCAGGAGGACGACGTGCTCGCGGGCCGCGAGATCCCGGCTGGATCGCTCGTCATCATGACGCCGTACATCGTGCAGCGTGATCCCGAAGTGTGGGAGGACCCCACGGCCTTCCGTCCTCAGCGCTTCCTCGACGGCCACCGACGGGGAGCGTCAGGCGACGCGGTCTTCTGGCCCTTCGGCCTCGGCCCGCGCATGTGTATCGGGCGTGACTTCGCCTACGTCGAGGGGATGACTGTCCTCTCGGTGATCCTCCGGCAGGTGACCGTGTCGCGCGTGCCGGGTGTGACGCCGCGTCCGGCCGCACTCGTCACCCTCAGGCCGGCTGATGCACTACCGCTCGTGGTGCACCCTCGTTCTCCTTACCGTGGTGGTCGTCAACGCCCTGCCATGAACGACCACACCGGTAAGTAGAACGAAGGTGGAGACGTTCATTCGCACGGAGCGCCTGACGCTCGCGACCCTCACGATCGCCGAGTGGACAAAAGTTGTCGAAGGTCGGTCAGAGCGCTGTGCGCCTGACTACCCCACAGAGGGCGACCTCGTGGTGGGGCGATTGAAGCTCGCGGGGGATTGGCCGAGCGGTGAATGGGGCCCGCTCCAGGTACGACTTAGCGAGGATGGCCTGGCGATCGGTGGCGTGGGATGCAAAGGCGCGCCGGACTCCGACGGCCGGGTCGAGATCGGATACGGCCTCGCAGAGTCGGCCCGGGGCAACGGCTACGCGACCGAGGCGGTCCTGGGTCTTATCGGTTGGCTGCAGGAGCGGAGCGTGCGCGAGGTGATCGCCGAGTGCGATGACGAGAATGCGGCGAGCATCGCGGTGCTCCGACGATGCGGATTCTCTCCACTCGATAACTCCGATGGCGTGACGATGTGGAGCCGGGCACTCAGCAACTCGTGATCTCATCCATGGCTCGGTGATGCTGGCCCGCTCTGGCCCTTGGGGACGGCGATTGCGCACGCAAGCGGGACCTTTCGGCGCGGAAGGTCGCCATGGGGTGCGCAATCCGCCGCCGAAGCGTCGTTCGAACCCTGCCCGGGCGCGGCTCGACGCTGGCGTCGAAGCACAGCCAGTGGTCCGGGCGCGAGTCCTTTCCGGACCAGCGCTGGGTACAGGGCCTAGCCTGCCGCGCGTGCTAGGGCTGCGATCACCCGCTCTGGGTGATTCCACATGTCCGGCCAGCCCCAGCGCACCACGGTTCGCCCGCCGAGCTCGATGTCCATCTGCCGTCGCTTCTCGGCCCGGAGGTCGCCGGCATCTGTGTACTTGCCGAGCCCGTCGGCTTCACCGATCACCGTGCCGAAGTCGAAGTCGACTCGGTACCTCTTGCCGCTCGCGCCGCGGATCCACTGCTGAGGAGTCGGCAAGTCGATCCCGTGTTCGCAGAAGCGCCACCACGACAGGCTCTCGAGCGCCGACTCGAGCCGTACGTCGATGCGATCCATCACGCGCCTGATCGAGGAGAGGCCATGCCCACCGCAGCGGTCAAGGGTTGCGGCAAAGGATTCCAGGACGTGCTGGGCAATCGATGGATCGAATGCGAGATCGGTAAGGCTCTGTGAAGCCGGGCGGTACCCGTCGCGGCGCGGGAGTCGAGGGTCGAGACTCCGCCGTACGGCGGAGTTGACGACGATGAATGCGCTTGCCGGATCGAGGCCGCGCGCGCAGTCGATTCCCGTGCGCGTCGCGCTGGTAAACGCCAATCCAGAGTTCGTCCGCACGATGTCCCGCTCGTCAACGGTCGCTTCCCTGATGAGAATGCCGTGGCGGAGGCCCCGCCGGATCCCGCATCCGGGAGAGACGAGCATCAATGCGGGTGCGCGCGTGCCGTGAGCGCGAGCCTCGTCGGTGCCCCACCACGTGGACGCCAGGCTGCCGGCGAAGACGGGTTGAGCGCCGCGCTCGATGAGTTCGCGCGCCGTGGCGAGAGCGCCGGGGTCGATTCCTTCGGACATGTCGATGCCGTCGGCATCGGGGGCGCGCACGTCCGGATGAACCCCTGCGACACGTGTCCGCCCATCGGGCATGGCGTACCAGCCGCGGCGCACCTTTTCGATCAAGCCCCAGCGGCAGGCCTGCCTCAGGCGATCGACGCTGATTCCCGCGGTCTGCGCGTCGGGCACGGTGAAAGGCCGAGAACCGAAGGTCGCGCGGAGCCGCAATGC
This sequence comes from Actinomycetota bacterium, assembly GCA_046046455.1. Lineage (GTDB taxonomy): Bacteria > Actinomycetota > Actinomycetes > S36-B12 > S36-B12 > Mxb001. The sequence continues at coordinate 19,286 of JBJOJS010000135.1, read as the reverse complement.
TGTGTGGTGCGTAGCGGAGGTGGGTGCCATGGCGACAGGGAAGCCCCTGACCCGCGGTGGTGCGACGCTGGGACGTCCGGCTGTGGATAACGAATCCCCGGACGCATCGGGGCATCCGGGTCAGACCGATCCGATCGATCGGCGATATGCGCACCGAACCGGGACATCCGGGGGCTGAACGTCCCATCAGCGCGCGCAAAACAGTTCAGCGAGCATCGCGGTGCTCCGACGATGCGGATTCTCTCCACTCGAGAACTCCGATGGCGTGACGATGTGGAGCCGGGCACTCAGCCGCGAAGGACGTCGATGACAGCGTCGTGGAGCATGCCGTTAGTCGATAGCGACACCGGACCACCCGGCGCGCCAGCCTCGACGTCGTCGTAGCGCCCGCCCGCCTCGACGACGATGGGGATGAGAGCAGCTGCGTCCCACACTCCGAGCCCGACCTCTGCAGCGATGTCGACGGCGCCCTCGGCCACGAGCATGTGCGACCAGAAGTCGCCATATCCGCGCGTGCGCCAGGTGCGCGAGATGAGCTCATCGAACGCCCGGCGATCCCACTCGTCGGGATCGCTATAGGAGAACGACGCATCCCCGAGGCTTGCGACGGAGCTCACCTGGATTCGCCTCGGCTGGGGCGACTCCGGACCCGACGTCCAGGCACCGTGGCCGCGTGCCGCCCACCAGCGCCGACCGAGAGCGGGGGCGCTCACCACTCCCACCGCGACTCCCTCGTCGTCCGCGAGGGCGATGAGCGTGGCCCACACGGGCACGCGACGGACGTAGTTCTTGGTCCCGTCGATCGGGTCGAGGATCCAGCGACGGCCGGACGCTGCATCACCGCCGTACTCCTCACCCACGATCCCGTCGCTTGGACGCTCGGAGGTGATGATGTCGCGCAGGAGCCGCTCCGTGGCCTGGTCGGCCTCGGTCACGGGCGTCATGTCGGGCTTGGTCTCTATGCGCAGGTCGTGGCGCATGGCGTAGGACATAGTGATGGCGTCGGCCTCGTCGGCCATCCTCAGGGCGAGTGCGAGATCAGGATGCTCATGGCCCGGTGTCGTCACCCGCACACGGTAGCGGCAGGCCGTAGCCTGGCCCCGTGACGGACACGATCTTCGGGCTGCCGACCCACACGCTCGTCGTCCACGCCGCCGTTGTTCTTCTGCCCCTCGCGGCCCTGGGCGGCATCATCATGGGCTTCTCGCAGCGCTTCTCCACCCGCTTCGGGCCGGTCATCGTCGCGGTGGCCGCCGTGGGCACCGTGGCGGCGTTCGTCAGCCGCGTCTCGGGCGAGGAGTTCGCCGAGCGGGTGGGCAATCCCGAGGAGCATGCCGAGGCGGGCGAGCTGCTGCCCTTCATCGCAGTCGGCTTCTTCGTCGTCCTGCTCCTGCTGTGGTTGCTGGATCGGCGCGGTCGACGCGACCTGCTCACCCAGATCGTCGGCGTCGTCGTCATCGCCGCCGCTCTCGTCCTCACCGGGTGGACCATCCGCACCGGGCATTCGGGCGCGGAGGCGACCTGGAAGTCCATCGTCGAGAACACCCAGCCCGGCTGACATGCGTGCCGACTCACGGCTTGGTGCGGCCCTCCTGCTCCTCGCCGCCGCCCCCGTCCTCGTCGCCTGCTCGTCGGGGAGCTCTGCATCGACGGAAGCCGGCACCCTGCACGGGCCCTATCCCGTCACGCGCTCCGTGGATGGTGACACCATTCGCGTGAACCGCGACGGTGAGGAGATCGTCATCAGGCTCATCGGCCTCGACACCCCCGAGACGGTCGCGCCGGACCGTCCGGTCGAGTGCTTCGGCCCGGAGGCGTCCGCGCGCACGAAGGGGCTCGTCGAGGGCGGGCAGGTGTGGCTGGAGTACGACGAGGTCTCCGGACTCACCGACAAGTACGACCGCACGCTCGCCTTCGTCTGGCTCGACCAGCAGACCATGCTCAACGAACTCCTCATCCGGGAGGGCTTCGCAGAGGAGGTCACCTACACCGACGGCTACGCCCACCAGGGCGAGTTCCGCGCGGCGGAGGATGCCGCCCGCGCCGCCGGGCTCGGCCTATGGACTGCGTGCGCAGGGGAGGCCCAGTGAGCACCCAGGGCGGCATGAAGGCCGTGATCGCGGCGCTGCTCGCCAACCTCGGCATCGCCATCAGCAAGTTCGTGGCCTTCGCCTTCACTGGCTCCTCGTCGATGCTGTCGGAGGCCATCCACTCTGTCGCGGACTCGGGCAATCAGGTGCTCCTGCTCGTGGGAAACAAGCGCTCCAGGAAGGCACCTGATGCGCAGCACCCGTTCGGCTATGGCCGCCGTCGCTACGTGTACGGCTTCATCGTGGCGATCGTGCTCTTCCTCGTCGGCGGCCTCTTCTCGCTCTACGAGGGCTTCCACAAGTTCCAGCACCCCGAGGACCTCTCAGACGCGTGGATCGCCTTCCTCGTCCTCGGCATCGCCATCGTGCTGGAGGGTTTCAGCTTCCGCACCGCCGTCCGCGAGGCCAATCGGGCTCGCGGCAAGCGGTCGCTCTTCCGTTTCCTGCGCGATGCGCGCCAGCCTGAGTTGCCCGTCATCCTGCTCGAAGATCTCGGCGCTCTGGTGGGTCTGGTCTTCGCGCTCTTCGGCGTCTCGATGGCGGTCGTGACCGGCGATGGCCGATGGGACGGACTGGGCGCCATGGCGGTCGGCACGCTGCTCGTCGTCATCGCGGTCTTCCTCGCCTTCGAGATGGCCGCGATGCTGGTGGGCGAGAGCGCGCTCCCCGAGGAGGATGCCGCCATCCGCGCGGCCCTCGCATCATCCCCACTGGTCGACCGCGTGATCCACGTGCGCACGCTGCACGTGGGTCCGGATGAGTTGCTGGTGGGGGCCAAGATCGCCATCGGCAAGTCCGATACCGGACAGGACATCGCTGACGGCATCGATGATGCCGAAGCACGCCTGCGCGCCGCGGTGCCCACGGCGGTCTACGTCTTCATCGAGCCCGACATCGATCGCACGGCCTCGGAGACGGGTTAGGCCGGATCGGCGCCTAGATCCTCGGGCGCCGTGGTGTCCTCCGACGCTCCCCGCGAATCGAGCAGGCGGCGTAGGGAATCCAGTCGTGCACGCAGGTGCGGATCGCCGTCGACGTAGGCATCGAGGCCGCACTCCTCCTCATCGTGCGTGCAGCCACGCGGGCACGCATCGAGACCGGGGGCGAGGTCGTCGAAGGCACCCACGACCGTGTCGGGCGAGACGTGCGCGAGGCCGAACGAGCGCACGCCAGGGGTGTCGACGATCCAGCCGCCTTCGGGCAGTGCCAGGACGACGGCCGAGGTGGAGGTATGTCGCCCGCGGCCGGTGACGTCATTGACCCGACCGGTAGCCCGGTCAGCGCCAGGGACCAGTGCATTGACGAGTGTCGACTTGCCCACGCCGGACTGGCCCACGAGCACGGTCACCTGATCGCGCAAGTGTTCACGGACGGCATCGAGGTCAGCAGGGACCGGCTCCTTGCCTACGCCGCGAGAAACCGCGACGGCCGGTACGTCGAGTGCGGCGTAGGCGTCGATCACCGGCTGTGCATCGGCGAGGTCGGCCTTGGTGAGGATGAGCAGGGGCGCGATCCCAGCGTCGTACGCCGCGACGAGCGCTCTATCGATGAAGCCCAGCCTCGGTTCGGGATTGGCCAGGGCGGTGACGATCGCCAGTTGGTCGGCGTTCGCAACGATGACGCGCTCAACCGGATCGGAGTCGTCGGCGGTACGCCGTAGCACCGTGCGGCGATCGTCGATGCGCACGACGCGGGCAAGGTCGTCGACCCCGGTGCCACCACCGGTGAAGGCGACGCGATCGCCGACCACCACTCCCTTGCGCCCGAGCTCGCGTGCCTTAACAGCGAGGACGGTCGCGCCGTCGTCGGCGGCGAGGGTGAAGCGACCTCGATCGACGGCGACCACCATCGCCGGGGTGGCGTCGGCATGCGTGGGTCGATCCTTGGAGCGCGGCCGGGACTTGCCGCGGGAGGGGCGGACCCGGACGTCGTCCTCGTCCAGGTCACGTCCGCGCCCGCGCGCCATCAGGCCTCCGCGAGCATGCGCTGCCACATGCCGGTGAAGTCGGGGAGAGTCTTCGCGGTCGTGCCGACGTCGAGGATGCGCACGCCGGGCACGACGAGTCCGATGACGGCCGCCGCGGTCGCCATGCGGTGATCGCCGTACGACGACACTGTGGCGCCACGCAATGTCGATGGCTCGATGACAAGGCCGTCGTCGGTCTCGCGTGCCGATCCGCCAAGCGCGCTGATCATCTCGGCGAGCGCGGCGAGTCGATCCGTCTCATGGCCGCGCAGGTGCGCGATGCCGCGCAGTCGCGAGGGTGACTCAGCAAGTGCGGCAAGTGCGGCGATCACGGGCGTGAGCTCGCCGACCTGACCGAGATCGACGTCGATGCCGCGCAGGGCGCCCGGTCCGGTGACCGTGAGGCCGTCGTCGTGCAGGGTGACGCTCCCTCCCATCTCGGCGAGCAGCCCGCGCAGGTCGTCGCCGGCTTGGGTGGTGTGCCTGGGCCAGCCGGGGATCGTGATGGTGCCCGCCGTGGCCATCGCGGCGGCGAGGAAGGGGCCGGCGTTCGACAGATCGGGCTCGATGCGGCGATCGACGGCGCGGATAGAGGTGTTGGCGAGACTCCAGGTGGAGGTGTCGGCATCGAAGTCGACGTGCACACCGTGCTCACCGAGCATGTGGAGGGTCATCGCGATGTGCGGTTGGCTGGGCAGGTCGCGGCCGGTGTGCGTGAGGGTGAGGCCGTCGTCGAAGCGCGCCGCTGAGAGCAGCAGCCCGCTGACGAACTGACTGGACGCCGACGCATCGATGTCCACCGCGCCGCCGCGGACGGCTCCGGTGCCCTCGATGCGCAGCGGCAGGAATCCGCTGGCGTCGGTGATGTCGACGCCGAGTGCGCGTAGGGCGTCGAGCATCGGACCGAGGGGACGCTCGCGTGCGCGCGGGTCGCCGTCGAAGTCGACCGGGCCGGTCGCCAGTGCGGCGACGGGCGGCAGGAAGCGCATCACCGTGCCGGCCAGGCCGACGTCGATGGAGGCATCGCCGCGCAGGGGGCCGGGTGTGACCTGCCAGGTGACGTTGCCCACAGAGTCGCTCCCGACCTCCCGGATATCGACACCGAGGGCGGTGAGCGCCCGAGCCATGAGTCGGGTGTCGCGGGCGGCGAGCGCGGCCGACACGGTCGAGGGCCCGTCGGCCAGCGCGGCAAGGACGAGCGCGCGGTTGGTGGCGGACTTCGATCCGGGCACGGCCACGGTGGCCGAGACGGGTCCCGGCGCGGTGGGGGCCGGCCAGGCCTCGGTCGCATCGCTCACGTCGCGAGGGTATCGGGAGAGGGCATGGGGCAGGCTGGTCCCGTGTGCGGGAGGTATGCGGCATCGCGTGAGCCGGCGGCGCTGGTGGAGGAGTTCGGCGTCGAGGTGCCTCCGGCGACCGATCTGCCTGCCCGCTACAACATCGCGCCGACCAATGAGGTCTACGTCGTGCGCGATGGCAAGCCCGATGAGAGCGGTCATCACCCGCGCCGGCTCGACGTGGCGCGGTGGGGGCTGGTGCCCTCCTGGGCCAAGGATCCGAGCATCGGCAACAGGATGATCAATGCCCGGGCTGAAACGCTTGCGGAGAAGCCGTCGTACAAGCGCGCCCTGGCTTCTCGCCGCTGCCTGCTCCCCGCCGACGGCTTCTACGAGTGGCAGGCAGCTCCGGAGGGCGCACTCACGGCGGCGGGCAAGAAGCCGCCGAAGCAGCCCTACTTCCTGCATCCTGCCGATGGCACCGGCCTCGCGATGGCCGGGCTGTATGAGTGGTGGCGCGACAAGGAGATCGAGGACGACGAGGATCCTCGTGCCTGGCTGCTGTCGACGACCATCATCACCACTGCCGCGCGCGACAACGTCGGCCGAATCCATGACCGCATGCCCATCGCGGTGCTGCCCGAGCAGCGCGCGGCGTGGCTCGACCCGCAGACCCCGGGCCAGGAGGTACTCGCGGAATTGCTGGCCCCTTCACCCGGGGGCTTCTGGGACATCTACCCCGTGTCGACCGCGGTCAACTCCGTGCGCAACCAGGGTCCTGGTCTCGTGGAGCCGGTAGATCTGCCGTAGAGGCCGCCGACATGACCGGGAATGCCCGGGACGCGAACTATCGGATGGTGAGCCGATTCGATGTCACCGATCCGTCGAGCGTGCGCACATAGAGGGTGATCGTCCTGGCCGTGCGGCGCGACCACTCGAAGGCGCCCGTGTCATCGATCAGGATGTCGGTCAGACCTTGACGGAACCCGGTGTGAACCCCGACCCGCATCCATGGCCGGAGCACGGTCCCGGATTCGAGGTTCGAACGCCCCGTGACGGTCACCACAGATGCACCTCGCGTGCGGTCCCGTGAGCCTGAGATCACGATGGTGGTGGGGGTCGCGACGCTCGGAGTCACTTCGGGGGAGGGTGACGACGATGGGCTCCAGCCCGCTCCGCTCAGGGCGCGCACGGTGAAGGTGTACGCCGTGCCGTTGGTGAGCCCGGTGATCGTGCAGGAGAGCGCGGAGGTGAGGCAGCTACCTCCGGATGGTGACGATGTGACCTGGTAAGTCGAGACGGGATAGGAGCCGGGCGCCGTGACAGGGCTCCACGACACCAGCGCTGAAGCGTTGCCTGGCACGGCACTGGGAGATTGGGGTGCCGTGGGTGCCGTCGGCAGGGGAGGTGCCACATAGGTGAAGATGCCCGCTGCGGCACTGCCGCCCGGGGTCGTCACCATGACGTTGGCGGGGCCTGCCGCTGCCGGTGGAGTGGTGAACGACAGGGACGTTCCGGTGTTTGCGCTGGTGGCGACCTGTGTGCCTGCCACGTCGACGGTGGCACCGGTGAGGTCGGTGCCGGTGATCGTGACGGACGTGCCGCCGGCTTCGGGCCCGCTGCTGGGCGACATCGTCGCGACCACGGGCGCAGCGACGTAGGTGTACGTCGCAGTCTGCGCCGAGGTGCCACCGGACGTGGTGACCGTGACGTTGCGATCTCCGGCACTGCCTGCAGCGGGGACGGTGACGGCGATCGTGTCGTCGGTGCCCGAGGTGATCGTGGCCGCCAACCCACCGAAACTCACGCCGGTTGCTCCGGTGAGGTTGTCACCGGAGATGGTGACTGCGCCGCCACCCGCGAGCGGCCCGGAGGTGATGGACAGGCCGCTCACCGTCGGCGTGGGTGCGCTCCCGATGGCGACCTTGCTCACGGTCGTGCCATTGAGGTCGGCGGAGTTTGCGGTGTAGACGAAGGGTGCCGTCGGACTGATGGCGAGTGAGGTTGGTGCGCTCTGGACGGTGATGGTCTCGGCGATGCTCATGCTCGGACCCAGATTCACCTTCGCGACGTTGGCCCCCTCGCGATCCTGGCCGACGTAGGCCGTCGTCCCCGAGGCGTTGACGTCGACGCCGAACGCCCAGTAGAAGGGCAGCGTCACTGAGTCGTCGAAGGTGAAGTCGCTGAGGCGCACACGCACGAGCCACGGAGGTGTGGTGAGGGTGCTGAAGGATTCACGTCCGGCGCTGGGCACGTATGCGTAAGTCCCGGAGTCGTCTAGGGCGAGCCCGTACGGCTGCATTCCCACCTGCAGGCTCCCCACGACCGAATCGTCGCTGAGCCTGATCTTGGCCAGTGAGTGAGAGATGGTGTGCGTCACGTAGGCGAAGGTGCCCGAGGGATTGATCTCCAGGCTCATCGGGTAGTTGCCACCGGAGGGAAACGTCGATGCCACCGTCATCGAGGGTCCTGAGATATTGACCTTCGTAATCCTGTTGCCCTGCGGCCCGGCGTGATGGCCGATGTATGCGTAGGCGCCGTACACGTCGAGGGCGTTTCCGTAACCGTCGATGGCGACGTAGTCGCTTGTCGATGGTCCCGAAGGTCCAAAGGCCGTCGCGTTGAGCCTATAGAGGCGGTCATTTGTGGTGACGAAGATGGAGTCGTCCTGCATGACGACGGATCGGGCACAGTCGGAGGTAAGTACGGCTGAGTCGTCGACGGTGAAGGTGCTGAGGTTGAGGCGGAGGATCTCTGCGAGCGGGCCTCTCGTGCATGTGACGACGTAAGCGTAGGTGCCGGTGGGGTCGATAACGATGTCATGAGGGGAGAGAGGTGACAGGTCCAGGGACGCGACCGCCGCATCGCGTGGGGTCATGAGCCGGGCGTCGGCAGCCTGGGCGCCTATGACGGGACCGGCTACCAGCATGCCCATCGCCGTCATGCCTGCCACGATTCGTGAGCCGGTGGACATGCCTCGTCTCGTCATCGGGTGAACCTAGCCCATGATCAATCCGTGATCCGAGACTTCGGAGGTTCGCTCGGCCGGCGCCCACATGGCCGGGAATGCCCGAGTCCGAACCGGCGTTGGAGTTTTCGTGCTCACCGGCCAGGCTTCGATGCCCCCTGTGGAGGGCTTACCCGTCGTGCGGGCCGATGTGGGACCCGCGGGGGTCGGCGTACCCTCGGCAGTGATGGATGAGGCCCGGGTCGAGACCGACGAGGAGCGCACGGCGCGCTTCGAGCGCGACGCCCTGCCCTACCTCGACCAGCTCTACGGGGCCGCCCTGCGGATGACTCGCAACCCGGCCGATGCCGAGGACCTCGTGCAGGAGACCTTCGTCAAGGCCTTCGCGGCCTTCGGGTCCTTCACCGAGGGCACCAACCTCAAGGCGTGGCTCTTCCGCATTCTCACCAACGCCTTCATCAATACGTATCGCAAGAAGAAGCGCCAGCCGCTGCAGACCGACACCGACGACCTCGATGACTGGCAGATGCGCTACACCCAGGCGTACTCGACCGGCGAGTTGCGCTCGGCCGAGGCCGAGGCGCTCGACCGACTCCCCAACGACATCATCAACAACGCCCTCAGCGATCTGCCCGACGAGCGCCGCATGGCGGTCTACCTCGCGGACGTCGAAGGATTCTCCTACCAGGAGATCGCCGACATCATGGATACGCCGATCGGCACCGTGATGTCGCGTCTGCACCGCGGCCGCAAGCAGTTGCGCGCCTCGCTCGAGGACTACGCCATCTCCGAGGGCTACCTCGTCCCGGACGGGGGTGCGTCATGAGCGGAATCGACCCGGACGCTTGCAGCTGCGGCGATGCGCTCTCCCGCGTGTACGACTACCTCGACCAGGAGATCGACGCGGCGTCGGCCGTGGCCATCGCCGGGCACCTCGACACCTGCCCACCGTGCGCCGAGCAGTACCGCCTCGAGCAGATGGTCAAGGCCCTGGTCCAGCGCACCTGCTGCGAGGAGCGCGCCCCCGAGGAGTTGCGCGTGCGGATCGTGGCCCGGATCTCGGAGGTCCGGATCACCTACCGCCGTCAGGGCTGAGGCGCCGTCCAGCATGTGGTGCGAGTTATCGACACTTCTCGGTCTCCATAGGTGTCGTGAGGCCGCGCGAAATGCACGGGGGAGGGCCCAGGTCTCAGGTCGGCCCGGGCCCGGCGACCACGATGCGGTGACCAAGCCCTACCGCCGCCGGCCCTGGGGCGCCTATGTGCCACGATTACGGCCCGGTTGGTACGCCGGCCGTCGGGACCATGGAGGAGTGAGCATGAGCAAGCGCGGACGCAAGAAGCGCGATCGCAAGAAGAGCGGCGCCAACCACGGCAAGCGCCCCAACTCCTAGGCCATGGCCGCGGAGATCCGCGCGGAAATGGTGGCCCAGGTCCACTCCATCCTGGTGGAGCCGGGCACGGACGTGGTCGTGGGTGACACGGTCCTCCTCCTCGAGTCCATGAAGATGGAGATCCCCGTCATCGTCGAGGTGGCGGGCACCGTCAAGGAGATCCCCGTGCGGCCGGGTGACGTCGTTCATGAGGGCGACCTCCTCGTCACCCTCTCGCTCGCCGCAGGCTGATGCCGCGGTCCTACGTCGTCACGCACGACGACACCGCACGCGCGCTCGGCAGCGGCGATGTGCCCGTGCTCGCCACCCCGCGCCTCATCGCATGGCTTGAGGCGGCCACGGTGGGCGCATGCCCCGACCTCGCTCCCGATGAGACGAGCGTGGGTACGCGCGTGGACGTGGAGCACCTCCTCGCCAGCCCGGTGGGAGCGCGTGTCGACGCGTCCGCGGAAGTCGTCCACCGCGACGGGCGACTCCTGCGCTTCGCGGTGACGGCCCAACACGATGTGGGTGAGGGACCCGTACTGATCGCTCAGGGTCACGTCACGCGGGTCGTCGTGCGCCGTGACCCCTTCCTCGCACGAGCGGCCCCGTCGATCCTCATCCGGGAGGCGCTGCCCGAAGAGCTCGCGGCGGTGGGCGACCTTCGCGTGGCGGCGTACGTCTCCGGCTACGGGATGTCGACGGAAGAGGTCGGCTATGCCGCCGTGCTGCGCGACGCGCCGGGTCAGGCGGCCCATACGGAGATCCTCGTCGCCTGGCGTGAGGGCGAGCTCGTGGGCACCGTGGCCATCGTCGAGGCCGGGCGACCGTTCGCCGATGTGGCGCAGCCCGGCGAGGTGGAGTTCCGCTTCATGGCGGTCGCGCCCCATGCCTGGCGGCAGGGAATCGCCCTGGCACTCCTGGATGCCGTCATCGCCCGGGCCGCGGGGCGGCCCCTCGTCTGCAGCGTCATCGAGGGCAATGAACCGGCGTCCCAGCTCTATCTGTCCCACGGATTCACCCCGATCCCCGGCCGTGACCATGAGCCGGTCCCCGGGGTGCGCCTGCGGGTCTACTCCCGACCCGCCGGCTGAGTCCGGGGGCGGCCCCGTGATCCTTCTGTTACATTTCTCCGGTCGGTCCCCCCGGGCCGGCCGCCCCGGGCACGCCGAGTCCTGCCCGCCCAGGGCGCACCACCGCGGGCAGGAGCGGGGGACCCACCGCCGGGGCCATCAGGCTCCGGCACTGACCGGTCAGCGTGACCGACCGGTCTTGGGGTGAAGTGATGAGACCTGCTCAGTCGGGCCTCGTCACCGGCGGGCGCATGAGGCCTGCCGAACCCGACAGCTGACCCCGCAGGCGACGGAGGACTCATGACCGCAGGTCTGCGTCGATCGCTCGCGCTCGCCACGTCCCTCGTCGTGGCCGTTGTCACCCTCGCTGCCGTCCCGGTGGCCAGCCAGGCAGCGCCCAGTGCGCCGCGCACGCCGGTCTTCGCGACGGAAGCTCCCGAGCTGCGCACGGGTAGCACGGGTGAGGCCGTCAAGGTCCTGCAGAAGGCCCTGGGCGTCAAGCCGGCGAGCGGCTACTTCGGCCCTGTCACCCGCATCGCTGTCGAGGATCTCCAGGCCGACAACGGGCTGGAGCGCACCGGCGTCGTCGGCCCGGAGACCTGGGCGCTACTCGGGCGTGACATCGCACGCGAGGCTTCGCAAGCCGACGAGAGCTTCGGCGAGGTCCATGTCGACGGTCGCTACTGCCCCGCGGTCGACTTCACCTACGCCGACGGCATGGGAGCCGGCCGCAATCACATGGGGTTCGACCTGATGGGCACGAAGGGCAGCCCCATCTACGCTGTCGACGCGGGCAAGGTGACGCGCAGCGGATACCAGGGCAACGGTGCGCTTGTGCTCGACATCACCGACAAGAAGGGTTCGATGTGGTTCTACGGCCACTTCGACGAGATCTTCGTCGGTCAGGGCGACAAGGTGAAGGCAGGGCAGCTCATCGGGACCATGGGCGACACCGGCTCGCCGGGCGCGGTGCACCTGCACATCGAGTTGCGTCCCCGTGGCTGGTCAGGATCGGCGCAGGATGCCGAGCCCATCATTCGGGGACTGTGCGCAGACGCTGTGCCGTCACGCCGGCGCTAGACGCCGGTCGTCGACCTCGGGTAGGCGACATCCGGATCCGTCATCACATTGACGAGATAGGGCACGCCTGAGGCGAACGCGCGATCCAGTGCCGGGCCGATGTCCTGCGGCTGCGTGATCGTCTCGCCCGCACCCCCGAGCGCGCGGACGACGTCGTCGTAGGCCGTGGGACGCAGGTCCGCTGCGACGTCGTAGCCGTAGAGGAAGCGCATGGGATGGCGCTCGAGATTCCAGCCGGAATTGTTGCCGACGACGATGACCGCGGGCAGGCCGTGGCGCACGAGCGAGTCGACATCCATGAGCGAGAAGCCGGCGGCACCGTCGCCGAGGAGCAGGACGACCTGCGATGACGGGTGCGCGAGTCGCGCGGCCATGGCGTAGCCAGGGCCGGTGCCGAGGCAGCCGTAGGGCCCCGGGTCGAGCCAGTGCCCCGGGCGGCGCGGCTCGACGTACCGCCCGGCGAACGACACGAAGTCGCCGCCGTCGCCGACGACGACAGCGTCGTCGGCGAGTCGGGGGAGAAGCTCGCCGTAGATCCGCGCGGGGTGGATCGGATCGGCATCGCTCGCGAGGTCGGCGGCGTCAGCCGCGATCGCCGCCCCGGCGCGCTCGCGCAGGCCGCGTGCCCACTCGTCGACGGCGAGCGGATCCCCGACCTCCTCAGCGAGGCGCAGGAAGAACGACGTGAGATCGCCCGAGGCGCTGGCAGCGAGGTCGAGGTGGGTCGCGACCTGGCCGGGGGAGTCGGCGACGTGGATGACGGGTGCCGCGGGGTTGCCGAAGACGCCGTAGCCGAGCCGGAAGTCCAGCGGGGTGCCCACCACCATGACGAGATCGGTCGCCGCAAACGCCGCCCCGCGCGCGCGAGTGACCAGCAGTGGATGATCGGGCGGCAGGATGCCGCGTGCCATGCCGTTGGCGATCACCGGGATGCCGGTCGCGTCGACGAAGGCGCGAGCCGCAGTGTCGGCGCCGTCGGCCCAGACATCACTGCCGAGCACGAGCACGGGTCGTTCGGCTACGCGGAGCAGTGCTGCGATCCGTGCGAGATCGCCTTCGAGTGGCGCGGGTGCCCCCGGGGCGTCGAGGGGGGTGGGGACGGCTGGGGTGAAGAGCACGTCCATGGGGATGTCGACGAATGTCGGACCGCGATGAGCGCTACCCGCAAGGCGGAAGGCGGAGTCGACGGCCGCGCCGACGGCGGCGGGATCGTGAACGGTGGTCGCCGACTTCGTGATGGGAGCCAGCAGCGGCGGGTGATCGATCTCCTGCAGGGCCCCTGACCCCCAGCGACCATCGGGTGCGCGACCGCCGATGAGGACAAGCGGCGATCCATTGACACATGCGCCGGCGACCGCGCTCACCGCATTGGTGACCCCCGGACCGGCGGTAACCGCGGCGAATCCGGGCGTCCGGGTGAGTTTGCCCATCGCCTCGGCTGCGAAGACGGCGGTCTGCTCGTGACGTACGTCGATGAGGCGCATTGGCCCGGAGGAGCCCGCCTGGACGGACGCGACTCCGCCGACGGCCGCGTCGTACAGGGGGAAGATGTGGGCGCCGGAGAGGGTGAAGAGGTGCCGGACACCATGTCGCGTCGCGGCCTCGATGGCCTGGGTGCCCCCGTGTTGGGGCTCACCCACGCTGAGCTGTTCGGTCACAGGATGGCGAGCGCAAGGATGCTGACGCCAAGGGCGACGAGCGCGACGATGGCGGTCACGGTGATGAGCGTCTTGTTCTGCACGGGGATCCCTTCGACCACGGCAGGCTACCCGGGGGCTAGCCTGCCGCAGCATGGGGAGCCTCGACCGCCTCGCTGCTGAGCGCACCGACCTCGCGCCCGCCGAGGTCGATCACCTGCAGGCGCTCGTCGGAGCGTGGGGTCTTGTGGCGGATCTTGCCATGAGCGATCTCGTGCTGTGGCTGCCCACATGGAATACCGGAGGCTGGGTCGCGGCCGCCCTCGTGCGTCCGGCCACGGCACCGACCGGTGTCCCGGAGGACATCGTCGGCACCTTCGTCCCCCGGGGTCGCTCGCGGGCACTTGACCGAGCCGCCGCGTCCGCGCGCATCGTCGAAGATCCGACCGGGGGAGAGGCTGTGCCCATCCAGGTCGGTGACCGCGTCGTCGCCGTCATCGAGCGTCACGCCGCCACGCGGCGCGCTGGTCGGCTCGAGGAGGTGTACCACGAGTTGGCCGAGCAACTGCTCGTCATGGCGAGCGAGGGCCGCTTCCCTCCACGCGACACGGACTGGGCGTCGGGTTCGGCACCACCGCGAGTCGGCGATGGCCTCCTGCGCGTGGACGAGCAGGGCCGTGTGCGCTTCGCCAGCCCCAATGCTGTCTCGGCGTTCCGCCGCCTGGGCCTGGCGCGTCCACTCGAGGACGCCGATCTCGCCGCCATCGTCACGCGGCTGAGCCATCGACCGGGTCCTGTCGATGAGTCGCTGGCGCTTGCCGCCAGCGGGCGCATCGCCGCCGACGCGGAGGTGGAGAATCCCTCGGCGTGCGTCACGCTGCGATCCCTTCCCATCGTGCCCGGTGGCCGGTCGGCGGGAGCCATCGTCCTCGTCCGCGACATCACCGACCTGCGGCGACGCGAGCGTGCCCTGCTGAGCAAGGACGCATCCCTGCGTGAGGTCCACCATCGGGTGAAGAACAATCTGCAGACCGTGGGTGCCCTGCTGCGGCTTCAGTCGCGTCGGGTGCAGGCGGATGAGGCTCGAGAAGCCCTCGCTGAGGCAGGCCGACGCGTCGCGGCCATCGCGGCCATTCACGAGGTCCTCGCCCAGGAGCCGGGAGACCGCATCGACTTCGACGCTGTAATGGATCGGATCCTTGCCGTGGAGCGCGATCTCGCCGGCGCCTACGCCCCCGACGTGCGGATCGTGCGGGAGGGGTCGGTGGGCATCGTGGCGACTGAGGTCGCGAGCCCGCTGGCGATGGCCGTGTCCGAGCTGGTGCACAACGCCGTCGAGCACGCGCGTGCGTCGATGATCGTGCTCAGCCCCACGCGCACCGAGGCGGAAATGCACATCGAGGTGCGCGACGATGGTCGCGGACTGCCCGAGCCGCTCGCGGAGGGACTGGGCTTGCAGATCGTGCGCTCACTCGTGGAGCAGGACCTGCGCGGTGCGCTCAGCCTGGCTCCTGGCGATGCCGGCGGTTGCGCGGCACGCATCACCGTGCCGATGAGTTGAGAGGTGAGAGGTCAGGCGGTGCTGCGAGCACGAAGGCGGGCATTGCGGCGCTTGAGCGCGCGGCGCTCGTCCTCGCTCAGGCCACCCCAGACGCCAGCGTCCTGGCCGGTCTCGAGGGCCCACTGCAGGCACTCATCGATGACGTCGCAACGACGGCAGACGGCCTTGGCCTCTTCGATCTGGAGGAGTGCGGGGCCGGTGTTGCCGATGGGGAAGAACAGCTCGGGATCCTCGTCACGGCAGGCAGACTCGTGGCGCCAGTCCATGCTTCCTCCTCGCCTCGATCCCTGCTTGTGACCACGTTCACGCACACTCCCGAGAGACGCAGCCGTGAGGCCAGGGTGCGAGTGTGACGAACGCGGCCGGGCGTGGCCCGGCATCTAAGGGTCGCAGAGAGAGGGGCGTCCCACAAGGCGAAACGACACACCCGATCCACCCGGGAGCTGTCTCCTTGGTCACATCTGCGGTCACATCTCCTCGAACGTCCGTTTAT
Organism: Actinomycetota bacterium; assembly: GCA_046046455.1. Taxonomy (GTDB): domain Bacteria; phylum Actinomycetota; class Actinomycetes; order S36-B12; family S36-B12; genus Mxb001. Next base: position 3,766 of record JBJOJS010000135.1, on the reverse strand, counting down.
AGGACGGCGTACCTTCTCGCCTCACCGTGGTAGCACGGGCCTAGGCGACGACCGTGAGGGCTGCCGGGGCTGCCGCGAAGGCTGCACTCCTGACGTCACCGAGGCCTTCGCCGTCGACCTGCACCGCGACGGCTCGCGAGGCGCGGACGGTGAGGACGGGCAGGTCGTGGGCGACGGTGAGGCTGTGGGCCGTCGAGCCCGCTCGACTGCCGGCGATCATGCGCCGGGCGAGACGCATCGCGGTAGCGAAGCTCATCCTGCGCACCGCGAAGAGGTCGAGGCCGGTGTCGAACGACGCGTCCGGGCACGGGGCGATAGGCAGTGATCCGAGGTAGGTCCAGGGAGAGGTGTTCTGAACGATCGCGACGAACACGCCTTCCACTTCCGCATCGGGCAGTTCGACCGTGAGGGCGGGCTCCCGTCTGTCGGTGCGCCACAGGAACTGTCGAACCGTCGTCATGAGATAGCGCGCCGGTGTTGCCTCGTGGCCCTTCGCGCGATCGGCTTCCATAGCGGCGATGATCTCTGCGTCGATGCCGAGGCCGGCATTGGCAAGGAACCACCGGGGTTGCCAGGGTTCTCCGTCCCACGGCGTGATGGTCACGCGCCCCAGTCCGATGACACGTGAGCGTCGTTCGCGCAGTGCCTGCAGGATCTCGCCCGTGGCCTCGACCGGATCGGCGGGCAGACCGAGGGCGCGAGCGGCGACGTTCGCGCTTCCTCCCGGGATGATCGCGAGCATGGGCCCGTCGGGTGCGGGGGCGTCCGCGAGCATGCCGTTGACTGCTTCGTTGACGGTCCCGTCACCGCCGAGCACGCACACGAGGTCGGCCCGATCTTCCCGCGCGCCGCGGGCGATCTCCGCCGCGTGACCGCGATGCTCGGTGCGGATGACCTCGAGGTCGACCTCGTCGGCCAGCGCATGCAGGAGGACGTCGGTGACACGCGGGGATGTCGTCGTCGCATGCGGATTGACGATGAGGACTCCACGCACGGGTGAACCCTAGTCGCCCTACGCTGGGGGAATGACTGACGGGAGCGGGCGTCCGGCGACATCCCTTGTCGTGGGAGCTGTCGTCGCGGGCATCGAGGGAGTCGCTCTCCTTGCGTATTCGGCGTACATCACCGTGCAGGTGGCACGCCTGGGCATTACCGGCCCCGCAGAAGTCTCGAGCCCCGTGGCCGTGACGCTGGAGATCATCATCTTCGCGCTCTTCGGTATCGCCATGGTCTTGGCCGCGCGGGGGTTATGGCGCGCGCGGCGCTGGGCGCGAAGCCTGCTTGTCGTGGGGCAGTTCATCGCGCTCGTCGTCGGAGTGCCCCTGGCGACCGCGGCGGGTGGAGTCGAGCGCAGCGCTGGTTTCGTGCTCGTGGGTCTCGCGATCGCAGGGTTGGTCGCGGCGTTCTGGCCGAGCACGACCGCGGCGGTGGCCGACGATTAAGCCGTGCTCTCGTCTGCTCCTGCAGCCAACTGCGTGAGTGCGTCGCCGGTGACGCGGTAAACCGTCCACTCATCCATGGCCTGCGCCCCAATGGAACGATAGAAGTCGATCGCAGGCGTGTTCCAATCAAGCACCCACCACTCGAATCGCCCGTATCCGCGCTCGACAGCGATGCGCGCAAGCGCCTCGAGGAGCGCCTTGCCGTAGCCCTGCCCTCGATGCGAGGGACGGACGTAGAGATCCTCGAGGTAGACCCCGTGCCGGCCCAGCCAGGTGGAAAAGTTGCGGAACCACAGCGCAAACCCGACCACTGCCCCGGTGGTGTCATCGACGGCCATGAGCGCGAAAACCGCGGGATCCTCGCCGAAGAGAGCGTCGCTCAGGAGATCCGGCGTTGATACGACCTCGTGGGGGGCCTTCTCGTAGTCGGCGAGCTCGTGGATCATCGACAGGATCTCGGGTACGTCGAGAGGCGTAGCTGGGCGGATGGACATGGCGGAATTGTCGCGAATGTGTCGTCACGTCGGTCAGCAACCCCACATGACCGCAAATTCAGCCCGAATTCCCACCGTCGGTCGCCGGTTCAGAGCGGACCCGGAGAGTACAATCATAGACACATGCCGTGAAGTCTCGGGGGCGATCGTCGGCGACGTGATCCACTCGAGCAAGGGACGGGGATCACCATGGTGTTGATCGAGAGACGCTCCTCCGCATGGCGTCCCTTGGACGTGCGCGGCGACGCATGGCGTGATGACGACCTCGAGTGGGACCGCGACGTGCTGTTTGCGCTCTTGGAGGCCGCTGGCTCGGGAGACTCTCCCTTCCCCTCAGCGGAGACTCTGGTGCGGCGGATCGTGCCCGGTGAGCAGCTTCGGTCCGTAGAGACCATCGGGATGACATCGCAGGGGGATCTCCAGAGAGGCACGACCACGAGCGCGAGTCCGGGACTCGTCGCGTGGGCCGTCGCCTGCCTATGGGGACACGACACGATCACGTCGGCCCTGATTGCAGGCCAACCCGTCGCACGCTACCGCGCAAGAAATGGGGTAACCGATGTCAACGTCTGCCTGCCTCTGCCCACGACGTCGTCACTGCTCGAGGTAATCGCCATCGCGCTCGAGGCCGACGATACGCAGGATGCCATCACTCGCGTGTCGCGTCTCACGCTCGTGCGACATCTCTGGACCGTCTCACGGCCAACTCCGTCGAGCATCGACGATGCTCCGTTCGCCGTGGCGGCGAGCAAGCACGGGGATGCTCCGCTGACATCACGACAGCAGGTGATCCTCATGGCGATGGCGGATGGACTCACGAACGCACAGATTGCACGGCTGATCAATTTCAGTGAGTCGACGGTACGAGTGGAGTCGATGGCCATATACCGGCACTTCTCCGTGCACTCGCGGTCTGACGCCGTGGTGGCCGCTCGCCTCTCGGGCGAGTTGGAGGCACTCGACTACACCCCGGAGGCCCATCTCTTCGACATGTAGATTCAGGCGTCTCCGGGGGTGAACTCTTTGAGAAGGGACAGTCCGTTGCCGGAAGACATGGACCGCCGTACGTGGTTCGTGACGCGGCTGGGAGAAGGCGGTCCGGACTCCCTTCTCCACAGACTCTGCCGTCTGGCGGTCCGAGAGGTGCCGGTGGATGGTGCCGTGATCGGACTCCAGGTCGCCGGTGTCCCGGAGGGTCCCTTGGCCGCATCCGATCCGTGGGCACTCGATGTCGCCAATGCCGAATACGCCCTCGGGGAGGGACCGACCTTCGATGTGGCCTCCCGCAGCGAGCACGTCGAGGCCTCGAGCTGGGATGCGCTCGAGTTCCAGCAGTGGCCGCAGTATGCCCGCGTCGCGCGTGAGATGGGCGTCGCTGCGGTCTTCTGCTTCCCCTTGCGCATCGGCAGAGCACGCCTGGGAGCACTCAGCCTGCTGCGGACCGAGCCGATCGAGCTGGACGACCACGAATATCTCGATTGCCTTGCGCTCGTGGACATCGCCACCCATGCGCTGATCTACGTTCAGGCCGGTCTGGCGGAGACCCAATTCGAGCCGCTCCTGGTGGACCGTGACGCCGATCGACTCCGGGTGCATCAAGCAACCGGCATGATCGCAGGCATGCTGGACTGCTCGATCGAGGACGCCCTAGCACGCTTGCGGGCTCGGGCATTCGTCGAGGGCGTCACGCTCTATGAGCTCGCATCGCGGGTCATTGCCGGCGATGTCAGATTCGAGAAGCCATGATCTGCCTGGTGGTCGGGTCGGGCCTCGGGGAGGGGCGAGATTCATGGCTGACGTGAGGGAATTCGACAGCTATGACGCGGAGTT
>JBJOJS010000071.1:0-15064 GCA_046046455.1 Actinomycetota bacterium | reverse complement strand
CCTTCTTCGCCGGGGCTTTCTTGGCGGGGGCTTTCTTGGCGGGGGCCTTCGGCGCCGCGCCGGACTGCTTCCGCGTGTCCCGCTGCACCATGGTGCCAGCCTACTGTCCATCAGTCCGTCGGTCCGCGATCCCGCAAAAGGCCGTAATGGGCCTGCAAGAACTCAAGTGCTTGCGGTGAATCCGGGTGTTTTCCGTCGTGTCGCTGCAAGTCGGTTGGTCCTCGTCCTGTGCCTGCACCACCCGCTAGCGTGACCGTCGTGAAGGCCATCCGTAGGTTCACCGTCCGCACCGTCGTTCCCGCCGAGCTCGAGCCGCTCGAGGAGCTGGCCGCCAACCTGCACTGGGCCTGGAGCCCCGAGACCCGCGACGTCTTCCGGGCGATCGACCCCGATCTGTGGGATCGCGTGGGCGATGACCCCGTGCGACTCCTCGGCGAGGTCTCGCGCGAGCGACTGCAGGAGCTCGCGGCGGACCCCGGATATGTCGATTGGGTACGCCGCACCCGCGACGATCTGCGCGCCTACCTTCATCGCGACGCGTGGTACCAGCGCCAGCCGGAGGACCGGCCTCAGTGCATCGCCTACTTCTCTCCGGAGTACGGCATCGCGGCCGCGTTGCCGCAGTACTCCGGCGGTCTCGGCATCCTCGCGGGCGACCACCTCAAGGCCGCCTCCGATCTCGGCATTCCCATCATCGGTGTGGGCCTCTTCTATCGCTCGGGCTATTTCCACCAGACGTTGTCGCGTGACGGATGGCAGCTGGAGACCTATCCGGTCGTCGATCCCGACGGGCTGCCGGTGTCGCTCTTGCGCGATGCGTCGGGGGAGCGCGTCACCATCTCCATCGGCTTCCCGGGCGGGCGCACGTTGCGTGCACGTGTATGGGTCGCACACGTAGGGCGGGTGGACCTGCTCCTCCTCGACTCCGACATCGAGGAGAACGATCCGGCGGACCGCGATGTCACGGACCGGCTCTACGGGGGCGGGGGCGAGCATCGCCTGGCCCAGGAGGTACTCCTCGGCATCGGAGGTGTCCGCGCACTACGTCGCTACTGCGAGATCACCGGGCACCCCGCGCCGGAGGTCTTCCATTCCAACGAGGGGCACGCGGGCTTCCTCGGACTGGAGCGGATGCGCGAGCTCGTCGTCGGTGGTCTCGACTTCGACTCGGCACTGGAGGCGGTGCGAGCGGGCACGGTCTTCACCACGCATACCCCGGTGCCCGCCGGGATCGATCGCTTCCCCCGCGAGCTGATCGAGCGCTTCTTCGGCGGGGACAACGCCGAGCCCGGCATGCCCGTCGACCGCATTCTCGAGCTGGGCACCGAGTCGTTCGATGACGGCGACCCGGGGGTCTTCAACATGGCCGTCATGGGCCTGCGCCTGTCCCAGCGCGCCAATGGCGTGAGCCTTCTGCACGGCGCAGTGAGCCGGGGCATGTTCGCCGGACTCTGGCCGGGCTTCGATCCAGACGAGGTGCTCATCACGTCGATCACCAACGGCGTGCATGCCCCGACGTGGGTGGCGCGGGAGGTGCGCGATCTCGCGGCGCGCGAGGTGGGCCCCGAGCTCGTCGAGGAAGGGCGCGGCTGGGAGGCCATCGGGCGCATCTCCGACGAGGCCATCTGGCCCGTGAAGCGCATCCTGCGCGAGAAGCTCGTTGCCGATGCCCGTGCGCGCCTGCGCGCATCGTGGCGGGTGCGGGGGGCCAGCGATGCCGAGCTCGGTTGGATCGATGGAGTACTCGACCCCGACATCCTCACGATCGGCTTCGCTCGGCGCGTGCCCTCCTATAAGCGACTCACGCTCATGCTGCGGGATCCCGATCGCCTCCGGGATCTCCTGCTGGATCCGGAGCGCCCCATCCAGCTCGTGATCGGTGGGAAGGCGCACCCCGCAGACGATGGTGGCAAGCGGCTCATTCAGGAGCTCGTGCGCTTCGCCGACGATCCGGAGGTGCGTCATCGGATCGTCTTCCTGCCCGACTACGACATCGCCATGGCCACGATCCTGTATCCGGGTTGCGATGTGTGGCTCAACAACCCGATCCGTCCCCTGGAAGCCAGTGGCACCTCGGGGATGAAGGCTGCCCTCAACGGGGCACTCAACCTCTCGATCCTCGACGGCTGGTGGGATGAGTGGTACGACGGCGAGAACGGCTGGGCGATCCCCTCGGCTGACGGTGTGGAGGATCCCGAGCGTCGCGATGACCTCGAGGCCGCCGCTCTCTACGACCTCATCCAGCGCGAGGTCGCGCCGACCTTCTATCAGCGTGGTCACGACGGGCTGCCGCACCGCTGGATCGAGCGGGTCCGGCACACGCTCATGACGCTCGGTCCCAAAGTCCTCGCCAGCCGCATGGTGAGCGAGTACGTCACACGGCTGTACGCGCCGGCCGCGATCTCCTCTCGACGTGCGTGCGCCGATGACTTCGCGCTCGCACGCGATCTCGCATCATGGAAGTCGCGTGTCGAATCTGCTTGGTCCGGTGTCGCGGTGGAGCATGTCGAGGCCATGGGGGTCGGTGACGCGCCCTCGCTCGGTGCGCCTCTCCACCTGCGCGCGCATGTGCGGCTCGGTGATCTCTCACCCGAGGATGTCCTCGTGCAGGTGGTCTACGGCCGCGTCGATGGCCATGATCGCCTCGTCTCGCCGGCGTATGCCGACCTCCGGGCCGAGGAGGGGTACGACGGGAGTCGGTGGCTCTTCTCGGGGGACATCGCGCTGGAGCGCACGGGTCCCTTCGGGTACACGGTCCGCGTCCTGCCGCGCCATGAAGGCATGGTGTCGCCGGTGGAGATGGGACTCATTGCAGCACCCGTCATGCAGGGCGCGCCCAATGAACCGGCGCTCCGCTAGGAGGCGTCGCTCTAGGAAGCATCGCTCTAGGAAGTGACGCGCAGGAGCACCGTCGACCGCGGCGTCAGGCTGAGGGCCGCTCCCGCGGGGATCGGTCCGGGCGGCCGCAGTGCGCCCGTGTCGAAGACGACCTCGTAGGACGCGCCGAAGGGCTCTCCCGGCAGGGTGAAGTCGATCTCGTCGTCCGAGGCATGCAGCACGAAGAGGAAGGAATCGTCCGTCGGCGGCAGTGGCTCGCCCGGCACGTGATGCAACTCGCCGGAGAGGTACATCCCGAGCGTCTTCGTCCAGGGTGCGTTCCACTCGTCGTTGGTGAGCGGCAGGCCATCGGGGCCCACCCAGCCCAGGTCGGGTGCGCCTCCCTCGTGGATGGGGCGGCCGTCGAAGAAGAAGCGCTGGCGGAAGACCCGGTGGTCGCGGCGCACCGCGAGAACGGTGCGCGTGAAGTCGAGTAGGTCTGCCTGCCAGGGGTCGAGCTGCCAGTCGTACCACGAGATCGCGTTGTCCTGGCAGTAGGCGTTGTTGTTGCCCCCCTGGGTGCGCCCGATCTCGTCACCGCCGAGGAGCATGGGTACGCCGGTCGACAGCACAAGGGTCGCGATCATGTTGCGCATCTGCCGACGGCGGATCTCGATGATCGCGGGATCATCCGTCTCGCCCTCGACGCCGTAGTTGGCCGAGCGGTTGTCGTCAGTGCCGTCGCGATTGCCCTCGAGGTTGGCCTCGTTGTGCTTGTGCTCGTACGTCGTCAGATCGCGCATGGGGAAGCCATCGTGCGCGGTGATGAAGTTGATGGACGAGTACGGGCGCCGACCTTCGCCGGCGTACAGGTCGGCGGATCCGGAGAGGCGCCACCCGAGCTCGCCGACCCCTGCGGCACCCCGCCAGAAGTCACGGAGATTGTCGCGGTAGCGGCCGTTCCACTCCGCCCAGAGGGTGGGGAACTCACCGACCTGGTAGCCACCCGGTCCGACGTCCCAGGGCTCGGCGATGAGCTTGACGCGACGCAGGATCGGATCCTGCTGGATGGTCGTCATGAAGGTGCCGAGCATGTCGACGTCGTGGAAGGAGCGCGCGAGCGCCGAAGCCAGATCGAAGCGGAATCCGTCGACGTGCATCTCCGTGACCCAATAGCGAAGTGAGTCCATCACCATCTGGAGCACGTGCGGGTTGGAGACATCGAGGGTGTTACCGCAGCCGGTGTAGTCGATGTAGTGGCGGCCGTCGCTCAGTCGGTAGTAGCCGGGGTTGCAGATGCCGCGGAAGGACAGCGTGGGCCCCAGCTCGTTGCCTTCGGCCGTGTGGTTGTAGACCACGTCGAGGATGACCTCGAGGCCGGCGGAGTGCAGAGTGCGGACCATCTCCTTGAACTCGCGCACCTGCTCGCCACGGGTGCCGCTCGCGGAGTACGCCGCATGCGGCGCGAAGAAGCCGAGGGTGTTGTAGCCCCAGTAGTTGGTGAGTCCGAGTTCGAGCAGGTGCGTCTCGTCGACGAAGTGGTGCGTGGGCATGAGTTCGACGGCGGTGACACCCAGGCTGACTAGGTGGTCGACGACCGCGGGGTGGGCGAGGCCGGCGTAGGTGCCGCGCAGATGCTCCGGGACCCCCGGGTGCGCCATGGAGATCCCGCGCACGTGCGTCTCGTAGATCACCGTGTCGGTCCAGGGGGTCTGCGGCGGACGATCGTCGTACCAGTCGAACGATGTCGTGACGGCGATGCTGCGCGGGACGAAGGGTGCGGAGTCGGCGTCGTTGCGTGCCAGATCGTCATCGCCCTCGTGCGCGAAGACCGCGGGATCGAGTCGGAACCTGCCCTCGAGCGCGCGCGCGTACGGATCCATGAGCAGCTTGGCGGGATTCCAGCGCGCACCGTGCTGGGGATCCCACGGTCCATCGACGCGGAAGCCGTACGCCGTGCCCGCCGCGATGCCGGCCACGTGGCCGTGGAAGACGCCGAAGGTTTGCTCGGGCAGACGAATGCGCTGCTCCCGGCCGGTGTCGTCGAAGAGGCACAGGTCCACGGCCGTCGCGCCGGGCGCCCAGAGGGCGACGTTGGCTCCCGTGGCATCGAGTGTGAGGCCCAGGGGATCCCACGTCCCGGCCCCGTCGATCGTCGGCTGCATACGCCCCTCTGACTCCAGACGCCGCGTCCGGCATCGGCACCCGGCTCGCTCGCGGGCAACCCGGGCCACGCTACTAGGCTGCTGCGACGCCGAGTGGGATGGCGCGGGTCCACGCGTGGAGCCACGCGTGGAGAACGACGGAGGAGACAGCCATGGCGGACGAAGTCACGGTCGACGTCGTCGACGGCATTGCCACGATCCGATTCGAGCGTCCGCCCATGAACGCCCTGTCCATCCGGCTCCAGGAGGGGCTGCGCGACGCGGCCCGCGAGGTCGCCGTGCGCCGCGACGTCGATGCCGTCATCGTCTACGGCGGTCCCAAGGTCTTCGCGGCCGGCGCCGATGTCAAGGAGATGGCCGACTGGTCGCTGTCGGAGGCGCTCGAGCGCACGCGTGCACTCCAGGATGCCTTCACGGCTATCGAGCGCATCCCTCAACCGACCATCGCGGCGGTGACGGGCTTCGCGCTCGGCGGCGGCTGCGAACTCGCGATGTGCTGCGACTTCCGTGTCGCCGGGGACAACGCCAAGCTCGGGCAGCCCGAGATCCTGCTGGGGATCATCCCCGGCGCGGGCGGCACCCAGCGACTGCCGCGACTCGTGGGCATCTCGCGCGCGAAGGACCTCATCCTCAGCGGTCGTTTCGTGAGCGCGGAGGAAGCCCTCGCGATCGGACTGGTCGATCGCGTGGTCGCGCCGGAGTCGGTGTACGACGATTCCGTCGCCTGGGCCCGGCAGTTGGCGCGGGGGCCTCGCCTGGCGATGCAGGCGGCCAAGACCGCCATCGCCCGCGGCATGGAGACCGACCTCGAGGACGGACTCGAGATCGAGCGCGTCCACTTCGCGAGCCTCTTCGGCACGCGCGACCGCGAGATCGGCATGCGAACCTTCATCGAGAAGGGCCCGGGTCAGGCGGAGTTCACCGGGTCATGAGCATCGACGAGGCCCGGATGCGGGAGGCGTGGGCGGACCCCAAGGTGGCGAACATCGTCTACCACGACTGGGAAGCCTCCACGTACGACGAGAAGTGGAGCATCTCCTACGACGAGCGCTGCATCTCCTATGCGCGCGATCGCTACGTGCACGTCGCCGGCGATCAGGGATGGCCCGCTGAGCGCATGCTCGAGATCGGCGCGGGCACCGGCTTCTTCACCCTCAACCTCATGCAGGCCGGTCTGGCGAAGTCGGCTGTCGTCACCGACATCAGCCAGGGCATGGTCGACGTCGCGGTGCGCAACGGCACTGCCCTCGGCCTCGACGTGGAGGGTCAGGCGGCCGATGCCGAGAGCCTGCCCTTCGCGGACGCCGAGTTCGATCTCGTCATCGGCCACGCGGTCCTGCATCACATCCCCGACCTGGATCTCGCCTTCCGCGAGATCCTGCGGGTGCTGCGACCGGGCGGTCGCTTCGTCTTCTGCGGTGAGCCGACGCAGCGCGGCGACGTCATCGCGCGCCGGCTGTCCACCCTCACGTGGTGGGCGACGGGAAGGGCCACGCGTCTGCCGGGTCTGCGTGAGCGCTTCGCCCGCACTCCGGAGGAGCTGGCCCAGTCCTCCGAGGAGGCGCGGCTCGAGGCCGTGGTCGACCTGCACACCTTCGATCCTGATGAGCTCGCTCGTCTCGCCGTCCGCGCCGGGGCCATCGATGTGGAGACCGTGACCGAGGAGCTCACGGCGTCGTGGTTCGGGTGGCCTGTGCGCACGTTCGAGGCGGCCGTGAAGCCGGGGTCACTCGGGTGGGGGTGGGCGATGTTCGCCTATCGCACGTGGATGGCCCTCGACGCGCTCGATCGCCGAGCGCTGTCCCACGTGGTGCCCGACGAGCTCTTCTACAACGTCAGCGTCACCGGGGTGCGGCCCTGAGTGGCAGGCGCGATCCCCGTCAGGCGAGGTTCCTCACCATCGCCTCGCTGCGCTGGGTAGTCCGCAATCGCGCCTGGTCGTGGTGGTACCTCGTGCGCTACTGGCGCTTCATGGTCTTCCGCCTGCGCCATCCGCACATCGTCACAGAGGGCTTCGTCTTCCTCGGACGGCGCGTCGAGGTGTACGCACGGCGCGGCTACGGCCGGCTCATCCTGGGGCGCTGGGTGCACATCGGGGACGAGAATCGCCTGCGTTGCCACGAGGGCACGATGCGTGTGGGTGACAAGTGCGTCTTCGGCCGCGACAACACCGTTAACTGCTTCCTCGATGTGGAGTTCGGCGAAGGCACCATCGTCGCCGACTGGGTCTACGTCTGCGACTTCGACCACGTCACAGACGATGTCCACGTCCCGATCAAGGACCAGGGGATCGTGAAGTCCCCGGTGCGCATCGGTCCCGACGTCTGGATCGGCGCCAAGGCGTCGGTCTTGCGCGGCACGACGATCGGGCGCGGCTGCGTCGTCGCAGCCCACGCGGTGGTGCGCGGCGACGTACCCGATTACGCCATCGTGGGCGGTATCCCGGCGCGGGTGCTCAAGGACCGACGCGAGGTCTACGACGCGCAGTTCGAGCGCCGCGAGGCTCTCGCCGACATCGCCCGCAAGACCGCGCTGGCGGCCGACCGCAATGCCGGGGCCGAGGGCGGCCCTACGGGTGCAGCAGGTTGACCGAGCGATCGGGGATGCGCACAGGCACATCCGGCCGGGGCGTACGCCGCGGGTGCGACAGGGCGCGGGTGTAGGCCTCATCCGTCTGGGCCGCGATGAGCGACCACGCGTAGGAGTCGCGCAGCCGGGTGCGTGCGGCCGCGGCCATGCGTGCCGATCCCTCGGGATCCGAGACCGCGCGAGCGACCGCCTCGGCCAATCCGGCCGTGTCTCCCGGCTCGAAGGTACGACCGGTGACGCCGTCGTCGACGAACTCCGCCAAGCCGCCTGTGCGCGCCACGACGAGCGGCGCACCGAGCGCTGCACCTTCGAGGGCGACGAGCCCGAAGGGCTCGTAGATGCTCGGCACCACGAGGGCATCCGCCGCTGCCATGAGGCCATGGAGCTCCGGCTCGGGCAGCCAGCCGACGAAGTCGACGGCGCGCCCCAGGCGCAGGGTGCGTACGCGTCGTTCGAGCTCGTCCGCGTGGCCTCCGCGGCCGGCGATCACGGCCCGCAGGCCGGGGATGCGTCGGCGCAGCCGGGGGAGCGCATCGATGAGGGTGTGGGCCCCCTTCTCCCACTCCAGGCGTCCGACGAAGACGACGAGAGGTCCCGTGGCGCCGTGCGCGTCGCGTGCCCGCTGCGTCCGTGCGCGCGTCGCGCGCCATCGCTGCAGGTCGATGCCGTTGGCGATGACCGACACGTGGTCCGCCGGGGGAGCGAAGAGCTGCTCGACCTCACGGCGCATGTGCTGTGAGCAGGCGATCACGCGATCCGCTTCATGCACGAGCCAGTGCTCGATGGAGTGGATGGCATCCGAGAGCGGGCTCGGCAGCCAGCCCTGGTGTCGCCCCGCCTCGGTGGCGTGGATCGTCGCGACCAGTGCGCGCGCCCCGAGGATGTCGCGCAGTGCGATCGCGGCGTGGGCTGTCACCCAGTCGTGAGCGTGCACGATGTCGACGGACCCCAGGGCGGATCCCTCGCGGATCATGCCCGTCTGCATGCCGAGCACCCACGCCAGCAGTGTGTCCTCTCCGAAGGGCACCTCGGGGGGATCGTGCGGCGCGCGGAGGACATGTACGCCGTTGACATCCTCACGGTTGGTGAGGTGATCCGATGTCTGCGTGAGCACCGTGATGTCGTCGCCGCGCTGAGCCTGCGCGTCGGTGAGTGCCTGCACGTGACGGCCGAGTCCGCCGTAGACGATCGGGGGGTACTCCCACGACACGTGCAGCACGCGCATCGGGTGAGCATAGGGCTAGGCGGGCGGTGCCTCGCCCAGGAAGGACCGCGCGTCAAGCCCGCCGAAGGGGTGGTCGCGCTCGGCTTCGTGCTGCGCGCGTCGGACGGCATCATCGCGTCGACCTGCACGAAGCGCATCCACTAGGGCCGTCGTGGCGCGTGCATGACCGTCGAAGCGCGAACGTGCATACTCCGCCGCGGAGTCGTGACTGACCATGAAGGCCCAGTCGCTCGAGAGCGCGAGGAGCAACTCACGCACGAGCTGGTCGTGCACCATCGACCGCTCATGGCGCGGGTGCGTGACGTCGAGGACGCCCAATGCCTCCTTCGCCAGGGAGCCCTGTCGATCCGCGATGTCCTCGGGGCCCGTCCAGACATGCCAGTCCTTGCCAAGGCCCCAGGATCCGGGGCCCGGATGCACGCGCCCGGCCGGGTCGTCGGCGAGGTCTGCGAGCGTCACGATCTCCACCCCTGCTCGCGGCAGGAGGTCGAGCACGCGCTCCAACCACGCGGGCCCCTCGTGCCACCAGTGCCCGAAGAGTTCCGTGTCGAAAGCCGCGACGACGTGCGGTGGCCGTGCGCCCCGCTGCGATTCGCGCAGGGAGAGCAGCCGCTCGCGCACGACGCTCACGAAGTCGTGCGCATCGTGCTCGACGCGCGCGCGTGCGGCGGCGGGGTCGTAGGGCGCCTTGTCGTGAGGTGGGATGTGATGCCCTGTGACGCGAGCCGGTCGGAAGCCCCACTCGTGATCGAAGGTGTGGAAGTCGCGATACCAGCGATCACCGGGGTAGCCGCGCTTCGGTGACCACACGCGGTACGTCACATCGAGATCCCGCCCGAGCACGCGGACGTCACTGTCACCGAGGAGCCACGACGCACTGGTGGTCGCGCCGGCACCGAGCAGGCTCGGACCATCGAGCACCACGTGCTCGACCCCGGACACCGCGAAGAGTCGCTCCATGCCCGGCTCCCAGGCGCACTCCGGGGTCCAGGCACCGCGTGGCCGGCTCCCGATCCGGGACACGGTGTCCGTGAGACCCGCAACCATGCTGGCCTGGGCGAGGCGTTCGGGGATGAGCTGCGTGAAGGTGTGGGTGAGCGGACCGCCGAGGAGCTCGACCGTTCCGGCGTCGACGAGCGGGCGCAGGGCCGCGGAGCCACCCGCGCTCCAATGCGCGTCGAAGTCGGCCAGCGCCCGCGTCGCCTCCGCGTACTCGCGTCGACCTGTCTGCTGCCGAGCCGACTCGACGGCTGTTGCCATGCCGGCGGCGCGTGTCTGCCAGTAACCGAGCCACGTGTGCTGGGCGCGCACCATGCACGGGTCATCCCACTGTGCGGCCACCACGGGCGTCACGCCGAGGGTGAGTTGACGACGATGGCCCAGTGCGGCGCGGCGGCGCAGCATGGCGAAGAGGGGTTGGTACGACGTGGCCCACGCCTGGTGCAGCCACTCCTCGCCGACGGGCCACGTGCCGTGGTGTGCGACCCAGGGCAGGTGCGTGTGCAGCACGAGCGCGAAACGGCCCAGTGGCTCACTCATGCCGACACCCACGCGATCGCCAGGAGATCCTGGGCGCTGCGGATGCGCGGACTGTCCGCCGCGCACGGCCGATCATCGATGATGAAGTCGTCGGCGGTCACGCCGTGCACTGTCTGAGCGAGGTCATCCGGCCAGTTGCCGCTCAGGGAGGCACTCACCTGCGCGGTGACGATGGAGCCGTGCTGGCCTTCCCAGGCGGAGAGGTGCGCGCCGTGGTGCACTCCGCGCATCTCCACGGTGGTGAAGCCCGCCTCCGCGAGCAGGTCGCAGAGCTGCTCTCCGTCGAACTCCTCGACGTGGAAGGGATTGAGGGGCTTCTCTCCCGGACCCAGCCCGGGGGAGAAGGTGAGTCGCTGCGGAGTCGTGACGATGAGTTGGCCCCCGGCGCGCAGCGTGCGTCGGCACTCGCGCAGGAAGCCGCGCAAATCCCAGAGGTGCTCAACCACCTGCAGGGACGTGATCACGTCCACGCTCGCGCTGCTCAGAGGGAGTGAGACGAGGTTGGCCTGTGCCACCGCGACGTGGGGGTAGGTACGCCGGATGTGCGCGCAGGCGACGCGGTCGTACTCCAGGGCGATCGTGGTGCCGCGTGCTCCCAGCATCGCCGCGCCGTACCCCTCACCGGCTCCGGCGTCGACCACGACAGGACGGGCTCGCTCGCTCGCAGCGAGGCGTGCGGCGATCCAGCGATAGGCGATCTCGTGGCGGGCGAACCAGTACTCCTCGTCGGGCAAACCGGGCGCCGTGCGCTCACCGGTGGCCACCAGGCCGGCCTCATCCACGGGGCCAGAGTGCCGTATGGGACGCGGCCGCCGCTGCCCGGGATCTCGACGAGCCGAGGGGGATACTCGCGAGTAACATGGCGGCAACGTCCGATTCCGTGAGGAGTGATCGTGAAGATCGCCGTCTGCGTCAAGCAGGTCCCCGACACCTGGGCCGAGAAGAAGCTCCAGGCATCCGACTCCACCCTGGACCGCGAGTCGGCCGAGGGAGTGCTCAACGAGCTCGACGAGTACGCCGTCGAGGAGTGCCTGCGCCTTGCCGAGTCCGCGGGCGGTGAGGTCGTCGTCGTCTCCATGGGTCCCGAGCGCGCCGCCGAGACCATCCGCAAGGCCCTGAGCATGGGGGCCGACGCCGGCATCCACGTCGTCGACGACGCCCTCCACGGCTCCGACGCGATCGCGACCTCCGCTGCCCTGGCCAAGGTGCTCGAGGGCCGCGACTTCGATCTCATCGTCTTCGGCTCGGAGTCGACCGACGCGCGCATGAGCGTCGTGCCCGCGATGGTTGCCGAGCGACTGGGACTGCCCCAGGTCACCTTCGCGCAGAAGGTCGAGGTCGACGGTTCCAGCGTGCGCATCGAGCGCCTCACCGACTACGGCTTCGACACCGTGGAGGCGAGTTTGCCCGCGGTCGTGTCCGTCGTGGAGAAGATCAACGAGCCGCGCTACCCGTCCTTCAAGGGCATCATGGCGGCCAAGAAGAAGCCGGTGGAGACGCTCGGCATCGCCGATATCGGCCTCGAGCCCTCCGCCGTCGGCCTCGGCGCCGCGTGGAGTGTCGTCGACGAATTCTCCGCACGGCCGCCCAAGGCGGCCGGCACGATCGTCACCGACGACGGTCAAGGCGGCGTGCGTATCGCCGATTACCTGTCCGAGCAGAAGTTCATCTAGGAGGCCTGGGAGATGTCAGAGATCCTCGTGCTCGTCGAGCATGCCGACGGTGCGGTCAAGAAGGTCACGCTCGAGCTGCTGACCCTCGCTCGCTCCCTGGGGACCCCCGCTGCGGTCTGGCTCGGCACCGGTGCCTCGGCGGATGCGCTCGCCACCCTCGGTGAGTACGGCGCCGACAAGGTCTACGTCGCCGAGTCCGCCGACCTCGACGACTATCTCGTCGCGCCCAAGGCCGAGGTGCTGGCCCGGGTCCTCGCCGACTCGCAGGCCGCCGCGGTGCTCATCCCCTCCACTGCCGAGGGCAAGGAGATCGCCGGTCGCGTCGCCATCAAGAGCAGCTCGGGCGTCATCACGGACGCGGTCGGAGTCGCCTCCGATCTCACGGCGACGCAGAGCGTCTTCGGTGGGTCGACCGTCGTGAAGTCCAAGGTGTCCACCGGCACGCCGATCATCACGGTGCGTCCCAACTCGGTCGCTCCCGAGGCGGCTGCCGCATCCGGCACGCGCGTCGATGTGAACGCCGACGTCTCGGCTGCGGCGAAGTCGGCCAAGGTCACCGGCCGCACCGTGGCGCGCAAGGGCGGACGCCCGGAGCTGAGCGAGGCGGCCATCGTCGTCTCGGGTGGTCGCGGTGTTGGCGGAGCCGAGGGATTCGGCGTCGTCGAGGCACTGGCGGACACCCTCGGTGCCGCTGTGGGCGCATCGCGAGCCGCGACGGACGCCGGTTGGTACCCCCACCAGTTCCAGGTCGGTCAGACCGGCAAGACCGTGTCACCGCAGCTCTACATCGCCAACGGCATCAGCGGGGCCATCCAGCATCGCGCCGGCATGCAGACGTCCAAGACCATCGTCGTGGTCAACAAGGACCCGGAGGCGCCGATCTTCGAGTTGGCCGATTTCGGTGTCGTGGGTGACCTCTTCGCGGTGGTGCCCCAGTTGACCGACGAGATCTCCAAGCGCAAGGACTGACGCAGGAGGGCGGGTAGGCTCGGCTCCGTGCAGTCCGACCGCGCTTATCTCGATCACGCGGCGACCACGGCCCTCCTCCCGGAAGCGGCGGAGGCGTGGCGCGACGCTGCGCTGCGCGTCGGCAACCCCTCGTCACTGCATGCCGCGGGGCGTTCGGCTCGTCGCATCGTGGAGGAGGCACGCGAGTCCATCGGCGACGACCTGCGCGTGCGACCCAGCGAGGTGATCTTCACCTCAGGCGGCACCGAGGCGGACAATCTCGCGGTCAAGGGCCTCGCCTGGGCTCGACCGGAGCGGGCGCGCATCCTCTGCTCCGCGATCGAGCACCACGCCGTACTCGATCCGGTTGCGTGGCTGGGTGAGCAGGGGCGTGACATCGACTGGCTCCCCGTGGATGCCCAGGGCCGGGTCGATCCCGGCACCGTGCGGGATCGCCTGGGACCCGGTGTCGCCCTGTGCACCGTGATGTGGGCCAACAACGAGGTCGGCACCGTGCAGCCGATCGCCGAGATCGCCGCCGCGTGCGGCGAGGCCGGGGTGCCCTTCCACACCGATGCGGTGCAGGCCATCGGCCAGTTGCCCGTAGACGGATCGCTGCCTGGACTCACGTCCCTGGCCCTGAGCGGTCACAAGATCGGAGCCCCCGTCGGCACCGGAGCCCTCGTGCTGCGTCGCGACGCGCGCATCGTCCCCGTCGTCCACGGTGGCGGTCAGGAGCGCGAGGTGCGCTCCGGCACGCTCGATGCCGCGGGGATCGCCGCGCTCGCCGTCGCCGTGCGCCACGCGGTCACCGCTCAAGCCGACCACGCCGCGAGGATGATGGCCCTGCGTGCCGATCTCCTCGATGGCATCCAGCGCATCGCGCCCGATGCCATCGTCAATGGCGATCCGGTCGATCGACTCCCGGGCAACGTGCACGTGTCCTTCCCCGGCTGCGAGGGGGACACGCTGCTCATGCTCCTCGATGCGGCCGGTGTCGAGTGCTCGACCGGATCCGCGTGCACCGCGGGCGTGCCCGAACCCTCGCACGTTCTCGAGGCCATGGGGGTCGACCCCGCGCTCGCGCGCGGCTCCCTGCGCTTCTCCCTGGGCTGCACCAGTACCTCGGCCGATGTTGATCACGTCATCGCGGTGCTGCCCGCTGCCCTCGAGCGCGCCACCCGCGCTGCGACCCCGCGCCTGCGGCGCGCGCGCTGACATGCGCGTCATCGCTGCGCTCTCGGGCGGTGTCGACTCCGCTGTCGCCGCCGCGCGCGCCGTCGATGCCGGCCACGAGGTGGTCGGAGTGCACCTGGCCCTCAGTCGAGCCGAGTCCACCACCGGCCGGTCCAAGGGGTGCTGTTCGATTGCCGACGCCCAGGACGCCCGGCGCATCGCCGACATGCTCGACATCCCCTACTACGTATGGGACCTCTCCGAGACGTTCGCGCGCGAGGTCATCGACGATTTCGTCGAGGCGTACCGGGAAGGCCTGACCCCCAATCCGTGTCTGCGCTGTAACGAAACCATCAAGTTCGCCGCTGTCCTCGATCGTGCACTTGCGCTTGACTTCGATGCGGTGTGCACCGGTCACTACGCGCGCATCGTCCACGGATCTCATGGCCCGGAGTTGCATCGGGCCGCGGATGCGGCAAAGGACCAGTCCTACGTCCTGTCCGTGCTCACTCCCGAGCAGATCGCTGCCTCGCTCCTGCCGCTCGGCGGCAGCGAGAAGTCCGCGGTGCGTGCTGAGGCGGCCGAACGCGGGCTGCGCGTTGCCGACAAGCCCGACAGCCACGACATCTGCTTCATCCCCGACGGTGACACCTCCGGCTGGCTCCGCGAGCACCTCGGCGAGGAGCCTGGCGAGATCGTCGACGCGGCGACCGGCGCGGTCCTCGGTGAGCACAGCGGTGCCTACGCCTACACGATCGGGCAGCGACGCGGGCTGGACCTGCGCGAGCCGGCGCCGTCGGGGAGCCGTCGCTACGTCGTCGACATCGATCCTGCCGAGCGTCGTGTCTGGGTGGGGGAGGAGCACCTGCTGGCCACGCCCGTCATCGAGGGCCGGGACGCGATCTGGTGCGGGCCGGTCCCTCCGTCCGGTG
>JBJOJS010000070.1:0-10879 GCA_046046455.1 Actinomycetota bacterium | reverse complement strand
CGCGCAGACCCTCGGTGCCATGGACGCGCATCGACAGCGGATCCACCACCGACATGTCATCGATGCCCATGCGCGCGGTGCAGGAGGGGTGGTACGCCGTCTCGCCGTCCTTGCGCACCCAGTCGAGGATCTGCTCGTCGGTCTCGACCTGGGGTCCGGGGGAGATCTCACCGCCGCTGTACGGCGCGAACGCGGGCTGATCGAGGATCTCCCGCGTCTTGCGGATCGCCTCCACCCACTCGCGCTTGTCCTGGTCGGTCGAGAGGTAGTTGAAGACGAATGCGGGAGGCGCCATCGGGTCCGCGCTGGTGATCCAGAGCTTGCCGCGTGCATCGGAGTACATCGGTCCGATGTGCACCTGGTAGCCGTGACCCTCGGCAATCGAGGTGCCGTCGTAGCGCACGGCGATGGGCAGGAAGTGGTACATGAGGTTGGGGTAGTCGACGTCCTCGTTGCTGCGGATGAAGCCGCCGGCCTCGAAGTGATTGGACGCACCCGGTCCTGATCGGAGGAAGAGCCACTGTGCGCCGATGAAGGGACGTCGCCAGAATTGCAGATTGGGATTGAGGGACACCGGCTGCGTGCACGAGTGCTGCACGTAGACCTCGAGGTGATCCTGCAGGTTCTCCCCCACACCCGGGAGGTTATGCACCGGATCGACGCCGACGGAGCGCAGGTGATCGGCATCGCCGATGCCCGACAACTGCAGAAGCTGGGGGGAGTTGAAGGCGCCTCCGGCAAGGATGACCTCGGATCCGCGCACGCGGACCGGTCGCTTGCCGCCCAGCGAGACCTCGACACCCGTCGCCCGCGGCGTACCGGTGGAGGAGTCCATGACGATACGCGTGACATGAGCGCGCGTCTTGACCGTGAGGTTGGAGCGCGACTTCGCGGGGCGCAGGTACGCCTTGGTCGCGGAGTAGCGACGGCCGTTGTGCACATTGCGGTCGAAGGCCGCGAAACCCTCCTGCTTGTAGCCGTTGACATCCGCGGTGAGCTCGTGACCGGCCTCCTGCACCGCGGAGAAGAAGGCGGCGAAGAGCGGGTTCTTGGTCTCGCCGCGCTCGAGGATGAGCGGACCGCCCCTACCGCGCCATTCATCGGCCCCGGCCTGGCAGTCCTCCATCTTCTTGAAGTAGGGCAGGCAGTGGGCGTAGTCCCACGTCTCCATGCCGGGATCGCTCGCCCAGCGCTCGTAGTCCAGTGGGTTGCCGCGCTGGAAGATCATGCCGTTGATGCTGCTGGATCCCCCGAGGATCTTGCCGCGGCCATGGGTGATGCGCCGGCCGTTCATGTGCGGCTCCGGCTGCGAGGAGTACATCCAGTCGTAGAGCGGGTTGCCGATGGGGAAGGTGAGCGCGGCAGGCATGTGGACGTAGACGTCGAACGGATAATCCGGTCGACCCGCCTCGAGCAGCAGCACCGTCGTCGATGGGTCCTCGCTCAGTCGCGCCGCGAGCGCCGAGCCTGCTGAGCCTCCGCCGACGATGATGTAGTCGTATCCCTTGGGCATCCGTCTACCCTAGGCGATTTGCGTCGCTCAGTCACCGAGTTCGGCGCGACGACGTACGACGTACTCCTCGAGTTCCGCGCGGATCGACTCGTCCAGCGGCGGCTGCTCGTACTCCTCGAGCTTCGTCTCGTACATCTCGCGAGCGCGCTCGACAGCGTCGCGACCACCGAGGCGCATCCAACGCTCGAAGTTGTCGGAGTTCCACAGGAACGGCCGGTAGAAGCACGTGCGAAAACGCTCCATCGTGTGCTCGGCGCCGAGGAAGTGGCCACCCGCGCCGACCTCCTCGTGGGCGCCGAACGCGAGCTCCTCCTCGGAGAAGTCCACGGGGGTGAACTCCTTCTGCAGCGACTCGAGCATCTGCACGTCGATCACGTACTTCTCGTAACTGGCCACCAGGCCGCCCTCGAGCCAGCCCGCCGTGTGCATGACGAAGTTGGTGCCGGCGAGGAAGGTGGGGAGCATCGTCATGAGCGACTCGAACGCCGCCTGGGCATCGGGCGTCTGCGAGGAGTTGAGGCCACCGCCGGTGCGGAAGGGCAGGCCGAAGTGGCGTGCGATCTGGCCGGTGCACAGCAGGCCGATCGCCGACTCCGGGGTGCCGAACTGCGGCGAGCCCGACTGCATATCGATGTTGGAGAGGAAGCTGCCGAAGACCACGGGCGCGCCGGGGCGGACTAGCTGGGTGAGCGCGATGCCCGTGAGGGTCTCGGCGATCTGCTGGGCGAGCGTCGAGGGGATGGAGACGGGCGACATCGCACCCATGAGCAGGAACGGCGTGAGGATGACCGGCTGCATCGCCTTGGCGTACTCGAACTGCGCCTCGAGCATGCGATCGTCCCATCGCAGCGGCGAGTTGCAGTTGATGAGCGAGATGCATGCCGGGGTCTGCTCGATGGACTCGCGACTGCCGAAGAGGATCTCGCTCATGCGGATGGTGTCGAGCGCGCGGGTGCCGCTGACGACATTGCCCATGTAGATCTTGTCCGTGAGGGTCATTGCCGCGTAGAGCATGTCGAGGTGGCGTGAGTCGAGAGGCGCGTCGCTGGGCTCGCAGACGACACCGCCCACGCTGTCCATGGCGGAGAAGGACTGGGCGAGCTTCGCGAAGTTGCGGTAGTCCTCCATCATCGCGTCGCGGCGTACGTCGCCCTGGCGCACGAACGGCGGGCCGTAGACGCTCGAGAAGACCATGGAGTTGCCGCCGATGTGCACGGTGTTGGCGGGATTGCGCGCCTGGATGTCGAACTCGCGCGGAGCCTTGGCCACCTGCTCGAGGACGAACTCCGGGTCGAAGAAGACCTTGTCGCCCTCGGTGCGCATGCCGGCCGCCTTGAAGAGCTCGACCGCCTCGGGCTTCATGAACTCGATGCCGAGCTCGGAGACGATCCGGCGCCAGCCCTTGTCGAGGACGGCCATGGACTCCTCGGAGAGGATCTCGTAGCGCGGCATGGTGTTCTCGAACATCGACTCTCCCGATTCGCAGTGGCGCAGTGGCCGGATTTGCCTTGACCGGTTGGTGACGGGATCCTACACTCCAGTTTTGGAAGTGCGGTTCCATATCGTGGAACTTTTACGCGCAGGGAGGGATCGGCGATGGCCGGACCGGTCGGCACGCAGGCAGTGGATCGCGCTGCCGCCGTGCTCACGGCCGTCCTCGGATCGACGGATCCCGTCTCCTTCGCCGATCTCGTCGCCCGCACGGGCCTGCCCAAGAGCACGCTCTCGCGCCTCACCACGAGCCTGGAGCGCAACGGCCTGCTCCAGCGCACCGCATCGGGCGCCTGGCAGCCCGGCACCGCGATCACCGACTACGCCCTGTCCGTGCGACCCGAGGACGATCTCGTCCGCATCGCGCAGCCCTACCTCGACGCCCTGGGTGAGATGACGGGCGAGACCGTCAACCTGGCCGTGCCCGTCGCCGGCGAGGTCCGCCAGATCGCGCAGGTCGACTCGACGTACCTCCTCGGCGCGGTCAACTGGCTCGATCGTCCCGTGCCCTTCCACTGCAGTGCGCTCGGGCGTGTGTTCCTCGCCCACGGCACGCCCGTGCCCACCGGTCGGCTTCCCCGTCTCACCGAGCGCACCATCACGTCGCGCGCCGAGCTCGCCGAGGCCCTGGAGCGCGTGCGCCGCGACGGTGTGGCCGTCGTCGATTCCGAGCTCGAGCCCGGACTCGTGGCGATCGCCGCGCCCATCCGCTCGGCTGACGACACCGTGGTCGCCGCGGTGTCGGTCTCCGGGCCGAGCGTCCGCCTCACCGCCGGCGAGATCGCCCGCGTCGCACGCGCCGTCCGTGCTACCGCGGCGGAGATCACCGTGGCGCTGCGACCCCTCCGATCCGACATCCCCACCCCCACCGCACGAAAGGCAGGAGCGGCATGACTCCCGACGAGATCCTCAAGGGCCTCTACGACGAGACCATGGTGGGCAACAAGCCCGCGGTGCTGGAGCTCACCCAGACCGGCATCGACAGCGGCCTGCCCCCGGAGCGCATGCTCTTCGAGGCCCTCATCCCCTCGCTCGAGGAGGTCGGTGCTCGCTTCGAGCGCGGTGACTGGTTCGTGCCGGAGATGCTCGTCGCCGGCAAGGCGATGGCGGGTGCGCTCGACCTGCTCCGTCCGCTGCTCGCGCAGACCGGCGTAGAGAGCGTGGGCACCTTCCTCATGGGCACGGTCAAGGGCGACGTCCACGACATCGGCAAGAACCTCGTCAACATCATGCTCGAGGGTGCGGGCTTCACCGTGATCGATCTCGGCGTGCAGGTGCCGCCGGAGAAGTTCGTCGCCGCGATCGAGGAGCACCAGCCCGACATCGTGGGCATGTCCGCATTCCTCACCACGACGATGCCGATGTTCAAGGCCAACATCAACGCGATCGAGAAGGCCGGCCTGCGCGACAAGGTCGTCATCATGGTCGGCGGCGCCCCGGTCACCCAGGAGTACGCCGATGTGTGCGGGGCCGACGGCTACGCCGCAGACGCGGCCACCGCCGTCCGCCGCGCCAAGGAGTTCGTCGCCGCCAAGCGAGCCGGCTGACCGTGCCCAAGCTCCTTCCCCTCCTCGAGCACGCGGTCAAGAAGCCCGTGTGGGACTGCCGCATGTGCGGCCAGTGCGTCCTGCACTCCACCGGCATGACATGCCCGATGACCTGCCCCAAGACCCTGCGCAATGGACCCTGCGGCGGGGTGCGCGAAGACGGCCACTGCGAGGTGAAGCCCGAGATGCGCTGCATCTGGGTCAAGGCCGAGGAGCGCTCGCACTCGCCGGTCAATCCGCATCACTGGGAAGAGGAGTTCAACGACCTCCGCCCGCCGGTCGACAACCGCCTCAAGGGCACGTCGTCCTGGATCAACCTCGTCAACGGGCGCGACCGGCGCACGCCGGCCGGCTGGCAGGGCGTGTCACGCGAGCGCTTCTCCGCCGTGCCGGGCGCGAGCATGGTCGAGATCGACGAGCCGACGACGCTCCCGGAGGGCTTCCACTCATGAGCCGCCTCTCCACCCTCCTCGCGGAGGGCACTCGCCCCGTCGTGACCGCAGAGTTCCCCAGCATCGACGGCGGCGGTCTCGCCGCAGTCGAGAAGGCAGCCGATGAGCTGCGGCCCTTCGTCGACGCGGTCAATGCGACGGACAATCCGGCCGCGCACGCCCACGCCTCCAACACCTCGATTGCCATCGCGATGTCGCAGTTCGGGCTCGAGCCGATCATGCAGGTGGTCTGCCGCGACAAGAACCGCATCGCGATGCAGGCCGACATCATGGGCGCGAGCCTCTTCGGCATCGAGAACGTCGCCTGCCTCACGGGCGACGACGTCACGGCAGGCGATGAGCCCGAGGCGCGGCGCGTCTTCGACCTCGACAGCACCCAGCTCGTCAAGGTCGCGAGCGGGCTGGCCGAGGGCCACTACCTCTCGGGCCGCGCGATCAAGCAGCCGCCCGCGCTCTTCGTCGGCGCGGTCGAGAATCCCTTCGCTCCCCCGCTGGATTACCGCGTGCTCCGCGCACTCAAGAAGGCCGAGGCCGGCGCCCGCTTCCTGCAGCTGCAGATCGGCTACTACCCCGAGCGCCTCGAGAGTTTCGTTGCGGGCTGCGTCGAGCAGGGCGTGACGCGCACGACGGCGCTGATCCCGACGGTCGTGCTCACCAAGTCGGCCAAGGCGTTGTCCTTCATGGACGAGTCCGTGCCCGGCATCTCCATCCCCGCCGACATGATCGCCCGCGTCGCCGGTGCTGGCGACAAGGACGCCATCGCCGAGGAGTCCTACCAGCTCACCCTCGAGTTGAGCCGCCACGCGCTCTCACTGCCCGGCGTCTCCGGCATCCACCTCACCGACTTCCGCCACGACGGCTCGCTGGAGCGGCTCGTGCGCGATCTGGGCATCGGTCCGGCGTTCGACCCGGTGGCATCCGCCGCCGGCACCACCTCGGTATAGGAGTCCCATGCACACCGTCCTCCGCTCCGCCACGTCGACCGTCACCATCGGCCCGGACCAGCCTTTCTGCATCATCGGCGAGCGCATCAACCCGACCGGCCGCAAGAAGTTCCAGGAGCAGTTGCGCGTCGAGGACCTCTCGGCTGTCGAGATCGACGTGGCGCAGCAGATCGCCGGTGGCGCGATGATGCTCGACGTCAACATGGGCGCGCCCCTGGTCGACGAGGTCAAGCTCCTCGGCGACGCCGTGCGACTCGTGCAGTCGCTCACCGACGTGCCCCTGTGCATCGACTCCTCCGTCGTCGAGGCCCTCGAGTCCGGCCTCGCGGCGTACGAGGGCAAGGCCCTGGTCAACTCGGTCACGATGGAGCGCGAGCGCATCGATCAGATCCTGCCGCTCGTCAAGCGGTACGGCGCCGCCGTCATCGCGCTGCCCAATGACGAGGAGGCGATCCCCGAGGATCCGCACCGTCGTCTCGAGCTCGCCAAGCAGCTCGTGGGCATCGCTACGGAGGAGTTCGGCATCCCGATCGAGGACATCGTCGTCGATCCGCTGGCCATGCCGATCGGCGCCGACCACACTCTCGCGATGAAGACGATGGAGGCCATCCACCTCATCTCCACCGAGATCGGCGTCAACACCACCCTCGGTGCGTCCAACGTCTCCTTCGGCATGCCCGACCGCCACACGCTCAACGCCGTCTTCCTGCCCATGGCGATGAAGGCCGGGCTCACCAGCGCGATCATGGACGCGCGCACCCCGCAGATCGTCACGGCCGTCAAGGGCGCCGACCTGATGATGGGCAATGACGAGTGGGGCGCCAACTGGATCGCGGCGCACCGCGCCAAGCAGGCTGCCGCGCAGGCAGCCGAGGCAGCCGCTCAGGCATGACCGCACTCGACGACGCGACAGCCGCGCCCTCCGGGCCGGCTCGTGTCAGCCTGACCTTCGAGCCCTCGGGCAAGTCGGTGCGTGTGCCGAGCGGTGTCAGCGTCTTCGACGCCGCGCTGTGGAACGGCGTCCCTGTCGACTCCACCTGCGGCGGTCACGGCACCTGCAAGAAGTGCAAGGTGAAGGTGCTCGACGCGAGCATGCCGATCACCGCCCTCGACGAGCGCGCCTTCTCGGCGGAGCAGCTCGCCGAGGGATGGCGCCTGGCGTGCATGGCGACAGCGATGCGCGACCTCACCGTCGACGTGCCCGAGCTCACCACGCGACCCAAGGCCGCGACGGTCGGCGTCGGTCGCCAGGTGATCCTGCGCCCCGCGGTGCAGAAGCGCTTCCTGCAGCTCACCGATGCGACGCTGTCGGACCAGCGCACCGACGTGCAGCGAGTGCTCGACGCGATCGACGATCTCGAGCTCACCGTCGATCCGCACGTCATGCGCACCCTCGGCCGCACCATTCGCTCATCCAACTGGGAGGTCACCGCGGTCATCGTGGGCACCGAGCTCATCGCCGTGGAGCCAGGTGACACGACGGCCACGTCGTACGGAGTCGCCTACGACCTCGGTACGACGACGGCCGTCGCGACGCTCATGGATCTCACGACCGGTGCGCCGATCGCGGTAGCGTCGATGCTCAACCAGCAGCAGCCCTTCGGCGCCGACGTCATCAGTCGCATCAGCGCGACGATGCTGGAGCCCGAGTCGCTGCCCAAGCTGCAGGAGCTCGCTCAGGCGACGCTCAACGACCTCACCCAGGATGTCTGCCAGCAGGCCGGTGTCGATCCGGCGCAGGTCTACGAGGTCGCACTGGCGGGCAACGCGACGATGGCGCAACTCGTGCTCGGCATCGATCCCGAGCCCCTCGGCGTCGCGCCCTTCATCCTTGCGACGGCGTCGTACGCCGACCTGCTCGCGACCGACCTCGGAGTGCAGGTGCACCCGCGGGCTCGAGCGATGGTCTTCCCGCACCTGGGTGCCTACGTCGGTGGCGACATCATCGCCGGCGTCCTCGCGGCGGGCATGGACCGCGACAAGCGGCTACGCCTCTTCATCGATATCGGCACCAACTGCGAGATCGTGCTCGGCAACGGCGAGCGCCTCATGTCCACCGCAGCCCCCGCCGGGCCGGCCTTTGAGGCAGCGTCCATCCGCTGCGGCATGCGCGCGGCACCCGGTGCCATCGAGGTCGTTTCCATCACCGATGAGGGCATCACCCTGCAGGTCATCGGCGATGTCGCGCCCGTCGGCATCTGCGGCTCGGGCCTGGTCGATGTCATCGCCGAGCTGGCGCGCACCGGCCTGCTCGACTCCTCCGGTCGCTTCCTCTCCGATCAGCGCATCGCCGAGCTGCGACCCGATCTCGCCCACCGCTTCGTGGAGCGCGATGGCGAGCGGCTCTTCGTCCTCGCCACCGCGGAGGAGTCGGCCGAGGGCAACGACGTCTTCCTCAGCCAGCGCGACGTGCGCGAACTGCAGTTCGCCAAGGCGGCCATCTCCACCGGGTGGAAGCTGCTGCTCGAGGAGTTCGGCGTCGAGGAGTCCGAGATCCAGCAGGTACTGCTCGCGGGCTCCTTCGGCACCTACCTCTCGGCGCGCAGCGCGATCGGCATCGGCCTGGTGCCTCAGATCCCCGTGATGCGCATCGTGAGCGCCGGCAATGTGGCGGGCGAGGGAGCCAAGATGGCGCTGCTGTCGGATTCCGAGCGACACGGCGCACACGCCCTGCTCGAGGAGATCCACTACGTCGAACTGTCGGACCGCACCGACTTCAACGATCGCTTCGTCGATGAGCTCGCCTTCCCGTCCGCGTCCTAGCCGCGCGCTCATCCTCTGCGGCGCGCTCAGCGCCGATGCCTCCGCATGGATCGAGCAGTCCGGTGAGGACGTCGCGATCCATCCCCTGCCGCCGCTGCTGCACAACCGGCCCGAGCGCATCGCCCCTGAGGTGGAGCGCCTCGTGTCCGAGTTGAGAGACGACTACGACGAGATCGGGATCGGGTACGCCGACTGCGGCACGCACGGCGCCCTCGACGAAGTGTGCGAGCGACTCGGCGTACGGCGCCTCCCGGGACGTCACTGCTACGACCTCTACGCGGGCGAGGACGAGATGACAGCGATCTGGGAGGCCGAGCCGGGGACCTACGTGCTCACCGACTTCCTCGTGCTGTCCTTCGACCGCGTCGTCTGGCGCGAGCTCGGACTGGACCGCTACCCGGATCTGCGCGACGACTACTTCCGTCACTACACGCGGGTCGTCTGGCTGGCGGGTCGGCGTACTCCGGACCTGGAGCGGGCCGCTCAGCGTGCCGCGTATCGACTCGGCCTGCCTCTAGACATCGTCGACGCCCCCGGGCGCATGGGCCCCAGCCTGAGCCCGCTGCTGCCGTGAGCCCGTACTTCTCGCAGCAATTGCTCACCGGGATGGGGCCGACGTCCGCTACCGACCTCTCGTCCAGTAGACCTTGTTGGACTCGAGAGCGCCGTCCGTGACGTAGACACTGAGACCCTTGCGTCGATTGATGGCCCGGGACCAATCGAACGTCCCATCAGCGCCGACCACGACGTTGTCGCGACCGCGGCTGAAGCTCGACTGCCCCTTGACGCGGAACCACACCGCGAGCCGGGAGCCTTCGGCCAGACCCGCGGCCTGCCCTGTGAGGGCCACCCGGTCATGGCGGCCCTCACGCACTCGCGAGTCCTTGGCGATAGCGAGCGTGGAGCTCACCTCTACGCCGAGGCTCAACGCGCGTACCTGCCCCGTCGGGGAGTAGCCGGTGATCTGCAGGACCTGCGGGCCGGCGAGCACGGTGTTCGGCATGGTCACCTTCCCCGATACGGAGCCCTCACCATCTGTCGACACCGTGCCGACCTTCACCGGATCAACGGCTCGAGGCTGCACGCGTGCGGCAGCCGGCTGCTGCACATCAGGCGGGAAGACGTAGACGTCCACCTGCGAGTTGCCCCGGTAGCCCGACAGGGACAACTCCAGGGGCTGGCCGGCATCGAGCGCCAGAGCACCATCCGGGGTTACCGGAAGCGGCTGGCCGTCGGCGCCAACTCCACCGAGCTCCATGGACCAATCCGGGCCGGAGATCTCCACACCGGTGGAGCCCGGCTGGGCAACGACGTCGACCGGCACCACCTGGCCATCCACGACCAGCACCGACCCACCCGGGGCGAGCGGCTCGGGTGGAGGCACCGGTGAGGGTGCCGGTGTAGGCGTCGGCGAAGGCGTAGGCGTCGGAGTGGGCGTGGGTGTCGGGGTCGGCGTAGGTGGCGACGGAGGCGTCGGAGTCGGCGTCGGCTCAGGTGCTCCGGAGATCGAAATGGTGACCGGGACGGAGTCGTAGGGACTGCTCGGCGCGGCGTTGGTTGCCCTGATCTTGAAGGTGTATGTCCCCGCGGTCGTGGGTGTGCCGCTGACCACACCTGAATCAGGGTTGATGACGAGGCCCGCGGGAAGAGTGTCGTCGATGACGAGAGTGTCGTCAACGACGGACATCGCTGCCCCACTGGCGCCGAAGGTCCAGGTGTACGGCGTGCCGACCTCGCCCGCAACCGGCATCAGGCCGGTGAAGACCGGTGCTGTGTAGGTGATGGTCGGCTGCGACATCATCGCGAACGCGCTGGCGCCCTGCGTTCGAACGCTGGCCGGAACGGTCACGCTCGTCAGGCTGTTGTTGGCGAAGGCGTAGTCGCCGATGGTCGTCAGCCCTTGAGGCAGTGTCAGCGACGTGACTGCGCCTGTCAGGGCATTGTTGAAAGTGTTCTCTCCGATGCTGGTCAAGCCCGATCCAAGCGTCAGCGCCGTGATGGTCGATCCCTGGAAGGCGCCATTCGCCAGGAAAGTCACGTTCGGCAGATTGACCGCACCCAAACTCCGCCCAGCAAACGCGGTGAGATCGCGGGGATGCGGACACCGCTCGATGCCGTCTACTTCACCATGACCACCCTCATGACCATCGGCTTCGGCGACATCGCTGC
>JBJOJS010000116.1:0-74842 GCA_046046455.1 Actinomycetota bacterium | reverse complement strand
GATCTGGATGAAGAAGCCGAGACCGACCACGAAGAGCGTCGCCCGCAGGTACGGCTTGTGAAGCATTTCGCGTAGGCGGCCGCGCCCCTCGCGTGCGAGCGCCGACCGGATACTGGTGAGCACGTCGTCGATCTCATCGGCGGGAGTCGTGCGCTGCAGCGAGGCCCGTGCCTCCTCGGCGCGCCCCTGCAACTCGAGGTAGCGGGCTGTCTCGGGTAGGCGCAGGAGTGCGGGGATCAGGATGATCGCGGGCACCGCCGCGAGCCCCAGCATCACGCGCCAGTTGACCGTCTCGGTGAAGCCGCTGAGCGCCAGTGCCGCGAGGTAGCCCACGATGATGCCCACGACGGCCGCCACTTGGTAGGCGACGAGCGTGGCTCCGCGGATACGCGCCGGCATGGACTCCGCTACGAAGACGGGAACGGCGACAAGGGAGATGCCGATCATGATCCCCAGCAGCAGGCGCGATACACCCAGCATCACGGGGGATACCGCGAGCGCACTGGCAAGGCAGAAGACGACGTAGCCGCAGGCGACCGAGACAATCGTGGGCTTGCGACCGAGGCGGTTGATGATGAATCCCCCCGCGAGGACTCCGATCAACTCGCCGTAGACGGTCGCGGTCACGATGGTCTCGACGGCCTCGTCGTTGCCTCGAAGGCCGAAGTAGTCCTGGAAGTAGAGCTGGGCGCCCGCGATGTTGGAGCTGTCGTATCCGTAGATGACCCCGAGCGTGGTCGCGCTCAGAGCCACGACCCACGCAGAGCGCGGGATCCGACCCGCAGTGGCCATGGCGCCCCTCACGGGGTGAGGGTAGTGACGCGGGTCAGTGCCCGAGGGCCTTCGATGAAGTTGCCACACGGCTGGCCCCACCGGCCCTAGGGTCCCTCAGCGTGGAGAAGCGCAGGACGGCTACGGGGATCCTCGCCCTCGGCGCCCTGGGTGTGGTTTTCGGCGATATCGGCACCAGCCCCCTGTATGCCTTCGGCGAGATCTTCCTCGGAGCTCACGACATCCCCGCGACGACCGAGCGCGTGCTCGGGGCCTTGTCACTTGTCTTCTGGACTCTCACCGTCATCGTCTCGGTCAAGTACGTGCTCATCGTGATGCGGGCAGACAACGAGGGCGAGGGCGGGATCATGTCTCTCGCGTCGCTCGCGACCGCGGTCGTGCGTCGGGCGCGGTCCGCGGCGGTCATCATGGTCTTCGGTGTCCTCGGCGCAGCACTCTTCTACGGCGACGGTGTCATCACGCCGGCGATCTCGGTGCTCTCAGCCGTCGAGGGACTCGAGGTTGCGGCACCGGGACTGCAGTCCCTTGTGCTGCCCATTGCCGTCGTACTGCTGGTGGGTCTCTTCGCGATCCAGCGCTTCGGCACGCACCGCGTCGGCGCGGTCTTCGGACCCATCATGCTCGTCTGGTTCGCCGTCATCGGCGTACTCGGTGCGGCGAGCGTCGCGCAATCCCCCGAGGTCTTCGCCTCGATCTCGCCTGCGTACGCCGTGACCTTCATGCAGAGCGACCCGGGAACCGCCTTCCTGGCGCTGGGCTCTGTGGTCCTGTGCGTGACGGGTGCGGAGGCCCTCTACGCCGACATGGGCCAATTCGGCCGCCGCCCGATCCGGTTGTCGTGGTTTGCCATAGCTGCGCCCGCGCTCTACCTCAACTACCTGGGACAGGGGGCTCTCGTCCTGCGCGAACCGTCCGCCGTAGACAACCCCTTCTACCTGCTGGTCCCCGCCGGACTTCAACTGCCCATGGTCCTGCTGGCGACCGCGGCCACGCTCATCGCGTCTCAGGCGGTGATCTCAGGGGCCTTCTCCATGTCGCAGCAGGCGATCCGCCTGGGCTATCTGCCGCGCATGACGGTCGTGCACACCTCCGCCACCGAGCGAGGCCAGGTGTACGTCCCCTTCATCAACTGGCTTCTTGCTATCGCTGTGATCGGCCTGGTCCTCGGCTTCCGGGATTCATCGAATCTTGCGTCGGCGTACGGCATCGCTGTCACCGGCACCTTCGTCATCACTACGTGTCTCATCGCGGTCGTTGCCCGTCGACGCTGGCGCGTGCCCCTGTGGCTCGTCCTCCCTGGCCTGGTGGCTTTCCTGTGCATCGACGGCTCGTTCTTCGCCGCCAATCTGACGAAATTCGATCACGGTGGCTGGTTTCCGCTCGTCGCCGCGGCGGTCATCTTCGCGGTGCTTGCCATCTGGCGCTGGGGGTCGCTGCGCCTCGGTCGAGCACTCGATGATCGCGTCCTTCCCCTGTCCGACGTCGCCACGGTCCTCGATGCACCGGGAGTCGTGCGCGCGGAGGGCACGACGGTGTACATCACCGGTGAGGAAGGTGTGCCGTACGCACTCATCCAGCAAGCGCGTCTGCTGGACGTGGTGCCCTACAGCATCGTCATCCTGCGGATGCGCACGGCGGAGACACCCTGGGTGGAGCCTGCGGCGCATCTGACGTTGAGTGAGGTCGCCGATGGGGTGCTCGATGCCGTGCTACTCAGCGGCTTCATGGAGCGTGCGGACCCCGCCGCAGCCGTCGCCCAGATCTCGACCATGTATCCGCGGGTCGACGCCGACCATTGCCGTTACGCCTTTTACACGGTGCACAGCGAGGTCATGCCCACGGGCCCGCTGCGCTGGGTCGCCACGGAGATCTTCGCCCTGATGCAGCGCAATGCCACGGATGTGCAGCGGTACTACGGCCTACCCGCCGACCGCGTCATCGAACTCGGGCGCCTCGTCGCGCTCTAGCGCAGCCTCAGGAGGCTGCGGGGCTCGGGCTCTCACCGGTGGGTGCGGTCGACTGGCTGGTCGGCACCGCGGTGGGTGAGCAGCCCGGGCCGCTGGGCGAGGGCGATGGCGCTGCGAGTGCGGTGTCGACCTCCGACTGCGGAGCCACGGCGGTGTACGCCGCACCGAGCACCGTGTCGATCGTCGCATCGGTGCGACCGTCGTCGACGAGCTCTGCGCCGGGGATGTAGAACGCCATGAGTCGAGCCGCCTGCTCGCCGGACGGACCGTGGCGGATCTCCGCGACGGCGGTGATCGTCTTGGCGAGGGGGTCGTTGTCGACTACGCCGATGACGAAGCCGCGCACCTGGAGTTCCTCCGCCGTCGAAGCGGCCAGGCCGGCTCGGTCGGTGGCGTTGTAGACGTTGGTCGTCACCTGGGCGGCACTCGGCAGGCCGGCTCCAGGGGTGACGGTCACCGTGACGCACGGCTCCGGCTCAGGGGCTCCGCTTGTCGCCGAGCCGTCGGTGGGTGCACTGGTGCTTCCCGCATCCGAGGACCCGGAGCCTTGGATGATGCGCGACAGGCCGTAGCCGGCACCGAAGAGGATGACCATGCCGATGGCGACGAGCACGATGGCCACGACGGGGCTCTGCTTGCGCCGATGACGGGCGCTGGGCCTCGGGCCGCCGCTGGGAACGCTCATCGAGTCCTTCCTCCTGATGTCGTCGCTGCGGGAAGCTTCGGCGCCACCCGTGCGGTCCCGTCAGTCTAGGTTGCTGCGGACGCTGAGTCGTGGCACGACGCGGTGCGTGATCTCACTGTGATCGGATGCCATCCGGGGTGATCGGGAGTCATCCGGGCGCGACGGATCATCCGGATTCGGTCCGCCGAGGGCTTTGGGTACCCTCGTCGGCGGAGGATTCGCCTAGTGGCCTAGGGCGCACGCTTGGAAAGCGTGTTGGGAGCAATCCCTCAGGGGTTCAAATCCCCTATCCTCCGCGCTCCGCGAAGCCCGGGCGGTCTATCCGCCCGGGCTTCGCGCATCGAGGCCCCGGGAAGCGCGGCGTAGACTCGTCCCGACCCCCCGCGCGGCGGCACCCTGCTGAATCCCCCAGGGCCGGAAGGCAGCAAGGGCAGGCAGGCTCTGTCGGGTGTGCGGGGGGTCCCCTCATGTCCCATCCCCGGACTAGGGTGACCGGGTGTCCACGGCCCTCTACCGCACCTACCGGCCGGGGCGTCTGGCTGATGTCGTCGGCCAGGAGCACGTCACCGAGCCCCTCTCCCGAGCACTCGCCAGCGACCGCATGCACCACGCCTATCTGCTGTCGGGCCCGCGAGGCTGCGGCAAGACCTCGACTGCCCGCATCCTCGCCCGCTCGCTCAACTGCGCGCAGGGACCCACACCGGATCCCTGCGGTGAGTGCCAGAGCTGCATCGATCTCGCGCCCAACGGCCCCGGCTCCATTGACGTCATCGAGCTCGATGCGGCAAGCCACGGCGGTGTCGACGACACCCGCGAGTTGCGCGAACGCGCGATGTTCGCGCCCGTGTCCTCGCGGTACAAGGTGTACATCGTCGACGAGGCCCACATGGTCACCAATGCGGGCTTCAACGCGCTGCTCAAGCTCGTCGAGGAGCCGCCCGACCACGTGCGCTTCATCTTCGCGACCACCGAGGCCGACAAGGTCATCCCCACGATCCGATCGCGCACCTTCAACTATGCCTTCCGTCTTGTGCCCACCCGCGTGCTGCAGCAGCACCTCGCCACCGTCTGCGAGGCCGAGGGGGTGCCGGCCGATCCCGCGGCCCTCGCGCTGGTGGCTCGCAGTGCCGCGGGCAGCGTGCGCGATGCGCTCTCGATCCTGGGACAGCTCATCGCCGGCTCGGGCCCGGAGGGCCTGACCCACGACGACGTCTCGGCCCAGCTCGGTGTGACCGATTCCGCGCTTCTCGACGACACCGTCGATGCCATCGCCTCCGGAGAGGGAGCGCGACTCTTCACCGTCATCGATCGCGTGATCGATGCGGGGCACGATCCGCGGCGCTTCGCGACTGACCTGCTCCAGCGATTGCGGGATCTGATCGTCCTCGCCGCCATCCCGGGAGATGAGGCGCTCGCGATCCTCGACGCTCCTGACTCCGAGATCGAGGTCATGCGCAGGCAGGTGGCCGGTCTCACGCTTGCCGAGTTGTCGCGCGCGGCAGACCTGGTGAGCGATGGGCTCACGCAACTCCGGGGCGCGACTGCTCCGCGTTTGCACCTCGAGTTGCTTGCCGCGCGCCTGCTGCTGCCTTCGTCCGATGCCTCGCCCGCTGGGCTCGCCGTGCGTCTCGATCGACTCGAGCGGGGAGCGCCTGCGATGCCTGCCGCAGCACCTCGCGCGGCGACTCCGCGCCCGTCCGCACCCGAGCCGCGGCGAGCGCCGGAACCCGAGGCCGCTCCCGCAGCGGCGGAAGCACCCGCCCGTCCGGCCGCGGTGCCGCCGCCACCTCCGCGAGTGTCCGCGGTCCTTCCCAGCAAGGCTGCTGCGACCGAGCCCGCTCCGACGTCGGCCCCTGAGCCGGCTCCGGCTGCCCCGGACTCCACGCCGAGCCTTGCGGATGTCACCACCATGTGGCCCGCGATCCTCGAGGGACTCAAGTCGATGTCGCGTGTCGCCTGGATGGTCTTCAGCGACTCGCGTCCGCTCTCCCTCGACGCGGGAGTCCTCGCCGTCGGGGTCCCCGAGGAGAGCAAGGTGCGCAATGCGCGGGCGAGCGGTCACGCGGAGCGCCTGCGCCAAGTGATCATCGACGTCATGCACGTCGATGTGCAGGTCGATGTCGTCGCCACAGGGTCAGCACCCACTCCGATCGCCGATCCTCCCTCGGACGAGCCCAGCCTGGATGACTCCGACAGCGACGATGACGTGAGCGGCGAGGCGCTCGCCATGCGCGAGCTCGGAGCCACCGTCATCGGCGAGATCGAGCAGGGCTGAGATGTACGACGGCGTGATGGCCGACCTCATCGACGAGCTCGGCCGCCTCCCGGGCATCGGCCCCAAGAGCGCTCAGCGACTGGCGTTCCACATCCTCCAGGCCGAGCCGGCCGATGTACGCCGCCTCGCGGAGGTGCTCGTGACCGTCAAGGAGCGCGCGCGCTTCTGCACCACCTGCGGGCACGTGACGGAGGAGGAGCAGTGCCGGATCTGCCGCGACCCGCGCCGAGATCCCCATTCGCTGTGCGTCGTCGAGGAGTCACGTGACGTCATCGCCATCGAGCGGACCGCCGAATACCGCGGCCGCTACCACGTGCTCGGCGGAGCCATCAGCCCCATTGATGGCGTCGGTCCGGACGACCTGCGGATCCGTGAACTCATGCAGCGCCTTGCCGACGGCCAAATCACCGAGGTGATCATCGCGACCGATCCCAATCTCGAGGGGGAGGCGACGGCGACGTACCTCGCGCGCATGCTCGCGCCCCTCGGCCTCGAGGTGACGCGCCTGGCGAGCGGGCTTCCGGTCGGCGGCGATCTGGAGTACGCCGACGAGGTCACCCTTGGCCGCGCCTTCGCCGGTCGGCGCCGCGTCGACGGCTAGCAGGGACGAGCGGGTGCCCGCGTGAGGCCGCAAGTCGCGAGTCCCTCACTGGTCGATAGACTGATGCTTCCGCCGTTGGTGCCCGCCCCGTCGGGGGCGGCCGGTGTGCTGTCCAGGAGCCGATGTGGGCCTCGTCGTGCAGAAGTACGGTGGCTCGAGCGTCGCCAACGCTGAGAGCATCCGTCGCGTCGCAGCGCGCATCGTGGAGACTCACCGCGCCGGGCATGGTGTTGCCGTCGTGGTCTCCGCCATGGGTGACACCACTGACGAGCTCCTCGACCTCGCCGAGCAGGTCTCGCCCCGCCCGCCGGGCCGCGAACTCGACATGCTCCTCACTGCGGGTGAGCGCATTTCGATGGCCCTGGTGGCGATGGCTATCAACGATCTAGGCGAGGAGGCTCGCTCCTACACGGGGTCGCAGGCGGGTCTCATCACCGATTCGTCCCACGGTGCCGCTCGCATCATCGACGTGACCCCGGGCCGCATCCAGGAGGCCCTGGCCGCGGGTGCTATTCCCATCGTCGCGGGCTTCCAGGGTGTCGCCCAGGACACCAAGGACATCACCACGCTCGGTCGTGGTGGCTCCGACACCACGGCGGTGGCGCTCGCCGCCGCGCTCGGCGCGGACGTGTGCGAGATCTACACCGATGTCGATGGCGTCTTTAGCGCCGACCCCAGGGTCGTCCCCAAGGCACGCCAGCTCCCTGTCGTCACGTACGAGGAGATGCTGGAGCTCGCCGCTGCTGGCGCCAAGGTCCTCCACCTGCGCTGCGTGGAGTACGCGCGCCGCTTCGATCTGCCCATCCACGTGCGGTCGTCCTTCTCCGACCGCGAGGGCACCTATGTCCTGTCCGAGGCCGCGATCGCGGCCAGAATCGCCGCGGGAGACACCATGGAGCAACCGATCATCTCGGGGACCGCTGCCGACATCAACGATGCCAAGATCACGGTGGTCGGTGTGCCCGACCGTCCGGGCGAGGCCGCGGCGATCTTCAGCGCTCTGGCGGATGCCGGCATCAACATCGACATGATCGTGCAGAACGTCTCCGCCGCATCCACGGGTCTCACCGACGTGACCTTCACCTGCCCGCAGGGGTCCGTGGGCAAGGCAACCGCGGCACTCGAGGCGGTCAAGGGGCGCATCGGATTCGCCGACCTCCTCACGGACGAGGGCATCGCCAAGATCTCGCTGGTGGGAGCAGGTATGCGCTCGCATCCCGGTGTCTCGGCCACGTTCTTCAAGGCACTCGCCGATGCGGGCGTCAATGTCGAGATGATCTCCACATCCGAGATTCGCATCTCGGTGGTGACGCGGGCCGACGTCGCGACGCAGGCTGTGCAGGCGCTGCACACCGCGTTCGGTCTCGATGCCGACGGTGAGGCTGTCGTTTACGCCGGGACCGGACGATGAGCGCCGATCGGACGGTCGCCGTCGTCGGCGCCACCGGCCAGGTGGGTGGCGTCATGCGCCGCCTGCTCGAGGAGCGCGACTTCCCTGTCGGACGCATTCGCTACTTCGCCTCGGCGCGTTCGGCCGGTACGACGTTGCCATGGAAGGGCACCGACGTCGTCGTCGAGGACGTCGCGACCGCAGACCTGTCGGGGATCGACATCGCGTTGTTCTCCGCCGGGGGCGCCAGCTCCAAGGAGTACGCCCCGAAGTTCGCCGCGGCAGGAGCCACCGTCATCGACAACTCCTCGGCGTGGCGCATGGATCCCGATGTCCCGCTCATCGTGAGCGAGGTCAATCCGGAGGCGATCTCGCAGATGCGTAAGGGCATCATCGCCAATCCCAACTGCACGACCATGGCGGCGATGCCTGTGCTCATGCCCCTGCACCGGGAGGCCGGTCTGCAGCGTCTCGTCGTGAGCACGTTCCAGGCCGTATCGGGCAGCGGCCTTGCTGGTGTCGAGGAACTCGAGACGCAGATTCGCGCGGTCATCGACGACGACATCACGACGCTGGTCCACGACGGGACGGCGATCACCTTCCCGGAGCCCAAGAAGTACGTCCGCACCATCGCCTTCGACGTCGTGCCGATCGCGGGCTCGATCGTCGACGACGGCCTCGGTGAGACGGACGAGGAGAAGAAGCTCCGCAACGAGAGCCGCAAGATCCTCGGCATCCCCGACCTGCTGGTGTCCGGCACCTGCGTACGCGTACCGGTCTTCACCGGCCATTCCCTGTCGATCAATGCGGAGTTCGAGCGGCCCATCTCGGCCGAACGTGCGACCGAGATCCTCTCCACCGCCGATGGCGTGGTCGTGACTGACGTGCCGACCCCGCTGCAGGCCGCCGGAGCCGATCCCTCCTACGTCGGCCGCATTCGCCCTGACGAGGGCGTGCCCGGGGGGCGAGGACTCGCGATGTTCGTCAGCAACGACAACCTGCGCAAGGGCGCGGCCCTCAATGCGGTGCAGATCGCCGAGCTCCTCGTCTCTCGCTAGACACCGTGCGCATGGACTGCTCCTGACGTCGTCGCTCACCCGCAGCACGTTCGTCTAGCCTCCCGCTATGGCGATTCGGTTGGCCGCTGCGGCGCTGAGCTTCATTGCCCTGGTCCTTTGCCTTGGTGGGCCACCGGCTCACGTCGCTGCGTCCAACTCGCCCAGGGAGATGCCACCCGGCAC
Source organism: Actinomycetota bacterium (assembly GCA_046046455.1). GTDB lineage: Bacteria > Actinomycetota > Actinomycetes > S36-B12 > S36-B12 > Mxb001. Next base: position 65,891 of record JBJOJS010000116.1, on the reverse strand, counting down.
TTCACCTATGCGTCCGCAGTGGCACGCATGCGACCGGGCGCTCGCTGCATGGGAGTGCGGCACGCTGACAGTTCCGCGTAACTGGTTCGACACGTCGAATCCCGACACCTTCGCCATCGAGTTCGCGGTTCATCGGGCAAGCGACCGCCGCTTAGGGACCCTCACCCTCAATCCAGGAGGGCCGGGAGGCGCCTCTCTGCGGATCGCCGATGCGCTCATGGCGTCAGTGCCGGCTCGCATCAAGAGGCGCTTTGACATCGTGCTGTGGGATCCCCGGGGTGTGGGCAAGAGCGGGCCGTTCCTCTCGGGATGCCCAGCCCCTCCGAAGCCTCCGGAACTCCCCGCTACCGGTGCCGTCGACTGGCGGGGTTTCGCCTCGGAGCATCTCACCGCCAGCGCAGCGGCAAATGCAGCCTGCCTGGAAGCCAACACCGCGCTCGCTCCCTACTTGGGCACGCAATACGTCGTACGTGATCTGGAGGCGTTGCGGCAAGCCCTGGATGTGCGGCGATGGACCTTCTGGGGGATGAGCTACGGGACCCGCGTGGGTCTGCTCTATGCGCAGTTGTATCCCGCTCGCATTCGCACCCTTCTCTTGGATGGATCGGTGGAGCCCAATAGCTCGATCGGCCAGATCTCAGCAGGCATGGGGGCCGGCCACGCGCAGACGGTCGCGGTGCTTGGCTCCCTGCTCAGCAAGAGAACCGCTGCCCGGATGTACAGGGTCATTCGTGCGCTCGACCATCGCACCTACCGTGACGACATAGGCAATGAAGTCACCCGATGGGAGTTCCTCTTCGCGCTGTTTCAGTCGGCCCGAGATCAAGCGGCCTTTCCTGATATCACCAGGTTGGTCAATGAAGCCTTCGATGCGCTCTTCCGTCCCCCATTGCAACGCCGCAATATCGTGTCCGCGGTGGAGTTCGACTACGGTCGCCTATACACGCTCCGTTTCGTCAATTGCGCCGACTACGCCGACCGCCCGACGGCCGATGATGTGGGAATGTGGGCCGCATCGAGTGCGAAGATCGGCACCCCGCTTGCGGGCGAATTGACGGCTGTCTTTGCCGGCAATTGCGCGGGGCTGCCAGCATTCGCTCATCCGATGCCCCCAGTGACGCGTCCGATCAGCCTGCCTCATGGCGCGGTGGTGCTCAACGCATCGGGCGACCCGGCTACCCCATCGGTGTGGGCGCGCACCATGGCCACCTTCTTCCGGAGTTCGTCCCTCATCTCCTACACAGGCACGGCGCACGTGCTCTACGGAGCGACTCCGTCGAGATGCGTCAATCGCGCAGTGACGGCGTATCTCGTGTCGTTGCGACGCCCAGGGGACATCACCTGCGCGTTCGTGCCACAGGCCTCAAGACAATGGGGACCCAGGGCCTGAGCCCTGAGTCCCCATCAGCGTCGGGGTGGCGGGATTTGAACCCACGACCTCTTCGTCCCGAACGAAGCGCGCTACCAAGCTGCGCCACACCCCGAGGGAGCCGGAGGAGTCTATCCCCCTGCGGTGAGCGTGAGCAGCGTGGCCTCCGGTGGGCACGCGAAGCGGATCGGGGCATATGGCGACGTGCCCAAGCCGGCTGACACGTGCAGCGCCATGTCCGGGGCGTCGTGGGGCGCGAACTCCATGAGCGGACGGCCATGGGCGGACAGGCCGCGCGCCCTCGAGCGGTCGAGGTCGCAGTTGGTGACGAGCGCACCGAAGCCCGGGATGCGCACCTGGCCACCGTGCGTGTGGCCGGCGAGCGCGAGATCGACGCCGTCGGCGGCCATGGCGTCGAGGACGCGTAGGTAGGGCGCATGGGCGACGCCGATGGTGAGGTCGGCGCCCGGATCCGGCGACCCTGCCACCATCGCGTAGTCGTCGCGCTCGATGTGCGGGTCGTCGACACCGCGCAACTCGATCACGCGCTCGCCCGCCGTGAGCGTGCGGCGCTCATTCGGCAGGTGCTCCCAGCCGGCAGCGGTGAGTTGCGCCACCAGGTCCGGCCACGGTAGCTCGGGGCGCATCGGATCCAGGCCCGAGGGACCGGCGAGATAGGACAAGGGGTTGATCGGTCGTGGGGCGAAGTAATCGTTGCTGCCGAGCACGAAGGCGCCCGGGGTGTCGAGCAGCGGCGCCAGCGAATCGACAACGGGTGCGACGGCTTCCTCGTGCGCGAGGAAGTCTCCGGTGACGATCACGAGATCGGGTCGTAGCTCCGCGAGGGACGCCACCCACTTCTGCAGGCGGTGACGGCGCGGGGTCATGTGCAGGTCGCTGAGGTGCAGCACGCGCAGCGGTGCCTGGCCCGTATCCAGGACGGGGACCTCGATTCTGCGCAGGCGGTACGACGCCGCCTCCCAGCGCGCGTAGGCGAGGCTGGCAGCACCGACGAGGGCACCACCCAGGAGCGCCGTACGCTTCGAAGTCACCGTACGAGTGTCCCACTCGGCCCGTAGGCGAGGATGACCCCATGAGTGCTCTCAAGGATCAGCTGCAGTCCGACCTCACCGCTGCCATCCGTGCCCAGGATGAGCTCACGATGGCGACACTACGCATGGCGCTCTCCGCCATCACGAACGCCGAGGTCTCGGGCAAGGAGGCCCGCCAGCTCAGCGATGACGAAGTTGTCGTCGTACTCACGAGCGAGGCCAAGAAGCGGCGTGAGGCCGCTGAATCCTTCGACGGCGCAGGGGCAGGCGATCGCGCCGACCGTGAGCGTGCCGAACTCAGCGTGCTGCAGCGCTACCTGCCCGAGCAGCTCACCGAGGACGAGATCAAGAGCATCGTGGCTGACGCGGTGGCGGCCGCGGCCGCGGACGGCAAGACGGGCCCGGCGGCGATGGGTGCCGTCATGAAGGTCGTCACGCCGCTGACGCGCGGCCGCGCCGATGGTGGCCAGGTCGCGGCACTGGTGAAGGCCGCTCTCGCCTAGGTAGGGGCTAACCCGGTTCGGTGGGTTCCGGACTCGGCTCAGGCGTCGGCTCCGGTGTCGGACTCGGCTCAGGCGTCGGTTCCGGTGTCGGCTGCGGACTCGGCTGCGGACCCGGACCCGGACCGGGCGTCGGCTTCGGCTTCTGACTCTCCTCCGGCTTCGGCTCCTGGGGCTCCTCCGGCTGCGGCAGGGCGAAGGGGATGTAGACAGGCGAGGGGCCGACGCCGCGCACCGGCCCGATACCCCACTCGTTGAGCAATTCGAATGCCTGCGGCGCAAGGTTGGCGTGTGCGGCCATCATCGTCTCGCGCCAGATCGGACCGGGAATCTGCCCGCCGGTGACGTAGGAGTAGTACGTGCCATTGATGGTCACGTCGGTCATGGGGTAGGCGAAGCCGCCACGCGGATCGCCCACCCAGACGGCAGCGGCGATCTGCGGGGTGTAGCCGGCAAACCAGATGGCAGCGTTCTCATTGGTACTGCCGGTCTTCCCCGCGGCAGGGCGGTCGGGCAGCGACATGAGTCCACCGGTGCGCCCCTCGAAGGGTCCGTCGATGACATTGGTGAGCACACCGGTCACGGCGTCGGCCACGTTGCGCGAGATGACCTCCCGGCATCGGGGATCCGGGACATCGAGGTTGTTTCCGTAGCGATCGGTGATCTCCAGCACGACGCGTGGCTGGCAGTAGGTGCCGTGATTCGCGAACGCGGCGTACGCGCCCGCCATGGAGAGGGGAGAGACCTCCATGGTGCCCAGTGAGAACGTCGGCACCCGCAGCAGCGGATCGCCCGTAGCCAGGCGCACCCCCATCTCCTCAGCGATTTCGGCCTGTCGACACAGCCCGAAGCGCTCCGCGAGCGTGACGAAGTAGGTGTTGGTGGAGAAAGCCGTCGCCTGGAACATGTTGAGGAAGCCCGCTGACCCGGAGTTACGCACGGTCACCGGCTGGAACTTCGTTCCGTCGGTGCAGTTGACGAAGTTCTCGAAGGTCTTCGGGTTGGGCGAGTCGATGCCCTCCATGGGCGAGAAGCCCTGCTCCAGTGCTGCCGCCAGGGTGAAGACCTTGAAGGTGGATCCTGCCTGCATGCCGATCGTGCCGCCGAAGCCCGCATCCACGTTGTAGTTGTAGGTGGTCTTGCCCCGGCCCTTGAGGCCCCACTCGCGATTTTGAGCCATGGCGATGACGTTGCCGGTCCCTGGCTCGACGAGAGTGATCGCGGCGGCGCGCTGACTTGGATCCTTGATCGGGATGTACGACGTCACGGACTTCATGGCCGCGTCTTGCACGTCCGGATCGAGCGTCGTGCGGATCGTGAGCCCACCCCGGCGTAGGAGTGCTTCGCGCTCGACGAGGGTCTCGCCGAAGGCAGGGTCGGCCTTGATCATGCGGATGACGAAGTCGCAGAAATACGGTGCGTACGACGAGGTGCATCCATTGGGCTGGATGGAGGGATCGAGGACCCCCTCAAGGGAGACGCGAGCCGCTGCGCTCGCCTCGACCGGGGTGATGAAGCCCGCCTCCGCCATCTCGCCGAGGACCAGGTCACGGCGCTGCTCGGCGAGTTCGGGGTTGCGTGTGGGGTCGAAGGCCGTCGGCTGCTGCACGATGCCTGCGAGCGTGGCGCTCTCGACGAGATTGAGTTCCGAGGCGGGCTTGGAGAAGTACCGGCGGGCCGCGGCCTCCACACCGTAGGCGCCGGCCCCGAAGTAAACGATGTTCAGGTAGCGCTCGAGGATCTCCTCCTTGGAGTAGCGGCGCTCGAGCGCGAGGGCATAGCGGATCTCGCGGAGCTTGCGGGAGGGCGTACGTGCGCGTGCGGCCTCGAGCTCCTCCTCATTGGTGGCACTTGCGATGAGGAGGTTCTTGACGTACTGCTGCGTGATCGTCGAGCCGCCCTGCGTGCCACTCGACTGGGTGCTGTTGGCGACGATCGCACGCATCGTGCCGCGCAGGTCGATGCCGGGATGGTCGAGGAAGCGCGCGTCCTCGACGGCGACGATGGCCTGGCGCATCACCGGTGCGACTGCGCTCAGCGGCACCTCCACGCGGTTCTGGTAGTAGATGGTGGCCATCACCGAGCCGTCGGCCGCGAGGATCACCGAGCGCTCAGGAAGGTCGGGTGCGTCGAGTTGGGACGGCAGTGACTCGAAACTGTCGATGGCGCCGCGTGTGAGAAGTCCGGTAGCGGCGGCGACGGGAAGCACCATGGCGGCGGCGACGGCACCGGCGACCAGCGCCACGAGGAGGAAGACACCGAGGCGACCGAGCGCGGCCAGGGGTCGCGCCGCCGCACCGCGGGCCCGGGTGGGCTCGGGGGGCGTGAGTGGCTCGCTCACGGGACTCCTCAGGGAAGACGTGCCGTACCAGGGTAGGCGAGTGCGTGGCGGGAGTCTCGTCTCGAAGAGGTCAGTATCTCGGGAGAGTATGGCCCAAAAGAACTAACTAGGTTAGGGTCATAGGGACCTGTCTCACCACGGAGGAGCGGCGTAGCGTCCCGCCCCACTGGTGAAGCCACTGGGACCCGAGGGAAAGCCGTGCCGGACGGGGCGGCGGGAAGGTGAGGGATGACCTGGTCGACGGAGTGGACCGCGCGGGCGGCCTGCCGCACATCCGACCCCGATGCCCTCTTCGTCCAAGGCGCTGCCCAGAACCGTGCCAAGGTCATCTGCCAGGGCTGCCAGGTGCGCACCGAATGCCTTGCCGATGCCCTCGACAACCGAGTCGAGTTCGGCGTGTGGGGCGGTATGACCGAGCGCGAGCGTCGCGCACTCCTGCGACGTCGCCCCCAGGTCACCTCGTGGCGCCAGTTGCTCCAGACGGCGCGCGATGAGTACGAGCGCGCGGTCGGCATCGACGTCTTCCGCGCGTCGTAGACCCCACCGCACCAGTCCCACAGAGCACCCCCCCCACAGAGCACCCCCCCGAAGCGCACCGCCCCCGAACTTAGGGACGAAAGCACCGCGGAGGGCCACTTTCGTCCCGAAGTTCGACACACCGCGCGCGCACGATTGCCTAGGGATTCGGCTGGGCGGAGGCGAGCAGCGCGCCCACCTCGCGGAGACCCTCGAGATCGTGCACGTCCTCGGCCAGCGCGTAGACCTCCGTGACCGGCACTCCCGGATGCGCCGCGGTGAACCTTCGCGCGAGCCGCGCCTGGCGCTCGGAATTGCGCAGCCGATCGGCGTGTAGGCGCAGGAGCGCTGCGGCAGCGGGGTCGTCGCCCTGCAGGCGCTGCATGCCCGCCATGGCCTCCTCGACGCTCAGCTCGGGCGCGCGGACCTCCTGCACGCGATTGAGGACCAGACCCGCGAGCGGCATGCCGTCCTGCTCCAAGCGATCGACGAAGTACGAGGCCTCGCGCAGCGCGTCGCGCTCGGGGGCAGCGACGACGATGAACGACGTGCCCGGATCCTTGAGGAGCGCGTACGTCGCCTCCGCACGCTCCCGGAAGCCACCGAACATCGTGTCGACAGCGCCCACGAAGGCAGCGAGGTCGGTGAGCAACTGAGCACCGAGGATCTTGGTGAGCACCCCGGAGAAGATGCCCAGTCCCGCGCCGAGGATCTTGCCGATCCCACGCCCGGCCCCACGGGCCGGCGCGGTGAGGATCTTGATGAAGCGGCCGTCCAGGAAGGTGCCCAGTCGGTCCGGCGCGTCGAGGAAGTCCAGCGCGGAGCGCGAGGGGGGAGTGTCGACGACGATGAGGTCCCAGGTGCCGTCGCGATCGGCCTCGGTGCGCAATTGGCCGAGCTTCTCCATGGCCATGTATTCCTGCGTGCCGGCGAACGACGACGAGAGCGCTTGGTAGAACGGGTTGTCGAGGATGGCCTGGGCGCGATCGGGGTCGGAATGGGACTCGACGACCTCGTCAAAGGTCCGCTTCATGTCGAGCATCATCGCGCTGAGCGAGCCGTCGCCGTCGACACCGATCACTGGACGGGGAGTGTTGTCCAGCTCGTTCAGGCCCATGGCCTGCGCGAGACGGCGTGCGGGATCGATGGTGAGGACGCACACGCGTCGTCCCATCTCCGCTGCGCGCAGTCCCAGCGCAGCCGCTGTAGTGGTCTTGCCGACGCCGCCCGAGCCGCAGCACACGATGGTCCGCGTCGCGGGATCGCGCAGCAGCGCATCGATATCGAGTGCGGGGGCCGTGGGCATCAGGCCATGCCCTGCTCGTGGAGCATGTCGGCCAACTCGTAGAGCGCGGCGAGGTCAATCCCGCCTGCGAGGAACGGGAGCTCGTAGACAGGACGCCCCAGTGCGGCGATGCGTGCGCGCTCGGTCTCCTCGAGTGCGACGCGTGCCGCATGGTCAGCGCCCTCGGCCCGGAGTGCCTCGACGACGCGCGAGGACGCATCGATCCCTGCGGTGCGCAGTGATCCCTCGAGGGAGGTGGCGTCCACCGACGTAAGTGCAGCCATCGAGGGCAGAAGCGGAGGCCGCGTCATGTTGACGACGATCCCGCCGACGGGGAGAGCAGCGTCCTCGAGCTCGGCCACACCGTCGGCGGTCTCCTGCACCGGCATCTCCTCGAGTAGCGTCGTGAGATGCACCGCGGTCTTGTCCGAGCGCAGCACGGCCATCACACCGTCCGCCTGATTGCGGATCGGGCCGACCTTGGCGACGCCGGCGATCTCGGTGTTGACGTTGAGGAAGCGCGTGATGCGTCCCGTGGGGGGTGCGTCGAGCACGATCGCGTCGTACGCGCGGGCATGCTTCTTGTCGCGGCGACGGACGAGCTCGACGGCTTTGCCGGTGAGGAGCACGTCGCGTAGGCCGGGAGCGATGGTGGTGACGAACTCCATGGCACCCATGCGGCGCAGCACGCCACCTGCCCGGCGAAGGTTGTAGAAGAGCTCGAGGTACTCGAGCAGCGCCTCCTCGGGATCCACGGCGAGTCCCCAGACCTCACCACCTCCGGGAGCCGAGGCCAGCTTGCGCTCCTCGTAGGGCAGCGGTGGAGTGTCGAAGAGTTGGGCAAGACCCTGACGCCCCTCGACCTCCATGAGCATCACGTGGCGCCCGTCGCGTGCGAGCGCCAGAGCCAGCGCGGCAGCCACCGTGGTCTTGCCCGTGCCACCCTTGCCGGAAACCACGTGCAGGAGCACGTCGGGCCAGTCGGTCGAGGGCACCGCCCGAGCCTAGTCCGCCGGACAGGATCACCCCGGTTGTCCTCGCGGTACGCCGTACTAGGGTCGGGCCATGACCCGGTGGGAATACGCGACCGTGCCCCTGCTCATTCACGCGACCAAGCAGATCCTCGACACGTGGGGGGAGGACGGCTGGGAGCTCGTGCAGGTCGTCCCGGGCCCCAATGCCGAGAACGTCGTCGCCTACCTCAAGCGCCCCAAGGAGCAGTGATGTCTCACACCGCACGCCTCGCCGAGCTCGGGATCGTCATCCCCGAGGTGGTGCCTCCCGTCGCGGCGTACGTGCCCGCGGTCGTCACCGGCCGCCACGTCTACACGTCGGGGCAGTTACCCATGCGCGACGGCGTGATGATCGCCGAGGGCCTCGTGGGCTCCGACGTCGATCCCGAGGTGGCCAAGGACTGTGCGCGCCAGTGCGCGATCAATGCCCTCGCCGCCGCACAGTCGGTCATCGGGTCGCTCGATCGCGTGACCCGCGTCGTGAAGGTGGTGGGCTTCGTGGCCAGCGCTCCCGGCTTCACAGCCCAGCCCGCTGTCATCAACGGTGCGAGTGAGCTGCTCCTCGAGGTGTTCGGCGATGCCGGCCGTCACGCTCGCTCTGCCGTCGGGGTCGCCGGCCTGCCCATCAACGCCCCCGTCGAGGTGGAGATGGTGCTGGAGGTCGCCGACTGAGCATCCCCCGCATGCCGCCCGAGGTGAGAGAGCGCGCCCGCGCTCTTCTCGCCGGAGAGTGGCAACCGCCTCCCGTGCGGGATGCCTCCACAGTCGTGCTCCTGCGCGACGCCGACGTGCTCGAGACCTACCTCATGCGCCGCGCGGCGACCATGGCCTTCGCCGCGGGGATGTACGTCTTCCCTGGAGGCCGCATCGACGATTCCGATGCGGACATGGACCTTCCTTGGACCGGGCTGCCCGTGGACCCTCGGCGCATGACGGCGTCGGATCGCCAGGCGCGCGGCCTCATCGTCGGTGCCGTGCGCGAGGTCTTCGAGGAGACCGGCGTACTCCTCGCCGTCGATGACTCGGGTCGCGTGCCTGAGGAGGACGATGGCTGGGAGGACGATCGCGCGGCTGTGACCGAGTCGAGCCCCGCTCTCGCGCAGGTGCTCGCACGTCGCCGCCTGCGCATCGATCCCGGACTGCTCCCGCTGTGGACGCATTGGGTCACTCCCGAGGTGGAGTCCAAGAGGTACGACGTGCGCTTCTTCGTGGCGGCCGTGCCCCCCGGTCAGCGTGCCCGCGATGTGAGTGGTGAGGCCGATCAGGTCGTGTGGACATCCCCGTCCGTGGCCCTCGGTGATTACGCGCGCGGTCGCCTGCCCATGCTGCCCCCGACTGTCGCCACGCTTGCGGACCTGGCCGCGCTGCCGGATGTGGCGAGCGTCATCGCGAGTGCGGCGGATCGCGACGTGCGCCCTCTCATGCCGCGCCCGCGCTTCGACGATGACGGTGCCATCGCCTGGGACGTGATCGACGTACGCGATGGCTCGGTCGTCGTACGCCTGCCGGCTGAGCCGGCCGGATCCGAGGTGGCTGGCGCATGAGCGGCCTGCCCGTCATCGGATCCGACGAACAGTGGACTGGGGGCGCGTTCAGTGCGACGGTGACCTGCCTCCTGGCACCCAACCCGAGCCCGATGACCCTCGATGGCACCAACACCTGGCTCGTCGGCCAGCCGGGCGACGTCATGGTCATCATCGATCCTGGCCCCGATGACGAGTCCCACCTGCGTGCGATCGTGGACGCGGCCGAGGGGCGCGTCGTGCAGATCCTGCTGACCCACGGGCATCCCGATCACGCGGAGGGTGCCCGCCGTCTTCACGAGATGACGGGAGCGCCCGTGCGCGCGCTCGATCCCGGACATGTCCTGGGAGGCGAGGGACTCAGTGCGGGTGATGTCGTGGTCGCCGGCACCGACGAGATCCACGTGATCGCCACACCCGGGCACACCTCAGACTGCCTGAGCTTCCATCTGCCGCGCGACGGTGCACTTCTCACCGGCGACACGGTCCTCGGAAGGGGCACCACAGTCGTGGCGTGGCCTGACGGCCACCTCGGCGACTACCTCGACTCCCTCGCGGCGTTGCGCCTGCGTGCGGAGGCGAGCGAGGCGATCGCGATCCTGCCCGGCCACGGCCCTGTGCTCCGAGATCCTGTCGGCGTGATCGATGCCTATCTGGACCATCGTCATGCCCGCCTCGATCAGGTGCGCACAGCGGTCGCTGAGGGAGCGAGCACACCCGAGGAGGTCGTCGATGCGGTGTACGACGACATTCCCGAAGCGGTGCGCTGGGCGGCCCTTCTGAGCACGCGTGCTCAGCTCGCCTACCTCGACGGCCGCGGCTGAGAGTCGACGTCCCGGTTATCGAGGCTTATCGGAACGGAAAAGCCTTCATCACGGGGAACTTCGAGCGCATGAGGTCACTTTTCGACCTGCTCAGCTCGACGTTCGTGGCGCGCGAGGCGCTCCACTCGCTCAGCGGGCTCGCCGCGCGAGGCGCTCCATGTCCATGAGCAGCACCTGGCGCTGATCGACCTCGATCCAGCCGCGGCCGGTGAAGTCCGCCAGTGCCTTATTGACGGTCTCGCGTGACGCTCCCACGAGTTGCGCGAGCTCCTCCTGCGTGAGGTCGTGGTGCACGAGCACGCCGTCGGGCCCCGGCTGACCGAACTTGTCGGCGAGCTCCAGCAGCTGCTTGGCGACACGACCGGGCACGTCGGAGAAGACCAAATCGGCGAGGGCCTCATTCGTACGACGCAGCCGCTGAGCCAGTGCCTGGAGGAGAGCTTCGGCGACCTCGGGGCGACCGGTGAGCCAGGGGCGCAGGTCGGCATGGCCGAGTCCCACGACGACCGTGTCGGTCACGGCCGTGGCGGTCGCGGTGCGCGGACCGGGATCGAAGAGCGAGAGTTCGCCGAAGACCTCGCCCGGCCCCAGCACGGCGAGCAGGGACTCCCTGCCGTCGGGGGAGGTCTGACCGAGCTTGACCTTGCCGTCGAGGATGACGTACATCCGGTCGCCCGGTTCACCCTCGGAGAAGATCACGCCCGCGCGGGGCACGCGCTTCTCGGCCATCGAGGCGCGCAGCGCCGCGGCAGCCTCGGCATCGAGTGCCGAGAAGAGCGGTGCCTGCATGAGTGCGTCGTCCACGGAACCTCCTCGTCACAGTCTGACGTATGGGTGCGTGTGGTGCCCGTGCAGGGAGGAGATGTGCCGCAACGTTCATCGCGACTTCTTTGCCCGGAAAGCGTCACCCGGTAGCGGTTTCCGGGCAAAGAACCCCCTTTGCTCCAGCCCTGAGGGCTGAGAGTGCTCCGCGACGTACCCTGGCCGGGTGCCCGATGCCGCCCGCTTGGCCCGCCGCATGGGCCGCGTCCTGGCCGAGGCGTATCCGGAGGCCGACACCGAGCTCGACTACACCACCCCGCTGGAGCTCCTCGTCGCGACGGTCCTCTCGGCACAGAGCACCGATGAGCGCGTCAATGCCGTGACCCCGGCACTCTTCGCGCGCTACCCCGATGCCGCCGCGTACGCCGGCGCCGACCGGGCAGAGCTGGAGTCCCTCATCCAGTCGATCGGCCTCTACCGGTCCAAGGCCGCGAGCATCCAGGGACTTGCCCAGGTCCTGTGCGAGCGCCACGGCGGTCAGGTGCCCGGCACGCTCGAGGAACTCGTGGCACTGCCCGGGGTGGGCCGCAAGACGGCCAACGTCGTCCTCGGCAATGCCTTCGACATCCCGGGCATCACCGTGGACACCCATGTCGGCAGGCTGGCCCGGCGCTTCGGCTGGACGGAGCAGACCGTGCCCGACAAGGTCGAGGCCGATCTCATGGGCCTCTTCCCGCCGTCCGAGTGGACCGACCTGTCCCACCGCATGATCCTGCACGGACGACGCGTGTGCCATGCCCGCAAGCCGGCCTGCGATACATGCCCGCTCGCATCACTGTGCCCGTCATTCGCTGGAGCTCCCGCTCGCGACGGAGTCCGAGCATGATCGGCCGCGATCCTGATATCGGGGCGGCTCTCCCCGGCGTTGACCTGCCCGACTGGCTGCGCCCCGTGGCCCGAGCGACCGAAGGCGTGAGGGGATCGGATCTCACCCGCTTCCTTCCCCCGCCCACCGGTGGCCGCCCATCCGCCGTCCTCATGCTTCTCGGCGAAGGAGATCACGGCCCGGACCTGCTGCTGATCGAGCGCGCTCACGACATGCGCTCGCACGCGGGGCAGCCTGCCTTCCCGGGCGGGGCGCTGGAGCCGGGTGACCGCGGACCGATCGAGGCGGCCCTGCGCGAAGCCCAGGAGGAGACCGCGCTCGACCCCGCCGGCGTGGAGCCCTTCGCACTATTGCCTGACCTCTGGGTCCCGGTGAGCGACTTCATCGTGACGCCCGTACTCGCGTGGTGGCGAGAGCCGTCGCCGGTGCGCGTCGCCGATCCCACGGAGGTGGCAAGCGTCCACCGCGTGCCCATCGACCAACTCGCCGATCCCGCCCGCCGGATGCGCGTGCGGCATCCGTCGGGGTACGTCGGCATGGGATTCGACGTGGCCGGTCTCGTCGTGTGGGGATTCACCGCGGGCCTCATCAGCGGCCTGCTCGACCTCGCAGGCTGGGCGCGACCGTGGGATCCCGATCGCATCGTCGATCTCACCGAGGACGCCGACCTGTGAACCTCGTCGACGCCATCGTCCTCGCGGCGCTCGTCGTCTTCGCGTGGACCGGATGGCGTCAGGGCTTCGTAGCGGGATTGCTGTCCTTCGGGGGCTTCCTGGTGGGCGCCCTCGCTGCCGCGCTGCTGCTGCCCCGGGCCTTCGAAGGTCGCGATCTCCCGGGAGCACTCGGTCCACTCCTGCTCGCCACGGCGATCCTCCTCGCGGCGCTCGTCGGCCAGACGCTCGCGTCCCTCCTGGGCCGTCGGCTGCGGTCGGCCATGACAGCGAAGGGTGTCCAGGTCGTCGATAGCGCCGCGGGAGCGGCCCTCAACGTGGTCGCCCTCGCTGTGGTGCTGTGGATCATCGCCATGGCCGTCGGTCTCGTGCCGAGCCTGTCGGTCGCGCGGGAGGTCCGCTCGTCGCTGCTGCTGCGGACACTGGACTCCGCCGTTCCCGACCAGGCGCGCGATCTCTTCTCCGGCCTGCGCAATGCCGTCGACGCGTCGGGCCTACCCCGGGTGTTCTCCGGCCTGGGGCAGTACGCCGGACCGCAGGTGCCCGCGCCCAATGAGCGCCTCCTCCGAGATCCGGCGGTGCGTGCCTCCTGGCCGTCACTCGTGAAGGTCACCGCGGTTGCCTGCGATGCCGTGGTCACTGGTTCGGGCTTCGCCTACGCACCCGATCGCATCCTGACCAATGCGCACGTCATCGCTGGCTCGGATCAGCCCAGCGTGCGCATCCCGGGGGATCCGGCGAGCTACCCGGCGACGGTGGTAGCCATCGACGCGCGTATCGACCTGGCCGTGCTCCGTGTTGAGGGACTCCCCGCTCCACCGCTCGCCTTCGCTACGCGGCCCGCGGAGACCGGTGACGGCGCGGTTGTCGCCGGCTTCCCCGGAGGCGGCGACCTCCAGGCGGGGGCGGCGCGCATCCGCGATCGCATCGATGCCCGCGGCGAGGACATCTACGGGCGATCGGGAGTCGTGCGCGATGTGTACTCCTTCAGGGGCACCGTGGTCCCGGGCAACTCCGGGGGTCCCCTGCTCGCCCCCAATGGGCGCGTCTACGGCGTCGTCTTCGCCGCGGGACTCGGCGAGGAGGAGACCGGCTACGCCATCACCGCTGAGCAGGCCACGCCGCTTGCTCGGATCGGCGCCGTTGCCCTCGAGTCCGTCGACACCGGACGCTGCCGGTGATCACGCGCATCCTTGCGACGAGCGCATGGTCAGTCGGCGTGCGGTAGATGAATTCCGAGCGGAGAAGGTCGTTTTCCTACCTTCTCCGCTCGAAGTTGGGCGCTACATCGCTGTCGCACCCGCCAGGTTGGCCTGTCAGTCGACCTGGGTGAGCTGAGCCACCAGATCACGCGTCGCCGCGTCCAGGGATCCGGCGTACTCCTCGATGCTCGTGCGCCCGCGGGCGATGAGGCGCTCGGCACCGACGGGATTGCCGCGTGCGGCGTGCGTGACACCCGCAGCGGCCTGCGCGAGTCCACGCCACAGCGGTCGCTCCTCGACGGGACAGCAACGCCAGCGCATCTCGAGCACCTCGTGCGCGTGGAAGGGCAGCCCGCGCTCGAGGTAGTCGACAGCCTCAGATACGGCGGCATCAGACGTGATGCGATCGCGCTGCTCCACACCGGGGAAGCCGACCGCGTCCCAGGCCAGCGGTCGCCCCAACCGGTCGCGCGGTCGCATCACGCACGCGGCAGGCCGGCGAGCCACTTCAGCACGATCGGATCGAAGACCTCAGGTGCCTCCTCATGGGGGAAGTGGCCCACGGAGTCGATGATGTGGAAGTCGTAGGGGCCCGCGACCCACTCGCCCGAGCCCTCAGCGCTGCGCAGGAGCACGGAGGGATCCTGCGCGCCGTGGATGTGCAGCACAGGCACCTCGATCGGCGTTTCCATCCGGTGCGAGTAGCGGATGCCGTCAGTGCGCACGAGGGATCGCAGTGCCCAGCGGTGATACTCCACCGCGCAGTGCGCGGTCGGCCACAGCGAGAATGCCGACCGGTAGGCCAGTGATGTCTCCGCGTCTGGCCAGCCGGGTGTCGCGGACCACGACTCGAGGATCTCGCCCACTCGCGAGCAGTCATCCGCCATGAGCGAGCGCTCGGGGAGGAAGGGCCACTGGAAGCCCACGGCGTAGAGCGCCTGACGACGCTGGATCGCATCACGCACGATCGCCGCGCGGAATCTCCGCGGATGGGGCATGGAGACGGGCACGATGGCATCGACCACGTCGGGGTCGAGGATCGCCATGCTCCAGGCGATCAGGCCGCCCCAGCCGTGGCCGATGACGGTTGCGGAAGGCTCACCGAGGCTGCGGATGACCCCGGCCACGTCACGAGACAGCGTCGTGGGGTCGTAGCCGTGAGGCGTGTGGTCTGAGCCTCCGTAGCCCCGCAGGTCCATGGCGACCACCCGGTAACCCGCTTCGGCGAAGGAGCGCAATTGGCGGCGCCACGACCACCACAGGGTCGGGAAGCCATGCAGGAGTACGACGAGCGGACCCTCGCCTGCCTCGACGATGTGGAAGCGCGCTCCGTTGGCGGAGACGTCTCGGTGAGCCCAGGGGCCGGGCTCGCGGATGACGTCTTCGGGATCGAGGAGCACGCCCGTGTCAGCGCTCGGGCAGGGCGCGCGACTCCGCGGTCGGGAAGTCCGTGGCCTGTTCGACGGCCGACTGCAGGGTCGCCTTGGTCTGCTCGATCTGCGCGATCGTGCGGTCGGGTCCCTTGATCTTGGCCGACTCCTTCTTGCCGAGCAGACCGAGGATGGCGGCAGCGATGAAGAGCAGCAGGGTCACGATCCCGAAGCCCGCCCATACGGGAAGTCCGAGTGCGACAAGTACGTAGGCAAGTGTGACGAGGAGAAAGATGCCGCCGAGCGCAGCCATGGACAGCGCCGTCACGATGAAGATGCCGGTCTTGCCCGCGGCGCGCCCCGTTTGCTGAAGCTCGAGTTTGGCAAGGGCGATCTGCGCCTTGACCAGTCGCTGGAGATCGGCAACGGCAGCAGCGACCAGGGCCTTGATCGAGGCCTCTCCCGGGGGAGTCATATCGGGCATGGTCGTCTCCTTCGCTGTCCGTCGCAGGAAGGCTAGTGGGTCCCCTGGGGCGGCGCGCCGGCTTCCCCGTCAGCACCACGCTGATAGACGTCAGGAATGCCGTCCCCGTCGACGTCCGCCTCCTCGATGGCCGCCGCTCGGCGGTAGTGCCGGTTGCGGGTCAGGAGCATCACCGAGGCGATGAGGGCCGAGATCACCGAGGCCGAGAAGACCGCCACCTTGGCGCTGTCGAGTAGCCCTTCGTTGTCCGAATAGGCCAACTCCGTGATGAGCAGGGCGACGGTGAAGCCGATTCCGGCGAGGAGGCCCACGGCCAAGACGTCCCGCCACCCGATGGCGGGGTTGAGCCGGGCGCGCGTGAAGCGGGCCATCAGCCACGCTGTGCCCACGACACCGATGGGCTTGCCCAGGATGAGTCCGGCCATGATGCCGATGGCGACGGGGCTGCTCAACGCCGTCACGAGTCCGGTGCTGCGCAGGTCGACGCCTGCGGCGAAGAAGGCGAAGAGCGGCACGCACAGTCCGGCGCTGAGCGGCAGGAGCATGCGCTGCAGCCGGTCCACCGGTGACTCGACCTCTCCCGGATCGGTGCTCGACCTCGTGAGCAGTGCCATGGCCACTCCGGCGACGGTGGCGTGGATCCCGCTCTCATGTGTCGCCCACCAGATGACGAGGGCGAGGGGCACGTAGATCACGGGGCTGCGCACCCGGCGCCTCTGAAGGAACCAGTAGACGCCCAGGAGGGCTACCGCCAAGAGGAAGAACGGAAGTGAGAACCCCTTGGAGTAGAAGATCGCGATGATCGTGATGGCACCGAGGTCATCGACGACGGCGAGCGT
This sequence comes from Actinomycetota bacterium, assembly GCA_046046455.1. GTDB lineage: Bacteria > Actinomycetota > Actinomycetes > S36-B12 > S36-B12 > Mxb001. Next base: position 49,254 of record JBJOJS010000116.1, on the reverse strand, counting down.
GAGGAGGAACGCCCGCAGTGCGACCGGGAGCATGCGTCCGACGACGGCGAGTACGGCGAGCGCGAACGCGATGTCGGTGGCCATGGGCACGGCCCATCCGCGCAGGCCACCCGGCTCCCCTGACGCCGCGACGATCGTGACGAAGATGATCGCCGGCACCGCCATGCCGCCGATAGCTGCAGCGATCGGCACTGCCGCCTGCGCCGGCTTCGACAACGTGCCGTGCGTCAGCTCGTGCTTGAGTTCGAGCCCCGCGACGAAGAAGAAGACCGCGAGCAGTCCATCCGCTGCCCACGTGGCCAGGCTGAGATTGAGTCCCAGTGCCTCGGGCCCCACCGTGATCGCGCCGAGCGCGAAGTAGGAGTCGCCCCAGGGGGAGTTCGCCCACGCGATGGCGATGACGGCAGCGACGAGCAGGAGGACTCCGCCAATGGTCTCTCCACGCAAGGCGCGCAGCAGCCAGATGCGTTCACCGAGAGGTGGTCTATCGAAGAGTTGGGGCGCGGCGTCATCCAAAGATGAGTTCCCATCGGGGTGAGCCATCGGGGGCCTCCAGGGTCGGTCGAGGAAACGCCGACCAGGCTTCCCGGCACACCGCTCTACAGGTTACCTGTATCGCGCAGTGCGTGAAGCGTGGGCTAATCCTCGCCGCTGCCCGTCTGCAGTCCGGTGGAGATCAGCTGCATGACGTGGGGATCAGCCAGCGTCGTCACATCGCCGAGGGACCTATTCTCCGCCACGTCACGCAGGAGCCGACGCATGATCTTGCCGGAGCGGGTCTTGGGCAGTTCCGACACGATCATGATCTGTCGCGGCTTGGCGATGGGGCCGATCTCATGTGCGACGTGATTGCGCAGCGCCGTGATGTACTCGCTCCCATCGGCGCCCTCCTCGACGCCACCGCGCAGGATGACGAAGGCGACGATGCCCTGCCCCGTAACGTCGTCAGCCGCACCGACGACAGCGGCCTCGGCGACCGTGGGATGCGAGACGAGAGCGGACTCGACCTCCGTGGTGGAGATGCGGTGACCGGACACATTCATCACGTCATCGACGCGGCCGAGCAGCCAGAGCGCTCCATCGAAGTCGATCTTCGCGCCGTCGCCCGCGAAGTAGTACTGCGGCCATCGCGACCAGTACGTGTCGACGTACCGCTGGTTGTCACCCCAGATGCCTCGCAGCATCGACGGCCACGGCTCGGTGAGCACGAGGTAGCCCCCGTGGCCGAGTTCGACCGGCCGTCCCTCGTCATCGACGACAGCCGCACCGATGCCCGGCAGCGGGCGCATGGCCGAGCCGGGCTTCGTGGCGGTCACACCGGGCAGAGGGCTGATCATGATGGCGCCCGTCTCGGTCTGCCACCAGGTGTCGACGATGGGGCACTCGTCGCCCCCGATGACGTCGCGGTACCACATCCATGCCTCGGGATTGATGGGCTCACCAACGGTGCCGAGCAGGCGTAGCGATGACAGGTCATGCTGCTGGGGATACTCCGTACCCCACTTCATGAAGGTGCGGATAGCGGTGGGTGCCGTGTAGAAGATCGTCACGCCGTACTTCTCAACGATCTCCCAGAAGCGCCCCTTGTGGGGAGTGTCTGGCGTGCCTTCGTAGATGACCTGCGTCACGCGGTTAGCGAGCGGCCCGTAGACGATGTAGCTGTGGCCGGTCACCCAGCCGATGTCGGCCGTGCACCAGTAGATGTCGGTGTCGGGCTTGAGATCGAATACATTCGCGTGCGTGAATGCCGTCTGCGTGAGGTAGCCACCGCTCGTATGCAGGATGCCCTTTGGCTTCCCGGTGGTGCCGGACGTGTAGAGGATGAAGAGCGGGTGCTCGCTGTCGAAGGACTGCGGGTCGTGTACGTCGGACTGGCGGTCCACGAGATCGTGCCACCAGACGTCCCGGCCCTCCCGCATGGTGACGTCGCCACCCGTGCGGCGTACGACGAGGACGTGGGACACGCTTGGCGTCTGCTCGATCGCCTCATCGACCGCAGGCTTGAGGGGCATGGCTGCACCGCGGCGGTTCTGGCCGTCAGCGGTGATGACGAGCTTGGCCTGGGCGTCGTCGATGCGGGAGCGCAAAGCTTCCGCGGAGAATCCCGCGAAGACGACGGAATGGGGAGCGCCGATGCGCGCGCACGCGAGCATGGCCACGACCGCCTCGGGGATCATCGGCATGTAGATCGCGACGCGGTCGCCAGCTGTGACGCCGAGTTCCGTGAGGGCGTGGGCTGCCTTGCTCACCTCGCGCTGGAGTTCGGCGTAGGTGATGTCGCGAGTGTCACCCGGCTCGCCCTCGAAGTGCAGAGCGATCTGGTCGCCGTGACCCGACTCGACATGCCGGTCGACGCAGTTGTAGGCGACGTTCAGGTTCCCGTCGACGAACCACCGCGCGAAGGGCGCGTTGCTCCAGTCGAGCACCTCGGTCCAGGGCTCAGCCCAGTCCAGGCGCCGGGCCTGCTCCGCCCAGAAGGCCAGTCGATCCGCCGCAGCCTCGTCGTACATCGACGCCTGCGCGTTGGCCTGGGCCGCGAACGCGGGGCTCGGCGGGAAGGTGCGGTCCTCCTGAAGCAGATTGGCCAGGGCGTCGTCGGACACGTCTCCTCCTCGGGGCGCGCGGCTCAGGACGCCGCATGTGACATGGGCCACGGTAGTCGCCCCATGAGGGCGGCGCGGACGCTTCCCGCGCGTCACAGGGAGCCTCGGGGACCCTCCATGCGTCAGGATGGGGAGGTCGGTGCCCCCGACCGATAGCCCCTGGAGGTCCGCGTGCGTCCCCGCGTGCTCGTCCCGCTCCTGCTCGCCCTGGCGGCTGCCCTCGGCCTCGTCATGGGCGCCGTGCTGCCGGGCTCCTCGTCGACGCCGACCGCGGACTCCTCGACTCCTGCTCCCACCGACCCCACCGACGGGCCGGCTCCCGAGTCCTCCACCGCCGAGCCTCTCCCGACCGACTCGTCCTCCGCGGCGATCGGCGAGGTCATGGGCGAGGGCGGCGGGGTTTCCGCGGTCAACCTGCCGCAACCGGACTTCCCTGTCGAGAAGCTCGCACCGGGCGAGAAGCCGCCGCAGTTCGTCACGATTTCCTTCGATGGCTCCTGCAGTCTCGACATCATGCGCCACTACCTGGATACCGCGGCTCAGGTCGACGCGTTCTTCACGTTCTTCATCTCCGGGCTCTGCCTGCTTCCCGAGGACCAGAAGTTCCTCTACGAGACCCCGGGCCGCGAGGCGGGCTCGAGCGCGATCGGCTTCGCGGATGACCCGCAGGAGGTCGTCGGTCGTGTCGCCAACTACAAGGAGGCCTACGAGCGCGGTCACGAGATCGGCACGCACTTCCTCGGCCACTGGTGCGAGCCCAATGACGGTGCGGTTAACTCCTGGGGGCCCGAGGAGTGGCAGAGCGAGTTCGCCCAGGACGTCGGATTCATGGACAACTGGGCCGCCAACAACGGCATCACCGACCCCGACCCGCTGCCCTTCAACCACAGCGTGATCCAGGGAGCTCGCACACCCTGCCTCGAGGGTCAGCGCGACGTGATGTATCCGATCTTCGCCGAGAACGGCTTCACCTACGACGCATCGAATCCCGGATCCCTCCAGTGGCCGGTGAAGAACGAGTACGGCCTGTGGGACTTCCCCCTGCAGACGATGAAGGTCGTCGGCTATGACCGCTCCAACCTGTCGATGGACTACAACTTCCTCTGCGCGCAGAACGACTGTCAGCAAGAAGCCGACCAAGCCACCTGCGATCGCATCGAGCAGTCGACGTACGACTCGCTCATGGCTGCGACCGACGCTCTCTACAACGGCAATCGCGCCCCGTTCTTCTTCGGCAACCACTTCAACACCTGGGTGTGCGGCGCTTATCAGAACGCCATTACTCGCTACGTGCTCGATGCGGCAGCCAAGTACCCCGATCTGAAGTTCGTGTCCAATGCCCAGCTCGTGAAGTGGCTCGAGGCCCAGGACCCCGCGGTCCTGCAGCAGCTCGTGGCCCAGGGGGTGCAGTCCTACTGAGCGATCCCCTCGCCACACTCGCCGGTCTACCGGGCGTCGGCGAGGCCTGCGATGCGGCCCGCGCCGAGGTCGATCGCCTTCTCTGGGATCGCGGCGTGCGCGCGCGCGCCGCAGAGATCGTCGCGGCCTCGGCTCTGACCGGTGCCCGGGACTCGGCCGCTCTCGAGGGCGCTGACGTGACCCTCGACATCGTGCGCGCGGGTCTCGATGACTCTCCCCTCGGTCGCGCCGTTGCCGCATCGCTGGCCGTGACGTCCGCGATCCCCGGTCAGGTCGATGCGTGGAGCCGGGCGCCGCTGCAAGTGCTGGCGCACCTGCACGCCATCGCCGCACGCGGATTCGAGGACGAAGGTGCGCTGGGTCGACCTCGCCAGCAGGACGAGGTCGTCGATGCACTTCACTCCGGTGCTCCCCTCCCATGGGGTCAGGTGTCGGATCGACTCGTCGGCTTGGCCGATGTCCTCACTCGCCCCACCACGGCCCCCGCGATCCTGGTCGCGGCGATCGCACACGGCGAACTCATGGCGGTGCAGCCCTTCCGCTGGGGCTCGGGACTCATCGCGCGAGCAACCGTGCGGCTCGTCGTCGCGTCGCGCGGTGTGGATCCGGATCTGCTCGGCTGTCCCGAGGCGGGGATGCTCTCCCTGGGTCGCAGCTCCTACGTCACCGCCCTTCGCGGCTATCGATCAGGCGAACCCACCGGAGTCGCCGACTGGATCCGGTGGAACGCGTCGGCCATCGGATTCGGTGCTTCGGCCGATGCACCGCACCGCTGACATCACTCCGTGACATCGCACCGCTGACATCACCGCGTGACGTCACCCGTGGGCCGCGGTGCTACCTCGGCGAGGTCCACGCCGTCATTGCGTGGCGGGGATGCCACGACACGGACGTCGGGGACGCGAAGGTCAAGGACCCACGGGTACGCCCGGCCCCCGACCATCGTGAATGCCCGTACGCCCACCCGGGGCGACCCAAGGCCCGCTGCCTCTGCGGGGGAGACGAGCCAGCGCAGGCGCGCCGTCGCCATGCCGCCTTCGATTGTCGCCTCCGCATCGCGAGATCCCCGGAAGCCCGTCGACTCGAGTGGCTGAAGCACCACTCGGTCCGCGGTGGTAGGCACACGCATCCGCATGACGAGGGTGCGGTCGCGGAAGAACACATCGATGCGGGCTCCCGCCGTGGAGATGACGGGTGCCGAACCTCCTGTGTCGCAGAGCGACTCCAGTGCGTGTGCGAGTGCCTCTGATGCGGCAGAGGACATGGGGACCGGCATTCCCGCAGCGTCGACAAGGGGTCCCTCGAGGTCGGCGGTGTGCGCGACGCCGCAGTCCGCCGGTGTCACCACGAGGTCGATTTCGATGCGCCCATCCGCGGGGATCACGGCCTCTTGCACACCCGTGGCGGCGTAGGCAGTGGACTCGCCTACTGGCTGCACGGCTGAGACGCGACGTGGGTCGCCGTTGACGTCAGCGCGCAGCAGAAGAGCAGGGGAGACGATGCCCGCGGGCCAGCCTTCGGGTAGATCATCGCCGCTGACCGCGAAGGGGCCGATTGGCTCGAGGCCGGTGATCTCGAGGCGATCCGACCCCGTGGACTCGTCGGTCCACCATCGCGTGGCCGCGACGATCATCGCGCCGGCGAGTGTGACGACGGCGAGCGCTGCGAGCAGTCGCACGATGCGGCGCGGCGTATCCCCAGATCCTGGCGCCGGGGAGCCTGCTTCGAGGACGTCCACGGCGCAGCTACCGGATCGATGTCGTGAGCGGCGTCATCTCGGGCAGGTCATCGGTGAGGGGAGTGCCGATGATCCAGGGGTACGCCGTACCGCCGCGGATAACGAAGACCTGCGTGTACGCCGTGGACACGTCCTCGTTGTGCTCGGCCCGAGGGGACACCAGCCACAGGAGCGGGATACCTGCGCTCGTGCGCCTGTCGGCGGCCCCGAGTCCGCGCAGCCCTGGCCCGTCGAGTGGTGTGAGCACGAGGCGATCGGCCGAGACACCCTCGACATCGACCACGATCCCGACGGTCTCGAGGGGGGGCTCCCCTCCCCTGCGCGCAGCAGTGACGGTCAGCGTCGGTGGAGAGCCTGCCTGGTCGCACGCCTGCGTGAGCGCCTCGCGCAGCGAAGACTGGGCTGCCTCGCTCATGGGCACCGGCGTGCCTGCGTCCGTGGTGATGATCTCGATGCCGAACGGCCTGCGCCAGCGATAGCCGGCCTCATCGAGATCCGTGCCCTCGCGCGCGAGTGCGCAGTCGACCGGAGCGACCGTGACATCGATCTCGGCGTAGGCCCCGGAGGGAATGGTGACCGCGGGCTGCGGCTTCACGTAGACGAGGGAGTCCGTCAGTGAGGTCGTGACATCCACGCTGTCGCCCGGCTCGCCTCCGACAGTGAGACGCATGGTGACGCCGGGTAGCGAAGCGCCGGCGGGTGTTGCGAGAGCGCCCACGGGAGGCTGGGCCACGACAGTCACGGGTGCCTCCGCGAGCAGTGTGGCGTCCACGATCTCGAGTCGCTCCGAGGTGGGCGGTCGTGCCGACCACCACGTCATGCCCGCGACGATTGCCGCGAGAGCAAGGCCGCCAGCGAGCACTGCTGTCGCCACGATGCCCAGTGCGCGCCCCCGGGGCTCGCGCGCGTGACCATGGTCGAGCACTTCGCCCGCGGACTCCATAGGCGCAGGCTAGGTCGATTCCCTGTGGTGCGCCCTTCGGACGAGGACTGCCTTGACCGCCACGGCGACGATGAGCGCCACGGTTGTGGCGATGAGTGTGAAGGCGGCACGATCCTCGGCCACGCGGATGCGATCCGCGCCGGTTGAACTCAGCAGGATCACCGCGGGGGTGAGGACGGTGACGTACTCCCAGTAGGGACGCTTGAGGGCGTAGCGCAGAGTCAGTGCTCCGAAGATGAGGACACCTCCGATGACCAGAGCGAGGGTCGTCTCGACATTGATCAGGATGAGCGCGAGCGCGATGAGACAGCCGGCCAGCGTGCCACCGAGTCGCTGAAGGGACTTGGTGAAGGTGTCGTGTGGGCTCGGCTGCAGAAGGATGATGAGGGTCAGCAGGAGCCATGCGCCCTCGTGGTACTTCGCGTAGGTGAGGACACCCCAGGCGGCGACGCCCAGGATCACTCCCATCGTCACCCCGTAGATGGCGGCAGCGGGTGTGTCCAACTCCTTGCGCGCGATCTCGGAAGCCGGGCGACCCAGCAGTACACGTGCGCTTCCCGTGGCCCAGAGCCCACCGAGCAGCAAGACGGCTCCGCACATGAGTGCTGCGGGCACCGTCGACAGCGGTGGCACCGATGGAGGTGCGACGAGCAGGAAACTCACGAAGACCGGGACCATGAGCACCGGACTGTGGATGCCGCGCTTGGCGGTCAGCGCGCACACGCCGGTGAGGATCCCGAAGAACGCAGCGCCTGCGAGAGGGTACGGGTTCAGGAGGATCGCGATGGCCCCCGCGATTCCGGCCAGGACGGAGACGATCACGGCGAGGCGCATGTCGTAGAACACCGCGATGATGGCGATGACCCCGCCGTAGACGAAGACCGACGCGAGGCCGAACTGTCCGCTGATGCCGAGCAGGACGGGGGGTGCCATCAGTGCGATGGTGAGCAGCCCGATGAGCAGGATGCGCTGACTGCGCGTGGCCTTGGCCATCAGGCGATCCTGCGGTGGCGTGCGTACCACGCGAGCCCGAGTGCGACGGCGCTCACGGCCGCTGCCGCCGCTCCTGCGGCAACCGCCTGGCGCTTCTCGATGGGGAGTCGGCTGCGCATCGAGACAGGACGCGCGAAGTCGAGAATCGGCCATTCGCGCGCGGCGGCGATGCGACGCAACTCCGCATCGGGATTGACGGCGGTCGGATGGCCGACGGTATCGAGCATGGGCAGGTCGGTGACCGAGTCGGTGTAGGCGTAGGACTCCGTCAGGTCATATCCGCGTTCGGTAGCCAGATCCCTCATCGCCTGCGCCTTTCCCTCGCCGTATGCGTAGAAAAGGATCTCGCCGGTGTAGCGGCCATCCTCGACGACCAACTGCGTGCCCACAGCGACGTCGACGCCGAGTCGCTCACCGATCGGCTCGACGACCTCCGTGCCGGAGGACGAGATGATGACGATGTCCCGACCGGCGGCGCGGTGCTCTTCGATAAGGACGAGCGCCTCGTCGTAGATGGCGGGGTCGATGATCTCATCGATCGTCTCCGCCACGATCTCCCGCACCTTCGCGACATCCCATCCCGTCACGAGGGCTGACATGTAGCGCCGCATCGTCTCCATCTGATCGTGATCGGCCCCTGAGGCCAGGAAGATGAACTGTGCATATGCACTGCGGATGACATCGCTGCGGCCGATGAGCCCACCCCGATAGAACGGCCGGGTGAAGGCGAGCGCACTGGACGTCGCGAGGATCGTCTTGTCCAGGTCGAAGAACGCCGCGGAGCGCGTCACAGGGGCACGGTACCCCTCCCCACGTGTCCACAGGGCGCTTGCGGCGCCGTTATCCCCAGCCTGGCTCGCGTTCGTGACGAGCCCGCGGCGTCGGATGACGCTGCCGGGATGACCGAGAATCCCCGACCCTTGCTCATCACCTCAGATCCGCTTCTCCTCGACGATGTGGTGCGGCTTGCCGCCGCGGCCGGCGTCGAGATGACGGTCCAGGGCGAGCCCAGTGCATCAGCATGGTCGCGTGCACCCCTGGTCTTCGTGGGCGACGACGTCCTGGCCGCGGCCACGTCGCGTGCCCTCCCGCGCCGCGACTGCGTGGTCGTCGTACGTCGTGGCTCGCATGGCATGGCTGGCCCCACTCCCGCGTCTACCTGGCAGGGTGCGGTTGCCCTCGGAGCCGAGCACGTTGCCGAACTGCCTGACGCGGGCAGGTGGGTCGTGGACCGGCTCGCCGAGTCCGGTGACGCATCGCTCGTGGGTGGACCGGTGATCTCCTGTGTCGCCGCCGTGGGAGGAGCAGGAGCCTCGACCCTCGCGGCGATCCTGGCGCGCGAGGCACGCGGACTCCTCGTCGACATCGATCCCTATGGCCCCGCGATCCCCGTCGACGGAGGTGTGCGCTGGCCTGACCTCGCCGATACTCGCGGTCGGATACCGCCGGGCTCTCTGCGTAGTGCATTGCCGAGCGTTCACGGCGTTCACGTGCTGACCGGGACACCCGGCACCCGCTACGCCGTCCACGGTGATGCGCTCGGCTCGGTCCTCGAGTCGGCCGCGCGCGGCTTCGCCTGCACCATCGTCGATACGCCACGATGCGACAGCGAGCCGACGCGGATGGCATGGTCCCGGAGTGACGCGGTCCTTGTCGTCGTCGGTCCTCATCCGGCCAGCGCAGCCCGAGTCCCCGCGATCATCGACGGCATCCAAGAGGTATGCACGCGGGTGGCCGTCGTCGCTCGCACCGGTCCTCGCGACTCCGGAGTCTGGTGCTCTGCAGAGGAGACGGAGTGGCAGGTGCCCGTGCTCGCGGCGTTCCGCCACGAGAGGGTGCTCGCCCCGGGTGATCACGCCTACCTCACTCCGCGCTCGACGGCGCGACGATGCGCCCGCGAGATCCTTGGCGCCCTGGCCCCAGGAGTGCTGGCATGAGTGCCGCGCTCGTCGAGCGTGTCCGGCGCAGGCTCGTGGACGAAGGCGTCACCCGCGTCCCCGACTCCGCCCGCGTCGCCGCAGCCCTGCGCGATCAGGGCGTTGTGCTCGGGGACGAATCGCTCCTCGAGCTCGTCGGCTCCCTGCGCGACGACATGGGCGGCCTCGGGCCCCTTCAGCCCCTCCTCCTCGATCAGCACGTCACGGATGTCCTCGTCAATGGTCCGAGTGATGTCTGGATCGATCGAGGGCGCGGTCTCGAGCGAGTCGCCGTCACCTTCGCGGATGCAGGCGCCGTCATGCGCCTCGCGCAGCGTCTTGCCTCTCTTGCCGGGCGACGCCTCGATGAAGCGTCACCCTATGTCGATGCCCGCCTCGCGGATGGCACGCGCGTGCACGCGGTGATTCCTCCGATCGCCTCCGACTGCGCACTCGTCTCTCTGCGCATCCCCCATCGCGGCGGATTCGGCCTCGATGATCTCGTCCGGCTCGGGACGATCGACGCGTGCGGCGCACTGTGGCTCCGCGCCATGATCGATGCCCGCCTCGCCTTCCTCGTGAGCGGCGGCACCGGGTCGGGCAAGACGACCCTCCTCGCCACGCTGTTGGAGATCGTCGACCCGGCTCAGCGCATCCTGCTCGTCGAGGACTCGGCCGAGTTGAGGCCGCGTCATCCGCACGTGGTTCGCCTGGAGGCACGTCCGGCCAACCTTGAGGGTGCGGGCCAGGTCACCCTTCGCGACCTGGTCCGTCAGGCCCTGCGCATGCGCCCCGACCGCCTGGTGGTCGGTGAGGTGCGTGGAGCCGAGGTCGTTGATCTCCTCGCCGCGATGAACACGGGCCATGAGGGTGGCTGCGGCACGGTCCACGCTAATTCGCCGTCCGACGTACCCGCGCGCCTTGAGGCCCTGGGACTCATGGCCGGACTGCCGCGCGATGCCGTGCACGCCCTCATCGCGGCGGGGGTCCATGCCGTGATCCACCTGCAGCGCTCGCCGCGCGTGGTGAGCGAGATCCATGTCGTGCATGCGTCGCCATCGAGCCGGGCGGTCACGGTGCCCGCTCTCGTGCGACGCGATGACCGGCTCGTGGCGGCTGAGGGAGCGAGCATGCTCGCCGAGCTCATCCGTGTCTCGGGCGTTGAGGTGCCGTCGTGGTCGTGATCGTCGCGGCATGCCTGGCCGCTCTGGCGGCTTTCCTGACGGTTCGTCCACCACGCCGTCATTCGGCACTGCGAGAGCTGGCACCCACGCTGATCTCGGCGCTACGCCATCGACTCTTCTCTCGGCGCCGCCGCACGCGCGTGCGCGGAGAGCTGCGCGACACCCTGGCCGAGGTCGTCGCCGACATCCGTGCGGGTCAACCTCCGGATCGAGCCCTGGCCCGTGCCCTCGCCGATCGCGACGGCACGATCGCCCCGCGCACCCTGGCGGCGACGCGGTGGGGAGGCGACGTCGCCGATGCCCTGCGTGACGATGCGCGAGGGTCGTCCCAACCCCTTCTCGCATCCGCTGCGGCCTGCTGGAGTGTCGCGTCAACGCAGGGCGCCGGCCTGGCGGACTCCCTCGATCGGCTGGTGACGCAGGACCGTCGCGCTGAGGAGGTGCGCCGTCAGCTCGAGGCGCACCTCGCGGCGCCGAGGGCGACCGCGCGCATGCTCGCTCTCCTCCCGGCGCTGGGGCTGCTCCTCGGCATCGCCGTGGGTGGCGACCCCCTCGGCTGGTTGCTGGGCACCGGTCTGGGCCTCGCCTGCCTGGTGCTGGGGCTCTTGCTCGTCGCTGCCGGTCTCACGTGGGCATCGCGCATCGTCACGCGCACGGAGCACCTCCTGTGATCCTCCTGTCCGCCGTCGCAGCAGGTCTCGCCGCGTGGCTCGCGGTGCGACCCGCCCGCAGACATCGCCATGCCACGTCTCGGCTCCCGCGTTCGGTGGCACTCGTGATGGTCGGTGCGGCCCTGGGTGTCGCCGTTGCGATCGTTGTCGGCGGCATGGTCGGCATCGCCGCGGGCATCCTCGTCGCTCTCGCCGCTCCGCGCCTCCTTGGCCGCCTGGAGTCACGGGCCCAGCGCCTTCGCCGGCAGGCACTCGAACGCCAGGCTCCCCTGGCCGCCGACCTGCTCGCTGCCTGCCTCGCCTCGGGTGCCACTCCGATGTCGGCGGCGCGCGCGGTGGGGCATGCCCTGGGCGAGCCCATCGCTTCGCCGTTGTCGAGACTTACGGGCGCTCTCGACCTCGGCGCTGATCCCGCGCATGCATGGTCCGCCCTGGGCGTCGATCCACCACTGCGACCACTTGCCCGCGCCGCGGCCCGATCCGCCGAGACCGGTGCACCCCTGGCTGTGCTGCTGGCCGCCGTGGCCGATGACCAACGCGATGAGGCGCGTGCCCGCGCGGAGGCGACGGCGCGTGCGTCCGGTGTGAGATCGGTCGCGCCGCTGGCAGCATGCTTCCTCCCCGCGTTCCTGCTCATCGGCATCGTGCCCGTCGTTGCGAGCCTGGCGCTGCCGCTCCTGCAGTAATGGGCCCGCGCTAGTGCCGGGAGCGCACGCGAGCGACAACAGCGACAGCGGCCGCTGAGACGATGAAGACGCCGGCACCGATGACGAGTGCGAGCACGGCCAAGCTGCCTACGCGATCGACAGGCTCGAGTGCCGCGGCCACCGGGCTGGGTGACGCATCGCCCGGCGTCGTGGGCACTGGGGTCGTGGGCACTGGGGTCGTGGGCACCGGCGTCGGACTCGCCGAGCCAGTGGGTGCGGAGGGCGTGGGCGTCGGAGGTGTCGCCGGTGCGGCAGGCGTGGCGGCGCCCTGGTCCCCAACTGGACCCTCGACGGGTGCGTCCACGGGCACGCGGAGGAGCCGATCATCTCCCTCGCTCGCGATGATGAGCGCTGTCCCGTCGGGCGTCCACGTCATGGCCTCGCCCTGCACTTGCTCCGGCAGTGGCATCCGTGACACGAGGTCTCCCGGCGGCAGCCCGGAGTAGATGCGGACTTCCGAGTAGTCGCGTACGGCGTAGCCGCCGCCGGGACGCATCGCTGCGTCAGTGACCAGTGCCTCCTCGGTGCCCACCACGCGCGCTCGCGCGATCCTGTCGGGTCTCAGAGGCTGGGGAAGGCGCCACACGTTGCCGCCGAGCAGTCCCTTGCCGATGAGCCACAGCCGATCGCCGTCGGCGAGTAGAGCCTCGGAGTCCTGGCGGTCGTCGAGGCGCACGCGATAGGTCTGGGGGGTCACGCTTGCGCTGCCTAGGGTCGCGGGCTCGGGGATCTGGTGGATCTCGACGAAGCGGCGCTGCGACGTGTTGTCACCGATATCCCCCCACCACAGCGCAGGTGCCCCTGTGGGACCGGCTCCGGATGCGATGGCTTCCGGATCGCTCGCCTTGATGCCCTTGACGCGGAGTACGGCACGAATCGCGCAATCGTCGATATCGATGGCGTAGAGGCGCGCACCTCCTCCCGAGTCGTTGTGCGCCCACACGATCCCCTCGTGGAGGGTCGAGTAGGCGAGTCCGCTGATCTCGGGAAGCCTCTCGCCATCGAAGCGGCACAACTCCGTGACTTCGGCGTGAGCGGATCCGGTGGATGCGAGAAGGGCGCCCGTTGCGAGAGCGGCGGCGATGACCGCCTGCACGATTCCCCGCTTCACTTCACCAGGGTACGTACGCCCTCATCCCCAGGGACGCACCGGATGACCCTTCCACAGCCCGGCTCATGGATCTGTCGATGCGGTGATGCGGGGCGCACGGTGGCGACGCGATCCTCCGGGTCGCACGCACCGGCCGTCTCGCCGGCATGTCTGGAGGCACAGCATGACCACTTCCGCACTCAAGCCCCGCACGCTCACGCGCGTCGTCGCCCGCATCCGTCGCGAGGATGCAGGGATGACGACCGTGGAGTACGCCGTCGGCACGGTCGCCGCGGCGAGCTTCGGCGGTCTCCTCATCAAGCTGCTCATGTCCGATGAGGCCCGCAACCTCGTCTGGGGTCTCATCTCCAACGCCATTTCCTCGATCTTCGGATAGCCGCCATGCACCTGGATACCCACCTGTCATCCCCCCGGCGCTCCGATCGGGGCAGCGTGGTCGTGGAGGCGGCGCTGGTGATCCCGGTGCTCCTGGCCGTCACCGTGCTGCTCGTCTGGGTGACGTCGTTGGGCGCGACCTATGTCCGTCTCCTCGATGTCGCCCAGACGGCCGCGCGGCAGGCGGCGCGCGGCGTCGTCGATGTCGCGCGCGTGCCCGGTGTCGATGTCGCGCTCACCGAGCAGGAAGGCCTGATCCGAGCAGAGGCCTCCGAGCAGATGTCGCCTCCGCTCGCGGGATTCCTTGGATGGCGTCTCACCGTCCGCGCCGAGGCGCATGCCGTGCCGGAGTGGGATGTCGTCACTGGCGAGGTCATCACTGATGAGGTGATCACTGATGAGGCGGGATCGCCGTGATGTGCTGGCGCGATGACCGTGGCGTCGGCACCGTGCTGGGCCTCGCTCTCGGTCTCATCCTGCTCGCGTCCGGTGCAGTGGTGGGGAGCCTCGTCGCCGTTGCCGTCGGTCACCAGCGGGCCGCGGTCGCCGCTGACCTGGCTGCGTTGGCCGCCGCGTCCCACGGTTGCGCCGATGCCGAGCGCGTGGCGCGTGCCCAGGGTGCTTTCGGCGTCGACTGCCGCACCGACGGCATCGATGCGGTGGTGACGGTGGCCATGCCTCCTCCGGACTTACTGGTGCGCCTCGCTCGGTGGAGCGGACACGAGGCACCGGTGCTTGTGGCGTCGGCGCGGGCGGGGCTGGCGTCAGGCTGACACTTCCCCCTCCGGCGGCGCACCAGCCAGAAGCGCATCGAGCAGGAGGACCGCGCCCCTCTTATCGAGGGGTTCGTTGCCGTTGCCGCACTTGGGCGACTGCACACACGACGGGCAGCCGGTGGCGCAGGTGCACGACGCGATGTGATCGCGTGTGGCCTGCCACCACCGCCGTGCGGAGTCGAATCCTCGATCGGCGAAGCCTGCACCGCCCGGGTGGCCGTCGTAGACGACCACGGTGCAGCGACCCGTGTCGGGGTGCAACTCCGTCGAGACGCCGCCGATGTCCCAGCGGTCGCACGTCGCGATGAGAGGCATGAGCCCGATCGCAGCGTGCTCCGCGGCGTGTGCTGCACCACCGAGATCGATCTCTGCTGCCCCGAGGTCGGCAACCTGTTCGGGGCTCACCGTCCACCATGTGCCGCGTGTGCGCAGGGTGCGCTCGGGCATGTCGAGCGGCTCGCGGCCGAGGATCTCCCCGCTCCCGATGCGTCGGCGGACGTAGCCGACCACCTGGGATGTCACCTCCACTTCGCCGAGTGCAATCTCCGCGGCACCCCAGGACCGTCGTCGATCCACGCCGAGGATGCGGTAGTCGGCGATCTCCTCTGCCGTGGTGGTGTGATCGACGTCCTCCACCCGCACGATCGCGACCGAATCCTCGAGATCGAGACCGGTGACGATGTGGCTCACGCCCTGATGGATGTATACGGCCCCGGGATGCACGGTGGCGGGTGCGCGTGCTGCCTCGACGGTCCCAAGGAGCCGACCGGTGCCTTCCTCGACAAGGCGTACGGGAGGTGCCGCGTCACCTCGGAGATCGATGCGCTCGGCTGCGGAGGAGCGCTGAGTCCAGTAGTAGCCGGTACGTCGGTGGCGAAGCGTGCCCTGCTCTGCGAGTGTCGCGAGCAAGCCGGGAGCGGAGGTGCCGAACCACGTGATGGCGTCGTCGTCGGTGAGGGGGTGCTCGGCAGCGGCAGCTGCGAGGTGCGGACCAAGCACGTGGGGATTCGAAGGGTCCAGGACGACCGACTCCACCGGCTCATCGAAGACGACACCGGGATGCTCGAGCACGTAGCGATCGAGTGGGTCTTCACGTACGACGAGGAGGGCGAGGGCCTCGTCGTCACCACGCCCGGCGCGGCCCCACTGCTGCCAGAGCGATGCCCGTGTGCCCGGCCACCCGGCGACGACGACGGCATCCAATCCACTCACGTCGATGCCGAGTTCCAGGGCGTTCGTGGTGGCGACTGCGCGCAGGCGGCCGTCGCGCAGATCCGCCTCGAGTGCCCGGCGCTCCTCGGCGAGATACCCGCCGCGGTAGGCCGCGACGGCATCGGCCAACTCGGGATCGGCTTCGGCCAGGTCATCCCGAGCGAGTTGCGCTACCACTTCTGCGCCGCGACGCGAGCGCACGAAGGCCAGCGTGCGGCGTCCCGAGCTCGCGAGGTCGGCCAGGACGTCTGCGGTCTCCGCGAGCGTGGATCTGCGAGGTGCGGCCTTGTCGGGATCGTGGTGTGCGATGCCCACCGCCTCGGGTGGCTCCCACAGCACTGCGGTCACGGGTGCGTGCGCGGAGCCGTCGACCTCGATGGGGGTGACCGGCGCTCCGATGAGCCGCGCGGCGGCCACGCCCGGGGCGGCCATGGTGGCGGAGGCGCTGATCACGACGGGATCGCTGCCGTGCAGGGCGGCAAGCCGGCGCAGACGACGGATGACCATGGCGACGTGCGAGCCGAACATCCCGCGGTAGTGGTGAGCCTCGTCGACGAGGATGAAACTCAGGTGACGCAGGACGCGTGTCCACGCGGATGCTCGCGGCAGCAGGGATCGATGCACCAGGTCGGGATTGGTCAGGATGAAGTTGGCATGCGCCCGCACCCATCCGCGCTCGTCCGCTGGCGTATCCCCGTCGTACGCCGCGGCGCGCACACCGGGGACATCCAGCCCGGTGAGTGCCGCCAGCTGGTCATGGGCAAGCGCCTTGGTGGGGGAGAGGTAGAGGACGCAGGAGCGATCGTCGCTGAGCAGTGTCGTGAGGCTCGGCAGCCACATCGACAGCGACTTCCCCGAGGACGTGCCCGTGGCGATGACGACGTGCTCCCCGCGCAGGGCCGCGGTGGCGGCCTCGACCTGATGCGACCACGGTGCGCGGATGCCGCGGGCGGCAAGGCGTTCGAGCAGGGGCGCGGGGGTCCCCTCGGGCCACTCTCCCCGCTCACCTGCGCGAGCGGGCAGGTGGCGGATGACCCGGCGTCCGGCTGGACGGGTCGCCAGTGCGCCCAGTGCCGCGGTGCCGGGGTCGTCCTCCATGGTGGTCATCATCCCGGGGCCCGCTGACGATGCCCCAGGGGTCGATCGATCCCCGTGTGGAGCCCTGCGTAAGATCCCGGGGAGTTTCGGCCCGTTACACGGGCCGTTCCTGATCCCGGGGGGTCCCACCCACCCGGACGCGTCCACCAGGGAGTCCCATGACCACCGCTGCCGCCGCGATCGACCTGACCGGCACCAACTTCATCACGGTCGTCGTCGTCGCCGTCATCGCCGTACTCGCCCTGCTCGTCGCATTCGTGCTCGTGCGCGAAGTGCTGTCGGCCAGCGAGGGCACCTCGCGCATGAAGGAGATCGCCGCGGCGGTCCAGGAGGGCGCCGCCGCCTATCTCAACCGCCAGTTCAAGACGCTGGCGATCTTCGCGGTGATCGTCTTCTTCGTCCTCTTCCTCCTCCCCGCGGAGACGATGAACGAGCGCATCGGCCGCTCCATCTTCTTCCTCGTGGGCGCGGTCTTCTCCGCCATCACCGGATACATGGGCATGTGGCTCGCCGTGCGCGGCAACGTGCGCGTCGCCGCCGCAGCCAACGAGTCCGGAGAGCAGAAGGCCATGCGCATCGCCTTCCGCACCGGTGGCGTGGCGGGCATGTTCACGGTGGGCCTGGGTCTCCTCGGTGCCGCGATCGTCGTCCTCGTCTACAAGGGTGAGGCGCCCAAGGTGCTCGAGGGCTTCGGCTTCGGCGCCGCGCTGCTCGCGATGTTCATGCGCGTCGGCGGGGGCATCTTCACCAAGGCGGCCGACGTCGGCGCCGACCTCGTGGGCAAGGTCGAGCAAGGCATCCCCGAGGACGATCCGCGCAACGCCGCAACCATCGCCGACAACGTGGGCGACAACGTCGGCGACTGTGCTGGCATGGCCGCCGACCTCTTCGAGTCGTACGCCGTCACGCTCGTCGCTGCGCTCATCCTCGGCAAGGCGGCCTTCGGCGAGCTCGGTCTCGTGCTCCCGCTCGTCATCCCCGCAATCGGTGTCATCACCGCAGTGATCGGCATCTTCGCCGTCTCGCCGCGTCCGAGCGACCGCTCCGGCATGAGCGCCATCAACCGTGGCTTCTTCATCTCAGCGGTGATCTCCGCGATCCTCGTCATCGCCGCCATCTACGTCTTCGTCCCGGCGTCCTGGTCGGAGATCACCTCCCTCGGTGGCCTCGCGGCAGAGGTACTCGGCGAGGGTGATCCGATCGATCCGCGCTTCTACGTCATCGGCTCGGTCTTCATCGGCATCGTGCTCGCGGCTGTCATCCAGCAGCTCACGGCGTACTTCACGGAGACCAACCGTCGCCCTGTCGACGACGTCGCGAAGAGCTCGCTCACAGGCCCCGCGACGGTCATCCTCGCGGGCATCTCGGTCGGCCTCGAGTCCGCTGTCTACTCCGCGCTCGTCATCGGCGCGGCCGTCTACGGCGCCTACCTGCTCGGCGGCGGTGTGGTCATCCTCGGCCTCTTCGCCATCGCACTGGCCGGCACCGGACTGCTCACCACCGTGGGCGTCATCGTCTCCATGGACACTTTCGGCCCCGTCTCCGACAACGCCCAGGGCATCGCCGAGATGTCGGGCGACGTCGAGGGTGATGGCGCGGCCGTGCTCACGCGGCTCGACGCGGTGGGCAACTCCACCAAGGCCATCACCAAGGGCATCGCCATCGCGACGGCCGTGCTCGCCGCGACCGCGCTCTTCGGCTCCTTCCGCGACGCGGTTGTGGGAGCCACGGCGGAGGCGGGCGACGCCGCGGGCGCATCGATCAAGAGCATCTCCGATCTGCTGCAGTACTCGGGCGTGCTCGACGTGGCCAACCCGGCCAATCTCGTCGGCCTGATCATCGGCGCGGCCGTGGTCTTCCTCTTCTCCGGCCTCGCCATCAACGCCGTGTCCCGCGCGGCGGGCGCGGTCATCTTCGAGGTGCGCCGACAGTTCCGCGAGCGCCCCGGCATCATGGAGGGCACGGAGAAGCCGGAGTACGGCAAGGTCGTCGATATCGTCACGCGCGATTCGCTGCGCGAGCTCATCACGCCGGGCCTGCTCGCCGTGCTCACGCCGATCGCCGTCGGCTTCGGCCTTGGCGTGGGTGCCCTGGGTGCCTACCTCGCGGGCACCATCGCCACCGGCGTTCTCATGGCGGTCTTCCTCTCCAACTCCGGTGGCGCCTGGGACAACGCCAAGAAGTACGTCGAGGACGGTCACTTCGGTGGCAAGGGCTCCGAGGCGCACGCGGCCACGGTCATCGGCGACACCGTCGGCGATCCCTTCAAGGACACCGCTGGCCCGGCCATCAACCCGCTCATCAAGGTGATGAACCTCGTGGCACTGCTCATCGCGCCCGCTGTCGTGGCGATGAGCATCGGCGAGGGTGCCAACACCACGCTGCGCTGGGCGATCGCCATCGGCGCTGCGCTCATCGTGGTCGTGGCCGTGGTCATCTCCAAGCGTCGCCCGATCGCGGTGGGCGAGGAGCAGGTCAACGCCCCCTCCGCCTAGCCTTCCCGCATAGCGGAACGTCCGTCCCGGTGCTCACCCCCGTAGGGGGTGGGCCGGGGCGACGGGGGCCGGTATTTGACAGCGGCACCCCGGGGCTGCGCAGACTCCCCATCGGTCCCGTCCGTCCCACGGAGGGGCCAGGCCCACCAGGCCGAGAGGCGGAAGACAGGAGCGGAAGTGGCTGCGGAGCGCGTGCTCGTCATCGTGGAGTCGCCGGCGAAGGCCAAGACCATCGAGGGCTACCTCAATGGCCAGGGGTCCCGGGACTTCCGGGTGAAGGCATCGGTCGGCCACGTGCG
The DNA here is from genome assembly GCA_046046455.1 of Actinomycetota bacterium. Classification (GTDB taxonomy): domain Bacteria; phylum Actinomycetota; class Actinomycetes; order S36-B12; family S36-B12; genus Mxb001. Next base: position 29,714 of record JBJOJS010000116.1, on the reverse strand, counting down.
CGATCTCGCCAGCAAGGCGTCCGAGCTGCCTGAAGGGCTGCGCAAGGAGTCGTGGTCCAAGTACGCCGTCAATACCGATGAGGGCTTCACGCCCTTCTACGTCGTCCACGCCAATAAGAAGTCGACTATCGCGGAGCTGAAGCAGGAACTCAAGGGCGCCTCCGAGCTGCTCCTTGCGACAGACGAGGACCGCGAGGGCGAGGCCATCGCGTGGCACCTGCTCGAGGTGCTCAAGCCCAAGATCCCCGTGCGTCGCATGGTCTTCCATGAGATCACCGAGCACGCCATCTCGGATGCGTTGGAGCAGACGCGCGAGCTCGACATGAAGCTCGTCGACGCACAGGAGACGCGGCGTATCGTCGACCGCCTCTACGGCTACCCCGTATCCGAGGTGCTGTGGAAGAAGATCGGCCGTGATGCGCGTTCGGCCGGACGTGTGCAGTCGGTCGCGGTGCGCCTCGTCGTCGATCGGGAACGGGAGCGCATCGCCTTCGTCTCCGCGTCATACTGGGACCTCACCGCGACCTTTGATCCCGGTTCCTTCGCTGCGCGACTCAACCTCGTCGAAGGCAAGCGCCTCGCTACCGGCCGTGACTTCAACGAGCAGGGGCAGCTCACCGGTCGCGACTGCGTGGTGCTCGATGAGTCGGGGGCTCGCACACTGGCTACCGCACTCGAGGGTGTCGACTACACCGTCCGGTCGGTCATCGAGAAGCCGGGCAAGCGCAGCCCCAAGGCCCCCTTCATGACATCGACGCTGCAGCAGGAGGCTTCACGGCGATTCCGCTGGAATGCCCAGCGCACGATGCGCGTCGCCCAGGGCCTCTACGAGCGCGGCTACATCACCTACATGCGCACCGACTCGACGACGCTGTCGGAGACGGCGGTCACAGCCGCACGCTCGCAGGCCGCCGAGCTCTACGGACAGGACCACGTCGCCGATGCTCCGCGGCGCTATGACCGCAAGGTCAAGAATGCTCAGGAGGCGCACGAGGCCATCCGCCCCGCCGGCGACACCTTCCGCACCCCGGGTGAAGTGCAGCGCGAGCTGAGCGCTGACGAGTTCGCGCTCTACGACCTCATCTGGAAGCGCACGCTCGCCTCGCAGATGGCCGACGCACGTGTCGCCACCACGACGGTAACGATCGGAGCGGTCGCCTCTGATGGCCGCGACGTCGAGTTCACAGCCTCCGGCACGGTCACCCTCTTCGCCGGCTTCAAGGCCGCCTACGAGGACACCCGCGAGGAGGACTCCGAGGACGAGTCCGAGCGCGTCCTGCCCGTGCTGCGCGAGGGTCAGACGCTCACGGCCAGTGACATGGAGGCTGATGGGCACTCGACCAATCCGCCGGCGCGTTTCACCGAAGCGTCCCTCACCGCCAAGCTCGAGGAGCTCGGCATCGGTCGCCCGTCGACGTACGCCGCGATCATGGGCACCATCGTCGATCGTGGCTATGTCTGGAAGAAGGGCTCGGCGCTCGTGCCGTCCTTCCTCGCCTTCGCCGTCATCAGGCTCCTGGAGGAGCACTTCAGCGAGCTCGTCGACTACCGCTTCACCGCGCGCATGGAGGAGTACCTCGATGCCATCGCCAACGGCGAGGCCGGTCGCGATGCGCAACTCGAGACCTTCTGGCGCGGTGGCGAGACCGACACGGGTCCTTTCCGCGGCGTACTCGATCTCACCACCGATCTCGGTGCCATCGATGCACGCATGCTGTCGACGTTCCCGATCCAGGGCACGGACGCCGTCGTGCGCGTCGGTCGCTACGGCGCCTTCGTCGAGCGCGGTGAGGAGCGGGCATCGATCCCCGAGGATCTCGCACCCGATGAACTCACCGCAGTGAAGGCGGAGGAACTCCTGTCGCAGCCTTCGGGTGAGCGTGAGCTCGGCACCGATCCCGAGACGGGGCTGGCGATCGTGGCGAAGTCAGGGCGCTACGGCCCCTACGTGACCGAGGTGCTCTCGGAGGACGCGCCCAAGTCCGCGAAACCGCGCACCGGCTCCCTGCTCAAGTCGATGTCGCTCGACACGGTGACGCTCGAGGATGCACTCCGTCTGATCTCGCTGCCGCGTGTGGTCGGCGTCGACCCTGCTGACGGTGTGGAGATCACGGCGCAGAATGGCCGCTACGGCCCCTACCTCCTCAAGGCCAAGGATTCGCGCTCGCTGCCGACCGAGGAGTCCATCTTCACGGTGACGGTGGAGGAGGCGCTGGCCCTCTACGCCCAGCCGAAGCAGAGGCGCGGTGCTGCGTCAGCCCCACCGCTGAAGGAACTCGGCGATGATCCCGTGTCGGGACGTCCGGTGGTGCTCAAGGAGGGCCGCTTCGGTCCGTATGTGACGGACGGCGAAACCAATGCCTCGCTTCGTCGTGACGACGACCCCGAGACCATCGACCCTGCGCGAGCCTTCGAGCTGCTTGCCGATCGCCGTGCCCGCGGTCCGGTGAAGCGGACAGCCAAGAAGGCTGCCAAGAAGGCTCCTGCGAAGAAGGCTCCCGCGAAGAAGGCGGCGGCGAAGAAGGCTCCTGCGAAGAAGGCGGCGGCGAAGAAGACGGCGGCCAAGAAGGCTGCGCCGTCAGCGCCGAGCCTCACGACAGCGGCGCTCATGGAGCAGCCGCAGCCGGCCGACGCCTAGTCACCCGTAGGCTCGGGGCGTGACCGCAGCGTGCTTCATCGTCTTCGAGGGCGGCGAGGGCGCGGGCAAGTCGACGCAGTCGAGCGCACTCGCCGACTACCTCGAAGCCCGCGGCCATCGGGTGCGCCGCACCCGTGAGCCAGGAGGCACCCCCGTTGCCGAGGCCATCCGCGAGGTGCTTCTCGATCCCGCCAACGCCGGTCTCGATGATCGCGCAGAGGCATTGCTCTTCGCCGCTGCGCGCGGCGATCACGCGGCTCGCGTCATCCGTCCCGCCCTGGAGCAGGGGGAGATCGTCATCTCGGATCGCTTCCTCGACTCGTCTGTCGCCTACCAGGGGGTCGCCCGCGGACTCGGTGCTGAGCGCGTCGCGGAGTTGAGCCTGTGGGCCACCGGTGGACTCGTGCCCGACCTCACCATCGTGCTCGACGTCGATCCTGCGCTGGGGCTCGCGCGCGTCGTCGGCCCCGATCGCCTGGAGTCCGAGCCACTCGAGTGGCATGCACGGGTGCGCCAGGCCTTTCTCGACATCGCCGCAGCGACTCCGGACCGCTACCTCGTGCTCGACGGCTCGCGGCCAGCCGAGGATCTCGCCGTGGAGATCGCCGTGGCCGTGAGCGCGCTGGTGGGCGACGCCTGATGGCGCCGAGCGTCTGGGACTCCCTGATCGGTCAGGACGCGGTCGTCGAAGAGCTTGCCCACGCCGCGGCGGATCCGGCGGCGATGACGCACGCGTGGCTCATCACCGGCCCGCCCGGGTCGGGGCGTTCTACAGCTGCGGCGGCTTTTGCCGCTGCGCTCCAGTGCCCTGATCAGGGGTGCGGTGCCTGTTCGATCTGCACCACCGCGGTCGCAGGTTCGCATCCCGATGTCGATCTTGTCCGCTCCGAGACTCTGAGCTACGGCGTCGAGGACGCGCGCGACCTCGTCGTCAAGGCGGCAGTGGTGCCCGCTGATGCGCCCTGGCACATCGTGGTCATCGAGGACGCTGATCGCCTCACGGAGCAGGCCGTCAATGTCCTGCTGAAGGTCCTCGAGGAGCCGCCACCGCATCTGGTGTGGCTGCTGTGCGCACCGAGCCCCGAGGATGTGCTCCCCACGATCCGGTCACGGACGCGGTCGGTGCATCTGCGCACTCCGTCGACCGCGGAGGTCGCCGATGCCCTACGCGACCGTTACGGGGTCGATCCGGCCATGGCCGCGTTTGCCGCACGCGCCTCCCAGGGGCACATCGGCCGAGCGCGCGCGCTCGCGACGGACGATGAGGCGCGCCGCCGGCGCCAGGATGTGCTGCGGATCCCGGATGGGCTGCGGGACCTGTCCTCGTGCTTTGCCGCAGCAGAGGAACTGCTCGCGATGGCGACCGAGGACGCCGCCAGCATCACCGACGCTCTCGATGCCGGCGAGGAGGAGTCGCTCATGCGGGCCTATGGCGCTGGCGCGGAGGGTGTCACCAAGGCACGATTCGACAAACTGGCCGACCGTGCGCTGAAGGAACTGCGCAAGATGCAGGCGAGTCGTCGCAAGCGTGCCGTCCGAGATCAACTCGATCGTGCACTCGTCGATCTGCTCACCTACTACCGGGACGTCCTCGTCCTGCAGCTCGATGCGGGAGTGCCGCTGGTCAACGACGAGATGCGCACGCAGTTGACCCATGAGGCTGCTACGAGCACAGCCACCGACACCGGTCGTCGTCTCGATGCGATCGAGCGCGGGCGTCTCGCCGTGCAGGCCAACGGTGCGCTGCCCCTGGTGCTCGAGTCGATGCTGGTCGAGGTCAAGGACCCGCTGGTCCGGGTCCGCTAGGAGTTAGCGGCCCGCTTGAGTCCGTGCGTGTAGGCGGCAAGACCCTCGAGGGCGGGCATGAGTACCTCGTCCGTCCCGCGGGCAATATCCGGCGCGGCCAGCATCGTCGCGGACGCGGTGATGAGTCGCTCATACGTCGCGCATCCCGTCGAGAGTCGTTCGCGGACCTCGACCGCCGCCGAGGTCGCCGCCGCCTCCGCCTGCGTGCCGGCCATCTCGATGCGGATGCCGTGCAGCACCACGAGTCGATCAACCAGCGCGTGCAACTGCGGTGCTGCCTCGAGGTCAGCGCGGCGTAGGTCTGCAGCGGCGCCGGAATGGAGTCGCTCTATTGCCGGGATGACCTGCGTGAGCTGCAGGCGCAGTGAGGTGAGGCGCTGGGCCTGCTCCGCTCCGATGGCATCGGGTGGAATGGCCACGGGCGCGAGGGTGACCGCGTCGACGCGCGGTGCGGGTGGGAGCTGCGCACGCTTGCGGCGCGCGACGGCGGCGACGACTCCACCGCCGGCGGCGAGTACGACCCACACCCACGCGGGCCCGTAGACGCCGGCGGTCGACGCGGTGCTCTCCAGGACGATGTCGAGGACGCCGAGGGTGCCGGCGACCCCGGCCACCGCCGTGCCGCCGGTGACCTCGTTGTCCAGCATCCGAGCGCGGCGCTGGTGTCGTCGCAGGGCCCGCTGCTGCTCGGCGAGTCGTCGTTGCTCCTCCGCCTGGAGCGCGCGGGCCTGCGCACTGGGCCGCTGGGACCGGGCGAGGCGCCAGGCATCCACGACATCCATGCCGCGCGCGATACTCGTCTGCACGACGCGGGCGAACTGGTCGCGGTCGCTGGCCATGCATCCACGTTACGCCGTGGATGCCCCGCATGGCATCCGCGGCCATCGCGCACGTAGCCTCCCCGGGTGGGGTCTCGCGTGCCGGTCGTCGGGGCGACGCTGCTCATGGGCGTCCTTGCCGCGTGCGCGGCCCCAGCGGCGACCCCGGCGACACCGTCGTCGACTCCGAGTCCACCGGCACCCGATCTTGCGCGCTTCTACGAGCAGCAGCTCGCCTGGACCGACTGCGACGGCTTCGAGTGCGCCAGCCTGGTCGTGCCCGTGGATTACACGGATCCGAATGGCGCAACCCTGGACATCGCCGTGCTGCGCAGCCCAGCGACCGGTGATGCCCGAGGGTCACTCGTCGTGAATCCCGGAGGACCAGGGTCGAGCGGCCTCGAGTACGCGCGCGCCACAAGTGCGATCGTGACCGAGGAGGTGCACGATGCCTTCGACGTCGTCGGCTTCGATCCTCGTGGAGTCGGTCAGTCGGCACCTGTCGACTGCTCGGATGATGCCGGATTCGATCGGCTCATCTCCATCGATGGCACGCCCGACAGTCCGGCCGAGATCGATGCCCTCATGGGCGCGAGCGCACTGCTGGAGTGCACCGCACCTGTCGAAGGGCTGCTCGACCACATGTCGACCGCGGATGCGGCCCGCGATCTCGACGTATTGCGCGCTGCTCTCGGAGAGGAGCGGCTCGACTATCTCGGTGTGTCCTACGGCACTCATCTCGGAGCGACGTACGCCGCACTCTTCCCCGGACGCGTGGGCAGATTCGTGCTCGACGGGCCACTTCCTGCCGATCTCGATGCGGAGGAACTCACCCTCGGGCAGGCCCGGGGCTTCGAGGACTCACTGCGCCGCTTCGTGGAGTACTGCGCGGCAGAGGGGGACTGCCCGCTGGGCGAAGACCCGGATGCCGAGGTCGGGTTGGCCCGCCTGCGCGAGGTGCTCGAGGGTCTCGATGCCGCACCGGCGCCCACGGGAGACCCGGAGCGTCCGCTCACGGAGGCTGCGGCGACCTACGCGATCCTCATGTCGCTCTACCGCGTCAGCGATCGACCGCAGTTGCGAGATGCGCTCGCCTCGCTCGTCGCTGGCGATGGCACACCGCTGCAGCGCATGCTCGACGAGCGCATCGGCCGGGCATCCGATGGGAGCTATCGCGACAACGCGTTCGACGCGTTCTATGCGATCTCGTGTCGTGATCGAGTGGCCCCGACGGACATCGAGGCATCCGTCGATCGTCTCGCGACCGCGGCGCCTTTCCTCGGCGAGTACCTCGCATGGGGCAACGTGCCCTGCGCCTCGGTGACGGCGTCGCCGCCCCCGGAGCCCGTGGGTGTGCCGCCGACGATCCTTGTCGTCGCGACGACGCACGATCCCGCGACTCCGTTCGAGTGGGGAGAGGTCCTCGTCGCCCAGCTCGGTGACGCCGTACTGCTCGTGCGCGAGGGTGATGGGCACACGGCCTATCGCGAGGGCTCGGACTGCACCGACGCGGTGGTCGACGAATTCCTCATCGACGGTGCACTCCCCGAGCCCGGAACCGTCTGCGACTAGGGTCGGGCCATGTCGTACGGCGAGCCTCAGTGGCCACGGGCTCCCAGGATCGACGTGCGCTCCGACACGGTCACGCATCCCACCCCGGCCATGCGGTCGGCGATGGCGCAGGCACCCGTGGGCGACGACGTCTTTGGTGATGACCCCACGATCCTCGCCCTCGAGGCGCGCGCCGCGCAGCTTCTCGGCAAGGAGGCTGCACTCTTCGTCCCCTCGGGCACCATGGGCAATCTCGTCAGCCTGATGGCACATGTGCCGCGCGGGGGAGAGATCATCGCTCCAGCAGAGGCTCACGTCTTCAACGACGAGGCGGCCAATTACGCCGTGGTCGCGGGGGCGGGAATGCGGCCTATCGCTGAGACCTCCGACGGCGAGATGCCGATCGAAGCCGTACTCGACGCGATCCAGGACTCCGGAGACCCGCACTGCCCCATCACGAGCCTGGTGGTGGTCGAGAACTGCCATGCGCACACCATGAGTCGGCCGATCACCCCCGACTACATGGTGCGACTTCGCGCGGCGCTGCCCGCTGACCTCCCCATCCATGTCGATGGTGCCCGCCTGTTCAATGCCGCGGTGGCGCTCGATGTGCCCGTCGCCGACCTCGTGCGTGACGCGGACTCCGCGACCTTCTGCCTGAGCAAGGGGCTGTGCGCTCCTGTGGGGAGTGTCGTGGTCGGGTCGCAGGACTTCATCTGGCGCGCGCGTCGTGCGCGCAAGCTCCTCGGCGGTGGCTTGCGGCAGGCCGGCGTGCTCGCTGCTGCGGGTCTCATCGCGCTCGAGGACGGTCCCGCCGGCACGGTGCAGCGCCTCGCAGAGGACCACCGGCGTGCGCGGATGCTGGCCGAGGGTCTGCGCGCGCAGGACGGCATCGTCTCGCCCGGTCACCTGGCGCAGCCCGACGGGGCGCAACTCGATCCTGATCGCGTCGCGACCAACTTCGTGCTGTTCGCTGTTGATGGGGGTCCGGCTCGCCGGACGGCCTACCTCGCCGCGCTGCGGGAGCTCGGCGTGGGAATGGTGGCCTATCCGCACGGTCAGGTACGCGCGGTGACGCACCGCGGGATCGAGGACGCGGATATCGAGTCGATTCTTGAGGCCAGCGCCGCCGCGCTGGCCGCTACACGGTGAGGGCGACTACCGCTCCCAGTGCGAGCACGACGCCACCCCACTGCACGGCAGACATGCGCTCCTTGAGCAGGAAATGCGCGATGAGCAGCGTGGTGGCCGGGTAGAGCGACCCGATCACGGCGACGACCGCGAGTTCGCCATCCTGCGCGGCGAGCTGGAACAAGCCGTTGGCTAGGGCATCGAGCACGCCGGCTCCGATAGCGAAGGCCCACGGATAGGGCTGCCATGACCCTCGGCCGCTACGGCGGAAGAGGTAGATGGTGACGGCGATCATGCCCAGGGTCGACCACCATCGACTCAGCGTCGCCGCCCAGACCCCGGATCCCTCGGGCGCGATCCCGAGTGCGGTGAGGAAGAGTCCGATCGCGAGGCCGGCCGCGGCGGAGAGCAGAAGCGCTCGAGGGGTGATGCGGGCGTGCGGCCCTGATTCGCGGCTGACGAGGACGACCGCGACGACCGCGAGTGCGGCACCGATGACGAAGGGCACCGTGAGCGGCTCACCGCGCACGATGCCGACGGCGACCGGGACCGCGGCGCCGCCGATGGCGGTGAGAGGCGAAACGATCCCCATCGGTCCCAGTGCGAGGGCGGCGTACAGCAGGACCATGCCCAGCGTGCCGACCACGGCGGTCGCAAGCGAGAGGAGGATGACGGTCTGGTCGATGGTCCCCGGGACGACGAGGAGTGCGAAGAACGTGAGGACGATCGCACCGGCCGGATAGTTGACCGCGATGACCCTGACGCTGCCTACCCGCCGCGCACCGAGTCCGCCGGCCACGTCGGCGCTGCCCCAGGCCACGCTGGATACCAGGGCGAGCAGGGCGCCCATGGCACCTCCCTCTCAGGTCGACGAGCCGCCCACTGTGCCAGACGCGAGGGGCGGGTTTGTCGGGCTACCCCGTCTATCCCGGCGCACGTGTCGACCTACCCGCTCCGCCCTGGTATGCACGTCGCATGACCGAAACCCCGCACCTGCGTCGTCGCACCTTCCTCGGCCTCGCGGCCGGGGCAACCGCGGGAGCTGCCGCCGTCGCAGCCCTCCCGGCCGGTGCGGCCGAGGCCGCGCCCGCAGCATCGTCCGGCGGCTACACGAAGTGGCCCGATGCCAGGGTGTGGGACGAGCTGCGCAGCAAGGTGGGGAGGCGACTGATCCGGCCGCAGCAGCCGTGGGCCCATCTCAAGCCCGGTGCGGCCGTGCCCGCGAAGTTCCGCAACCCGTGGTACCTCGAGGAGCAGGCTGGCGCCACTCAGTCGACTGGCATGTACAAGGCATGGACATCCACACCCAGTGGGTACGCCGTCGCCGCGGAGAGTGCGTCCGACATCCAGGCAGGCATCGACTTCGCGCGCAAGCATCGCGTGCGGCTCGTGGTCAAAGGCACGGGTCACGACTACTACGGCCGCTCCTGCGGTGACGAGCGGTCTCTCCTCATCTGGACGCACAACATGCGCCAGGTCACCGTGCATAGGGAGTCCTTCGTGCCCAAGGGAGCCCCTCCGGGGACTGCTCCGGTGAACGCCGTGACCACCACTGCGGGCAATCGCTGGCTCGAGGCCTACAAGATCGCCTCGGCCAACGGCCTCTACATCCAGGGCGGTGGATGCACGAGCGTGGGCGCGTGCGGCGGATTCGCGCTCGGCGGAGGCTTCGGCTCCTTCAGCAAGCGATTCGGCAGTGGTGCTGCCGGAGTCCTCGAACTCACCGTCGTCTTGGCGAACGGCAAGATCGTGACGGCCAATGCCTATCAGAACACCGACCTCTACTGGGCGTTGCGCGGTGGCGGCGGCGGCACCTTCGGCGTCGTCACGCACATGACCTACCTCGCGCATCCCGAACCCACCATCTCCGGCTGGATTGGTGGTCCGATCACGGCCAAGTCCGATGCGGCCTTCCTCGAGCTGCTCCAACGCTACGTGGAGTTCGCCGGGACCACGCTCATCGATCCCGTCTGGGGCGAGGGTGTCATCCTGAACGAGGGTTACGCCATGGCGGAGAAGTTCGACACGGGACTCAACGTCATGCAGGTCGGGACGACGTTCCTCGACATCACCACCGAGGCAGCCCAGGCGGCGTGGGAACCCTTCCTCGCACCCCTGCGCGCGCGCCCGGAGGACTTCACCGTCGACGTGAAGTTCAGTTCCCAGCCCTTCCGCAATCGCTGGAACCCCACCGTCACCGAGGCGATCTTCGACAACCGCCGCAATGCGCCCGCGGGCTACTTCTGGTGGACCGGCAATGCCGCCGAGGTCGCGGCGTACTGGGGCGCCTATGACGGGCGCGGCGTGCCGTGGTCGATGACGCAGGGCGACAAGGCGCGGACCCTCGCCCAGGGACTCTTCGACGCCTCACGCACCTCGCTCATCCTGTGGCAGACCAACAAGGCCCTGTACGGCGAGCACCCCGAGGCAAAGGCGCGCGACCTCACCACCTCCATCAATCCGGCGGTCTTCGACAACGTCGCCTTCATCACCGTCGGTGCGTGGAAGCAGAGCAAGTACCCCGGGATCGCGGGCCACGAGCCCGACCGTGCCGTGTCGCAAGCTCAGTACGACGGCGTGATGACGGCTTCGTCGTTTGTCCACAGGGCGACGCCGGGTGGTGGCTCGTATTCGAACGAGGGCAACTACTTCCAGGAGGGGTGGCAGACCGAGTTCTGGGGCAGCAACTATCCGCGCCTGCTCAGTGTGAAGAAGAAGTACGACCCGACCAATCTCTTCACCGTGCACAAGGGCGTCGGCAGCGAGGGCTACTAGCCGCTCGTTCGGCGATGCTGCGAGGCACGGAATATGCCGAGTGTGCACTTGTGCCGCTGACAGGAGCCCGTCGGAGGTGCACAAGTGCACACTCGGCCTACGCCGCGGGCAGCGAGGGTTGCTAGCCGCTCTTGCGGCGAAACTCCCGCTTGCCGCCGGCCTTGGCCGACGAGCCCTTCGCCGAGTTGCCTGACGACGCCTGACCGTGGCCTTGATGGCCACCCTGAGCCTTCTTGCGCTCGAGCGCCTGGCGGTAGCGCTCCTTTGGGTCATCGCTGGGAGCGTCCGCCGCGGGGGTGTCCTTGTCGTCGGCCATGGCTCCAGTGTGCCAGCCCTGGGCGCGTCACCGGCTAGGGCAGCGGACGGCCGAGGATTCGGCGCAGCCCGTCGCGCAGGCTCCATGTGCGCGGCTCCGGGGTCGCAGGTGCAGGAGCGCCCACGGCGGCGATGACGGCGTCGTACGTCGCCCGCGGCAGGACGGCTCCCTCGCGACGCACGGCGTCGGCGGATACGGCAAGCAGGCGATTGCGCCGTAGCCAACTCGGCCGACCCTCGCGGTCCCAGGGACCGGATCCGATTGCGAGCCAGTCCCGATCACCCGCGTGATCGCGGCTCGACAGCATCAACCCGACGAGTCGGTGATCCTCCGCGCGACCCAGGATGGCCATCGGGCGGTCCTTGCCCGTGCGGGAGTCCTCCTCGAAGGCGACCCACGTCCACACGATCTCGCCCGGATCGGGATCACCGTCCATCTCGGGGGAGTACTCCCATCTCACTGCCCCGCGGTAAGTGTGCGCACCTCCGCGCTCGGGCTCGGGCTCACCGCCCGCGCTCATGATCCGCTGATGGCGAGGAGTGCGATGAGGTAGGAGATGGGCAGGCCGAAGTCGTAGAGCAGGATGACCGTGTTGCCGGGTGCGAAGTTCTTGACCTGCACCATCTCGCGCACGTGATTGACGCCGGCGAGCACGAGGAAGACGGACTGCGCCACGGCGATGGGCAGCCACGCGGGCTCGGAGCTGTTCGCTGCGATGATGCCCGCGAGGCCGAGTCCCAGCGATACGAAGCCGATCTCGTACTGGAACCCATTGGTCTGCCACCCGATGCTCTTGGCAGTGCTCTTAGCGAACACCGTGTGCATCACGCCGCTCGCAAGGAACATGAAGCCGCCCGGGATGAAGAGCAGCCATCGCATCGCGGATGTCATCGTCGATTCGTCGGGTGTCCCACCGGGAGCCGCGACGTCGAGCAGGGTGAGTACCCAGGCGATGACCAGGGTGACAAAGGGAACGAAGATGCCCATGGGCGGACCCTAGCCACCGCGGATGTCGACGCGCGGGAGATGGACCCGGGGTGTCTCGCCCTCAGGTGGCGAGGCTCTCCTCGAGTGCCCGCCGCATGACATCGGCATCGAGGTCGCGACCCGTCCACAGTCGGGCGTTGGTGAGCGCCTGGTTCACGAGCATGCCGAGGCCCTGCAGCGTCGTGGCCCCCCGAGTGTTCGCACGCTGGAGGAAGGCTGTGTCGGGAGGGTTCGCGACGACATCGGCGACCACCATGCCGGGACGGATGGTTGCGTCATCGACATCGGGGGTGTCGGTGCTCGGATGGAAGCCGATGGAGGTCGCGTTGACCAGGATGTCGACTCCGTCGGGTACGGCGTACGTCCCCGACCAGTGGACGAAGTGCCCAGTGGCGGGGGTGCGATCGCTCACCAGGGAGGCGAGTTCCTCGCCGCGCGACTCGGTCCTGTTGACGATCGTGATGGATCGAGCGCCGGCGAGAGCTGACTCGACGGCGATGGCGCGGGCGGCACCTCCCGCGCCGAGGACGACCATGTCGCGACCGGTGGGATCGATGACGGTCTGAAGCGAGCGCACGAATCCCTGACCGTCAGTGTTCTCTCCCGTGAGATGGCCGTCACGGTTGACCACGCAGTTGACCGCTCCGATGATGCCGGCGGACGGTGCCATCGCATCGAGGTAGTCCAGGATCGCCACCTTGTGAGGAATCGAGCAATTGAATCCAAGCCAGCCCATGCCGATAGCTCCTCGCACGGCGTCCTCGAGACGCTCCGGCGGGACCTCGCAGTTGACGTAGCGGATGTCGAGCCCCGCGTGCGCGTAGGCCGCTTCCATGACCGCGACGGTGGGGTTCTGTGCCGCGGACGTGGCGAAGGAGCCCGTCAGGTCGGCGAGGAATCCGGTCACGCTGCCCTCCTTGAGTCGCCTCGGAGCCTAGTGGGACATGATGCGCGCATGGCGAGCATCGGATTCCTCGGAGTGGGCACGATCTCGGAGGCCATGGTGCGCGCCATGGCTACTCGACAGGGTGCGGCGGACTCCCTGCTGCTCTCGCCGCGTTCCGCGGATCGCGTCGAGCGGCTTGTCGCGGAGTTCGCCCAGTGCCGGAGACTGGACTCCAATCAGGACGTCGTCGACGCTAGCGACATCGTGGTCCTGGGCATGCGCCCTCAGCAGGTCGACGATGCCCTCGCCGGTCTGCGCTTCCGAGACGATCAGGTCATTGCGAGCCTCATCGCGGGAACGCCGCCCAGCGGCATCGCTCCGCTCGTCGCCCCGGCGACCCGCGTGTGCCAGCTCATCCCGCTGCCCGCCATCGCCCTATGTCGTGGACCGCTCGTCATCAGCCCACCCCTGCCGGAGGTCGTCGCGGCGCTCGAGGGCCTCGGGGAGGTCGTGACCCTGGAGGACGAGTCGCGCATCCGCACCCTGAGCTGCGCCTCGGCGTTCATGTCGACGTACTACGAGATGCAAAATGCCCTCATCGACTGGATCACCGCGCAGGGGATCGATGACGCGACCGCGTCGCGGTACGTCCGCGCCGAGCTCGAGGGACTGGCCGCAGTCGGCTGGGCTACACCGGATGCCGATCGCGGCGACCTGCCCCATGAGCATCAGACCAAGGGTGGCCTCAACGAGCGCGTGCGTGCGCACCTGCTGGAGATCGGTTGGTTCGACGACCTCGTCGGAGCGATCGACAGTGTCTACCGCACGGCGCAACTGCGCTAGGGATGCCGCACACCCTCAGGACACCTATAGTCATGTGATGCGCGCATGGGTGGGGGGCACGGCTGCCGCAGTGATCGCGCTCGTGTCACTGGCGATGCCCAGCGCCGCGAGCGCACAGGTGGAGCCCGTCGCGATGATGCTCTCGGGAGCACCCACTTCTGCGACCGACCCGACGCCCGTGCAGCTCGATGCCGATGTCTACATCCCCGAGGTCACCCCGGCTCCCGCGGTCCTGCTCGCCCATGGCTTCGGTGGCAGCAAGGAGGGGGTCGCCGAGGAGGCGCAGCTCCTTGCCGACGCGGGATATGTCGTCCTCGCCTACACCGCGCGAGGCTTCGGCAAGTCCACCGGTCAGATCTCGATGAACTCGCCGGACTTCGAGGTGGCGGATGCTCGCGCCCTGGTCGACTACCTCGGCAGCCTGGCCAGCGTGAGCACGGAAGCTCCCGGCGACCCGATCGTCGGTGTCGGTGGCGGTTCGTACGGAGGAGCTCTCGCCCTGATGCTCGCCGGCTACGACGAGCGGATCGACGCGGTGACCGCGGACATCACATGGAACGATCTCGAGACGTCGCTCTTCGCGCAGTCCGCGGTCGATGGCGTACAGCCCGGTGTCCTCAAGAGCCTGTGGACCTCGCTCTTCTTCTCCTCCGGCCTCGGACTCGAGCCCGGTCAGCCCGTGAGCGAGTGCGGTCGCTTCACTCCCGAGTGGTGCGCGGCGTACGTCGAGGCCGTGACCCAGGGAGTGGTCTCGCCAGAGGCTTCGGCGCTCATGGAGCAGTCGTCGCCGCGCAGCATCACCGACCGCATCATGGCCCCGGTCCTCCTAGGCGCGGGACAGGCGGACTCGCTCTTCCCGCTGTCGCAGGCCAATGCGAACGCCGAGCAGATCGTCAACGCCCCGGTGAAGGTCGTCTGGCACGCGGGCGGCCACGACGGGGGCATCACGGAGACGGACCGCCTACGCGCGCTCAGTCAGGCGTGGTTCGACCAGCATCTGCGCGGAGGCCCCGCGGTCGGGGATGAGTTCGAGGTGTCGCTCGTCGAGGCGTCCGCACTGAGCGATCGCGATCCGGGCACGGTCGAGGTGCTCTCGGCTCCGACGTACCCCGGCATCTTCGGTGATGGCACGACCGAGATGCCGGTCATCGCCCCGCCGCAGCAGGTGCTCGCCCCGGCGGGTGGCGCGCCCGCGGCCATCACGTCGCTTCCTGGTGCGGGAGGCCTTGCCAGCCTGGCCGGTGACCTGCTCGCCGTACCCCTGCCCGGTCAGACCGCCGGCTTCTTCACCGAGCCCCTTGATCAGTCGATGCGCATCATCGGCTCCACTCGCGCGCGACTCAGCGTGAGCAGCGACCGCTCGGTGGACGAGGCGGTCCTCTTCGTCTCGCTGCGCATCGTCAGCGCAAATGGACGTCAGACGCTTCCCCAGGGACTCGTGGCACCGATTCGGATCGTGGACCTCGGCTCCGAGCCGGTGACCGTCGACGTCGACCTGCCCGGCATCGTGACCGAGGTGGCCGCCGGCGACCGCCTTGCCCTCGTGATCGCGACGACTGACCAGGGCTACCGCATGCCCGAGGGTCCGGCCGTCTACACGGTGGCGGCGGACGGAGCCATCCTGCTCCCGACGCTGCAGGGGACCACGGCGTCGGTCGGCACGCCGCCGTGGGTGTGGCCCGTCGGCGCTGTCGTCATCACCGCTCTCATCTGGCTCATCGTCGCGCTGCTGCGTCCGCGGGATCGCGCGGGCGAAGCGCGCCCGGATCTCGTCGCCGTCCCCCTGGCCACGCGCGATCTCGCCAAGGAGTTCAGGGGTGGCCTGAAGGCCGTGGATGGGGTCAGCTTCGACGTCCCGGCGGGGGTCGTGCTCGGTCTCCTGGGCCCCAATGGGGCGGGCAAGACGACGACGATGCGCATGGCCATGGGTCTCATCCGCCCGACCGGCGGTGACACCTGGATCTTCGGCCAGCATGTGCGCCCCGGCGCGCCGGTGCTCGCTCGGGTCGGCAGTTTCATCGAGGGTCCCGGCTTCCTGCCCCATCTCACCGGCCGCCAGAACCTCGATCTCTTCTGGCGGGCGAGCGGTCGCGAGGACGGCGATCCTCATCTCGACGAGGTGCTCGAGATCGCAGGGCTCGGCTCCGCGATCGAGAGGAAGGTGCGCACCTACAGCCAGGGGATGCGCCAGCGACTCGGCATCGCCCAGGCGATGCTCGGACTGCCCGACCTCCTCGTGCTCGATGAGCCGACCAACGGTCTCGATCCGCCGCAGATCCGTGAGATGCGCCAGGTCATGCACGACTACGCCGCCGCGGGTAGGACCGTCATCGTGTCCTCGCACCTGCTCAGCGAGGTCGAGCAGACCTGCTCGCATGTCGTGGTGATGAACCACGGCCATCTCATCTACTCCGGGACCGTCCAGGAGCTCCTTGCTGGCCGCAGTGGCCTGCGACTCGAGGACGTCTTCCTCGAGCTCGTCGGAGAAGGGCACACGGTGGATCAATGAGCACGAGTGGATCAGTGAGCACAACGACACCCGCCTCAGCACCGACGTACGCTGCGCGCGAGACCCTGACCATCCGAGTCGAGCTCATCCGGCAGCTGCGCCGCCGCCGCACTCTCGTGGCTTTCGCTCTTGCGGTTGCCCTACCCCTCATCGTGGTCGCGGCCGTCAAGCTGGGACCCGAGTCGCGTGGCTTCGGCGACGGTGACCTCGACCTCGTCGGCCTGGCCACGGCGGGTCCGTGGAATTTCACCCTGACGATGCTGCTCTTCGCATCGGGATTCCTCCTGACGATCATCGCGGCGATGTTCCTCGGCGACACGGTCGCGAGCGAGGCGTCCTGGTCTACGATGCGCTATCTCCTGGCCGCACCCGTGCCCCGACGTCGCTTCCTGCGCGCCAAGATGATCGTTGGCCTGCTCCTCACGCTGGTGACCCTGATCATCCTCATCGCCGTGTCCTTCCTCATCGCGCTCGTGGTCTTCGGTTCGGCTCCCCTCACCAGCCCCCTGGGCGGATCCTTCGACGTGGCGACCTCATGGCAGCGACTCGCAATCGTCTCGGCGTACATCGGGATACAGCTCCTCATCCCCGCCGGCATCGCCTTCCTCATGAGCGTGCTCACCGACGTACCCCTGGGAGCCGTGGGCGCGGCAGTCGTCATCGTCATCGTCCTCAACATCATCGATGCCATCGATGCGCTAGGGAATCTCCGGCGATTCCTGCCGACCGACTACGGCGGCTCCTGGGCTGACGCGCTCGGGCAGCAGATCGCGTGGGATGACATGGCCATCGGGGCGTCGTACGCCCTCGTGACGTTCGCGGTGCTTGCTGCGATTGCGGTGCTGCGCTTCGACCGCAAGGACATCCTCTCCTAGCGTGACCGCTATCCGGCTCTGGCAGGATGCCGCTGTCCAGGGGAGGATCGCATGGCGAGCACGGCCACCACACCGGCAACACCGGCTGCTCCTGCGAGGGCGGGTCTCGCGCTCACGGCGCTGATCCTCGGGGCGATCGTCGCCAACCTCAACCTCAGTGTCGCCAATGTCGCTCTCCCGGATATCGGCAAGGCATTCGATGCGGGCCAGACGCAGATCAACCTCGTCGCGATCGGCTGCACGCTGGGCCTTGCCATGTCGGTGCTCTACCTGGGTGCCATCGGTGACCGCTACGGCCGCAAGCTCATGCTGCTCCTGGGCATGGCACTCACGCTGCCCGCGAGCGCTGTCTCGGCATGGGCACCGTCGATCGACATCCTCATCGCGGGACGCATCTTCACCGGCATCGCGGCAGGCCTCGCCTATCCGACGACCCTTGCGCTCATCACTGCGCTGTGGGGACCCGGTCGAGCTCGCGTGCGCGCCATCGCGCTGTGGTCAGGCCTGAGCGGTGGGGGAGCAATCCTTGGGCCGGTCATCGCCGGTGCGCTGCTGGAGTCGTTCTGGTGGGGGTCGGTCTTCCTTATCGCCGTCCCGCCGGCCGTGCTGGCCTTCGTCCTGGTCTTCGTCTTCGTCCCCGCGCATGTCAACGAGTCCACGCAACCCGTGGACAATCTCGGAGGCGTGCTGTCGGTGGTCATGATCGGCACCTTCGTCATGGGCATCAGCACGGTGTCGGCGCCCGGCATGCTGGGACAGTCCCTCGCGCTGATCGGCATCGCCCTTATCACGGGAGTCCTCTTCATCATCCGCCAGCGACGGGCGGCCAATCCGCTCTACGACCTTCTCTACGCCAAGCGCCGCATCTTCTGGGTCGCCGCGGTGAGCGGCATGATCGTCTTCGGCTCGCTCATGGGATCGCTCTTCGTCGGCCAGCAGTTCATGCAGAACGTCCTCGCCTACTCGACCCTGGACGCGGGGCTCGCTGTGGTCCCGATGGCCATCGCGATGGTGCTCTTCTCTCCACTCTCCGGGCGGCTGGTCCTGAAGCTCGGATCACGCGACACCCTGCTCCTCGGCTTTGCCGTCATCATTCCTGGCTTCATCGTCATGCTCATCGGTTGGGGTGAGCAGACGCCCTACTGGCTGATCGCACTCGCCTACATCTGCGTCGGTGCGGGGACGGGACTCGCGCTCACCCCGGCATCGCGCGCCCTGACCAGTTCCGTGCCGGTCACTCGTGTGGGGATGGCGTCCGGGACCTCCGATCTCCAGCGCGACCTCGGTGGATCCGTCATGCAGGCGGTACTCGGGTCGCTGCTCACCGCCGGCTATGCGCTGGCGATGTCGAATGCCATCGCCAGTAGCGGCGATGCCCAGCAGATCACCGAGCAGACCCAGGCCTCCCTGCAGTTGTCCTATGTCAGCGCCGCATCGATTGCGGAGCAGTACCCCCAGTACGCGAGCCAGATCGTCTCGGCCGCCCGGGAGGCCTTCCTCAGCGGCGCCAACTGGGCCTACGCCGCCGCCATCGCCGCGAGCCTGTTCGGCGCCCTCATCGTGTGGACCCGCTACCCCGGCAGGCAGGGCGAGATCGATCTGCTCAACCGCTACGCCGAGCAGGATGCGGCATCGAAGGCCAATGGTTGACGTTCACTAGTAGCTGAACGGCCACGCCTTGAAGTAATTGCGCAATCGGAGCCAGAGGCCGTAGAGACCTCTGGGCTCGAGGATGAGGAAGAGGATGATGAGCAGGCCGAAGATGATGGTCTGCAGCTCGAAGACATTGAGCAGACCGCCTTCACCGATGCCCCCGAATCCGGGGATGAATCCGGTGATGGTGTTGACGAGCTTGGGCAGCATCACCACGAAGACGGCGCCCATGATCGAGCCGCTGATGGTCGCCAGACCGCCAATGAAGACCACCGCGAGGAAGTCGATGGACAGGAAGATGTTCCAGGTCTCCGGTGAGATCCGTCCGATGACGATGGAGAGCAGGGCACCCGAGATCCCGGCATAGAACGACGACACCGTGAAGGCGAGTGACTTGGTGCGCAGAAGAGATACCCCCATCACTTCGGCGGCAACATCGCGGTCCCGGACAGCCGCGAAATTGCGTCCGAATCGCGAACGCACGAAGTTGCGCGCGCCAAACGCCATGATGAGGAAGATGACCAGGCAGGCAACGTAGAAGATCGTGAAGCGGTCGATGCGGTAGCCGAGGATCGTCTGGTTGGAGAAGAGGTCGAAGCCGAGGAAGACCGGATCTGCCGGCGCCCGCCCCACCCCGGCCCCTCCGGTGATGGGCTTGGCCTCCTTGAAGATGTGTTCGCCGATGAAGACCAGGCCGAGGGTGAGGATCGCGAGGTAGAGGCCGCGTACGCGCGCAGCGAGGGGCGCCAGCACGAACGCGACGAGGGCGGGCACGAGTCCCGCGAGCGGAAGCCAGATGACCATGTCGAGGCCGAGCCCGATCACATCGCCCTGAGCCTCACCGCCCAGGACGGCCGCGGTGTAGGCACCCACGCCCATGAAGAACGCCTGGCCGAGGGATACCTGTCCCGCGTATCCGGTCAGGATGTTGAGTCCGATGCCACCGATCGCGAAGATGAGGACGGTGGTCAGCAGGGCGACCATGTCGCGCTGGAGGAAGAAGGGGATGATCGCCATGGCGATGATCCCGGCGATGACCCAGTTGCGCTTGACCCGGGTGTTGAAGATCGACATCTCGCGCGCGTAGCTCGTGAAGAGCTGCGGGCGCCCCCTGACGGTGCGGAGCGATGCCTTGGTCGCGGTCGTCATACCCGCACCACCTCCTTGGTGCCGAAGAGGCCATACGGCCGGACCATGAGGACGATGATCATGATGATGTACGGCACGATCACGTCGAAGTTGGCGCCCAGCCAGGGGGCGTAGACAGGTTGGTACGTGCGCGTGAGTGATTCGGCCACACCGATGATGAGCCCCGCGATGACCGAACCCTTGATCGAGTCGAGTCCGCCGAGGATGATCACGGGCAACGCCTTGAGTGCCACCAGCGCCACCGTCGTTTCCACGCCCGAGCTGCCGGCAGTGAGCAATGCCCCGGCGAGAGCCGCCATCGCCGCCGCGATCCCCCACGACAGGCCGAACATCCGGCCGACGTTGATGCCCTGGGCGAGGCTCGTCTCCTGGTCGAACGCCGTGGCGCGCATGGCGAGGCCGGTGCGGGAGCGCGCGAGGAAGAGCCCGACGACCCCGATGGCGATGAGGGCGATGACCAGGCGGGCGATGTCGACGGTGAAGAGGCGTGCTCCGAAGACGTCGATGGTGTTGAGCCCGAAGGGATCGTTGACCGTGAGGAGCTCCGATCCGATGAGTCGCCCAGCAACGATCAGCAGGATGATGAAGACACCTACGGTGACCGTCGCGGCCGAGAAGGCAGGTCTGCCCACCATGGGCCGCAGGGCGATGCGCTCGATGATCATGCCGATGATCGCCATCACGGCCATGCCCAGGAGCACCGAGAGCCAGAAGGGCAGCCCCATGGCGTTGCCGAAGGAGCCGGTGAAGAAGGCGCCCAGGATCATCAAGGCGGGTGTCGCGAAGTTGATGACACCCGTGGCCCGATAGACGATGACGAAGGACACGCCCAGCAGCGCGTACAGGCCACCGAGGCCGAGGCCGCGGACGAGGGATGAGATCAGTTCCTCCATGGCCTAGGCCTCCGCATGCTCGACGACGATGACGTCGCTCTGGTCGCCGCCCGGGAGCCGGTCGGCCCCTGAGTACATGTCCTCGATCAGTGGACCGAAGGTCGTGGTGAGGGCGGAGCGCTTGACCTTCTGCGTGGCCGTGAGCTCGCCGTCCTCGTGGTCGAGAGCCTTGGTGAGCATCCGGAACTTGCGGATGTTCTCAACGCGAGCGGTGGCCTCGTTGACCTTCGCGATGATGCCCTGGACCAGCCGGAGGACCTCTTCCTTCTCGGAGAGGTCGCGGTAGGTGGTGTAGGGGATGCGCTTGGCCCGCGCCCATTGCCCGACCGTGTCCTCCTCGATCCCGATCAGTGCCGTGAGGTAGGGGCGCTGGTCACCGATGACGATCGCCTCGCGAATGAAGGGGGACGCCTTGAGGGCATTCTCGAGTTCAGACGGCGAGATGTTCTTGCCGCCCGCGGTGATGATGATGTCCTTGATCCGGTCCACGATCTTCAGGTGCGTACCGTCGACCCACTCACCGACGTCGCCCGTGTGCAGCCAACCGTCGCCATCGATGGTTTCGGCGGTCGCTTCGGGCTTACCCCAGTAGCCCGCGAAGGTGCCGGGGTGCCGGGTGAGGATCTCGCCCGTGCCCTCGGCGAGGACCACCTCCACGCCGGGATGCGGCTCGCCCACGGTGCCCAGCTTGATCCGGCCCGCACGATTGCTCGTGGCCACGGCGCTGTTCTCCGTCATGCCGTAGAGCTCATTGATGACGACGCCCATGGTGAAGAAGAAGAAGAGCACGTCGGGCGAGATAGGAGCCGCAGCCGAGGCGGCCGCTCGCACCCGGCGCAGGCCGAGGCGCTCTCGGAGAGCGCGGTAGAGGAAGACATAGCCCACGGCGTATCGCAACCGGCTCCAGAGCGTGTGCTTGCCGCCGTTGGCCAGCATCGTCTTGGCGATGCCGTTGCCCACCTTCATCCAGATGCCGTAGTTGAGCTTCTTGATCCGCGATGCGGCTGCCATGCGGACCTCGACCGCCGCCTTGAGTTTCTCCCAGATGCGGGGAACGGCGAAGAAGAGCGTCGGCTGGACCTCGCGGATGTTGATGGTGACGGTGTCGATGGACTCGGCGAAGTGCACGACAGCGCCGGAGATCGCATTTGTCCAGGTCGTCACGGCGCGCTCGGCGACGTGGCACAGCGGGAGGTAGGACAGGATCACATCGCTGGGGTTGGGTGGTGGGTCGTAGAGGCCGCCACCATCGACGATGACGTTGCTGGCGAACTCGACGTTCGCGTTGGAGAGCATGGCGCCCTTGGGTGGGCCCGTGGTGCCGGAGGTGTAGACGAGCGTGACGATGTCGCCGGGCTCCGCCTGCTCTGCGATGCGATCGAGGGCGCGGGGGTCAGCCTCGCGGTGTGCGTGTCCGCGGGCGAGGAACTCTTCCCAGCTCATCAGCTTGGGGTTGTCGATGGTGGCGACGCCGCGGGTCTCGAGGTAGACGATGTGCTCCAGGGTCGGGCACTGCGACTCGATGAGCAGTGCTTTGTCCACCTGCTCCTGGTCCTCCGCGATGAGGATGCGCGCCCCGGAGTCCGAGAGCAGGTAGGCGACCTCGGGTGCCGGGTTGGTGGGGTAGAGGCCCACGGTGATGCCGCGCACGGCGTTGGTGCCGAGGTCGGCGAAGAGCCATTCGGGCCGGTTCTCGGAGTGGATCGCGACGCGATCACCGGGCTCGATTCCCAGCGAGAGGAGCGCATGGCCCACCAGGCTGATCTGATCGGCATAGTCAGCCCAGGTGATGTCGTGCCAGATGCCGAGGCGCTTCGCGCGCATCGCCACACCGTCGGGGGCGGTCTGAGCGCGCCGCTGCACAGTGCCCACGAGCGTCCACGTCCCCGTGATGGGCTCGACCAGCGCGATCATCGGGTCTCCTTCCCTGCATCGGTGAGTTCTTCGCCGAGGTAGGCCCGGATCACGTTGGGGTCGGCCTGGACCTCGGCGGGCGTACCGAGGGCGATGCGCTCACCGAAGTCGAGGACGAGCACCCGATCGGCAAGGTCCATAACCAGGCCCATGTCGTGCTCGACCAGGATCATCGTCACGCCCATTTCGGCCCGGACATCCAGGATGAACCGGGCCATGTCCTCGGTCTCCTCGGCGTTCATGCCGGCGACGGGCTCGTCGAGGAGCAGGAGGGTCGGATCCATCGCGAGAGCACGACCGAGTTCCACGCGCTTCTTTACGCCGTAGGGCAGCATGCCGACGGGGAAGCTGCGATGGCTCTCGATATCGAGGAAGTCGATGAGCCGCTCCACGACCTCGCGGTTGGCGACCTCCTGTCGCTTGGCCTTGCGGCTGAAGAGGAAGGCCGAGGGGATCGAGTAGTCCATGTGGAGTGCTCGGCCCAACATGAGGTTGTCGAGGACGGTCAGGTTGTCGAAGAGCTCGATGTTCTGGAACATGCGCGCCACTCCGAGCCGAGCGATGTCCTCGGGTGGCTGGCCGATGAGGTTCTCGCCCTGGAAGTCGATCGATCCCTGCTGCGGGTGGTAGACGCCGGAGATGCAGTTGAAGATCGACGTCTTGCCCGCACCGTTGGGGCCGATGATGGCGAAGAGCTCACCGCGGCGGACGTCGAAGCTGACGTCGCGGATGGCCTGGGTGCCGCCGAAGGCCAGCGAGATCCCTCGGGCATCGAGGAGGACATCCGTGCTCAACTCAACCACCGCTTCCGTCGCCGGTACTGCTTGACATCCCTGAGCGACCCGCGCTCCTCTCCGCGCAGGCCCAGGTAGAACTCACGAATGTCGTCGTCCTCGCGGAGCTGCTCGGCGGGCTTGTCCATGACCACGCGACCGGTCTCGAGCACGTACCCGTGCGTGGCGATGGACAGTGCCATCGATGCGTTCTGCTCGACCAGCAGCACCGATGTGCCCCCCTCCTTGATCTGCACGATGAGATCGCGGAGTTGCTGGACGATCTTGGGTGCGACACCGAGCGAGGGTTCGTCCAGGAGGAGGTAGCGCGGGCGCGACATCAGCGCACGACCGATCGCCAGCATCTGCTGCTCGCCGCCCGACAGGTAGCCGGCCGTCTGCTTACGACGTTCGGCGAGGACAGGGAACATCGAGTATGCGCGTTCGAGGCCCTCGGCAATGTCCGCGCGCGATGCGGTGTGGCCTCCCGCCTTGAGGTTCTCCTCTACGGTGAACTCGCGGAAGATCCGTCGCCCCTCCATGACCTGGCCCACGCCCGCCTCGACGATCTTGGGTGCGGGAAGCCCGCCCAAGTCCTTGCCATCGAGCATGACGCGCCCCTTGGAGATGCGACCCCGGTGGACGTCGAGCAGGCCCGTCATGGCCCGGATGACGGTCGTCTTGCCGGCGCCGTTGGGACCCAGGAGGGCGACGATGCTTCCTTCGGGGACCTGGAGACTGACCCCCTTGAGCACGAGGATCACATCCTCGTAGACGACTTCAAGGTTCTCGACGGCGAGCACCGGTCCCCCTCCTCCTCTGGCGGTAGCGTCCGATAGGACGTGGACGCCGCCCCGGCTGGATCGGACCGCCCTGATGCCCAGCCATCTTGCCAAGGTTTCAGGGCGCCGCGAGGCGAACTTCCCTGGCGGACCCCCGTTTTCTTTGACAGAGTGTCAGCCCAGGAGAGCCCCCATCCGCCCAGGCGGGCGGGTGCGGATCGCAGAGCCGAGGAGGAACCAGTGGTGTCGAGGCGCATGGCGAAGGTCCTCGCGGGCGCGGGGGCCGCGGCCCTGGTGCTCGTGGGGTGCAGTAGTGGTGGAGGCGACGCGTCTCCCAGCGAGGCAGCGTCGTCGGACGGGGGCACCTCCCCCCGCGAAGGCATCGTGTTCGACGTGGGCGTCACCGAGGAGCCGTGCCCCGAGGCGATCAACCCCGACAACGGCTGCATCTATCTCGGCGTGCTGTCCGACCTGACCGAGGGCCCGTTCGCCCCGCTTGCGACCCAGGTCGTCACCGGCCAGCAGGACTTCTGGACGTACGTCAATGAGCAGGGGGGCATCTCCGGCTTCGACGTCAACATGGCAGCCAACACGCGCGACAACAAGTACGACCCGGCGGTGCACAGCCAGGAGTACCGCGCGATCGAGCCCAACATCCTCGCGCTCGCCCAGACCCTGGGCACCCCGCAGACGCAGGCGATCCTCTCGGATATGGAGGCCGATAACGTCATCGGCGTTCCGGCGTCGTGGTGGTCAGGCTGGCAGTTCCCCGAAACCGATGGCGGCGTCATCCTGGAGTCCGGTTCGTCGTACTGCATCGCCGCCATGGGCGGCCTCGACTGGTGGGTGGAGAACAAGGCACCCATCAGCAAACTCGTCGCGGTCGGCTACCCCGGGGACTACGGCGGTGACTACGCCGCGGGTGCCGAGAAGTGGGCCGCGGCCACGGGGACCGAGTTCGCAGGCTTCATCGAGACAGCGCCCAACGCCGTCGCGGGCAACCAGGATGCAGCGGTGTCGGCCATCATCGAGTCGGGCGCGGACCTCGTCGCCATCGGTGTCGGCCCCGCCGAGGTCGCCGAGGTCATCGGCAAGGCCGTGGCTTCGGGCTTCAAGGGCCAGTTCCTCGGCGCCGCACCCACGTGGAACCCGCTGCTCCTCCAGACGGCTGCAGCGCCCGCGCTCCTCGCTTCCTACACCAACGTCGGCACCACCGGATCCTTCGGTACGCCGTCGGTGGCGATGGACGCGATGCAGGCCCAGCTCGGCGACGGCGTGCTCCCGGCGAACGACGGCTACACCTACGGCTGGGTGTGGCAGTACCCCCTCAAGGCGGCGCTCGAGAAGGCTGCTGCCAACGGCGACCTGACCCGTGAGGGCCTCGTCGCTGCCGTGCAGGGCGGTGTGGAGGTCGACTACGAGGGCGCTCTGCCGAACTCCCTCGTCGGTGGCCCGCCGGCAGATGTCGATCGCTCCGTGTCGATCAACATCCCGTCGGAGGATGCGGCACTCGGCATCGAGACCCTGCTCACGGGGTACGTCGGTCCGACCGCTCAGGCCTACGACTACAGCGCTCCCTGCTCCGGTACCTGATCCCATCGGCTGCAGCGAAGGGGGTGGACCCGCCGGGTCCACCCCCTTCGTCATGTTGCTGCGTTCTCCACCCCGAAGGTTCCACCGGGCGGCACTTTGAGGGCAAAGAAGGACGCATCGATCTGCCGTAGGCTCGCCACGTGAGCCTTCCGGACGGTCCTGTCGTTTCCGTGAGCCCCAACGCCGACCGTGGCTCAGCCAAACTGCGTCGACAGGTCGCGACCCTCCGCGCTCTCACGGTCGTCAGCCTGGTGCTCGTCGTCTTGCTTGCCGTGTGGTCTGTCGTGGGGATCGTCTCCCTGTCGTCGCAGGTGTCCTCGCTCGAGGACAAGGTCGATTCACTTTCGGCTCGACTGACCTCCGATCGGAGCACGTCGAGTGGGTCGACGACCTCGGGTGCCCAGCCGGCGCCCGCGCCGGCAGCATCAGCGCCAACGGCACCCGACACCGGCGCGATGGCGAAGCCGGCGGGTGTCGACAAGGCCGGAGCGATCGTGATCGGAGATCCGGAGGCCGCGAAGGTGGTCGAGGTCTACGTCGACTACCAGTGCCCGTACTGCCAGCGCTGGGAGACCGAGATCGGGACCGCGCTCATGGAGCGAGCGATGACGCCTGGGTCCGGACTCGTGGTGCGGCAGTACAACATGGCCTTCCTCGGCGAGGCCAGTAGGAGCCTGGATCCGCCCGGTGCTTCTGCCCGCGCGGCGAGTGCAGCCGCGTGCGTGCTCGACGGTGAGGGCGTCGACAGCTTCGTCGACTTCAACACCGCGATCTTCGCTGCGCCCGGAGGTACCGATCCGGCGACTCGCTTCGACGTCGCTTCGCTCGCCGGGCTCGCCGGTGGGCTGGGTGCCAGTGATGCGACCCTGGCCTGCATCGAGGAGGGGCGCTTCATCCCGTTCGTGTCGGCGACCACGCAGGCTGCCTTTGCGCGCGGTGTCACGGGCACGCCGACCGTCCTGGTCAATGGCAAGCCGCTGCAGGATTCGTTTGGCGACCCTCAGCTGCGCTCGCTGCTCACGATGTAGCTGCAGGACTCGGTAGCACTAGTCAGCGTCGGCCTTGCGCACCTGCGACTCGGCGGAGGCCGACTCCACCCCGTCGGCGACACCCTTCACGGCGCCACCGATGCCGTGACCGACGACGTCGACGACGTCCTCGATCCCGTGCATGGTGTGATCACCCGCATCCTTCAGATCCTTGTCGGTCTTCTTATCCATCGAGTTGCCTCCTGAGTTCGGCGAATCCCTGCTGGCACGCGGGTGCGCCGAGCGAGAGGTGACCCTCGCCCTCGACGAGGTGAGCCTCTGCTGAGGGGAGGCGCGAGGCGAGCCACTGACCGTGAGCGAAGGGCACCATCAGGTCCTCGGTGCCCTGCCAGACCTGCATCGGCACGGTGATCGCCCCGAGGTCGAATCCCCAGGGGCGGGTGAAGGCGATGTCATCGTCGAACCACCCCCAGATGCCGTGCGCCAGCGACCACCGCAACTCGGCTGCCATCTCCTCGCCCTCTTCGCCGGTGAGATGCGCCTGGTCGACCGGAGGAAGCAGGCTGCGCATCGCCTCGATCACCTCGCCCGCGGTGACGTCGCGCAAGCCCGCGGCGGCCTCCGAGAGGAAGGTCTCGAGCGCCACCTCACCCTCGAGTGCAGCGCCGAACTCCGCGATGTTGTCCTCGCCCATGCCCGCGAGGAAGTCCAGGTCGGGCTCGCCGTACGGTGCCACGCCGGCGAGGCACAGGGCGGCGGCGCATCGCTCGGGCATCAGCGCTGCGGTGGCGATGGCATGCGGGCCTCCACCCGACCAGCCCATGGTGGCGAAGCGCTCGAATCCGAGGTGATCAGCCAGCGCCGCGACGAGCGGGACCACGTCGGCGACCGAACGCCCCGGCTGTCGCGCGGACTCGCCGTAGCCCGGCCTTACCAACTCGGCGATAACGAAGCCCTGGGCTGCTGCTGCGTCGCGGATCTCGCGCGAGACTGGTCCGGCCGCGGGAGTCCCGTGGTGATACACGACCAGCGCGTCGCCGTCTCCCTCGACGATGTAGTCGAGCCGAGTCCCGCTCTCGAGCTGGATGTGTGCGGTCATGGCGCCACCCTAGGCGTTCGGCTCCTCCGGCCGATCCAGGCGACCGTGGCCAGATCGCCGAGGACGATGGCGGCTGCGAGCGCTCCCATGGTGACCGCGCGGTCAGTGAACGCGACGACTCCGGCGATGGCCACTCCGAGTAGGAGCATGGCGGCAGCGACGTGGACGACGAGGAACGCTCGATCGGATCTGCCGGCTATCCATGTGAGAAGGACGAAGCTCACCATGACGTAGAGGAGCGGAAGCGGGAGTCGGTAGGAGGCGAGCGCGGCGGACGCGTCATCAAAGGGCACGATCGTCAGTGCGGAGAAGCCTGCGGCCGTGCCGATGGATCCGAAGATGAGCAGGTAGTGCGCACCGATCCACGCTCTTACCCGCCCTGATCCGCGGGGAATTCCTGGAGGCAGGACGGTCCGGAAGTAGATCGCCCATACGGCGTAGATGACGACGAAGGTCAGCACGAGGTACGTCGGATTGGGGATCGAGTCGAACGCACCGAGAGTGAGAATGAGGTCCGCGAAGCTCTCGCCGAGGGCGATGATCACCAGCTGCCCGACGCGCTCCGTCATGTGCTCTCGATCCAGCGAGTCGGTGGACTCGAGTTCGCCGAGGTAGATGGTGACCAGTGGTAGGAGCCCCAGTGCGAGTGCCAGTCCGAAGGCATACGTGGTCGGGTGAGTCCAGAAGGGCCCCGAGTTCTCGGGGAGCAGGGCCCCGATGAGGCATACGAGTGCCGCTGCTGCAGTGGACCCGCCGACGACGGCGGCGCCGCGTCGGACTGATCCCCCGCGACGTGCCCGAACGGCATAGAGCACCGTGACCGAAGCAAAGGCGACGCCCAGGGCGATCAGACCTGTCGAATCGCTCAGGCCGCCGGTGCGGGACACGGAGAGGGAAGCGATGACAAGGGCGATCATCTGCACCAGGGTGAGAAGGCGCCGCAGCGTCGAATCCTCCGGTGCGGCGTTGAAGGAGAGGGTCGTGAGGAGCCACATGGTGAGCAGGACCAGCAGGGTCGTGGCGAGCCATGCGCCCTTGGCGAGTGAGGGATCGTCATCGAAGAGCTTGCTTCCGTGGAGCACCGCGGCGACCAGAACGAGGTCATAGAAGACCTCGAACCATCCGACGCGGGAAGCATGTGCTGAGGGGGGTACTGACACGGGCACATCCTGGCAGGGGAGGGCGCATCCTGGGGCTACGCGCCGCCGCCTAGCTCCGAGGTTGAGATCCAGGACGGCGAACTCCGCCGTAGGCTGCGAGCGAGAGGACATCAAGAGGTGCCTTGTGGCGGAGAGCCCACCACCTGTTTCGTGCTGTACCGCCTCTTCCGGCGTAATGGTTAGCTCTAGCAGGATCAGCCGAAACCGCACGGAATGTGGAGCCGCCTCGGGGATTTGAACCCCGGACCTACGCATTACGAGTGCGTTGCTCTACCCCTGAGCTAAGGCGGCGTGCCCTGACGGGCGAAGGAAAGCATAGGACTTGGCCACCCGAGGCCGGGCTGAGGGTGGTCGCCCTTAGTCGCGGCGTGCAGTGAAGAGCGCGGAGAAGATCGCACTGAGTGCGGGATCCCGGATCTCGGGGGGAAGCGCGTCGATGAGCGCATGGACCCGGGCCATCTCCTCGGGCATCGGTGCACCTGAGGTGAGATCCGGCAGATTCGCGAAGGCTCCCTCGAGGTCGGCGGAGACGTCGATCCAGGGCAGCCCGCGCACGTCATCGGCCGCGGCGCGC
>JBJOJS010000114.1:0-16467 GCA_046046455.1 Actinomycetota bacterium | reverse complement strand
ACGGTGCCCTTGGTGCCGCCAGCACCGGCGAGCTTCGTCGCCTCGTTGAAGAGCTGGTTGAGGTTGGGGTACTTCTCGAAGTGCGGGGGCTTGAAGTAGTCGGTCCACAGAACCCACAGGTGCTCCTTGACCAGGTTGGACCGGTCCTCCTTGATGGCGATCGCGCGCGCCTTGAAGTCGGGGTCGTCCGAGGCGTGGTACTTCTCCATGCACGCCTTGACCGACTGGGCCTCGATCTTGGCCTGTGCGGGGTCGTAGACGCCGCAGGGCAGGTCGCAGTGGGCATGGACCGTGGTGCGCGGGGCAAGCCACGCGGTGATCCGAGTGAGCATCATTCCTCCGTCCGGGGCGCTGGGCGCTGTGGTCTCCACCCTAGTCCGGCTGCCCCCGGGCGGCATCCTGTCCTCGGGCATGATCGAGGGGTGGCCCGCCTGCCGTGGTTCCCCGTCGCCGTCTCGGGCGACTCCATGGAGCCGACCCTGCGCTCGGGGGAGTGGTGGCTGGCTCGGCGCACGCGTAGATGGCGTGTCGGTGACGTGGTGGTGGTCCGCCAGCCGGAGCAGGAGGACCTCCTCACCGTGAAGCGGATCACGCGCCGCGAGGGTGATGGCTGGTGGGTCGAGGGGGACAACCCGACCCGTAGCCGCGACAGTCGTCACTACGGCCCACTCGAGCCCGAAGCGATCCTCGCCCGCCTTGTGTTGCGCTACCGCCCACTGCCGCCCAGGCGCATCTCGCCCCGCGGTGGTTGACTACGTCTCCATGAGCGACGAGGCGTCTTCCATCGATCCTGCCTTCCCCCTGCACCAGGGCGGCAAGATCGAGGTACGCCCCACCGTGCGCATCCGCGACCGTGAGGGACTCGCGCTGGCCTACACCCCCGGTGTGGCGCGCGTGTCGACAGCGATCGCCGAGAACCCAGAGCTCGCCCGCGAGTACACCTGGAAGTCCAACACTGTGCTCGTCGTCACCGACGGGACCGCTGTCCTGGGCCTCGGCGACATCGGCCCCGAGGCGGCCCTGCCGGTGATGGAGGGCAAGGCGCTGCTCTTCAAGGAGTTCGGCGGCGTCGACGCCGTGCCGATCTGCCTGGCTACCAAAGATGTCGACGAGATCATCGAGACGGTCGTCCGCATCGCCCCGGCGTACGGTGGGGTCAATCTCGAGGACATCAGCGCACCGCGTTGCTTCGAGATCGAGGAGCGCCTCGATGCCGCGCTCGACATCCCGGTCTTCCACGACGACCAGCACGGTACGGCGGTCGTGGTCCTTGCCGCGCTGCTCAACGCCTGCCGTGTGGTCGGTCGACCGATCTCGGATCTGCGGGCCGTCGTCTCCGGCGCCGGTGCCGCGGGCGTCGCCGTCACCGACATCCTCTTGGAGGCGGGCATCGGCGATATCGCGGTGGGCGACTCCGTCGGCATCATCTCGAGCGCGCGCGAGGACCTCACGCCGGTCAAGGCCGCGCTCGCGGCACGCACCAACCGGCTCGACATCGAGGGCTCGATCGAGGAGGCCATGGCGGGTGCCGATGTCTTCATCGGCCTCTCTGCTGGCAAGGTGTCCGATGCGGCCGTCGCCTCGATGGCGCCCGATGCCATCGTCTTCGCGCTCGCCAACCCCGACCCCGAGATCCATCCCGAGGTGGCCCTGCGCACCGCGGCCGTCGTCGCCACGGGTCGCAGCGACTTCCCCAATCAGATCAACAACGTGCTCGCCTTCCCGGGGATCTTCCGTGGAGCGCTCGATGTGCGTGCATCGACGATCACCAAGGGGATGAAGCTCGCGGCCGCGCAGGCCATCGCGGACGTCGTGGGCGATGAGCTGGCAGCCGACCTCATCGTGCCCAGTGTCTTCGATCCCCGCGTGGGCGTCGCTGTGCCGCGTGCTGTCGCCGCGGCGGCACGTGCCGAGGGCGTGGCGCGCCGCTAGTCCGCCCTGGCGTTGACTGCTACGCGTTGCGTCAATATCGAGCGCGAAAGTGACGCAACGCGTAGCAGTCAACGGGTGGAGTGCCTACGTAGTCGGGGCCTGGGCAGGTTCGCGGCCGTCCTCGGCCGGTGTGAGCAGGGGCCGCAGAGTCTGGGCGAAGGCTGCCGCACCGACGCATCCCAGTCCCACGATCACCGCCCACACGACACCGCGGCCGGCTCCGATGAGCAGGCCCGACAGGACCGGAGCCAGGCTCGCCCCGAGGCTCCAGGTGAGCGACTGCGCGCTGTTGTAGCGCCCGCGCAGGTGGTCCGGCGCGATGGCGTTGACCAACGCAGGCGCGGTAGGGCTCCACACCGTCTCCCCGAGAGCGAAGATGATCGTGGAGACGAGCAGGATGGCGATCGCAGGGGCAACAGGGACTCCGGGCACGGCGGCGAGCATCAGCCAGGAGGCTCCCCACAGCAGGCCCACGACACCGATCAGTCTCGTGCGCGATCGACCCTGGAGCAGGCGAAGGACGAGCAGCTGCCCGATGACGATGGTGAGGGTGTTGGCCAGCCACACGATCCCGATCATGCGCTCGGGCAAGGCAGCGGTGTCGGTGATGAAGATGGCCAGTCCGGCCTCGAGGGATCCGTAGCCGCAGGTGAGAAGCACGAGCGACACGGCGACCTGCCGACGTAGACGGACATCCCTCAGGACGGTGGTCCATCCCTGGCGGTGCAGGGCAGCGGTCTCCTCATCAGCAGCAGGGTGCGTGCGGTGAGTAGGTCGGCCGCCCCGTCCGCGCAGGCTCGCGACGGTCACCCAGGCGAAGAGGTACGTCGCCGCATCCGCGAGGTAGAGGATGACGAACGTCTCGGGGCGATCGATGTCGACGATGGCGGCTCCGATGAGTCCGCCCATGCCGAGGCCGAGGTTGAGCAGCATGAATCCCACGGCAAAGGCCGTGGGCCGCTGCTCCTCGGTGACCAATTGCGCGGTGAAGGTGCTCACGGGACCCCAGATTCCCGCGGCACCGATGGCCATGACCGTGGCGACGGCGAAGGCTGCCGGCGCCGTCGTCACCTGAGAGAGCAGGGCGACACCACTCGCCTCCAGCAGGATGGCGACGAGGATGACCGGTCGTGGGCCGAAGCGATCGGTGAGCGTGCCTGCCGTGGGTGCGGCCGCGAGCCCCACGACCGCCATCCACGTGAGGACGAGCGATGCGGTGAGGATCGGCAGACCGCGCACCTCAGCGAGGTAGACGACGAGAAGGGACATCGTGAGGCCGCTTCCGATGGCATCGAGGAAGCGGCCGATGGCGAGTGTGCGGAAGGGGCCGTTCAGGACGGCGCGCACCTCGGCGACCGTGCTCACCCCGTGCCCCTCCCGTCGATGGAGGGACCAGTGTCGCCGATCAGTCCTCGGGGTCGTCGAGGCGGGCTAGCCACGTGGCAAGACGCTCGACCGGGGTCTCGAACTCGGGATTGAGGTCGACGAACTCGCGCAGGCGCTCCGCGAGCCAGTCGATGCTGACCTCGTCCTCGCCGCGACGACGCTGCAGCTCCTCGATACCCCGGTCGGTGAAGTACATGGCCTAGGCGAACGCCGCTTCGACGACGGCGCGTTGCTCTTCCTCGTGGCGATGGTGGCTGCCGACCGCAGGGGAAGAGGAGGAGGGTCGCGAGATGCCCTCGATCGCCCGGCCGCCCAGGATGCCCGGGAGATTGAGCGCCATGAAGGACCACGCGCCCTGGTTGGCGGGCTCCTCCTGGACCCAGCGGATGCTGGCACCCTGCGGGTAGGCGTCGACCATCGCGGGGAGCGTGCGCCAGGGCAACGGGTAGAGGCGCTCGACGCGCAGGATCGCGGTGCGCGTGTCGCCGCGACGCTCGCGCTCCGCGACGAGGTCGTAGTAGACCTTGCCGCTGCACAGCAGGATGCGCTCGACGCCGGCGGGGTCAACGGTCGTGTCCCCAATCGCCGGCCGGAAGTGCCCGTCGAGGAAGTCGCTCAAGGGCGACGTGGCGGCCTTCGCGCGCAGGAGCGACTTGGGCGTGAAGACGACGAGGGGCCGGATCAGAGGCGAGTGCACCTGCCAGCGCAGGAGGTGGAAGAACGACGCGGGGGATGAGGGCATCGCGACGGTCATGTTGTCCTGGGCACAGAGCTGGAGGAAGCGTTCGACCCGGGCCGAGGAGTGGTCGGGTCCCTGTCCCTCGTAGCCGTGAGGCAGGAGCATGACGAGCGAGGAGCGCTGGTTCCACTTCTGCTCACCGGAGGAGATGAACTCGTCGATGATCGTCTGCGCACCGTCGACGAAGTCGCCGAACTGCGCCTCCCACATCACGAGGGCGTCAGGACGTGCGACGGCGTAGCCGTACTCGAATCCGAGTGCGGCGAACTCGCTGAGCAGCGAGTCGTAGACCCACAGCTTGGCGCCATCCCGGTAGCACCGCTTGAGGGGCTTGTACTGCCAGCCGGTCGCCTTGTCGACGATGACAGCGTGGCGGTGGCCGAAGGTGCCGCGGCGGGAGTCCTGCCCCGCGAGTCGCACCGACCTGCCCTCCATGAGCAGCGAACCGATGGCGAGCGCCTCGCCCATGCCCCAGTCGATGGTGTCGTCGGCCACCATCTGCGCGCGCCGCTGCAGCTGCGGGGCCAGGCGCGGGTGCAGGGTGAAGCCCTCGGGCATCGTCACCTGGGAGTCGACGACGCTGTCGACCACGTCCTTGCTGATGCCGGTGAGGATGTCACCGGCGGGACCCATGGGCGCCAGGGTCAACTGGCCGGTGCGCACGACCTCATCGGAGCCCTCGCTGAAGTCGCCGCCGGTCAATGCCGCTCGGCTCCCTTGGAAGATCGTCTCGAGCTCCTCCTGGAAGTGGCGGAGTGCGCCCTCGGCCTCCTCGAGCGTGATGTCGCCGCGCCCGATGAGGGACTCGGTGTAGTGCTTGCGCACCGAGCGCTTGGCATCGATGAGCTCGTACATGAGTGGCTGGGTCAGCGAGGGATCGTCGGCCTCGTTGTGTCCGCGGCGGCGGTAGGTGACGAGGTCGATGACGACGTCCTTGTGGAAGGCCTGGCGGAACTCGAACGCCAGACGTGCCACGCGGACGACGGCCTCGGGGTCATCGCCATTGACGTGGAAGATGGGCGCCTGCACCATGCGCGCCACATCCGTGGAGTAGACGCTCGAGCGGCTGTAGCGAGGCGACGTCGTGAAGCCCACCTGGTTGTTGACGACCACGTGCACGGTGCCGCCGGTGCGGTATCCCTGGAGCTGAGAGAGGTTGAGGGTCTCGGCGACGACCCCCTGACCGGCGAAAGCCGCATCTCCGTGCAGCAGGAGGGGCAGGATGTCGAAGGCCTGATCGCGGGGCAGCTGATCCTGCTTCGCTCGCACGATGCCCTCGAGCACCGGATCGACGGCCTCGAGGTGGGAGGGGTTGGCCGCGACGTAGACCTTGGTCTCGAACCCGTCCAGGCTGCGATAGGTGCCACTCGTGCCCAGGTGGTACTTCACGTCGCCGGATCCCTGGACGGATTCATCGCCGTAGTTGCCCTCGAACTCCGCGAAGATCTGGGCGTAGGACTTGCCGGCGATATTGGTGAGGACGTTGAGACGCCCGCGATGGGGCATGCCGATCGCGACCTCGATGATCCCGTCGCGGGCTGCTGAGGACAGCACCTCGTCGAGCAGCGGGATGAGGGACTCCGAGCCTTCGAGGGAGAAGCGCTTCTGGCCGACGTACTTGGTCTGGAGGAAGGTCTCGAAGGCCTCGGCCTCGTTGAGCTTGTGGAGGATGCGCAACTGCTCCTCGCGACTGGGCTTATGGTGCGGGATCTCGACGCGGTCCTGGATCCATCGTCGCTGGTCGGGGTCCTGGATGTGCATGTACTCGATGCCGATACTGCGGGTGTAGGAGTCGCGGAGGACACCGAGG
Source organism: Actinomycetota bacterium (assembly GCA_046046455.1). Classification (GTDB taxonomy): domain Bacteria; phylum Actinomycetota; class Actinomycetes; order S36-B12; family S36-B12; genus Mxb001. The sequence goes on along the minus strand of JBJOJS010000114.1, from coordinate 10,600 downwards.
ATCTCGCGGAGCTTCATCAGCGGACGCCCGGCGAAGCCGCCCGTGGCGAACTCACGATCGAGGTCCCACAGGGTCAGGCTGTGGGAGAGGACGTCGAGGTCGGGGTGCATGCGCTGCTCGTACTCGAGCGGGTTGGTGTCGGCCATGAGGTGGCCGCGCACGCGGTAGGCGTGGATGACCTCCTGGACACGGACGGTCTTGTCGAGGTCGGTCTCGTGGGATGCCGAGATATCGCGGGCCCAGCGGATCGGCTCGTAGGGGATGCGCAGGCTGCGGAAGATGTCGCCGTAGAAGTCATCACCACCGAGCAGAAGCTCGTGCATCCGTCGGAGGAACTCGCCGGACTGCGCGCCCTGGATCACGCGGTGGTCGTAGGTCGAGGTGAGGGTGAGCGTCTTCGAGACCGCATTGCGGACGAGGGCCTCCTCGGACGCCCCTTGCCACTCGGCGGGGTACTCCATCGCGCCCACGCCGATGATGCAGCCCTGGCCCTGCATGAGCCTGGGCACGGAGTGCTCCGTGCCCAGAGTGCCGGGATTCGTGAGGCTGATCGTCGTCCCCGCGAAGTCGTCGACGGTGAGCGCTCCGCTGCGGGCGCGGCGTACGACGTCCTCGTAGGCGGCCCAGAATCCCGCGAAGTCCAGGGATTGCGCGGCCTTGATGTTGGGCACGAGGAGCTGGCGGGAGCCGTCGTCCTTGACGAGGTCGATCGCGATGCCGAGGTTGACGTCGTCCCGGTGGGTCACCGCGGGCTTGCCGTCCGCCTCGGTGAAGGAGTCGTTCATGGCGGGCACGGCCGCGACCGCACGCACGAGGGCGTAGCCGATCAGATGGGTGAAGGACACCTTGCCGCCCCGCCCGCGGGCGAGGTGGTTGTTGATGACGACCCGGTTGTCCATGAGCAGCTTCGCGGGCACGCCACGCACGCTCGTGGCGGTGGGCACGGTGAGCGACGCCTCCATGTTGGTCACGACCCGCGCGGCCGGACCACGCAGCGTCACGACTTCGCTGGCGCCGGGTGCGGGCGGCAGAGGCGCAGCGGGGACCGGGACGGGAGGTGCCGCCGGCGCGGGTGTCACGGGCGCAGGAGTGGCGGGCGCGGTAGCGACATGGCCGATGGCTGCCGCGTGATCGAGCTGGGCCTTGAGTGCGGAGCCATCAGCGGGGGAGTAGTCGGCGAAGAAGTCCCACCACGCAGGATCGACGCTGTCACGGTCGGCGAGATACTGCTGGTAGATCTCGTCGACGATCCACTCATTGGGTCCGAACCTGCCTTGCGCCACCTCTCCAGGGTAGTGGCGAGGATCTGGCTTAGCCTCCGGCGGTCGGACGGGTGTGATCTCCACCCGCGATCTGGTCCAGGGCGTGCTCGATCAGGGGCTCGAGGACCGCGAGGCCATCCTTGGCTCCTCCGGGCGAGCCGGGGAGATTGACGATCAGTGTGCGATGCGCGAGCCCGGCGATGCCCCTGCTGAGGATGGCCGTCGGAATCCCCTGGGCGACCCCGTACGTGCGGATCGCCTCGGCCAGCCCGGGGACAGGTCGTTCGATGACGCGCGCCGTCATCTCGGGCGTGAGATCGGCGGGGGTGAGACCCGTGCCGCCTGTCGTCACCACGAGATCGACGCCTGCATCGACGGCCTCGCGCAGGGCCGTTTCGACGGGATCGCCGTCGCTCACGACCACCGGACCGGAGACATCGAGCCCGAGGTGCCGCAGTCCTTCGACGAGGACGGGGCCGGAGCGGTCCTCCCAGATGCCTGCGGATGCGCGGGTGGACACCGTGATCACGCGTGCCGTACGACGCTCAGCCACGACGTCGGTCACCTGCCTCTCGGATAGACGCGAGCAACTCTTCGAGCGCCCGCACCGAATGCCCACTGAGGAAGGTATCGACATGCGGAAGCGCGGCGGCCATCCCACCGGCCAAGGGCTGGAACTCCGCGGCGGCGCTGCGCGGGTTGACCCAGATGATGTGGTGGGCCAGGCGTCCCAGGCGGTGCATGGCCTCGCCCACCTCCGCCGGGTCGCCGATCTCCCAGCCGTCGGACACGATGACGACGATGGCGCCGCGCGCGATGCCGCGACGGCCGTGCTCGTCGAGGAATCGCGTGAGGGCCGTGCCGATCCGCGTGCCTCCCGCCCAGTCGGGCGTCGACTCGGCGACCTTGGCATAGGCATAGTCGGGTCCACCGGCGGCGAGTTGGCGGGTGAGGCGGGTCAGTCGCGTGGCGAACACGAATGCCTCGGATCCGAGGGCTCGGACGGCACCGCGCATGAGGTGGAGGTAGACCCGGGCGTAGGGCTCCATGGATCCTGACACGTCGGCGATGAGCACGACCCGTCGCGGCCGCTCGCGCTGCCGCCGGTGGATCCGGTGCACCGGATCGCCCCCTGTCCGGTAGGCCCGCCGAAGCGTGGCGCGTACGTCGAGACGATCACCCCGGGCATCCCGGCGCAGGCGTCGACCGCGCCGTGTGGGCGGGACGAGCGGCAACTGCTCCACCAGTCGGCGTAGAAGGGCAAGCTCCTCAGCGGAGCACTCGGAGAAGTCGCGCGCAGCCAAGCGCTCGCTGGTGCTCGCCGCTGCGAGCACCGACATCTCGTCGGTCTCGGATTCTCCGCGCGCATCGAGGCCCGGGGTCGCACTCGTGATGGGCGAGTGCGACGCGCCGGATTGCTGCGCGCTCGTCTCGCGGGGTGCGCGCTCACCTGCGTCGAGCGGGCTCGAGGGAGTGGATTCGGGTGAGCGTGCAGCCTCCACCAGATCCACGTAGCCGCGGAAGCACTCGTCGAAGATGCGGTCATAGACGGGAATCTGCGTGTGGCCCGTCAGGAGGGTGACGCGGCCGAGCCAGTAGGCCTCGGGCACCGTCCGCGGTGTGGCGATGAGCACCGCCTCGGCGAAGCGGGACATGCGCTCCGGGGTGACGGGCACCCCTGCCGCGTGGAGCCGGTAGCCGAATGCCGCGACGACGTCGGCGAGGTCCGCCTGCGCGGAGGGTGCTGCGGGACTAGGCACCGCTGACCCACGCGAGACCGGCCTCGACGGCGACGTCGTGATCCTCGCGGTACTTCAGCACGGAGCCGAGTGTCCTCTGGACGGCCTCGGCGTCGAGCTCCTGCACCCCGAGGAGGACCGCCGCGTGCACCCAGTCGATCGCCTCAGCGATGCCGGGGGGCTTCTGCAGGTCGAGGGTGCGCAGACGAGACACCGCGGCTGCGATGTCGGAGACGAGCCGGTCATCGGCCTCAGGGACTCGCGTCCGGACGATCGCCGTGGCCTGCTCCACCGAGGGGTAGTCGATCCAGTGGTAGAGGCAGCGCCGCTTCAGGGCGTCATGGAGATCGCGCGTGCGATTGGAGGTGAGGATGACGATGGGCTTGTGGCGGGCCTGCAGCGTGCCGATCTCCGGGATCGTCACGGCTGATTCGGCCAGCAACTCGAAGAGGAAGGCCTCGAACTCCTCGTCGGCGCGATCGACCTCATCGATGAGCAGCACCGCCGGTCGGGGACCGGGATGCTCCACCGCCCGGAGCAGTGGTCGCTCGACCAGGTAGTCGCGGGCGAAGAGGCTCGACTCCTCGAGGCCTTCACCACGCGCCTCCGCGAGCCTGATGCCCAGCAGTTGGCGCGCATAGTTCCACTCGTAGAGCGCTTCGGATGCATCGATCCCCTCGAAGCACTGCAGGCGGATGAGTGGAGTGTCGAGGATCTCGGCGAGGGCCTTGGCCGCCTGAGTCTTCCCGACACCGGCTTCACCCTCGAGGAGCAGCGGTTGAGGCAGGCGCACCGCGCAGAAGATCGCGGTCGCGAGACCTGGGTCCGCGACGTACCCGGTCTGCTCGAGCTGTCGCGTGAGCGAGGCGACGTCGGGGATCGCATCCGCGAGTGACTCAGTGCTGTCCATCTCCGCGATCACCGAGCGGAAGCGAAGGCGCTCGGATCGGCCACGAACCGATCGAGACATCCCTGGCAGCAGAACCACCATGTATCGCCATCGACCTCGGCATGGAGGGAGGTCGGCACCATGGCGACGTCCATGTGGCAGACGGGGTCGACCGCCGTCGCCACCGTGGAGGAGACGCTCATGGCACGCGGCTCGCCGTGACGCTGCGCGATGACCTCGGCGAGGATCGATAGGGCGACCTCCTCCGCGGTGCGCGCGCCGATGTCCATCCCGGCCGGAGTGCGAATCCGCGACTTCTCGTCGTCGGTGAGATCGAGGGACGCGAGGACGGCAGCACCGCGCTTGCGGCTCGCCACGAGGCCGATGTAGGGCACTCCGGCCTTCACGGCGGCAACAAGCACAGTCTCCTCGCCGTTGCCATGGGAGGCGACGACCACGGCGTCGGTCGTCGCGAGATCGGGTACGCCGTCGCAGCACCCGGAGTCCCAGGACTCCATGTCGTAGCCGAGGGAATCGCCGACGCGTGCGAGCGCGACGCCGATGGGAGTGGTGCCGAGGATGCGCACGAGCGGTGCGGGAAGGACGGGTTCCATGAAGATCTCCAGGGTGCCACCGGACTGGCACGGGTTGTGAACGACGGTGCGTCCGGGCTGGTCGGGCTCGGGAGTCGGTGCGATCCGCAGCAGCGTGCTCTCCCGGCGTTCGAGGACGGCGAGGCCCTGGGATCGGAGGGTCGCCAGGGCGCACTGACCTCCGACGAAGCCCTCGATCGTCCCGTCGGCGAGCACGATGGCCTCGTCGCCCGGCTTGGCCGACGTCGGCCGCTCGGCGAGGACGACGCGAGCGTGGACGAAGGGCACGCGGTCGGCCTGGAGGCGCTCGGCCTTCTCGCGAAGTTCGCGTGCAGTCATGCTCACAGTGTGCTCCTTGCCTGCAAGGTCTAGCCGCGTCGCCGGGCGATGAGCCAGACGATGCCCACCACCGCGGCCACGATGAGTGCGGCGGGGATCGCACGCTTGAGTACGGGCGCGCCCGCGGTGCCGAGCAGGTCGATGCTGTCGGCTGCCTGAGGCAGGGGGGTAGGCATCGCCGACGGAGCCGGCTCACCCTTCTCGGCAGCTGCAGTCGCGGCGGCCGCCTGCGCGCCACTCGCCGCAATGACGGCCTCGAGATTGGCGGAGAACTGGTCGATGATGCGGCCGGCGACATCCTGCATGACCCCGCGTCCGAACTGAGCGGGCTTGCCCGTGACGGTGAGATCGGTGGTCACGTCGACGCGCGTGCGGTCGGGGCCCTCGGCGACGAGTTGCGTGGTGACGAGAGCGGAAGCGGTGCCGGAGCCACGCGTCTCCTTGCCGGTGCCCTGGATGACCGCGCGGTGCTGCACCTCGTCCTTCTCGACGAAGTGCGCCTTGCCGCCGTACGTCATGTTGACCGGGCCCAGCTTGACCTTCACCGACCCGGAGAAGGCATCGCCGTCGACGGACTCCAGAGTCGCGCCGGGCATGCAGGGGGCGATCGCCTCGACATCCAGGAGCGTCTTCCACGCGGTGTCGATGTCGGCGGGTACGACGAATGAGTTGCTCAGGTCCATGCACGACTCCCGAGGTCGATGATGGGCAGGGCCGGGGGGCCCGACCGCCTGTGATGCCCGACACTAGCCCCATGACCGATCAGCCGCGACTCGTCGAGGTGCATCTCTTCGCGGCCGCACGGGCGGCTGCCGGCGCCGAGGTGGTCCGCGTAGCGGACGGCACGCTGGGCGAGGTGCTCGCGGCTGCGGTGGCACAGGCGCCCGGACTCGCCGCGGTCCTCAACCGCTGCTCGGTCCTCGTGGACGGCATGGCAGCCCACGGGGACGAGGTGCTCGTCGCCGCCGGGGGGCGGGTCGACGTGCTGCCGCCCTTCGCAGGTGGCTGACTAGCCGCCGATCGCGCTCATGGGTCGCGGGGGCTGGATGAACGCCGGGTCGTTGATCCCGTGGCCGGGCAACTTGGCCAGGACGCTGGCGTGCAGGCGCCGGCGTACCTCGGCCTCGCGCTCGTCCACCGTCAGCGACTCGTCACGGAGCACGGCGCGCAGGTCGGTCTCGTCGCGAGCGAAGAGGCAGTTGCGCAACTGCCCGTCAGCGGTGAGACGCAGTCGGTCGCATGTGCCGCAGAAGGGTCGCGTCACGCTCGCGATGACCCCGACCGTCGCGGGTCCGCCATTGACGTAGAACTCCTCGGCAGGTGCCGTGCCGCGTTGGGGGAGCGGGGTGATGTCGAAGGCGGCTGACAGGTTCTCGAGGATCTCTTCCGCGGTCACCATGTTGGCGCGGTTCCACAGGCCGCCGGCGTCGAGCGGCATCTGCTCGATGAAGCGCAGATGCCAGTCCTCCTCGAGTGCGCGTGTCAGCATCGGCACTGCCTCGTCCTCGTTGACACCGCGCATGAGGACTGAGTTGACCTTGACGGGCGACAGGCCCGCAGCACGAGCGGCAGCGAGCCCGGCGAAGACATCGTCGAGGCGATCGCGGTGCGTCAAGGTCTTGAAACGCTCCCGGTCGAGCGTGTCGAGGCTGACGTTGACCCGCTCGAGCCCGGCGTCGCGCAGGGGTCCGGCCAGGCCGGCCAGGCGCAGGGCGTTGGTCGTGATGGAGATGCGCGGCGGGCGCGGGAGGGCGTTGATGCGGCGGACGACGTCGACGACATCGGGCCGCAGCAGCGGCTCGCCGCCGGTGAGGCGCACCTCGTCGATGCCCTCGTCGACGGCGATCTCGAGGACGAACATCAACTCGTCGGTGGTGAGGAGCTCGGCACTCGGAATCCAGTCCGCGAAGTCGGCGGGCATGCAGTAAGTGCAGCGCAGCGAGCATCGGTCGGTCAGGGAGATGCGCATGTCTCGATGACCGCGGCCGAAGGTATCGACCAGTCGGGTCTCGTGGACGTCGTCGGCGTGGCTCATGCGCAGTTCACCCATTCGTCGGTGCCGTCGGCGAAGTACTGATGCTTCCACACGGGGATGCGCGCCTTGACCTCCTCGACGAGCGCGGTGCAGGCAGCGAAGGCATCGCCCCGATGCGCCGCGCTGGCAGCGGCCGCGAGTGCGCAGTCGCCGATCTCGAGGGGACCGGTGCGATGCGCGACGGCGACGGCGATGACGTCGAAGCGCTGGGCGACCTCGGCTGCGAGGTCAGCGAGAGTGTCGCCGGCGCTCGGATGGGCTTCGTAGTCGAGGCGCAGGACCGACCGGCCGTGGTCGTGGTCTCGGACGTCTCCCGAGAAGGTGACGACCGCACCCGCTCCCGGGTCATCGACGAGCGCGGCCATGTCGCGCGCCGAGATGGGCTCGGAGGCGACGGCGGCGTACCGCACGGCACCCGACTGGCTAGTCGCCTGCATTCCGTCATTATTGGGGTCTTGGCACCCGATCGCCATCGGATACGCCCCGAAGGGAGTCCCATGAGGGAGATCCTCAACGATCTGCTCGCCGCCTATGACCGCGGCGAGCCTTGCGCCATGGCCACGGTGGTGCGCACCTGGCGGTCCGCGCCCCGGCCCGCGGGTGCCTCGATGATCGTCACCGCGGGCGGCGAGGCGATCGGCTCCGTCAGCGGAGGCTGCGTCGAGGGGGCTCTCTACGACCTGGGCCAGGAGGTCCTCGCCGACGGCGAGGCTCGATTCGAGACCTACGGGGTGAGCGACGACGACGCCTTCTCGGTCGGATTGACCTGCGGCGGCATCCTCGACGTCTTCGTCGAGCGCGTCGACCGCGATGCCTGGCCCGAGCTCCCCGGGATCGTCCGCAGCGTCGAGGCCGAGGAGCCCGTGGCGGTCGCCGCCATCGTCGCGGCGCCGGGCAGTGCGGGCCTCGGCCGGCACCTCGTCGTACGCCCCGACTCAGTCGAGGGCTCCCTCGGCACGGAGCGACTCGATGAGACCGTGACGGCGGACGCGCGCGGCCTGCTGGCCTCGGGCACCACCGGCTTCCTGCGCTACGGCCCCGAGGGCGAGCGGCTCGGCGATGGCCTCGACGTCTTCGTCGCCAGCATGGCTCCGCCGCCACGCATGTACATCTTCGGCGCCATCGACTTCTCCGCAGCCCTGTGCCGCGTCGGCAAAGTGCTCGGCTTCCGCGTGACCGTGTGCGATGCGCGCGAGATCTTCGCGACGCCGCGGCGCTTCCCCGACGCCGACGAGGTCGTGGTCGACTGGCCGCATCGGTGGTTGTCGAGCCAGCCTGTCGATCGGCGCACGGTGATTTGCGTGCTCACCCACGACCCGAAGTTCGACGTACCCGCCCTCGAGGTCGCCTTGCGCACGGACGCGGGCTACGTCGGCGCGATGGGGTCGCGGCGCACGCACGAGGATCGGCTGCGCCGTCTCAAGGAGGTCGGGATGACCGATGAGGAGATCGCACGCTTGCGCTCTCCGATCGGACTCGACCTGGGCGCCCGCACACCCGAGGAGACGGCGATCTCGATCGCGGCCGAGATCATCCAGGAGCGCTGGGGTGGCAGCGGGTCGCGCCTGGCTGAGACCAGCGGACCTATCCATCCGGGCGCCCCGCGCTAGTGAGCGATGTCGCCGGTGTGGCCCGGCAGGCCGGCCGAGCCGCCCCTGTCGGGCTCGTCCTCGCGGCGGGCCAGGGACGCCGCTTCGGCGGCCCCAAGGCGCCGGCCGTCGTCGATGGCGAACGCTTGGTCGATCGCGCGGTGCGTGTGCTGCGCGAGGGGGGATGCGATCCCGTCTATGTGGTCCTCGGCGCGTGGCTGGGTGACGTCCCCGGCACGGTCACGGTGGTGAATCCCGACTGGGCCGAGGGCATGGGGTCCTCGCTGCGCGTGGGACTCGACGCCGTGGACGGCGACCTCGACGTGGATCGCGTCGTCGTGACCCTCGTCGACCTGCCCGGGCTCACCGGCGAGGCCGTGGCCCGCCTGGCGGCGACGCCGGCGCGGATCGCTCAGGCCTCGTACGCCGGCGAGCGCGGTCACCCGGTGATGCTCGGCCGGGAGCACATCGGCGGCGTGCGGGCGGTGGCGCAGGGCGATCGTGGAGCCCGCGACTACCTGCGGGAGCACGCCGATGAGCTTGTCCTCATCGAAGTGGGGGATATCGCCTCGGGTGAGGACCTCGACGTTCCTCTCTGACCACTCGCCGAGTGTGCAGTTGTGCACGCCACTCTGTCGATGAACCGGTGCACAAGTGCACAGTCGCGAGTCGGGTGCCCTTGACCAGCCTCCCAGGCCTATAGGCCGAGGGTGCGCGCGATGACCAGGAGTTGCACCTCGCTGGCACCCTCGACTACGCGCAGCATCCGCAGGTGACGCAGGACGCGCTCCACCGGTCCCTCGCGCATGAGGCCCATGCCGCCGAAGACCTGCAGGCAGCGATCGGCCACGGCGTAGGCCTGCTCCGTGGAGTAGAACTTCGTGATCGACGCGTCGCCCATGATGGCGAGCGCGTCACCCTCGGTGTCCACACGCCAGGCGAGTTGGTAGACCAGCCATCGGATCGCCTCGATGTCGGCCTTGCTGCGGGCGAGCGGGAAGGACACGCCCTGCTGCTTGCTCAGAGGCTTGCCGAAGGCCGTGCGGACCTTGGCATGCTCGATGGCCGCGTCCAGCGCCCACTCGGCGAGGCCGAGCGATTGAGCTCCGATGTAGGCGCGTCCGGAGTTGAGGAAGGCCATGGCCTCGAAGAAGCCCATGCCGACCTCGCCGATGACATGGTCGGCGGGCACACGGGACTGGTCGAAGAAGAGTTCTGCGGGATGGGAATCGGAGAGGTTCCACTGCAGCTTGCCGCGGCGGAACTGATCGGAGGGTACGACGAACGCCGTGATGCCTCCGGCGGCGCGCTTCTCCGCATCCGTCACGGCGAAGACGATGGCGAAGTCCGCGTGCTCGCCGTTGGTGATGTAGTGCTTGTGACCGGTGATGACCCATTCATCACCGTCGCGCACGGCGGATGTGCGGATCGCCTGGGCATCGCTGCCGGCCTCGGGTTCGGTGAGTGCGAAGCACATCGTCTTCTCGCCCGCGGCCACGGGAAGCACGTACGTCTCCCAGAGGTGCGGCGGCAGCTTGAGCAGCAGGGGCGAGGGTCCCGCGGGATTCGGGGGAGCGATCGCTGCCATCGCCAAGCGCATCCCGGAGCGCGCCGCATCCTCGACCAGCAGCGAGGTGCCGAGCACCGACAGGCCCTGTCCGCCTGCCTCCTCCGGCATGTAAGCCGCGTAGAAGCCCTCCTGTGCGCTGCGCAGTCGGATGTCGCGGATGACGGGAGCGAGCACCTCGCGATCGGGTGCCTCGCCCCAGAACTCGCGGCCGTACTCCTCCTCGAGAGGCCGGATCTCCCGGTCGAGGAAGGAGGCGAAGGACTGGCGGAGTGCGGTGAGCTCGTCGGGGATGCGGAAGTCCATGAGGGGATCCTGCCCCACCTCGCGGCAGCCTGCTCGCGATAGCGTCCGGGCATGTCCTCGCCACTGATCCCCGGGATCGATCCCGGCTCCGTGACCCCCGTTCCCTTCCTCGGCGGCTGGACGTCCGGCACCGAGTCCGCCGAGGTGCGTGCGCCGTACGACGACGCCCTGCTGGGCAGCGTGCCGGTGATGACGCCGGCAGACGTGGACGCCGCGGTCGCCTATGCCAAGGACGCCCTCCACGCCGAGCCCCTGCCTCAGTGGAAGCGCGCCGAGATCCT
>JBJOJS010000090.1:0-78060 GCA_046046455.1 Actinomycetota bacterium | reverse complement strand
TGCTTCTATGGCGAAGCCCCCAGGAGGAGCGAAGGCGAAGCCCGCAGGAGAGTCCGGCTACTCCGCGCGCGATCTTGCCGTTCTCGAGGGCCTTGACGCCGTGCGGAAGCGCCCAGGCATGTACATCGGCTCCAATGACGGGCGCGGCCTCCTGCACTGCCTCTGGGAGATCGTGGACAACGCCGTCGATGAGGCCATGGGTGGCTGGGCCAAGAGAATCCAGGTGATCCTCCATCCCGACGGCTCCGTCGAGGTCCGCGACGACGGCCGCGGTATCCCCGTGGATGCCGAGCGCAAGACCAAGCTCTCGGGCGTCGAGTTGGTCATGACCAAGTTGCACGCCGGAGGCAAGTTCGGTGGCACGGGGTACGCCGTGTCTGGCGGACTCCACGGAGTGGGTGCGTCGGTGGTCAACGCCCTCTCGGCCCGGCTCGATGTCGAAGTGGACCGCGGCGGCAAGACCCATGCCATCTCGTTCCGGCGGGGCGTGCCCGGCATCTACGACGGTGACGGACCCGATGCGCCTTTCCAGCGCAAGTCGGGCCTGCGCGTGGTCGCCAGCGTTCCGCGCACGCGCACGGGCACGCGTGTGCGCTGGTGGGCGGACCCCCAGGTCTTCACCAAGGATGCCGATTACGATCTCGCGCTGATCCGGGAGCGCCTCGTCCAAACGAGCTTCCTCGTCCCCGGACTGACGGTCACCTTGGACGACGAGCGGACGGGCAAAGACAGCGAGACCTTCCAGCACAAGGGTGGCATCGGCGAATTCGTCGAAGCCATGGGCGGCGAGGCGATCACGGGCGTCGTCCGCCTCCACGGTTCGGGCCATTTCCACGAGACCGTGCCGGTCCTCGACGACAAGGGTCACCTCACCTCGCAGGAGGTGGAGCGCGAGCTGAGCGTCGATATCGCGCTGCGTTGGACGACCGGCTACGACACCGACGTCCGTTCCTTCGTCAACGTCATCGCCACCCCTAAGGGGGGCACGCACGTCGCAGGATTCGATCGCTCCATCGTGAAGGTGCTCAATGAGCAGGCCAAGGCCGCTCGTGTGCTCAAGGCCAGCGATGAGGCCATCACGAAGGACGACGCACTGGAGGGACTCGTCGGGGTCATCGCGGTGCGCGTGCCCGAGCCTCAGTTCGAGGGCCAGACCAAGGAGGTCCTCGGCACGCCGGCCGCCTCGCGCATCGTCTCCGCCGTCGTTGCCAAGGAGTTCACGAAGTGGCTCACCTCGCCGCCACGGGGGGAGAAGGCCGCAGCCAAGTCGGTGCTGGAGAAGGTCGCGGGAGCGATGCGCGCGCGCGTTGCGGCGCGCACACAGCGGGACACGCAGCGCCGCAAGAATGCCCTCGAGTCCTCCGCGCTCCCCGCCAAGCTCGTCGATTGCCGCAGCGACGATCCAGAGCGGACCGAGCTCTTCATCGTTGAGGGCGACAGCGCCCTGGGTACCGCCAAGATGGCACGCGATGCCGAGTTCCAGGCGCTTCTGCCCATCCGGGGCAAGATCCTCAATGTGCAGAAGGCATCGCTTGCCGAGATGCTCAAGAACACCGAGTGCGCGTCGATCATCCAGGTGATCGGGGCCGGGTCGGGCAGGACATTCGACCTCGATCAGGCCCGCTACGGGCGGGTCATCCTCATGTCGGATGCCGACGTCGACGGAGCCCACATCCGCACCCTGCTGCTGACCCTCATTCACCGATATCTCACACCGCTGCTCGAGGCAGGACGGGTCTTCGCGGCCATGCCCCCCCTTCACCGGATCGATGTGCTGGGCAGCGGTGGCAAATCGGGCGAGGTGCGCTACACCTACACCGATGCGGAGATGCGCGCGACGCTCAAGGAACTGGAGAAGAAGGGCAGGCGCTGGAAGGATCCGATCCAGCGCTACAAGGGTCTCGGCGAGATGGATGCGGCACAGTTGAAGGACACGACCATGGCGATCGGAAGCCGACAGCTTCGGCGCATCCAGGTCAAGGATGCGGAAGCCGCCTCGAGGGTGTTCGATCTCCTTATGGGCAGTGACGTCGCGCCGCGCAAGGAATTCATCATCGCGGGCGCCGCATCGCTCGACCGCGAGAGCATCGACGTCTGAGCGGCCACCGTGGACCTGCAGGCATCCCTTGAGCTCGCGCTCGTCAATCTCACCTCACCTCCCGTCCTTGCCTTCGTCCTGGGACTCATCGCGGTCGCGCTGCGTACCGATCTGCGCCTGCCGGACGCGGTCTACCAGGCAACCTCGATGTACCTCCTGCTCGCTATCGGCATCAAGGGTGGCGTTGCACTCCGCGAGGCGTCGCCCGGCGAGATCGCTTGGCCACTCGTGGCCACCCTCGTGCTCGGCATCGTCATCCCCATCGCCGCATTCGGGCTCCTGCGCGTGCTCACGCCGCTGGGGCGTATCGACCGGGGCGCTATGGCGGCGCACTATGGCTCGACATCCCTGGTGACGTTCACGGCCGCGATCGTCTTCCTTGAAGCCTCGTCCATCGCTTTCGAGGGTTACGTCGCCACGCTGCTCACCGTGCTGGAGATCCCCGGCATCGTCGTGGGCCTACTGCTCGCGAAGGGTCTGCGCGGCGGCGGCATGGGGGAGACCCTGCGAGAGGTCGTGTTCGGTCGCTCGGTGCTGCTCCTCGTGGGGGGCCTTGCCATCGGCTTCCTCACCGGACCGGTCGGCTATGAGCGCGTGGAGCCCTTCTTCGGCGATCTCTTCACCGGTGTGCTCACGCTCTTCCTCCTCGAGCTCGGCATGCTCACGGGCAGGCAGCTGTCTGCCCTCCGGCAGGCAGGCCCCGGTCTCGTGGTCTTCGCGATTGCCTTCCCGCTCCTCGCGGGGATGGCTGGGGTCGTGGGCGGCACCCTTGCCGGGATGGAGGTGGGAGGCGCCATGATCCTCGGAGTGCTGTGCGCAAGCGCTTCGTATATCGCCGCGCCCGCCGCCGTGCGTCTCGCACTGCCCGAGGCCAAGCCCTCGATCACGCTTGCGAGCAGCCTGGGCATGACCTTCCCCTTCAATCTCATCGTCGGCATCCCGGTTTACCTGCTCATGGCGGAGTTCGTGGCATCGTGGTGGGGCGGATGATGGCGATGACGGATGACGAGGAGAGTGTGGGATGACGACCTTCGGCAACGTCACGTGCCTGACAATCGTGGCTGAGAGTGTGCTGGAGGAGCGACTCCTCGCCGTGATCGACGAGTGCGGTGCGCGGGGATGGACCGTATCGATGGCCCAGGGCCACGGGCCTAGCCACCACGGCGTGTCGGGTATCGAGGGTGGGAATGTTCGAGTGGAGACCCTCGTGTCGGAGGATGTCGCCACTCGCATCTGGTCGAGGCTGGAGAACGACTTCTTCCCCCACTATGCGGTGAGTGCGTGGGCGTACGACGTCCGGGTCGCCCGGATGGCCCGATACTCCTGAGCGCTCAGACCTCGATGGGGCGCAGGCGTCCTGAGTGCACGTCGTAGACCGCTCCTCCGACCCTGATTCCTGCGGGGAGCAGGGGATTGGCCCGCACACGCACGACGTCGAGGCCGAGGCTGGCGTCGACGTCATCGCTGGTCCGGAACTCGATGCTGCGCGTGTCGGCACCCGTGGCCTCGCGGATGGTCAGGTGGATTTCCGCCTCGCTCGAGCCGACCATGCGGCAGTCGGTGTGGGGCATGATGAGGATGCGCTCGACGCCGAGTAAATAGGTCGCCAACAGCAGTGTGCGCTGCACGTCCTCGGTCACGCGCGCTCCGGCATTCCGCAGGATCTTGACATCGCCCGGCTGCATCCCGACGACTCTCAGCGGGTCGATGCGCGAGTCGATGCACGTGACGATCGCGAGGCCACGGGCGGCGCGACCGGTGAGATCGCTCCCCGCATAGGTATCCGCATGCTCCCGATTGGCGGCCAGCACATCCTCGAAGGCCTCGACGGGGAATCGCTTGGAGTCAGGCATCCATGTCCTCCCCGCGGGCGTGCGCGAGGAGGGTCTCCCGAAGGGTCAGGGCGGGTGTCGCCACCGGGAGCTCGACCTCGACGATGCCCTCGTGCACTCGGGCAGGGTAGACGGTGAGTCCGGCCCCCGGGGTGCCCTGGAGGGATCCGTCGCGCAAGTCGTAGCGCCACCAGTGCGAGGGGCAGGTGATGATGCCGTCACGGCAGACGCCGCCCTCCAGCGATGCCCCCTTGTGCAGGCAGTCGGCTGACACGGCACGCGGCGCCTCGTCAACCATCGCGACGAGCACCCCAATGCCACCGTGGTCGTACCTCCGTGGCGCTTGTGCCACGGAGTCGACGGAGAAGGTCGGCGTCCAGATGGACGCCGGAGGCGACGGTGTCACGAGGCCGGTGGTGCGACGCCGCCGGGGCGCGCGACTGAGAAGGGCTCACCGCCGATGCCCCACTCATCGGCGGTGATCTCGTAGATGGCGACGCGGATGCGCTCGAGCGGCACCTCGAGGGTGTCGGCCATGGCGGTGCTGAGGTTGCG
Organism: Actinomycetota bacterium; assembly: GCA_046046455.1. Classification (GTDB taxonomy): domain Bacteria; phylum Actinomycetota; class Actinomycetes; order S36-B12; family S36-B12; genus Mxb001. Next base: position 73,575 of record JBJOJS010000090.1, on the reverse strand, counting down.
GATGAGTGCGTGCTTCTGCTCGAGGGTGCGGCCCTCGACCATGGTGACCTGGATCAGCGGCATGGGACCTCCACGGTGCCGAGTCGATCGATTCGGGCGACGACCGTGTCGCCGGGGGTGACGGCGAAGGCCGGGGTACAGGCTCCGGAGAGCACGGTCATGCCTGCGGAGAGTCCCTCCCCGCGACGGGCCAGGGCGCGCACGAGCCAGGCGACGGAGGACGCGGGATGACCCAGGACTGCGGCACCGGCAGCGGTGGCCATGACCTGTCCGTTGACTTCGAGGACGACCCCGAGCAGTCGCAGGTCGACGCCCGTCGGGTCCACCAGCGCGGATCCCGTGATGAATCCGGCGGATGAGGAGTTGTCGGCGACCACGTCGGGGAGCGTGAAGGAGTATCCCGCGTACCGGGAGTCGAGCACGTCGATCGCGGGCATCACGGCGGCGGTGGCAGCCAGCACGTCGGCGGCGCCGACATCAGCCCCCTCGAGGTCGTCACCGATGAGGAAGGCGATCTCCGCCTCGACCCGGGGCTGGATGAAGCGGTCCACGACGAGTGGTTCGCCGGGATCGATGCGCATGTCATCCGTGAGCCAGCCGTAGAGCGGCTCGCTGACATTCATCTGCTTCTGCTTCGCCTCGCTCGTGAGACCGAGCTTGGCGCCTACCACCCGATGACCCTGGGCGATTCGATCGGCGACCACGAGCGCTTGGACGTCGTACGCCGTGGGGATGTCGAAGTCGCCGTAATCGCCGGTGAGCGCCGTCGTGGCCGTACGCGACCGCACCGCGGTGGTGAGCCGCGCGGCCGCCTCCTGTGCGGGCAGGCTCATGCGGTCACCTCCGCTTCGGCATGCTTGCGGGCGAGTTCGAGTGCGACATCGATGATCATGTCCTCCTGGCCGCCGACGACCTGGCGTCGACCGAGCTCGAGCAGGATCTCGGAGACGGGGACGCCGTAGCGGTCGGCGGCGCGCTCGGCATGGAGGAGGAAGCTGCCGTAGACGCCGGCATAGCCGAGCAGCAGTCCCGCGCGGTCGATGACCTGCTGGCGGGGCATGATCGGACGCACGACCTCCTCGGCGACATCCATGAGCACGAGGGGATCGACACCGGTCTCGATCCCGTACTTCGTGGAGACAGCGGCCAGGATCTCGGTGGGGCAGTTGCCTGCGCCGGCACCGAGTCCCGCCGAGGTGCCGTCAAGGTTCTTCGCGCCCTCTTCGTAGGCGGCGATGGAGTTGGCGACCGCCATCGCGAGATTGTTGTGGGCGTGCACGCCCAGGGGGATGTCGAGGGCCTTGACGAGTGCGTTGACTCGGCGGCGCACGTCGTCGACCGTCATGGCGCCGGCGGAGTCGGCGATATAGATCGTGTCAGCGCCGTAGGACTGCATGAGCAGTGCCTGCTCGACGAGGCCCTCGGGGGAGTTCATATGGGCCATCATGAGGAAACCGATGGCCTCCATGCCGAGTTCCTTGGCCACCTTGAGGTGCTGCTCGGTGATGTCGGCCTCGGTGCAGTGGACGGCGATGCGCGCGACGGACACACCAAGCTCGCGGACCTCGCGCAGGTCGTCAGCCAGGCCGATGCCCGGCAGCATGAGGCAGGCGATCTGCGCCTGCTGTGCGGTCTCGCACGCCTTCGCGATGAGCTCCTTCTCGGGGACGGCGGAGAAGCCGTAGTTGAAGCTGGAGCCGCCGAGTCCGTCACCGTGGGCGATTTCGATGACCTGCACGCCGGCCCGATCGAGGCCCTCGACGATCTTGATGACGTCTTCGGCGTAGTACTGGTGGCTGATCGCGTGCGATCCGTCCCGCAGGGTCGAGTCGATGAGGCGGTAGTCGGTGGTGCTCATGCTGTGACTCCTCGGTGCTCCGCGATGGCCTCGCCGACGCGCATGGCAGCGGCGGTCATGATGTCAAGATTTCCCGCGTAGGTAGGCAGATAGTCGCCGGCGCCTTCGACCTCGAGCAGGACGACGACCCGGTGTGGGACGACGCCGCCGGGCGTGTTGTACGGCCCCTCCTCGATCACGGGCGGATTCTTCAGGCGGTAGCCCGGTACGTACTGTGCGACATCCTTCTCCATGGCGTAGACCGACTCCAGGACGGCGTCGTGGTCGGTGCCCTCGGGCAGCGCCCCGAAGACCGTGTTGCGCATGATGATGGGCGGGTCGGCGGGGTTGAGGATGATGATCGCCTTGCTGGTCTCCGCGCCACCGATCTCACGGAGCGCCGTTGACGTGGTCTTGGTGAACTCATCGATGTTCTGCCGCGTCCCCGGACCCGCGGACTTCGACGACACCGTGGACACCATCTCGGCATAGGGGAGTGACGGCACCGCCCGCTTGATCGCGTAGACCATCGGAGTGGTGGCCTGGCCGCCGCAGGTCACCATGTTGATGTTGGGCGCGTCGAGATGCTCTGTGAGGTTCACCGCGGCGATCACCTTGGGTCCACGGGCGGCGGGAGTCAGATCGATCGCCGTGATCCCAGCTTCCTCGTACTTCTTGGCATATCGCACATGCACGTAGGCGCTGGTGGCGTCGAAGACCATGTCGATGTCATCGGAGTGCTCCAGGATCCAGTCCGGACCATCATGCGGAGCGTCCAACCCCAGGGCCTTGGCGCGCGCCAGGCCGTCGGACGCCGGGTCGATGCCGACCAGTGCCGTGAGCTGCAGCCGATCGCTGCGCATCATCTTGACCATGAGATCGGTCCCGATATTGCCGGAGCCGACGATGGCACATCGCAAAGGCATGCCGTGATCCCTTCCTGTCGGGTCGTGCGATCAGATCGTGCGCAGGGTGATGGGGCCAAGTCGATCGAAGTCGGCGCGGAAGACGTCGCCCTTCTCGAAGGGCACTGCCGCATGCAGGGCACCCGTCATGATGATGGCGCCGGCGGGGAGGGTGACCCCGAGCGGAAACAGGGTGTTGGCCAGCCAGGCGACGGCATCGATGGGACCACCCAGTGCTGCTGCCCCCGCGCCGGTGGCGACGAGCTCGCCGTTGCGTGTGAAGACCATGCCGATGAGTGCGGGATCGAAGTCGTCCAGGGGGACCACTCGGCTCCCGAAGGCCACGGCACCGTTGGAGGCGAGGTCAGAGACGGTGTCCGCCAGCTTGATCTTCCAATCCGCGATGCGACTATCGACGATCTCGAGTGCGGCGATGAGACCGCGGGTCGCTGCCCACGCCTCAGCCGCCGTGCAGTGCGGGCCGGATAGCGGTGCATCGAGGACGACGCAGATCTCGGCCTCCATGCGCGGGGCGATGTAGCGATCGCAGGGCACTTCGCCTCCGTCGGGGTAGACGGTGGATCCGAGCACGGGTGCATAGTCGGGCTGGTCGACGCCGAGCATCTCTTGCATCGGACGGCTCGTGAGGCCGAGCTTGTAGCCGATGATCGAGTCGCCGTCGGAGAGCAGGCCCTCGACAAGGCCCTGCTGCACGGCGTAGGCGTCCTCGACGGTCATCCCGGGGAATCGATCGGTGAGGGGTGCAATCGGAACGCGTGCGCGTCGGGCGGCGAGAAGGGCACTGGACATCTCGCGGATCTGATCCGCATCGGGTCTGGTCACGGGGATCCCTCTTCTGCTGATCGGCGTGGGGCGCGGGGGTCGCGGTATCCGAGTCGGCGGCTGACGGCCATGGCAGCATCGACCGCCGGTCGGGCGAAGCGGCGCAGTGAGTCGCTGCCCAGTCGCTGCACCGGTCCGACGATCGAGAGAGCAGCGATCACCTCACCGCGGTCATTGCGCACGGGAGCAGCGATGGAGGCGGCACCGAGTTCGGATTCATTGACGTTCTCCGCCCAGCCTTGTCGGCGGATCTCCACGAGGGCGCTGCGCAGTGCCCGAGGATCGGTGATCGTGTACGGCGTCCTGCGCTCGAGCCGCCATCCGCGGAGCAGGGCATCCAATTGGTCCTCGGGCAGGTACGCGAGAAGCAGCTTGCCGGTGCTGGTGCAGTGCGCGTCATTGCGATGCCCGACGCGACCGAAAAGGCGAAGCGTCTGCGGACTCTCGCGGCGTTCGACGTAGACGACCTCGCGACCGTCGAGCACAGCGACCTGGACGGTCTCGCGGGTGGCATTGCGCAACTGGTCGATGACGGGGGAGCAGGCCTCGTGGAGGTCGTTGTGGAGGGCAACCGATGCCCCCAACTCGTACATCGCGAGGCCGAGTCGATAGGCACCCGTGTCGGGGTCCTGCTCGAGCAGCCTCTCCTCGGCGAGCGTGCTCAGGAGTCGATGCGCGGTGCTCTTGCCGATCCCGAGACGTCGGGAGAGCTCGGTCACTCCGATGTCGCGATCCCCGCGCCCGAACTCCTTGAGCAGGCGCGCGGCGTTGCGCACGCTGGACAGCGTCGAGTGCTGGCGGCGGGCGGGCGTCTCGGTCATGCGGGGTTCCTCAGGTGCTGGAGCAGCGTGCGGCGGACCTCGGCGGGATCGCTCGGTGGCTCCACGGTCACGCCCGTGAGTCCCGGGGCAAGCGCGAGCGCGAGGGTTACCTGGGCGCGCGTGAGGCCGGCGATGCTGGCGCCCTGCATCTCATCGACCAAGGCCTCACGCCCAGGGGCGTGAGCGCGCAGGGCGTCGAAGTCGCGTGCGGCTGCTGCATGCGCATGCGCGAGTCCGGTGCCTGCATGCAGTGCGTGATGCGCTGTGAGGCTGCCACCGGGTGGGACGGCGAGGTGATAGACGACGGTCCGGATTCCGAGTGCGCGACGTACCTCGTCGTACTGCGGCCCGTGGGATTCATCGATGATGCCGAGGGGCGGTGCGATGACGGGATCGAAGAATCGCAGGCTCCACGCGAGATCGTCGATGGAGTCATCGATCTCGACCTCGGGTCCTTGCGGTGGCGGGAGCGTCTCGACCGTGCCGATGACGTGCAGCATGCGCACGCCGACAGCGGCCACCGTGATCCGGCCGGCGTCGATGAGGGGCAGTCGCGCACGCTCGGCTGGAGGGAGTGTCGCCACGGCATCGAGGTAGGCCTGGTGCAGCGAGCGGACGTAGTCCGCCATGGCCTGGCGCATCGCCTCGGGTCCTTCCACGCGGGGGAACGTACCAGATACGTCCCGCATGCGGGAACGCTGTCCTTCCATGCGGGACAGGGGAGCCCTAGGTTTCGGATGACCCGAGAGGCCTCGCGGCCGGGAGGAGCGACGATGGGAATCCTGCGCTTGTCGCACGTCGACATCACGGTGACGGATATCGACCTGGCAGCGGCGTACTACACCGAGGTCATCGGCATGCTCGAGGTTGAGCGCGATGAGAATTCGGTCTACCTGAAGTGCTGGGACGAGGTCGACCACCATTCGCTGCGTATCTCCTACGCGCCGCGCGTCGGCTTCGACCTGATGTCCTTCAAGGTCCTGCGCGAAGACGACCTCTCCGACCTCGAGAACGCCGTGGGCCGATACGGCCTGCCCGTCGAGCGCGTGAGCAAGGGCGCGTCGATCGGCCAGGGCGAGTCCATTCGCTTCGAGACTCCGTCGGGTCAGGTGATGGAGCTCGTGCACGACGTCGAGAAGATCGGTCGCGCCACGGGTTCACTCAACCCCGCACCCTTCGTCGAGGGGCTGCGCGGCATCGCGCCTCCCAGGATGGATCACATCCTCGTCACCGCTGAGGAGGTCGGCGAGTCGACCAAGTTCTTCACGGATGTCCTCGGCTTCCGGGTGACCGAGCAGCTGCTCGACGGGGACGGCCATCAGGCCGCCACGTGGATGGAGCGCTCGCACTCGCCCCACGACCTCGCGATCGTGTCCGGACCCAACGGCGGCCTGCATCACTTCGCGTACTGGCTCGACGACTGGGATCACGTCCGCAAGAGCGCGGACATCCTGGCCTACAACGGCATCCAGATCGACGTCGGTCCGACGCGCCACGGCATCACGCGCGGCAACACCATCTACTTCTTCGACCCGCTCGGCACGCGCAATGAGGTCTTCACCGGCGGTTACCGTCCGGACCCGGACTTCCCGACCATCACGTGGACCGAGGACAACATTGGACGGGCTGTCTTCTACTACGAGGGCGAGCTCAACGATCGATTCATGAAGGTGCACACCTGATGAGCATCCTGCGTCTGTCCCATGTGGAGATCAAGGTCCCCGATCTCGAGCTCGCGACCGCGTACTACACCGAGGTGCTGGGCCTTGTGGAGACCGCTCGGGAGCCCGAGCGCGTATACCTGAAGTGCTGGGACGAGCACCAGCACCACTCGCTGGTCCTCGCCTACGCGCCCAACTACGGGCTCGCCCATATGGGCTGGAAGGTCGAGAGCCCCGAGGACCTCGACTTCTACGCCGCGCGCCTCGAGGACGCGGGCATCGCCGTGAAGCGCCTCCAGGGAGCCGAGGTTGGCGTGGGTGGCGGCTCCGTCATCCGCTTCGAGACGCCCTCGGGCCACCAGATGGAGTTGATCTACGGCATGGAGCAGGTCGGCAACCTCCTCCCGCTCACGAACCCGCCGCCCAAGCCTCTCGGCCTGGTGGGCATCGCGCCGCCCCGGCTCGACCACATCTTCATCACCGTCGAGGATGTCAACGGCATGACGTCGTTCCTTCAGGACGTGCTTGACTTCCACCTCACCGAGCAGGTGGTCGGGGACGATGGATTCCAGATCGCTACGTGGCTCGAGGTCTCCCACTCCTCCCACGACATCGCGCTTGTGACCGGACCGGATGGCGGGCTGCACCACTTCGCCTACTGGGTGGACGATTGGAACGACATCCGCAATGCCTCGGATGTGCTGGCGTACCACGGCGTGCGGATCGAGACCAACCCCACACGGCACGGTGCCACACGCGGGCACTGCGTGTACTTCTTCGATCCTGCGGGCAACCGCAACGAGGTCTTCACAGGCGGCTACTGGTCGGACCCCGATGATCCGCCCATCACGTGGACCGAGGGCGAGATGGGCAGGGCGCTGTTCTACTACGACGGCGTCGTGAATCAGCGGTTCCTCACGGTGCACAGTTAAGGAGCGGATATGACGATGACCGAGCCCCATGTCACGCCCGTCGCGCTGCCGCGCACGGAGCGGCCGGACGCACCCGCCTACCTGCAGAAGTACCTCGACCGCGAGTCCCGCGGGCAGCGCCCCTCGGTCGCCGACCCGGCGCAGCCCGAGGATGAGACCCCGCTCTACCTTCGGCGCTTTCGCGACCGTCGCAGTGGTGAGACCGGGCTCGACTCCCCGGTGCCGCTCTGGGAGGGCGCCGACGTCGGAGCCACCCGCGCCTGGGCCGAGGTGACCCGCACCAAGGAGATCGTCCCCGAGCGCAAGGACCAGACGAAGGGCGCTGTCACGGATGTCTACTTCGTGCGGCACGGCGAGACGCAGGGCTACTCCACGGAGTCCGGGCTCACGCCGCTGGGCTCCTGGCAGGCGCACCGACGCGGCAAGGAGCTCGCGCGCCGCGTCATGACCGGCCATCACGTGACCATGGCCTGCGCCGACACCAATCGCGCGCGTCAGACGGCCGAAGGCATCCGCAAGGGCCTGCTCGATGAGCTCGTGCTCTTCGGGCGCGAGGCCACCGTCGGTGAGGTCACGGCGTACGAGGAGTTCCGCAACTTCCAGGTGATGACGCCCGACGGCTTCCGCGACGTCACCCAGGCCTTCCGGCTCTACCACTCGGAGATGGAGAAGTACGAGCGCATCGGGCTGGGTGGACGCCCCACGTGGCTGGTGGAGGTCGACCGCTTCTGGGGCATCCAGCAGGGGGGCGGTGATCCCATCACCCACTGGCTCACCATGCCCATGCTCACCTTCGAGCCGCCCGTGGCGGCGGTCCGACGCTTCTGGGCCGGACTCATGCGCATCCACGACGAGACACCCGGGCAGTCGGTGATCGTCGCAACCCACTCCGGTCCGATTCGCGCCTTCGCCACCTGGGCGCTCGGCTACGACCCCGGTGAGCCCTTCAACACCGAATTCGTCCGGGTGCGCCTGCTCGAAGGCGGTGAAAGCGCCCTCGTCCTCTATCGCAATCGGGTGCAGGAAGTCTCGGTGCCCGACTTCGACGGCCTCCCCGACTGGTGGGCGGGGCTCGAGGGTCGCGCCCTACCGTTGAGCCGTCGGGGGGAGTCCTCATGAGCAGCGTGACGATGTGGTTCGAGGGCTACTGGCCCGGACTCAAGGGCGAGGTCGGCGGCAAGGCTGCGAGCCTCGGCGAGATGACGGGAGCGGGACTGCCTGTCCCTCCGGGCTTCGCCGTCACCACCGCGGGCTACCGCGCGGCCCACGATGCTGCTGATCTGGATGCCACGCTCGCGCGGCTGCTGCACGGACTCGACATCGCCGACACTGCCCAGGTCAGCACGGTGTGCTCGGAGATCCGCGACGTCATCCGCACGATGCCGCTCCCGGCGGACGTCGAGAAGCAGATTCGCCACGACTATGCCGAGCTGTCGCGCAAGTGCGATGTCGAGGACCTGCCGGTGGCGGTGCGCTCCTCCGCGACCTCGGAGGACTCTCCGGACGCATCCTTCGCCGGCGAGCACGACACCTACCTCTGGATCCGCGGTGGGGATGCTGTCGTCGACGCCGTACGTCGCTGCTGGGCGAGCCTCTTCACCGACCGCGCCACCTGCTACCGGGTGGAGATGGGATACGAGCATCGCTCGGTCGAGATGGCTGTCGTCATCCAGAAGATGGTGCGTCCGATCTCCGCAGGTGTCGCCTTCACGCTCAACCCCGCTAACGGTGACCGGTCCCAGGTGGCCATCGATGCGGCCTGGGGATTCGGTGAGGGGGTCGTCTCCGGCGAGATCACGCCCGACAACTTCCTCGTCGACAAGGTGATGCTCGAGGTGAGCAAGCGCGAGATCAGCCACAAGGCCCACGAGTACAAGCTCACCGACCACGACACCGTGGAGAAGGTCGAGACGGATGACGAGCGGGCTGACACCCCGTGCCTCACCGATGCGCAGCTAAAGGCTATTGCCGCCCTCGCGAAGACCGCCGAACGACATTACGGCTGCCCGCAGGACATCGAGTGGGCCGTCGACGCCGACCTCGCCGACGGGGAGAACGTCATCCTCCTCCAGGCCCGCCCCGAGACCGTGTGGAGCAAGAAGCCCCGCCAGTCGGTTGCGGGTGCCGCAGACAAGAACCCCATGGCGAGCATCGTCTCGACATTGATGAATCCGCTGTACGCCCGCAAGGACTAGTGAAAGATCAGACCACCCACAGCAAGGTCCAGCGCTTCGTGCTCCCCGGACACGAACACACGAGAGGAAATGCAGATGGCCGATCGGTTCCCCAGCCCGTTCGACATCGAGACGCCCGCGGGCGCCGAGGGTTGGCAGGAGATGTACGTCTACTCCTCGCTCTTCAGCGAGTCCCGAAGGGAATTCGAGGATTCCACCTTCTGGTTCCAGGACGGAGTTCACTGGCCCAAGGTGCTGACTCCCTGGGATGCGACCTTCTTCGAGTTCGGCCTCGCATCGTTGTCGCAGTACAACACGCGACACCTTCAGGTGCCGCCGGCCAACGGCATCGCCTTCCGCATCCTCAATGGCTATGGCTACCTCACGCCGATCCCTGCGGATCCGGCGACCATCGAGGCGCGCGTTGAGAACTTCATGGACCGCGCCGGCTTCTACTTCATGAACTGGAACGACCTCTACGACAAGTGGATGCTCAAGATCCGTGACCTAGTGAAGGAACTCGAGGCGGTCAACTTCGAACCCCTCCCCGAAATCGAGGACGCGGATGAGATCGTGAAGTCCGGCGCCGGCCTCGGCTCGGGCTACCAGATCCAGGAGAACTACCGCACGCTGCTCGATCTCGGCCTGAAGCTGTGGAACTACCACTTCGAGTTCCTCAACCTCGGTTACGCCGCCTACCTCGACTTCTTCGGCTTCTGCAAGCAGGCCTTCCCGGGTATCCCCGACCTCGCCATCGCCAAGATGGTCGCCGGCGTCGAGGTGGACCTGTTCCGTCCCGACGAGGAGCTCAAGCGCCTCGCCCGTGTGGCGCTGGAGAGCGGTATCGCCGAGGCGTTCGCCGCGGGAGATGTCGAGGCGACGTGCGAGATCCTCAAGGGCAGTGATGCGGGCCGCGCATGGATCGCTTCGTTCCAGGAGTCGGCCGAGCCATGGTTCAACTTCTCGACCGGCTCGGGCTTCTACCACTCGGACAAGATCTGGATCGAGAACGTCGAGATCCCGTTCGACTTCATCAACGACTACATCGTCAAGCTTCAGGCGGGGGAGGACCTCGCCCGTCCGATGGCCGCAATCCATGCCGAGCGTGATCGCGTGGTGGCGGAGTACTCCGAGCTCCTCGCTACCGATGAGGATCGCGAGGCCTTCCAGGGCAAGCTCGGACTGGCCCGCGTGGTCTTCCCGTATGTGGAGAACCACAACTTCTACGTCGAGCACTGGAGCCACTCGGTGATCTGGCGCAAGATGCGCCAGCTCGGCGAGGTCCTGGTCAAGGAAGGGTTCTGGAGCGAGCCCAATGACATCTTCTACCTCAAGCGCACTGAGGTCGAGGACGCGCTGTGGGACTACTACGTCTCCTGGGCGACCCCTGAGCCTCCTGCGGGACCGGGGCGCTGGCCGGCCATCGTGGCGAAGCGCAAGGGAATCTGCGAGGCGCTGCGTCAGTGGAAGCCGGTCCCGGCCCTGGGCGCTCCGCCCGAGGTCATCACCGAACCCTTCACGGTCATGCTCTGGGGCATCACGTCCGACAGCGTGGGCGCCTGGCTGGGCGGCGGTGATGCCAAGGAAGGGGAGCTCCGTGGCATGGCGGCGTCGCCTGGTCTCGTCGAGGGTCCTGCGCGCGTGATCTTCTCCCCGGAGCAGATCGGAGAGGTGCAGCAGGGCGAGATCCTGGTCGCCCCGCTCACCGCACCTTCGTGGGCGCCGATCTTCGGCAAGATCCTCGCGACGGTCACCGACACGGGCGGCATGATGAGCCACGCCGCGATCGTCTGCCGTGAGTACGGCCTGCCCGCGGTCACCGGCACGGGCTTCGCCACCACCAACATCAAGACGGGCCAACGCCTGCGTGTCGATGGCAACAACGGCGTCGTCACGGTCATCGAGTAGTCGATCGGCCGGGGAGGGGACTTTGGTCCCCTCCCCGGACTCGGTCCCGCCGTGAGGAACGACGTCCTCCCGGTCGGAGGCAGGAATCCCTAGCGTCACCCGCACGGCCCGGTACCTTCGAGGCACCGGCTAGGCACGGCAACGAGAGCATCAACGCGATACACGGAAGGACCTCCCATGCTGACCGTCGAGCAGAACGAAGAACTCACCAAGGTCGGACCCGGCACTCCCATGGGGGAGTTGCTGCGCCGCTACTGGTACCCCATCGCGTTCGAGCAGGACTTCGACTCGGTGCCGACCAAGACAGTGCGCCTGCTGAGTGAGGACTGGACTCTCTTCAAGACGCCGAAGTCAGGCAGGTACGGCATCGTCGCCGAGCACTGCCCGCATCGGAGTGCGTCGCTCACCTACGGCGTCGTCCATGAGGACGGCATTCGCTGCGGATATCACGGATGGAAGTGGGACTTCGAGGGCAACTGCGTCGAGCAGCCCGCCGAGGCCGACAACCAGAATTTCCGCGATCGCGTCAAGCAGAAGGCCGGCAAGGCTGAGGTCATGGGCGGCATGATCTGGGTGTACGTCGGTCCGGACCCCGCTCCCGAGTTGCCTCGCTTCGACGTCTTCGTGATGGACGGCATCAAGGACTGCGGCTACGCCACGCTTCCGTGCAATTGGCTGCAGATCATGGAGAACTCTGTCGACCCCCATCACGTCGAGTGGCTGCACGGCTATTACTTCGACTTCATGGGCCAGACCCAGGGATTCGACGCCCCCAAGGCCTTCCAGAAGAAGCACCTGCGCACGGGCTTCGAGGAGATGGAGTGGGGCATCCTCAAGCGCCGTGTGCTCGAGGGCGGCTCTGAGGAGAACGACGACTGGAAGGTCGGCCACCCGCTCGTCTTCCCGTACTTCATGCGCGTGGGTGGCGCGGGCATCGATCAGATGCAGATCCGTGTCCCCATCGACGACACCACGACGTGGAAGCTCTTCTACTCCAATCACGCCCCCGATGCGGGTGAGTGGGAGGCCCAGGACCGCCCTGTCTTCTATGAGTACTTCTGGCGCGATGACCAGGGCCGCTTCATCACCGACTACATCGAGGGCCAGGACATCATGGCCTGGGTGAGCCAGGGACCGGTCACGGATCGCACGCAGGAGCACCTCGGTCGCTCCGACGCGGGCGTCGCCATGCTGCGCAAGATGTTCAAGGAGAACATGAAGCGCGTCGCCAACGGCGAGGACCCCCTGGGCACCATCCGCGAGAAGCACGACATCATCCCGCTGCCCTGCGAGCGCGACAAGTTCGGTGCCGAGCGCGAATTCGCTGAGGCGTTCATCACCATGGGGTCGATGCGCTACAGCCCCCAGAAGCAGCGTCTGCTCGACCTGCACGCCGATGCCTGGGCCCGCCGCGAGAAAGCCAGCGCGGGTGCGTGATGACGTCGTCGCACGTGAGGCGAGGATTGCGTTGAGCGAACTCCCGCCGGACCCCCATCGGCTTCCCCCGCCGGGTGCCTGGTTCGCCAAGGATGCGGAGCAGCACCTGCTGGACCGTCCGAAGTTCTGCCCGATGTGTGCGGCCAGCATCGAGACCCACGGCGGGATCTCGACCGAGTACTGGATGGCGGATCAGCGCGTCTTCATGACCTGGTGCGGCGAATGCGGCTGGTTCGGCGATGTTGTGCGCTACGACATGGTGACGATCTCGGAGGAGGAGCACTGAGGGATGGTCACCATCTCCCAGGCATCACCATGACCGCTCTCGTCTTCGACTTCGGCGGTCCTGTGCTGCTGACCCCCTTCGAACTGCGCGCCGTCGGAGAGCGCTCTCTGGGGTTAGCCCCTGGCACCTTGGCCTGGACCGGGCCCTTCGATCCGGATGCGGATGCCGATTGGCAGGTGTTCCAGTCCGGCGGGATGAACGAGCGCGAGTACTGGGCGCGCCGGTGTCAGGAGTTCGCGACTCTGAGCGGCGAACCCGCCGAGATGCCCAACTTCATGGCGCATTTGTACTCGGGCAGTGAGGACGAGTTGGTTCGCCCTGCCGCGCGGCAACTCATCACCGACGCCAAGGCTGCGGGCCTGTCGGTCGGGATCCTCACCAACGACCTGACCGCCTTCCACGACCAGGATTGGTTGGACCGCATGACGATCCTCCGCGAGTTCGACCACATGGTGGATGGCCGGACCGACGGCGTTCACAAGCCCGATTCCCGCGCTTACCTCCTGATGGCTGAGCGCATGGGGGTTGAGCCGTCGGAGTGTGTCTTTATCGATGATCAGCCCGTCAATATCGCCGGAGCCGAGTCTGTGGGGATGCAGTGCGTGCATCTCGACCCCGTCGATCCCGCACCTGGGTTCGCGCGTGCTCGCCAGCTGCTCGGCCTGACCTAAGGAGTCGCCATGACCCGCCCCCTGCGCGTCGCCGTCATCGGCTCGGGCCCATCAGGCATGTATGCCGCAGACGCCCTCGTCGGACAGTCCGACATCCCGGTGTCGGTCGACATCATCGACAAGCTCCCCAGTCCCTTCGGGCTCGTGCGCTACGGCGTCGCGCCCGACCACCTGAGCATTCGCTCGGTGCGCGACACACTCGACAAGGTGCTTGACCATCCGAGCGTGCGCTTCCTCGGCAACGTCGAGATCGGTAGGGACCTCACACTCGATCAGCTCCGCGAGTTCTACGACGCGATCGTGTTCACCTACGGAGCCTCTCGCGATCGATCGCTGGGCATCCCGGGCGAGGACCTGCCGGGCAGCATCGCCGCCACAGACTTCGTCAATTGGTACACCGGTCATCCCGATACCCGACCAGACGCCTTTGTCGACTTCCTCTCCGGTTCACGGGGTGTGGCCGTGATCGGGGTGGGCAATGTCGCCGTCGACGTCACGCGCGTGCTGTCGAAGGCGCCCGGCGAGATCGAGCACACCGACATGCCCGAGCACGTCTTCGCCGCCCTGCGTGGATCGGGAATCCGTGACGTGCACCTCGTGGGACGACGCGGCCCTGCACAGGCGACGTGGACGACGAAGGAACTCCGCGAGCTGGGGGAACTCGAGGAGACCCAGGTGCTCATCGCTGAAGGCGGCGAGATCGATGATCCGGCCAGTCAGCGGTCGATCGCGGAGGACAAGGCCGTCGCCCGCAATGTGGCGGTCATCGAGGGCTGGGCATCGCACGTCGATGACGGGCGTGCTCGGACGATCCACCTGCATTTCCGCTGCCGTCCCGTCGAGATCCTGGGCACGGATCGTGTCGAGGCACTCGTGGTCGAAACCACGGTGCTCGATGAGGAGGGCCAAGCTTCGGGCACGGGGGAGACGCACGTCATCCCCGTCGACGGCGTGATCCGCAGCGTCGGCTATCGCGGCACTGCCATCGAGGGGGTGCCCTTCGACGACCGTCGCAACGTCATCCCCAATCGCGAGGGGCGCGTGCTCGACGGGGAGGATCCGATTCCAGGTCTCTACGTCGCCGGCTGGATCAAGCGTGGGCCCACCGGCATCATCGGGACCAACAAGAAGGACGCCGTGCAGACGATCTCCTGTCTGCTCGAGGACCTCGCGGACCCGCAGACGTGGACCGCCTCGATGCCGCAACCGGGATCGGTTGACGAAGCGCTGGCGCAGGTCGTGGTTGTGGACGTGCCGGGCTGGCGGCGAATCGATGCCGCCGAGCGGGCTCTGGGTGCGACCCGTGAGCGGGATCGCACGACCATCCACGAGCGCGAGGCGCTCCTGGATGCAGCCAGGGCCTAGGCCGGATCAACGACGCGCCACGCGGACCAGGCCTCCGGTGCGGCACCGCAGGAGGCCGGTCGCGGCTCGCCCGAGACGAGGGAGAGCTCGAGGCTGCCATGGCCGGAGAAGGTGACGCGGGCGCGATCGGGTGCCTGGTGCTCCACGTGCACGCCTGCAACATCGGGTCGGGTGCCCCGTGCGAGGAGATGGGCCTCGGCCGCCTGGATCGCTGGCTCGAGGGCGCTGCGGCCGCGTATCCAGGCGCTGGTCTCGGGGTCGGGGCCGTGCACGAGGAGATGACGGGCGATCGGCTCAGTGAGACGCCCGTAGACGAGCCCCGACCGGACCAGCAGCGCCGTGGGAGCGAAGCGATGCCCTCCGAGGTGCGAGCACTCCCAGACACCGGATGACGCCGACAGGGAGGTGACGAGCGCGCGACCGTCGATGCCGCAGCACGCATCCCGGGAGGAATTGGTGCACACGGCCAGGATCGGTGCATCGGGGTCGGCCACGGCCGAGGCGGGACCCTCGATCGGCCACTGCCGGATCTCGTCCGGGTCGTCGGCGATGGCGATTCGTGGAGGCGGATCATCGGGCAGCGCGCCCGCGATCCAGACGCGCAGCGGCGAGCGGGCATCGGTAGCGGGGTGTCGTCCGGGTCGGCGTACCAGGAGGACCCGGCGATCCTCATCCGAGGAGAGCGAGCGGACGGCGGGGACGCGACAGTCCGCGATGGCCTTGCGTCCCCATGCCCCCGGCACCTCGATGAGCCACCACCAGCGAGCGCGGGGGGCGGTGCCGGAGAGGGGCTCTGCTGCCGCGGTCTCGGCGCAGCGAGTCATCGCGGCGGTCCGCCGATGCTCGCCACCGGACCGCTCAGAGGGGTGCCCGATGCATCGCGCTTGCCTGCGCCGTCGGGCAGATCGAGAGGTGTGCCGGAGGCGGCAGATGCGCGCACAGGACCGACACCGGCCCAGCTGAGGACGAGCACGTCCTCGAAGCGCAGGAAGCGGTGCGATCGCACGCCCGCGGTGCCGCGGCCCTTGCGCGGGATCTCGACCAGCGGGGTGACCTTGGCCGTGAAGGCCGACGTGCCCGGCAGCGCCGACCGTGAGCCCGCGACCGTGACGATCACGGCTTCGGGATCATCGCCGTCGACCGCGCAGCAGGCGATGAGTTCCGCGCCCTCCGCGAGGCGGATGCCTGCCATCCCCGCTGCCGAGCGGCCCTGGGGTCTCACGGCATCCGCGGGGAATCGCAGCGCCTGCGCGTCGGAGGTGATGAGGACGATGTCATCGCCCGGAGCGGTCTCCTGCGCGCCGACCACCTCGTCCCCGTCGGCCAGGGCGATGAGATCCCAGTCCCGACGCGTCGGGGGGCCCTGGATGGCGACCCTCTTGACGATGCCCTGCCGTGTGCCGAGGACAACCACCGCGGGGGGTTCGCTGACCTCGGCGAGTCCCACGACGCGCTCGCCGGGCTCGAGATCGAGTAGCGCGCCGAGGGGCGCGCCTCCCGCCAGAGCGGGGGCATGGGCGGAGGGGGGCAGGATCGGCATCTCCACCACGGGCAGGCGCACGGCCCGTCCTGCGCTCGTGAGCACCGCGACCTCGCCCCGGCCCGTGGCGACCGTGGCGCTCACGATGACGTCGTGCGCCGCGCGTGGGCCTGTCGTGGAGATGTCGGAGCCGTTGGTGCGCGCGATGAGCCCGGTGCCGGACAGGAGCACCCGGCAGGGGGAGTCGGGGAGTTCGAGCGAGGCTGGTGCCGCCGCGGTGCGTGGCGTGCCGGCATCCTCGAGCAGGATGGTGCGACGGGGTGACGCGTGCTCCTCGGCGACGGCGAGCAATTCCTCGGCCACGACCTCGCGCAGTCGGGCCTCGTCGTCGATGATCTGGGTGAGGTGCTCGATGGTGCGCCCGAGCTCATCGCGCTCGGACTCCAACTCAATGCGCGAGAACTTAGTCAGTCGCCGAAGCGGCATCTCGAGGATGTACGTCGCCTGCTCGTGGGAGAGGTCGAAGACGGTCATGAGGCGCTCGCGCGCGGCGGCGGTGTCATCGCTCGCGCGGATGAGCTGGATGACCTCGTCGATGTCGACGATAGCGATGAGGAGCCCGTCGACCAGATGGAGCCGCTCACGGGCGCGCGTGCGTCTGTGCTCGCTGCGACGACGCACGACCTCGCGGCGGTGATCCACGAAGACCTCGAGCAACTCACGCAGGCCCAGGGTGCGGGGCTCACCGTCCACGAGCGTGACGGCGTTGATCGTGAAGGGGTCCTCGAGCGGCGTCATCCGGTAGAGCTGATCGAGCATGGCCTCGGGATTGACGGAGGGCGCGAGTTCGATCACAAGCCGCAGTCCGTGCTCTCCGTCGGTGAGGTCGAGCAGGTCCGAGATGCCCTGCAACTTCTTGCTGGTCACGAGATCCTTGATGCGCTCGATGACGCGCTCGGGACCGACTCCGGGCGGGAGCTCGGTCACCACGATGCCGCGCCGCCGCGGGCTCACCTGCTCGATACGCGCGGTGGCGCGCACGCGGAAGGATCCGCGGCCGGTGGCATAGGCCTCGCGGACTCCGTCCAGGCCGAGGATCGTGCCCCCTCCGGGAAGGTCGGGACCCGGCACGAAGCGAATGAGCTCGTCGAGGGTGGCGTCGGGATGCAGGACCAGGTGGCGTGCGGCCGCTACTACCTCTCCGAGATTGTGCGGCGCCATCGACGTGGCCATACCCACGGCGATCCCGGCTGCGCCGTTGACCAGGAGGGCGGGGAAACCCGCCGGAAGGACCGTGGGTTCGAGCTCGCGACCGTCGTAGTTGGGGACGAAGTCGACGACATCCTCATCCAGCGACTCGGCCAGAGCGAGTGCCGACGGTGCGAGCCGGCACTCGGTGTAGCGCATGGCGGCGGGACCGTCATCGGGGGATCCGAAGTTGCCGTGGCCGTCGACGAGGGGCAGCCGGAGGGTGAAGGGTTGCGCCATCCGGACGAGGGCGTCGTAGATCGCGGAGTCCCCGTGGGGGTGGAGGCGGCCCATGACTTCGCCGACCACGCGTGCGCTCTTGACGTGGCCACGGTCAGGGCGAAGGCCCATCTGGTGCATCTGGAAGATGATCCGGCGCTGCACGGGCTTGAGCCCGTCGCGGGCATCGGGGAGGGCGCGGGAGTAGATGACGGAGTAGGCGTACTCGAGGAAGGAGTTGCGCATCTCGCTGTCGACGTCGACGTCGATGATGCGATCCACCGGTTCGCCTTTGCGTGCCACGCCGAGAGCCTACGGGCGACCACCCGGTCGAGACACGGCACGCGCCGCCGTCCGCGTGGCGGAATCCAGTGCAGCCTCCATATCGCCGTTCCGCGTCCAGCAGGCGAGGAAACCGGCGGCGAAGGCATCGCCGGCACCCGTGCTGTCCTGGGCGATCGCGGGCGAGGCCGGGGCCCTCCAGCGGCCCTCGCGGCTTCCCGCCAGCGCCCCGTCGCCTCCCACCTTGACGACAGCCGTGAGGCCCCGCATGACGAGCGCGTCCACCGCGCGCGCGGCATCGGCCGTGCCCGTGAGGGCACGTGCCTCGGCGGCGTTGGCGAAGAGGACATCGGTGGGAGCGAGCCACCCGAGGAAGGTCTCGGGCCCTACCGCGAGGAGCGGCGCCTCGGATGACGCGTCGATGCTCACCGTGAGCCCCACCAGGCGTGCGCGTTCCATTGCCTGCAGGGCGGCCGCGCGCGAGCCCTCCCGGATGAGTGAGTAGCCGCTCATGTGGAGGTGCTCGCCGGCCTGCCAGTCGGTCGGATCGATGTCCGTAGCCGACAGGTGCGCATTGGCCCCAGGGTCGGGGAACATCGTGCGCTCTCCGTCGAGGGTGACGACGACGACGCAGCGACCGGTGGGGTGAAGCCGGTCGCGAGCAGCCTTCACATCGACGCCGGCTGCCGACAGTCGACGGAGCGCGGCGTCCCCCGAGGCATCGGCACCCACCCGCGCGACGAAGCGGACGGATGCATCGAGATGTGCCAGCCAGGCGGCGACGTTAGCCGCGGATCCACCGTCGCTCTCGGTGATCGTCGCCGGCGCATCGGAGCCCGGTGCGGGCGCGGTGTGCACTCGCGCGATCACGTCGATCATGAGCTCGCCGACGACGTGGATGGTGGGTGCGGGCGGCACGGTCGCGACTTACGCGTCCGCCACGGCCACCCGCGCCGCCAGATCGGCGTTGCGCAGGATGATCTCGGTGTTGGCCTGGAGGCTGACCCCACCCGAGGCTCGGTGGAAGTAGTCGAGGAGGAAGGGTGTCACGTCCTTGCCGCGGATCCCAGAGCTCTCCGCCTGGGCGAGTCCCTCGGCGAGAAGCCGGTCGTGGAGGTCGGGATCCATCTGCAGATCCTCGGGCAGCGGGTGCGCCACGACCAGGGCGCCGGGGATATCCAGGTCGCGGCGTACTCGACTGATGGTCGCGATGTCCTCGGCGGTGTCGACCTGCCAGTCGACGCGGCTCCCCGAGTCGGTGAGGTAGAAGCCGGGGAAGTGCGATGTCCCGAAGCCGACGATGGCGACGTTGAGTGTCTCCAGTCGCTCCAGGGTGGCCGGCACATCCAGGATCGACTTCACGCCCGAGCACACGACGATGACCGGGGTGGTGGACAGCGACGTGAGATCGGCCGATTCATCCCAGGTCTCACGCGCTTGACGATGCACGCCTCCGAGACCACCGGTGGCGAAGACGCGGATACCGGCAAGATGCGCCAGGTGGCTCGTCGCTGCGACCGTCGTCGCCCCGTGGCCTCCCCGAGCCACCACCGTGGCAATGTCGCGGACGCTGACCTTGACGATGTCGTCGAGATCAGCGACACGGGCCAGCTCGGCGTCGGTCAGGCCGATGCGCACGCGGCCGTCGAGGATGGCGATGGTCGCCGGGACGGCACCCTGCGAACGCACTGTCTGCTCGACCTCGCGTGCGACCCGGAGGTTCTCGGGTCGGGGGAGCCCGTGGCTGATGATGGTGGATTCCAGTGCCACAAGGGGCCGACCGTCCCGCAGGGCAGCGGCGACCTCGTCCGAGTACTCCAGGCTGGGAGGCATACGGGCACCGTAACGTCTCCCCTCGTGGCCTCCGCGCGGGTCCGCCACGGGGATGGGAGGATGTCGCCCATGACGGATGCGGGCACCCTGCACCACCGCCTCCGCGGCGACATCGAGCGGAGCGGCTACTACCCGGCCCTCGTCGCCGATGCCCTCGAGACGGCGCTCGCGGGTGAGCCACTGGTGTCGTACGTCGTGCACCACGAGGCGACCTTCGACCGCGATGAGCTGCGACGTCACGTGACCGTCCTCGTGCTCACCCCCACGCGTCTCATCGTCGGGCACACCGACGAGCACGGCCCCGATGACACCTGCCCGGAGCCGTACGCCTCGGCCTCGACCGAGGCGGTGCGCCTCGAGAAGGTCGATTCGGTCGTGGTGACGCGCGTCGTGGCCAATCCCGCGCGGCATCAGGCCGGCGGGCCCATGCGCGAGGTCGTGCTCACCATCGGCTGGGGCGCGGTTGCGCGCATCGATCTCGAGCCGGCGGGCTGCGGGGATTCCGAATGCGATGCCGATCACGGCTACACAGGTACGGCGAGCAACGACGATCTGTCCCTTCGCGTGTCGGAGGCTGCCGACGGTGCTGATGTCGTGACGCAGACGCTGGCCTTCGCCGCGTCCCTCTCCGAGGCCACGGCGGCCCGGCTGCGGTGAGCGAGGGTCCCGAGGCACCGCCCTACGGTTCGGCGACCCTGGCCGACGTGCTCCCTTCGGCGGCCAGCGTGCTCGGCGTACCCGGTTTCACCGACGTCGTGGGCATCACTCGGCTCGCGGGTGGCGCCGCTGAGAGGCCGCCCGCCGCCGTGACGGTGCTCCTCGTCGATGGATTGGGGTGGTGGCCCTGGCAGCACCATCGGGACAGCACGCCCACGCTCGCGGCGATGTCCCACCGGCGACTGAGCACGACGGTGCCGTCGACGACGCCGACTGCGCTGGCGAGCCTGGGCACGGGCTTGCCACCGGGCGCCCACGGCATCGTGGGCGCGGCATTCCGGCTCCCGGAGGACGGCGAGATCCTGCATCCGCTGTCGTGGACGGATGGTCCCCACCCTCTGGCCGTCCAGCCGGAGCCCACCGTATTCGAGCGCGTCGCTCGGGAGGGTTTCCCCGTGGTACGTATCGGGGCCAGCGCCTATGCGCAGAGTGGGCTGACGCAAGCGGTGCTCCGCGGGGGTGAGTACGCCGGGTCCGATAACCATGGGGCCATCGGCGACGCGGTTGTCGGACAGCGGCGGGGTCTCGGCTATGCCTACGTGTCGGAGCTGGATCGCATGGGGCACGTCTACGGCGTCGCCTCGCTGCAGTGGCGTGACGCCCTTGTGGCGGTGGAGACACTCGTCGCGCGCATCATCGACAGGATCGATGACGACCACCTGCTCGTGGTGACCGCGGACCACGGCATGGTCGACTGTCCACCGAGCTCTCGGGTGATCGTCGAGGGGCTTCCGGGATTCGACACGGTGATCACGGTCGCCGGTGAGCCTCGACTGCGCCACGTCTACTGCGCACCCGGTTCAGCGGAAGCCCTGACGTCGTCGTGGCGTGATCACCTGGCTGAGCGGGCCTACGTCCTCGATCGCGAGGAGGCCGTCGCCCGTGGGCTCTTCGGTCCCACCGACGAGGACTACGCCGAGCGCGTCGGCGACGTCGTGGTCCTGGCGAGGGGCGACACGATCCTCGTGAGCGAGGTCGATCCGCTCGTGTCGGGCCTCCTGGGCCAGCATGGGTCGGTGACCGAGGCTGAGATGCACATTCCCTTGCTTGCGGCGTGGGGAGCTGGACGTGGCTGAACTCGTCTTCTTCTCCGGGACCATGGACTGCGGCAAGTCCACACTGGCCCTGCAAACAGACCACAATCACTCTTCCCGCGGCCGTGCAGGTCTCGTCTTCACCCAGATGGATCGGGCGGGGGCATCGGTCCTGTCGAGCCGACTCGGCCTTCGTGCCGATGCCATCGAGGTCGAGCCGCAACTGGATCTGCGCCGTGTCGTCGTCGACCACCTTTCCGCAGGTGGCCGACTTGACTACCTCATCTGCGACGAGGCCCAGTTCTACACGCCCGCACAGATCGAGCAGCTTGCCGATGTCGTGGACGAGTTCGGAATCGACGTCTATGCATTCGGCATCACCACTGACTTCCGCACCCGGCTCTTCCCCGGGTCGGCGCGCCTCATCGAGCTCGCGGATCGTGTCGAGGTGCTCCAGGTGGCTGCTCTGTGCTGGTGCGGCCGCCGAGGCACGCACCAGGCCCGCACGGTCGACGGCACCATCGTGCGCGATGGAGATCAGGTCGTGGTGGGCGATGTCGATGGGGGAGGCACCGGTCAGGTCGCCTACGAAGTGCTGTGCCGCGACCACCATCGCCGCGGGGTGACGGCCGCTCAGGCGGGGCGAGAGCATCAATCGCGGGAGCCGCTCCCCTTCGGGGAGTGATCCCTAGGTGTCGGACTGGCCTGCCCCGAAGAGGATCTCGTCCCACCGAGGCACGCTGGCCCGGCGTCCCTTGCGAGCCTTGCCGCGAGAGGTCTCCGGCGCCGCGGGGGCCGGCTCGGGAGTCGGGGTGGACGGCTGCTCCAGTGCCGTTGCGGCCGCGTCGCGCGGCGACGCGTCGCGTGCGACGGGCACTGCCGTGCCGTCGTCACCGGACGTGTCGTCGCCAACGGAAGTGTCGTCAGCAGCGGACGCACCGGCATCAACAGACGCGTCTCGCGCATCCTCGCGCGGGAGCGACACGGTGGACGTGGTCGGACGGAGCGGCACCACGATGTCCTCGGATGCCAGTCGGTGCGATGCAGCATCGTCAGGCTGGACCGAGCGCGAACGCGGGTCGTAGAGCCACGTCGATACGGGTGCGTCGTCCCCGATCGCCGCGACCACGGTCCATCGACCGTCCGGGCGTCGCCAGGAGTCCCATACGAGCGTGCCGTCGCCCTTGCCGCGCACATCTCGTCGGACGAGGGTCTCCAGATCCTCGTTACCGGGACGCACGACGCATGCACGGGCCTGCTCGCTCACCCACGCGCGCTCCGCGAGCGGTGGGCCACTGAACCGCTCGATGGCCGCGACGTCCATGCCGGACTCCTCGACCAGCTCGGCGACTGTCGCGCCGGAGCGGATCCGGGACTGGATCTCCCGGGGGCTCAGCGTGTTCAGGGCAGCCTCCTCGCGGCGGGGCGCACGTCGTGCGTCGGTGTCAGACGTTATCCGACGAGGAGGCGTGGCGGGCGTGGACCCCGCGACGCACCCGTCTATATCCGCTGAGGGCGACGACCGCCACGAGCACCGCGGACCCCAGGGTGACGAGGAAGCCGGCCTGTGGGCCGAAGCGATCCACCAGCCAACCGGTCCCCGCGGCGGATGCTGCGACGCCGAGACCGATGGCAGAAATCGCCCAAGAGAGGCCCTCGGTGATCTGCGTGGGGAGCACAAGGGCTTCGACCAGGGAAAAGCCCGTGATGAGGACGGGGGACACCGCGAGGCCAGCCAGCAGGACCAGGAAGCCGAGCGCGATGAGCCCCGGACGCAGCAGGAGGGGCAGGGTTACGACGAGGAGGGCGAGGGAGGCGACGAGCAGCCTGCGGGGCAGTCGCTCGTCGCTCGCACCCCCCGAGCGTGTCCCGAGGACGAGCGCGGAAGCCATGGAGCCGGCGGCGTAGGAGGCCAGGATGAGGCCTGCTGCGGCGCGCTGTCCGGCCTCATCCGCGAGTGCCACGGTCGCGACATCCACGGATCCGAAGACTCCGCCGATCGCGAGGAGGACGAGGAGGACCGAGGTCACACCCATGCGGCGCACGGGGTGACCGCCGCGGGTGCGCCGAATGCCTGTCGCCGGAGGCTCCGTCCCGCGCTGGACGAGGAGCAGCGTGGCGCCCACGGTGACGAGCGCGGCCGACACGACGACGGGCGCCGGGGCGGAGAGGGCCACGGCGAGGAAGGTGGCGAGTGGGGGTCCTACGATGAAGATGAGTTCGTCGAGCACGCCCTCGAAGGCGAAGGCGGTGCGTAGGCGCAGGTCGCCGCCCAGCACGTGAGCCCACCGCGCGCGTACGAGTGCACCCGTGGCCGGCTGGGTGGCACCCGACGCGATCGCGAGAGCCACGAGCATGAGGGCGGGTGCGCCGCCCACGGCAGCCCAGGCGAGCAGGAGAAGCGACAGAGCGTGTACCGCGACGAGAATGCGCACCACGCGCATCTGGCCCCATCGGTCGACGGCCCGCGACCCGAGGGGGTTGAGGAGAGCACTGCTGATCGTGTACGCCGCGGCCACGATGCCGGCGAGGGCGTAGGAGCCCCGCAACTCGCTCACCATGAGGACGATGCCCAGCCCCACCATCGAGATGGGCAATCGAGCGACGAACGCCGCCGATGTGAATCTCGCTGCTCCGGGTCGGCGCAGGATCTCGAGGTAGGGGCCGGCGACGCGCACGTGTCGAGGCTAGTGGCAGTCTGACGGAATGAGTCCCGCGACCGATCACGACGCCGTCGACCTCGCCCACGAGCTCGCGGGCCTGGCGCGTCAGGTGGCGCAGAGCGCAGGCGCCCTGCTGCGCGATGAGCGTCCTGCGGAGTTGACGGTGAGCGCGAAGTCCAGCCCCACGGATGTGGTCACACAGATGGACCGGGCCGCTGAAGACCACCTGACGGCACTCATCCTCGGCGAGCGTCCCGACGATGGAATCCTCGGTGAAGAAGGTGGGGAGCGCGGCGGCACGAGTGGGGTGCGGTGGATCGTCGACCCCCTCGATGGCACGACCAACTACCTGTACGGAATCCCGCTCTGGTCGGTCAGCGTGGGAGTCGAGGTGGCCGGCCAGGTCGTGGCGGGTGCGGTGTGCGCGCCGGAGCTCGGTCTCACCTACGTGGCACGGCTCGGTGGCGGCGCCGTGGAGGAGTCGCGGCACGGCACGCGTGTGCTGTCGGCGTCACCCATCACCGATCTCGGTCACGCATTGCTGTCCACGGGATTCGGCTACGACAGTGAGCAGCGTCGACGTCAGGCTGAGGCACTCGTCGCGGTCGCTCCCCGGGTGCGCGATGTCCGGCGCTTGGGCTCGGCCGCCATAGATCTGTGCTGGGTCGCTTCCGGGCTCACCGACGCATATGTCGAGTCGCGGCTCAACCCCTGGGATGTGGCTGCGGGTGCACTCATCGCGCGTGAGGCCGGCGCTGTCGTGGTGGGTGACGACGATCCGGTGCGGGCTCCCTACGTGCTGGCCAGTGCCCCCGGGATCGCCGAAGACCTGAGGAGTCTCTTGCCGGGTTAGTCGATGCGGCGGAGGTCCGCGGCGTACCAGTGGGCATTGCGCACGTAGGTGCGCACGGCATGCTCCAGTAGTTCCGGATCCGCACCGCCCTCGACGATCCGCGCGGGGACACCGCGTGCGAGCGCCCCCGCGGGCACCTCGGTGCCCGGAGCGAGCAGAGCCTGGGCGGCGACCAGGGCGCCGGCCCCCACGCGTGCGCGGTGCAACACGGTGGCACCCGACCCGACAAGCGCTCCGTCCTCGACGACGCACCCCTCGAGGTGGGCAAGGTGACCAACGGTGCATCGATCCCCGATCGTCGTGTCGAGGTCGGCCGTGCAATGGATGACCGCACCATCTTGGATCGAGGTCTGGGCGCCGATGAGGATCCGGCCGTGGTCGCCGCGGACCACCGCGCTCGGCCAGATCGTGGATTCGGCTCCGATCGTCACCTGGCCGATGATCACGGCGTCCGGATGGACGAAGGCCTGCGGCGAGATGTCGGGCGCGAGATCGCCCAGGGCATAGATCGGCATGGGGGCCTCCCGAGGCACGCGCGAGAGCCGGTGAGCGGGACACCGCCATTGTGCCGTGCGTGATGTGACCGGCTCAGGACAGGGGCGCTGCTGAACGGCTCCGGACACCTAGGGCACAATCCTGGGGTTCCTGGCAGAATGCCAGGATCGTCATCCACTGACCAACGAGTTGCTGGGGGCACGCGCCGCAATGGCTACGGACTACGACGCACCGCGCAAGACCGACGAGGAGCTCGCCGAGGACAGCCTCGAGGAGCTCAAGGCTCGCCGTGTCGACAAGGCCGCGTCCACAGTGGATGTCGACGAGGCGGAGTTGGCCGAAACCCTGGAGCTGCCCGGGGCGGACCTGTCCGATGAGAGCCTCACCGTGCGTGTCCTGCCGAGGCAGGCGGACGAGTTCACCTGCAGCACGTGCTTCCTGGTGCATCACCGGAGCCAGCTCGATCACGAGGGCAAGAACGGCCCCGTGTGTACCGATTGCGCCTGAGCGCAGTCGGCAGCTAGTTGACGTCCTCCGGCGAGGCCTTCGCGGCTGCCCGGTAGATGACGAGCTGGATCACGGCGGCTGTGGTGGCGGTGGCGAGAGTCCAGGCGAGCGCACGCGAGAAGCTCACACCACGGTCGTCGGGGTTCGGCGGCTTCTTGCCCGTGACGGCTGAGTAACCCGCGGTGAGCGCGCGATCCGCTGCCCATGTGGCGGCAAGCACGACGAAAGGTGCGGCGATCTTGAGGACCGGACGGGCGGACTTCATGCGAGTCTCAGGCGTCTGCGACATGGCCACAGGCTACCCGTCGGTCCGGTTGGGCTGTGGCTGAGTCGCGGACCGCCGGATCGCCTCGGCGAGTCGCTGCGGGTGCCTGCTCGTGATGATCCACCGCGGGTGGGGGTCGCGAGGATCGCAGACGTCGACGGCTACGCCCGTGCGCGCGGACCATGCGCGCAGGACGATGTAGTCGCGAGGGTCGCCATGTCGGCGGTTCCGCCGCATCGCATCTGCATCGAGGGGAGTGGCTCCGGCGATCACCGTCAGCGGGAGGCGGGCCCGACCCGCCCGGAGGACGCGATCATCCACATGCACCCGGGTGCTCGTGGCGATCAGTGCCGCGACGCCGACCAGGCCGAGGGTGATCCCCATGGCCCAGCCCCAGGCCGCCCCGTAAGCAGCCCCGTAGGCGACCCCCATGATCGTGGCCAGCCCGGCCGCCAGGAGGAAGACCGGCAGGGGCGGGTAGAGGCGCTCGCGGTAGATGAGCCGCTCACCGTCAGCACCCTCGGACCAGGTGTCACCGGTGGTGCCGCTCATGTCCCCAGGGTGTCAGGCCGCATGAGAGACCACCGGAATAGGGTCCGAGGGTGACGAATGCTCGAGGTCAACGGCGTAGTCCGCATCCGCCGGAGGGAGCGCCCATCCCCGAGCGGCATCAACTGGCGCCAGTCCCGGGCGACGTGGTGACCAGCCACTATCGCTGGTGTGTCGGATGCGGAATGGATCACCCCGCGGGCCTTCACCTCACGGTGGTGGCGGGCGAGGGCATGACGATGATGAGCACCCTCGAGGTGGGGGATTTCCACCAGGGGGCTCCGGGTCTGGCGCACGGCGGGATCATCGCCACAGCGATGGATGAGGCCATGGGGGCGCTCACGCGGCTCCTGATGGTGCCGGTGGTGACGGTGCACCTCGAGGTGGACTATCTACGCCCCGTGCCCGTGGGCACGACCTTGCACATCCGCGGCGAAATCGTCGGACAGGTGGGGCGCAAGCTCTACACCGCGGCGCAGGCGCGGCTCGGTGCCCCGGACGGTCCCATAGCCGTCGAAGGGGCGGCGCTCTTCCTCCAGGTGCCGCTCGAGCACTTCGTGCAGCACGGAAGTGCCGACCACATCCAAGCGGCGATCCGGGAGCGGCCCGGCGGCGCCGACCAGTGGCGTCGAGAGGTGAATCCGTGAGCGGCACGGTCGACGTACTCGTCGTTCGCCTCGATGACGGGCTGCCGCTGCCGTCCTATGCCCTTCCCGGAGACGCGGGCTTCGATGTGTGCACGAGCATCGACGTCACGCTGGAGCCGGGGGAGAGAATGGTCGTGCCCACCGGCATCGCACTCGCCCTCCCCGATGGATACGCGGCTTTCGTCCACCCCCGCAGCGGCCTCGCGGCGCGTCAGGGGCTCACGATCGTCAACACGCCCGGGACGATCGATGCGGGTTACCGGGGCGAGGTGCGGGTGTGCCTGCTCAACACGGATCATCGCGAAGCCGTGGAACTGCGTCGAGGGGATCGGATCGCGCAGATCGTCATCCAGCCCGTGGTGAGAGCGATCCTGCATGAGGCCGAGCGCCTACCGGGGTCGCACCGCGGCGAGGGTGGCTATGGATCGACGGGTACGGTGGGAGTCCGCATGGAGGAGGCACCGTGAGTGACGACACGACGCGTCGTGAGCATGGACCGTGGGACGTGACCGAGGTCGACGGTCCCGATGGCCGGCTCGACTTCGGCGCCGTGTGGCTGCGCGGAGTCGACGGCCTTCAGGTCCAGGCCCAGGTGAACGAAGCCTCCGGTGCCGTGGGTGTCATCACGCTCAACCACGGCCAGGGAGGCCTGCAGTTGCAGGCTTTCGCCGCACCGAGGAGCGGAGGCCTCTGGGACGAGGTCCGCGGCAAGCTCAAGGCGTCGATCACAGGGCAGGGCGGACTCATCGAGGAGCAGGCCGGTGAGCACGGCATCGAACTCCGGGGGAAGGTGCCCGGACAGGGGACTTTGCAGCCGGTGCGCTTCGTCGGCGTCGATGGGCCGCGATTGTTCCTCCGCGGCCTCTTCCTCGGCACAGCAGCCGAGCCCGGGGGATCGCAGGAGTTGGAGCAGGTCTTCCGCGAGATCGTGGTCGTGCGTGGAGCCGATGCCATGCCCCCGGGCGATGCGCTTCCCATGCGCCTTCCGGAGCAGGCGGGTGCTGCCGCTAACGAGTCGGAGGAGCAGGCCTGAGCGCTCCGCAGGTGGCGAGCGCCTGCTGCACTAGGCGGATCTCGGGTCGTGCGGCGACGGCGACGTTCGATCGGCGCAGGTTGCGCGCCCACTCGCGCGTGACGCGGTCGGGATGGAAGACGTCCCCTGACCACCCGACGACGGTCACGTGACTACGAATAGCGCCGAGTTCCTCGGCCGTCGGCGCACGTGACGTGCTGGCGCGCTCCAGGCACCGGGTGAGCTCTGCGTCCGTGTAGGCGGCCCAGGCGGAGTCGAGGAGGCCGACGACGTCGGAGTACTGATTTTCCGCGAACAGGCGTTCCAGCAGGGCGGTGATGCCCACATCCCCCACGGAGCGGGCGCTCGCGGCCGTGGCGTCGGCGGTGTGACCTGGGTCGCCTGTCCACGCAGGGAGCACGCAGATGAGCCGGGGCAGGGGTGGTGTCGCCGTGCTGGCCCACCGAGCGAGTGCGTGGGCTCCCAGGCTGACGCCGACGACCTCCGTGCAGTCGTCGCGTTCCTCCAGCGTCGTGCGGAGGAGGTCGATGACGCGCTCGATGTCGCCGGAACGATCCTCGACCAGCACGGCATCCGCACGGGCACCCACGAGTCGAGCGGCCGCAGCACCGGTGGAGCCGGCCCCGTGGACGATGACGGTGGTCACGTGAGCAGTCTCGCCTACCTCGGGCGGGTACTCTGCTGAATACCCCCGGCTGCCCCGGTCGGGCGTGGGCGAGGAGGCTCGAGTGGCCCGCTGGTGGTCGTCCTGGACACGTAGCCAGGAGGAGGTCGAGGCGGGTGAACTCACGTCCCAGGCACAGGAGCACGGGGCGCAGGCCATTTCCGCCTGCACGCGTGGGCAGAGCGTCTCGGTGCACGGCCTGATCCGCTCGGTGACCCTGAGGCCGCGTGAGAATGCGCCTACCCTCGAGGCCGAGGTGTACGACGGCACCGGCCACATCACGCTCATCTGGATCGGACACCGTCGGCTGTCGGGCGTCGATGTGGGACGGCCGATATCGGCCCAGGGACGTGTCACCTGCCCGCAGGGACAGCCCACGATCTTCAACCCGACGTATCGGCTCTATCCGGAGCCTGCCGAGGCGTCACGATGACGGACCGGACACCCGGTGACAGCGACGCCGCACGCGAGGATGGGGAGTGCCACGAGCCGCTCATCGAGCCTCAATCACGCGAGGACGTCCGCGAGGAGCGCGTGCTGCTCGATCGCGCCCTCGGTGGGTGGCGAGGAATCATCGACAGTGGCGCTCCCACGGTGGTCTTCGTCATCGTCTATCTCGTCACGGGAAGCGACCTGGGGGTTGCCGTGTGGGCCGCCCTGGGTGCAGGAGTGGCGATCGCGCTCTGGCGACTCATCCGCCGCGAAAGCCTCCAGCAGATTGCGGCCGGCCTGATCGGAGTAGGGATCTCCGCGTTCGTCGCTTCGCGCACCCAGACGGGCGAGGGGTACTTCATCCCGGGGCTCCTTCAGAACATCGGCTACGGCCTCGCCTTCCTCATCTCCATCCTCGTCGGATGGCCACTCATCGGTGTGATCGTCGGCTTCCTCACGGGACAGGGCGTGACGTGGCGCGCGGATCCGGAGCTGCGCCGCGTCTACTCCGCGGCGTCCTGGATCTGGGTGGGCCTCTTCGGACTGCGCATCGCCGTGCAGGGCCCGATGTATCTCGCCGGATGGGTAGGCGCCCTCGGCTTCGCCAAGGTGATCATGGGCGTGCCGCTCTTCATCGCGGCGGGGTACTTCACCTACCTCGTGCTGCGCCCGGTCTTCGAACGGCGCCGGGCTGCCGAGGGTGGCTCACCGCCGGACTAGGACGACGCTCCCATGTCATGAGTGTGAGCGTGGTCGCTCAGCATGGACTGCAGCACGGGCTCCTGCTCGGGCGCGCACACGAAGATGAGCTCATCCCCGATCTCGAGTGAGTCATCTGCGCTCGGGGCGATGACGCGCGGTCCGCGCACGATCGCGGCCAGAGCCGTATCGGGGGGCCAGGACATCGAGCCGACGCGGTGCCCGGCGACGGGGGATCCCGAGGAGAGCGTGATCTCGACCAGGTCCGCCTGACCCTGACGGAAGGTGAACAGCCGCACGAGATCGCCGACGCTCACCGCCTCCTCCACGAGCGCGGACAGCATGCGGGGTGTGGAGACGGCGACATCCACCCCCCAGGACTCGTTGAACATCCACTCGTTCTTCGGATGGTTGACGCGCGCGACTACCCGCGGGACTCCGAACTCGGTCTTGGCGAGCAGAGACACGACAAGGTTGACCTTGTCATCGCCTGTCGCGGCCACCATCACCTGGCACTGCGCCAGGTCGGCCTCCTCGAGGGCGGCGAGCTCACAGGCGTCCGCCTGGAGCATCTGCGCTCCCTGGACCGCGCCGGGTCGGGCGAGATCCGCGTCGCGATCGATGAGGAGGACCTCATGGCCGAATCCCACGAGTTCGCGGGCGATGGATCGACCGACCTTGCCGGCCCCGGCGATGGCTACTCTCATGACGAGCCCTCGCTGCGAGCCTTGAGACCCACCTCGCGTGTGCCGGCGAGGATGGCTTCGACGCGCGGAGCATCATCGGATGCGACGAGCACGTGGACGAGGTCTCCGTCCTGCAGCACCGAATCCTCATCGGGCACGAGTCCGGCACCGAGGCGGCTGATGAATCCGACGCGCGCACCGGTCGCGTGCTCCAGGTCCGTGATCGCGTGGCCGTACCAGCTGGAATGCGCGGGCATCTCCGCGAGAAGCACCTGGCCACTGGCATCCCGGTACTCCTCGAGCCCGCCCTGGGGCAGCAGACGGCGCATGATCTGGCCCGCAGTCCAGGACACCGTCGCGACCGTAGGAATGCCGAGACGCTGGTACACCTCTGCGCGGCGCGGATCGTAGATGCGGGCTACGACGTGCTCGACCCCGTATGTCTCCCGCGCCACTCGGGCGGCGAGGATGTTGGTGTTGTCGCCGCTGCTCACCGCGGCGAAGGCGTGGGCTCGGTCGATCCCGGCCTTCTCCAGGGTCTCGCGATCGAAGCCGATGCCCTTGACGGTGGTGCCGGAGAAGCGGCCACTGAGGCGCCGGAATGCCTGGGGATCCTGGTCGACGATGGCGACCGAATGCCCCGCGTCGTCGAGGCGATCGGCGAGGAGCGAGCCGACACGTCCGCAGCCGAGGATGACCACATGCACGAGGCAGACGCTACACGCCGGATGGGGCGGAAAGGGGCAGGGCGTGGGTCGGTGGCCGGGCGAGGGGAGCCAGGGACCTAGCATGCTCCCGTGCCCGTGGTGGACACCGTGAAGCGGTTCTTCTTCGGCCGCGCCCTGCGGAGCGATCGCATTGGCGAGACCCTGCTCCCGAAGCGCATTGCGCTCCCGATCTTCGCCAGCGATGCCCTGTCGTCCAACGCCTACGCGACGCAGGAGATCCTCATCGTCCTGGCCCTGGGCGGGTTCTCCTTCTACTCCTACGGCCCGTGGGTCGCGGCGGCTGTGGTGCTTCTCTACTTCGTGGTGGTGGCGTCCTACCGGCAAAACGTCCACGCCTACCCCGGCGGTGGTGGCGACTACACCGTGGTGTCCGAGAACCTCGGGCCCAAGTGGGGGGTCTTCACGGCGAGTGCGCTGCTCGTTGACTACACGCTCACGGTCGCGGTGTCGATCTCGGCGGCGGTCGCCAACCTCGGGTCGGTCTTCCCTGTCATCTCGGATCACGCTCCCTGGTGGGCGGTGGGCATCATCGTCATCATCACGCTGGTCAACCTGCGGGGTATCCGCGAATCCGGTGTCGCCTTTGCCATCCCTACGTATCTCTTCATCGCCTCGATCGCGATCATGGTGGTCACGGGCATCATTCGCACCGCTTTGGGCGCTGATCTCACGGCGGAGAGTGCCGGCTGGCAGATCGTTGCCGAGGATGAGTTCACGGGACTCGCCCTGGCTTTCCTCGTGGCTCGGGCATTTTCCTCGGGCACCACCGCCCTGACCGGCATCGAAGCCATAGCCAATGGTGTGCCGTCGTTCCGCAAACCCAAGTCGCGCAATGCCGCGACCACCCTGCTCATGCTCGGCGTCATCTCGATGGCGATGTTCGCCTCGCTCACCTGGCTAGCCCTATCGACAGGCGTCAAGGTGACGGAAAACGACGCGGACCTCGTGGGCCTCCCCGAGGGTCAGCCTCAGAAGACCGTCATCGTCCAGGTGGCTCAGGCGGTGTTCGGTGAGTTCACGCTGGCGGTGCTCGTGATCTCGCTGGCCACTGCCCTGATCCTCGCGCTTGCCGCCAACACGGCCTTCAATGGTTTCCCCGTGCTCGGCTCGATCCTCGCGCGGGATGGCTACCTCCCGCGGCAGTTGCACACGCGCGGCGATCGCCTGTCCTACAGCAACGGCATCATCGTCCTGGCCGCCTTCGCCATCGTGCTCGTAGTTGTCTTCCAGGCAGACGTCTCCTCGCTCATTCAGCTCTACATCATCGGCGTCTTTGTCGCGTTCACGCTGGGGCAGATCGGCATGCTGAGGCACTGGAATCGTGAACTACGTCGCGATCCGGCGCCGGAGGAACGACGTAGGATGCTGCGCTCCCGGGCGATCAACGCCGTGGGCGCCTTCCTTACGGGCATCGTCCTCATCCTCGTCCTAGCAACGAAATTCCTTCAGGGCGCATGGATCGTCGTCGTGGCAATGCCGATCATCTTCCTGGTGATGCAGGCGATCCATCGGCACTACGAGCGGGTCCGCGAGGAGCTCGCGGTGGGGGATGAGGAACACACGACCCTGCCCTCGCGGGTGCACGGAATCGTGCTCATCTCCAAGCTCCACAAGCCCGCGCTACGTGCCTTGGCGTATGCACGTGCGACGCGGCACGACACGCTCGAGGCCCTCACGGTCGACGTCGACCCGGAGGAGACGGCGGCACTGCGGCGCGATTGGGAGCGCAGGGATATCCCGGTCACCCTGCGGGTTATCGAGTCGCCCTATCGCGAGATCACGCGACCGATCATCGACTACATCAAGCGCCTGCGGCGGGAGAGTCCACGTGATCTCGTTACGGTGTACGTGCCGGAGTACGTCGTGGGTCACTGGTGGGAGCAGTTGCTCCACAATCAATCCGCGCTGAGACTCAAGACCCGATTGCTCTTCGCCCCCGGCGTGATGGTCGTCAGCGTGCCCTGGCAGCTCGCGTCATCGGAGCTGTCGGGGGACTCAGTCGACTGGCGCCAGCCCTAGGCCTCGGCCGCCGTGCGCTCGGAAGGCCGCACGGCCGTCGGACCCTCGAAGAACGCCTCGTGCCACAGGGCAAGCATGAGCAGCACGAAGATCTTGCGCGAGGCATCGGACTCGCCGGTCGCGTGACTGCGCACCAACTCCTCGACCACACCCATGTCCAGGATGCTCGCGAGGAATCCACTCCGACGGATGGGCGCGAGGACCGCGTCGGGATCTTGCGCGAGCCAGTGACGGAAGGGGGTGGGGAAGCCGAGCTTCGCACGCTGCTCGGTCGTCTCGGGGATCCGACCGCGGAATGCGCGGCGCAGGAGCCACTTGGTCGTGCCATCGCGATACTTGAGGCGATCCGGGATGCGCGCACTCACGGCGGCGACGTCGATGTCCAGGTAGGGGACGCGCAGCTCGAGCGAGTGCGCCATCGTCATGCGATCGGCCTTAGCGAGAATGTCACCGCGGAGCCAGAAGTTCATGTCGACGAGCTGCATGCGCCGTGACTCGGGGAGATCATCGAATCCAGGGTATGTTGCCGCGAGCACGTCGGCGGGACGCACATGCGTCGCGGGTCGCTTGTCCCTGAGCAGGCGACGGATCTCGTCAGGACGGAAGATGTAGGCATTGCCGATGTAGCGATCCGCGAAAGGTGTCGTGGCTCGACGGAGATAATTGCGTCCCGGGAACGACACCGACGACCGTCCGAGTCGTCCGGCGAGTCGACGCAGGGGCCGGGGGAGCTTCCTGATCCGATCGAGGTCGATGGGCTCGCGGTAGATGCGGTAGCCACCGAAGAGCTCGTCCGCTCCCTCGCCCGAAAGCACCACGGTGACGTGCTCGCGAGCGGCACGGGCCACGAAGTACAGCGAGACGGCCGAAGGGTCCGCGACGGGCTCGTCGAAGTACCAGGCGATGTCGGGAAGGACACCGAGGTAGTCCGACAGGTCGACGTGGATCTCATGGTGATCGGTGCCGAGGCGATCGGCGACCTCCCGCGCCTCGGCGTGCTCGCTCACCGCGTCGAATCCGACCGTGAAGGTCTTGACGGGCTCGAGGCCGAGGGCGCGTCGCTGCTCCTGCACGAGGGTCACGGTGATCGCGCTGTCGACACCACCGCTGAGAAAGGCTCCTACCGGCACGTCGGCGATGAGGTGGTGCTCGACGGAGTCCTCCAGGACCGACCGCACCTCGTCGATGAGTGCGAGTTCGTCATCGCGGTCGGGAGCGAACTCGTAGCGCCAGTAGCGCTCCGGAGCGAAGACAGGGTTGGCGAGGTCCACCACCGCCATGTGGCCGGGATCTAGGCGGGTGATCCCCTTGAAGAAGGTCTGGGAGAGGGGATTGAACTGGAACGAGAGGTAGTTGACCACAGCATCCATGTCGACCTCCGGTGTCACGCCGGGGTCGACGAGCAGGCTCTTGATCTCCGATGCGAACGCCGCGACGTGTCGCGCGTCGGCTGTCCCGTCGAGACGTACATACAGGGGCTTGATGCCGAAGGCATCGCGGGCCAGGATCAACTGCTGGCGAGACGCGTCGTAGATGCACAAGCCGAACATCCCACGCAGCCGCCGAAGCATCGCCGGCAGATCGTGCCGCCCCACCTCCTCGTAGAGGCGAATGATCGTGTCGGTATCGCTGTTGCTGCGCGGGGGCCGACCCGCGGCAGCAAGTTCGGCGTTGAGCTCGCGGTAGTTGTAGAGCTCGCCGTTGTAGACGATGCCCACCGTCCCGTCGTCACTCCACATGGGCTGATGTCCACCGGCAATGTCGATGATCGACAGCCGCGTCATCCCGAAGGCGAAGTCGTCGGCCACGTAGGAACCCGAGTCATCAGGGCCGCGATGGTGGATGACATCGAGCATGGGTCCGATGACCTGTGAGGTGCGCTGAGCGGGGCCCAGGACCCCGGCGATACCGCACATGCGGTGGGGACCTCCTTCGCGCCCGCGCCTATCGGGCCCGGTCACGCTAACAGGTCCCGCGGTCCGATCCGGTGCGCCGAGGGGCTGGCGGTCGTCCGCGCGTCGCTCGGTAATGTGGGCGTGCCGACCGGAGGACCAGGGACGACCTGTGCATCGGGTGGGCGGAGGAGGATGACGTCGTGGCAGCGAGTCGGGACAGCCTGGGGGCGCGGACGACACTCACCGTGGGTGATCGCGACTACGAGATCTTCCGCATCGATGCAGTGCCCGGGGCCGACTCCCTGCCCTTCACGCACCGCGTCCTCCTCGAGAACCTCCTGCGCACGGAGGACGGGGCCAATGTCACCGAGGCGCATATCCGTGCCCTGGGGTCCTGGGACGCCGATGCGGAGCCATCCGAGGAGATCCAGTTCACCCCGGCGCGCGTCATCATGCAGGACTTCACCGGGGTCCCCGTCGTCGTCGATCTGGCCACGATGCGCGAGGCCGTGGTGGACCTCGGTGGCGATCCCGCGCGAATCGAGCCGCTGGCCCCCGCGGAGCTCGTCATCGACCACAGCGTCATCGCCGACTACTTCGCACGCCCGGATGCTGCAGACCTCAACACCGCGCTGGAGTACGAGCGCAATCGCGAGCGCTACCAGTTCCTCCGCTGGGGTCAGGGTGCCTTCGAGGAGTTCAAGGTGGTGCCGCCGGGCACGGGCATCGTGCATCAGGTCAATATCGAGCACCTTGCGCGCGTCATCATGGCGCGCGGGGGTCAGGCCTACCCCGACACGGTTGTCGGGACCGACAGTCACACCACGATGGTCAACGGATTGGGTGTCCTGGGCTGGGGGGTCGGCGGCATCGAGGCCGAGGCGGCGATGCTCGGTCAGCCGGTCTCCATGCTCATCCCGCGTGTGGTCGGCTTCAAGCTCACCGGCGAGCTCCCCGCAGGCGCCACGGCCACCGACCTTGTCCTCACGATCACCGAGATGCTGCGCAAGCACGGCGTCGTGGGCAAGTTCGTGGAGTTCTACGGGGAGGGCGTAGGTGCGGTGCCGCTCGCGGATCGAGCAACCATCGGCAACATGAGCCCCGAGTACGGCTCCACAGTGGCCATCTTCCCGATCGATGGCGCCACCATCGACTACCTGCGCCTGACGGGCCGCACCGCTGAGCAGATCGCGTTGGTCGAGTCCTACGCCAAGGCGCAGGGCCTGTGGCACGATCCCGCGCGTACAGCCCGCTACTCGGAGTACATCGAGCTCGATCTCGGCACTGTGGTGCCCTCTCTCGCTGGACCCAAGCGCCCTCAGGACCGGGTCCCCTTGAGCGAGGCGAAGGCGTCCTTCGTGAGTGCTCTCAAGGACTACACGCACCAGCCGGCCGCCGCGGTCGAGACGCTGATCGATGGGGAGCCCGTGGAGATAGGGCACGGTGCGGTGGTCATCGCTGCCATCACCTCGTGCACCAACACGTCGAACCCTTCGGTCATGATCGGTGCTGGCCTGCTCGCCAAGAAGGCGGTCGAGCGCGGCCTCACCCGCAAGCCCTGGGTCAAGAGCACGCTCGGTCCGGGATCCCAGGTGGTGACCGACTACTACGACCGTGCGGGACTCACCCCCTTCCTCGACAAACTCGGATTCGACACGGTGGGCTACGGCTGCACCGTGTGCATCGGCAACTCCGGTCCGCTCATCCCGGAGGTGAGCGCCGCCGTCAATGAGGCGGATCTGGCCGTGGTCTCGGTGCTCAGCGGCAACAGGAACTTCGAGGGTCGCATCAACCCCGACGTCAAGATGAACTACCTGGCCTCACCGCCGTTGGTCGTCGCCTACGCCATTGCGGGCACGATGGACATCGACTTCGACACCGAGCCGCTCGGCCTCGACGAATCCGGTCACCCGGTCTTCCTTGCTGACATCTGGCCGAGCCCGCAGGAGATCCATGCGGTCATCGACGCCAGCATCGACGAAGGCATGTTCGCTGCGCGCTACGCCGATGTCTTCCACGGCGACGAGCGATGGAGGAGCCTGCCCACCCCGACGGGGGACCGATTCGCCTGGGATCCGCAGAGCACCTATGTCCGCAAGGCGCCCTACTTCGACGGCATGTCGAGGACGCCGGAGCCCCTGCATGACATCAATGGAGCCCGCGTCCTGCTCAAGCTCGGGGACTCGGTCACGACGGATCACATCTCTCCCGCGGGCAGCATCAAGGCCGACAGTCCCGCCGGCCTCTACCTCGCCGAGCATGGCGTGGAGCGCAAGGACTTCAACTCCTACGGCTCGCGACGAGGAAACCACGAGGTGATGATCAGGGGGACCTTCGCCAACATCCGCCTGCGCAATCTCATGCTGCACGATGTCGAAGGTGGCTACACCGTGGACTTCACGACGCCCGACGACGCGACGGTGTCCGTGTACGACGCGGCAATGGCGTACGCGCGGCACCACACGCCGTTGGTCATCCTCGCCGGTAAGGAGTACGGCTCCGGATCGAGTCGCGACTGGGCGGCCAAGGGCACGGCACTTCTCGGGGTCAAGGCAGTGATCGCCCAGTCGTACGAGCGCATCCATCGGTCCAACCTCATCGGCATGGGAGTCCTGCCACTGCAGTTCCCGGACGGCATGAGTGCCGACTCACTCGGCCTCCAGGGCGATGAGGTCTTCACGATCCGAGGCATCACGGCATTCAACGAGGGTCGCACGCCGCCCCAGGTCGATGTCGAGGCGGTGGCTGCCGATGGTCGGACCGTCGAGTTCAGCGCCCTCGTGCGCGTGGACACCCCCGGAGAGGCCGACTACTACCGGCACGGCGGGATCCTCCAGTACGTCCTCCGCTCCCTGGTCTAGCCGTGCGTCCACCGGGCTGGCCGGATCGCGTCACCGACCCGGAGCAGTCGGACTTCGCGGAGTCGGCCTCCCGGTGGCTGTGGGACATCGGTGGGATCCCGCGCTCAGCGTCCTCCGTGTGGGCAGTCCACCCGCGTGCGCTCGCGTTCCGGGTGAGTTGCGACCTCGATGCGCGGATCGAGGGGGCGCGACTCGCCTATGCGCGGGCGCGTACCGCTCTGGCGGGTACCGGAATCGACCCGGACCGGGTACTGCAGGCTCTCGAGTCCGAGGCCGCTGATCTCCAGAGGCTGCAGC
Organism: Actinomycetota bacterium; assembly: GCA_046046455.1. GTDB lineage: Bacteria > Actinomycetota > Actinomycetes > S36-B12 > S36-B12 > Mxb001. The sequence continues at coordinate 34,629 of JBJOJS010000090.1, read as the reverse complement.
GAGAGGTGGAGATGGTGGCGGAGGCGCTCGCCGGACGCCGCTGGCAGGCCCGCCTCTGACGTGTGGATGCGGCCAGGGGCGCCTAGACTGCTCGAGTCGGGTGCGCTGCCACAGCGCATGGGCGGGAGGCGAGTGCGGCATGGGTCTGCTTGACGGCATCGGCTCGCCCGAGGACCTCCGCCAGCTCCCGGAGGAGGACCTCGAGTCCCTTGCCGAGGAGATCCGAGGCTTTCTCGTCCAGCAGGTCTCCGCTACCGGAGGACATCTCGGGCCCAACCTAGGTGTGGTCGAGGTGACCCTCGCCCTGCACCGCGTCTTCGATTCCCCGCACGACGTGATCCTGTGGGACACCGGCCACCAGGCTTACGTCCACAAGATCCTCACCGGCCGGTGGCGCGACTTCGGCACGCTTCGCAAGGAGCACGGGCTCTCCGGCTACCCGTCACGCGCTGAATCCGAGCACGACGTCATCGAGAACTCACACGCGTCCACGGCGCTGTCCTACGCCGATGGCATCGCCAAAGCCTTCGAACTCCAGGGCCAACTCACCGGCCCCGAGGGACGTCACGTCATTGCCGTCGTGGGCGACGGCTCCCTCACGGGAGGCATGGCCTGGGAGGCGCTCAACAACATCGCCGCCTCCGACCGTCCCATGGTCATCCTGGTCAACGACAATGAGCGCTCCTACTCGCCGACCATCGGCGGCTTGGCGCATCATCTCGCGACCCTGCGCACCACTCAGGGCTATGAGCGCTTCCTCCAGTGGGGTCGGCGCACCCTGCAGCGCACGCCCGTCGTCGGGGCGCCGGTCTACGAGGCACTGCACGGCGTGAAGAAGGGCCTCAAGGACATCGTTGCTCCCCAGGGGATGTTCGAAGACCTCGGACTCAAGTACATCGGTCCTATCGATGGCCATGACACCCTGGAGGTGGAGCACGCTCTACGCCGCGCCCGCGATTTCCCAGGGCCTGTCGTCGTCCACGTGATCACCGAGAAGGGGCGCGGCTACGCACCCGCAGAGCAGGACGAAGCCGATCGATTCCACGGCATCGGCGTCATCGATCCGGAGACCGGCCAGCCCCTTCGCGCCTCCGGCACGACGTGGACGTCGGTCTTTGCTGACGAGCTCGTCACCCTCGGCCGGGATGATGCCCGTGTGGTGGCGATCACGGCCGCCATGCTCGGACCTACGGGACTTGACCGCTTCGCAACTGAATTCCCCGACCGCACCTTCGATGTCGGTATCGCCGAGCAGCACGCCGCTACGAGCGCCGCGGGCATGGCGTACGCCGGCCTTCACCCGGTCGTCGCGGTCTACGCCACGTTCCTCAACAGGGCACTGGATCAGGTGCTCCTCGACTGCGCACTCCACCGCGCCGGAGTGACCTTCGTCCTCGACCGTGCCGGGGTCACCGGTGACGATGGTCCCAGCCACAATGGCATCTGGGACATGTCCCTGCTCGGCGTCGTACCGGGACTCAGGCTCGCCGCCCCCCGTGATGCCACTGCGCTACGCGATCAACTCCGCGAGGCGCTTGAGGTCACCGACGGGCCAACCGTCGTGCGGTTCCCCAAGGGAGCCGTGCCCGACGACATCCCCGCGGCGCGGCGCGTCGACGGTGTCGACATCCTTCGCGAGACGGACACCTGCGATGTCCTCGTGGTCGCGGTGGGAGCCTTCGCCCCACTGGGCCTAGAGGTCGCTGACGCCCTCGCCGCGCAGGGCATTAGTGCGACGGTGGTCGACCCCCGGTGGGTCCTTCCGGTGCCCACGAGGCTGGCGGGACTGTCGGCGGATGCGGATCTCGTCGTCGTCCTCGAAGACAACATGCGTGCGGGCGGAGTCGGCACAGCGCTGCGCACGCTTCTCGAGGATTCCGGTGTGCTCACTCCGGCGCTGACCTTCGGGATGCCGCCGAACTTCCCGGACCATGCATCTCGGTCCAGCGTGCTCGCACATGCGGGACTTAGCGCCCAGGAGATCGCTCGTCGGATCACCGAGCGTGTCGCAGCCCCGATCCCGGACCTGTCCGATGACCGCGAGTTGTCCGATGAGGTGGCGCGGGCTCAGGATCCTCGCGGCTGATCACTCAGGGGCGTGCGCTGACGACACGAGGGCATCGACGCACATGGCCACCTGCCACTGCCGCGCACCTGCAGCGCTGAGCGTCCGGCCCACGGAGTCAGTGTCGATCGGCTCCGGCGGTTCCCACGCCCACCTGCGCACCGCGTCAGGGGGAATCAGGTTCTCGACGGGCATCGAGTGGGCCTCGGCGATGTCGGCCAGCGCCGCTCGAGCACGTGCGAGTCGGTCCGCGGCCACCGGATCGCGATCGCGCCAGACACGCGCCGGCGGAGGTCCTTCGGCGGCAAGCGCGGGCGCCGGGAGCGCCTCCTCGGGCAGCGCGCGCGCAGATTCGACTGCGCGCCACCAACGGTCGAGGTGACGGGCCGCCTGACCCTTGCGGAATTCGGGGAGAGCGGCCAGGGCATCGCGATCGCGGGGCTGAGCCGAGGCCGCCGCGACGATAGCGGCATCGGAGAGGACTCGCCCCGGGCTGACGTCCATGCGCTGGGCAAGATCGTCGCGCGACTCCCAGAGGGATCTGACCACGGCGAGCGAGCGGCGACCTCGGACACGATGCATGCCGGACGTCCGGCGCCACGGGTCCCGCCGGGGAGGGGGCGGCGGCTGATGCAGGACGGAGGAGAATTCCTCCTCGGCCCAGGTGTCCTTACCGGTGGCGATGAGATCTGCAGCCAGCACGTCGTACAGATCGACGAGCACCTCGACGTCGAGTGCGGCGTAGCGAAGCCAGTCGTCGGGAAGCGGTCGCTTCGACCAGTCTGCCGCACCGTGCCCCTTCGCCAGGTGCAATCCGAGTTCGCTCTCGACGAGAGGGCCGAGCCCGACGCGCTCGCGTCCGAGCAATCGTGCGGCGAGCTCGGTGTCGAAGATGGTCTCCGGGACAAGGCCGACGTCCCGCATGCAAGGCAGATCCTGGGAGGCGGCGTGCAGGATCCACTTGGCGCCTCGGAGGCGATCGGCCAGCGGGGAGAGGTCGCCGAACGCGGTCGGATCGATGAGCCACGTGCCACCCTGCCGCCGATAGAACTGCACCAGGTAGGCGCGTTGGCCGTACTTGAATCCCGAGGCACGCTCAGCGTCCACCGCGAGGGGACCGACACCCTGGACCAGCGAATCGATCGCCTGCTCCAGCCGTGCCGGAGTCGTGACGACATCGGGGAGGCCGTCGAGGAGTTCGACGTCGGGCAGCGGCGCCGCGACGGTGGTGTCGGTCTCTGCGCCGACGGCTCGGGAGGGCTCCACGATGCCGGGCTCAGGTGGCCCGACGCGGCTGCACGAGGGCCGATACGCCGGGTGGCAGGGGGAGCAGGCCCGCGGCCTGCGCGAGCGCGGCCGCCCAGGCCTCGGCCTCAAGGCCCATGTCGTCGGGGTCGCCCAGGGGTGTCCACGAGGCCCGGATCTCGATCGACCCCGACACATCGCGGTCGCCGAGGGCCCCGAAGGATTCGCTCATCACTCGGGTCACCGTGCCCCCCAGGGCGGTGCGTGGGCCCCCCTCGGCGTCCAGGGCCTCGAGGAGCCACGCCCAGGCGACCCCGGTCAGCAGGGGATCGGTGGCCAGATCGGGCTCCAGAGTGGCCCTGATGAACACCACGGCGCGGAAGTGCCCCTCCCACGCCTCCACACCATCGGGGTCGTGGAGCAGCACGAACCTGCCCGAGGCGAGTTCCTCGTCATCCTCGACGAACTCCGCAGTGAGGGCGACGGCATGGGGGGCAAGACGCTGCGGCGCGGGCCCCTCGTCCACGCTGAGCTCGGGGCGAAAGCGCACCGCGCGCAGACTCATGAGCGCGCGATCGAAGGACTGTGCCCCTGTGGTCACATCGGCAGGGTACGACGCCACATGCGCCTGTCGGCGCTCCCACGCCGCTGGTCGGCCGGAGCCGCTGACTAGGTCCCCTCGGGCCCCGTCGATTCGCCCTCGTGCACGAGGCAGACGCTGTTGATGCAGTAGCGGAGGTCCGTGGGCGTCGGGTAGCCCTCACCCTCGAAGACGTGGCCGAGGTGACTTCCGCAGGAAGCGCAGCGCACTTCCGTGCGCAGCATTCCGTGCGAACGATCCTCGATCTCCACGATCCGGTCACCGGCCAGAGGGGTGTAGAAGGAAGGCCAGCCGCAGTGGGAGTCGAATTTGGACTCCGAGCGGAAGAGCTCCGCACCGCAGGCGCGGCACGCATACGTGCCTGCTGACTTCGTCCCTACGTACTCTCCCGACCAGGCGGGCTCGGTCCCGGCCTCCCGCAGGACGGCGTATTCGACGGGGGAGAGCTGGGCGCGCCACTCCTCCTCCGTGCGGGTGACGGGGTAGGTGGCTCCATCGGGGCGATGTGGCTCTACAGTCGGCATGCCCTCAGGCTAGGCGGGCAGCTGCCCCGCGGCGAGCCGGACCCGGCCGTGGGTCGGATGCCCGCATGAGGAGCGCCGCAGGCCGAGACGCAAGGGAGTGATCGATGAGCGACATGCTCGATATCCGCGACTCGTGGCTGAGCTCGGAGCAGTTGGAGCAGGCCCGGGAGCGTCTGCCCATCGTCTACGTCGAGGCGATCCCCGTGCGGGTGGACTCCTGGGGTGAGATCACGGCGGTGGGACTCCTCCTGCGCGCGATGCCGGATGGGTCGATCAGCCGGGCTCTCGTCTCCGGACGCGTGCTCTACGGCGAGCGACTCCGTGAGGCCCTGCTGCGCCATCTGGAGAAGGACCTGGGCCCCATGGCTCTCCCGCGGCTGCCACTGGATCCGGCGCCTTTCACTGTGGCCGAATACTTCCCGGACCCGTCCGTGACCGGGTACCACGACCCCCGTCAGCACGCGGTGAGCCTCGCCTATGTCGTGCCATGCGACGGCGATTGCTCACCCAGCCAGGAGTCACTGGACCTCACCTGGGTGACGCCGCACGAGGCCGCATCGGAGTCATTTCAGTCGGAGATGACCGGTGGACAGGGTCGACTCGTGCGCCTTGCCCTCGCCTACGCGGGTCAACTCGACTGACCTGGGCTCAGCCCGACTCGCCCCGGTGCACGGAGGCGAAATCCGGGGCACGTCCCGCGCCCTTCGCAAGCAGGGCCTCGGCGAGATCAGGTCCGCGGAAGGACTCGCGCATGAGTCGCAGGCTCTCCGCCAGGCTGGCGTGGAGATCGCCCCTGTCAGCGTCCGCAAGTTGCCGCTTCATGGTCGACAGCGATGCGGGGGAGCAGTGGCGAGCAACGTCGGTCGCCCACTCCATGGCGGCAGCGACCACGTCGTCGTGCACACCTTGGACGAGGCCGATGCGTGCGGCCTCGTCGGAGTCGATCGCTCGACCGCTGAGCAGGAGTTCCGCTGCGCGCTGGCGTCCGATCATCCGTGGGAGGAGCCATGCGGCGCCGTACTCCGCAACGAGTCCGAGCCTGCTGAAGGCGGAGATGAAGCGCGCCGAGGGCGAGGCGAGGCATACGTCCCCGGTGAGCGCGATGACGAATCCAAGGCCGGCAGCCGGGCCATTGACCGCCATCACCACGGGGATGCTCACATCGAGCGCTCCCGTGGGGAGGTCCTCCCACGTGGTCTCGGAGACGAAGCCGTCGAGCGCGTCGGGGCCCTGGGCGAGTACCGACAGGTCGGCGCCGGAGCAGAAGCCCCGACCGGCGCCGGTGACGACCGCGACCCGGATGCCCGGATCGGCGTCGGCTTCGCGCAGGGCGCGCGCGTAGACCGCGCCCATGTCAGCTGTCAGGGCGTTGAGTCGGTCAGGGCGATTCAGCGTGATGAGGGCCACGCGATCGTGGATCTCCACGAGCACGGGTTCGCTCGCCTGAGTGTCGAGGGGCATGGCCGTAGCCTGCCAGGACCGCGTGAGGCGCCGCCAGATCAGGCCCGCGAGCCGCCGGCGAGGATCGCGTCCATGGCCCGCGCGACGGTGATCGACCAGCGCGGATCGGGCAGCCAGGCGCTCTCGCCTCGAACGGCAGCCGAGACGGACTCGATCATGAGGCGATAGGGGTCCACGGGCGCGAAATGCTCAACTCGTTCGCCGTCGCGATCGAGCACACGTAGCGCACTGGGCTGGAGCCAGGACGTGTAGGCATCGTTACCGGTGAACTCGAGTATGCCGAGTTCGCCCTCGATGACGAGGCTCTCGAAGCCCGTCTCCATGAAGCTCGCACGCACACCTACGGGAATACCGTCCATCGTGAGGGAAGCAATGGTGGTGAAGTCGACACCGAGACCACCGGACACGATCTCGACGGAATCGACGCGGATGTCGCTGCCGCGCGTGGCCCAAGCGGCGCCGGTGAGGGGGTAGCACCCCACGTCGAGAAGTGCCCCGCCACCGAGGGCAGGATCCCGGCGGTAGTTGCCCTCAGCCACGCCATCGAACACGAAGGCGCCGCTCACCGAGGTCACTCGACCGATGGCATCGCTGGCGACGAGCGCTGCCGCCCGTGCGGTGCGCGGATGCCAGAGATTCCATGTGGCTTCCACCAGAAGCCCACCGGTGGATTCGGCCATCGCGCGCATGCGCCGCGCCTCGTCGGCATCGCGGCCCAGGGGCTTTTCGCACAGCACCGCCTTGCCCGCGGCGAGTGCGCGCTCGGTCCAGGGGAGGTGGGCATCGTTGGAGAGGGCGATGTAGACGACATCCACGTCGGGATCGTCGATGACGGCGGCGTAGTCGTCGACGGCTGCCCGACGCGGATTCAGGGCTGCGGCCCGAGTGCGGTCACGCGCAGCGACGACGTCGAGAGAGGCGCCCTGTGCACTGTGCATGGCGGGAGCGATGGCCCGCCGAGAGATCCAGCCGGCACCCAGCAGTCCCCAGCGCGTGGGCGTCACGAGGGCTTCACCGGCTGGCCGCTCATGCGCGCCGACTCCTCGGCGGCCTCGAGCATGGCGATGACGCGACGCGATTGCTCGCCACGCACACGCGGAGTGAATCCGAACTGCAGCCACAGCGACAGGTCCGCGTGGAAGGGATGGGACTCGGTCTGGCGGAAGGTCAACTCGGTGACATCACCTTCAGGGGAGTGAAGCCTGACGCGCGGCGGTGCGTCCGCTGGGGCGAGGATGTCCTCCTCGAGGGTGCCGATGGCATTGCGTGCCATCACGGACTCCCTCCTCCATTCCCCCGAGATGGCGCCGCGTGTGCCGAGGACGTACCAGCGAGGCTTGAGAGCCGCCGCGAGATCCGAATACACGAACGTCGCCTCACGTCCGCCGCTGAAGTGGAGGGTCATGCGAGAGTGGTCTGCGTTGGTGACGTCGTGCCATACCCGCTTGTGGTTGACCGCCGAGACGTACTCCACGTCGCCATCGACGAGGTCGAGCACTTGATCGATGATGTGCGATCCCCAGTCGAAGAGCGCACCTCCGGAGACCGCGGCGTCGGAGTGCCAGTAGTTGCACGGGTGTCCGTAGCCCCCCACGAAGGTCTCGACGTGAAAGACATCGCCAATACGGCCGTCACGCACGAGCTCACGGATCACGGAATAGTCGGGGTCGAATCGGCGGTTTTGATATACCGACAGGGCGAGTCCGTCGCGCGACGCGCGTTCGATCAACCTGTCGCACTCGCGGGTCGTGAGCGCCATCGGCTTCTCGACAACCACATGCTTCCCGCGTTCCAGGGCAGCCATCGCCCAGTAGGCATGGCTATCCGGGGGAGTCGAGACGACGACCACATCGACATCGGGGTCGTCGAGGAGTTGCTCGGCGCTGTCATGGACACGCGCCTGCGGGTCGGCCTGGAGAGCCAGGGCGGCACGAGCGGGATCTCGGTCGCAGACCGCGACCAGGTGCAGACCGGGCGTCTCGCGCACCGCACGCGCATGGGCAGCGCCGATGGCGCCGAAGCCGAGAAGACCCACCCCGCGTGATGCCATACCGGAGGGATTCGATGACGCGGCTGCTGCGAGGAGCTCGAGGAATGCGGGCTCGGACCACACCGTGGATGCCTCGGGGAGGGCGACCACGAGTGCATCCGCGGGGCCTCGTGCGATGAGAGCGTGTTCGGCAAGGCCGTGGGCGAACGTGACCAATGCACCCTGGGCGGGGAGACCGGGTATCGGCTCGGCGGGGAGGAGGACATCGCCCCTCGGCCACTGCGGGAACGTCGAACGCATCCGCACCTCGTGACGGGGGAGCGGTAGGCCTCCCGGAGTGGTGATCCTGAGCCTTGAGTGCCGGGCACCCTCCGGCCACGACAACGTGTCGGCATCGACCATAGGACCACCCTAGGGGACGCGCGGGGACCCCGAGGGTGCTTGCCGGTGCCCGTGGCGGGGCCTAGCCTCGGGCCTGTGATGCTCCTCATGTTCGTCGTGTGGCTGGTCGTCTTCATCGGGATCTTCCGAGGGTGGAGATGGGTGCCATTGCTCGCGGTGGCCAACCTCGCCTACACGCTGTTGGTCTTGCGCATCCACATGACCGACCCGATCCCGCTCAACTTCTAGGGGCCGACATGACGATCTCCACAGCGCAGGCATCCTCCAGCCGCTGGGCTATGGACCCCGAGCGGGCCGTTTTCCTCTCGCGGCTGGTCAATATCGCCGCGCTCTTCGGCCTGATCCTGGTCCTCGCCGGTTCACTGCATCTGCAGTTCGGCGCGGGTGAGCAGCCGTGCCCCCTGTGCATCGTCCAGCGCTCCGGCATGGTGGGCCTGGCCGTGGGCCCCATCATGAACCTGCTGTGGGGAATCAAGCCGCGCCACTATGCCCTGAGCATCCTGGCCGCCGTGGTAGGCGCCGCGGGCTCGACTCGGCAGATCCTGCTCCACATCGCCGACCCGAACGATCCCGGCTACGGCCCCACGGTCCTGGGCTGGCATCTCTACACCTGGGCGCTCGTCACGTTCATCATCGCGATTGTGGGCTGCGCCATTCTCATCATGTGGCAGGCGCCGTTCCAAGCCGGTGATGAAGGCGTGCTGCGTGATCCGGGACCGATGCGTCCTCTGGTGACGGGCCTGGTTGTCTGGCTGAGCCTGCTGGTCGTCGTCTGGTCCACCGTCGACCTGGGTGTGATTGGTCTGTCCATCATCCCCGAGTGCGGTCTCGGCGAGTGCCCTGACGATCCCGCGAACACCAATTCCCTGGGCAACCTCGGCGGCTGGATCGCCGTCTTGGCCGTGGGTGTCCTCGCGGGCATCGCCGCCTACCTGCTCGAGCGTCGGTGGCGCGCGCGCGAGGCGGCCGAGAGCTAGTCGAGGCCGTTACTGCGCGCCGCGCTGGCTATCTCCGTGATCCCGCAGGGGATCGATGCCCGCGATGTGCTGGCCGAGTCTGAGCAACTGCTCGTCCGTGAGATCGTCGATGTCCGCGCGGACGTCGGCAATGATCTTGCCTGCGATGTCCTTGCGATGCTTCTCCATGTATCCCGCGAGGTGGTGGCTGGCGTTGGCCTTGCCCTTGCCGTGCCCGAGCAGGATGATCCCCTCGGCCGGAGCAAGAGCCTGGGTGAGCAGCGACCAGTAGGCGTCGCTGTCGTCCAAGTAGGTGCCATCGACGTTGCCATGCCGGTGGTAGACATTGTGGTAACGCTTCCGGGGATCCTCGGCTGTGACGTGCTCAGGCGAGGAGTGATCCGCGGAGTCGAGCGCGTAGATGCGGGTGCTGTGGAAGTCCACGGCGGCGATCGCCACGCGGCCTGTGAGATCGATGGCATCGGTAACGTCGTGCATGTCAGACCTCCTGGCCGGGCTGCTCGGGGCCGAAGCCTGCATTGCGCAGCATGCGCCGGAGGTCGACCACCATCTGGGTGTCAATGTCCTTGTCGCGTGGACGCTCGAAGATCTCGGTTTCGGGCCCCACGGTCACCTTCAGCTTGCCGTCGTGACGCTCCTCGACCTCGCCCACGTGCTCGAGCAGAGAGATCGTGTCGGCCCAGCGGATGTTGTGGCTCGTGGGGTGGCTGAAGATCGCCGTCAGAGTGTTGAGATGGTGATTGTTGAGGTGAATGGGCTCGTCACCCGTGCCATGTGCCATGCGTCGTAGCCTGCCAGACAGCCGTGCGGGTGATCGCCATGGGTCCTAGCCTTGGCCTATGACCGGTCGCATCCTCATCACGGGTGGCTCTCGCGGGATCGGCGCGGCGATCGCGCGTCGGTTCGCCGCTGATGGCTGGCACGTGGCGCTCCACTTCCACGCCAGTCCGGAGGCCGCAGCCGAGGTTCTCGCTTCCCTCGACGGCTCGGGGCACGTGGGCGTGCGTGCGGATCTCCGAGATCCCGAGGCGATTACGCGCATGGTCCAGGAGGCGGCTGAGGCCCTGGGCGGCATCGACGTCCTCGTGAACAACGCCGGGGTGTTCGTCGACCATCCCATCGACGAAGTGGACTTCGACACCTGGCTCGGTGCCTGGCAGGAGACCCTCGACATCAACCTGCTCGCCCCGGCGATCGTGACCTGGCATGCGGTGCGGCACATGGGTCCGGGAGGCCGCATCATCAACGTCGGCTCGCGGGGTGCCTTCCGGGGCGAGCCGCACAGCCCCGCGTACGGGGCCAGCAAGGCGGGGCTCTCCTCCTTCGGTCAGTCGCTTGCGAAGTACCTCGGCTCCCGAGGCATCGCGGTGACGACCGTCGCGCCCGGATTCGTTGAGACGGATATGGCCGCTGCAGCGATGCAGGGGGAGGCCGGGGAGGTGCGCCGCGCGGAGAGCCCCTTCGGGCGGATCGCCCATCCCGACGAGATCGCCGCCGCGGTCGCCTTCCTGGCCTTGCCCGAGGCGGAGTGGGCCAGCGGAGGAATCCTCGACCTCAACGGCGCCTCCTACCTGCGCATGTGAGCCCGCACGTGTGAGCCCGTACTCGTGAGTGACGTGCAGCTCATCCGTCCAGGAGGAAGTCCCGCAGGATTCGATTGAACTCCTCCGCGTGCTCGATCTGAGTCCAGTGCCCGCACTGGCCGAAGAGGTGGAGTTGGGCGTCCGGGATGAGTTCGAAGAGCCGCAACGACGTGGACAGCGGGATCACGCGATCCTCGCGGCCGTGGAAGATCATCGTGGGGGCGTCGATGGACGCGACTTCGCTCTCGGCATGCGCGAGGGCCTGGACCCAGCGCTGGCGGGGAGCGGGGAACATCGATGCGTATGCCTCGTGCACACCGGGCCTGATGCTGGCCTGATAGCGGAGCTCCGCGAGCTGCTGCAGCCCCGGTGCAGGGGTTGCGGTGAAGATGCTGAGGAGTTCGGCCATCGACTCCACGCTCGGCTGGTATCCCCAGACCGCGTCCAGGCCGGGCGTGATGGGGAAATCGAGCCCCACCGCGCCCATGAGCCCGAGGCGGCGCACCCGATCCGGGTGGTGGATAGCGAGCGCGAGTGCAAGGGAGCCGCCGAAGGAGTTGCCCACGACATGCGCCCTATCGATTCCCAGTGCGTCGAGTACGCCCACGACGTGGGCCGTCCAGGTGTCGAGGTCGTAGGACGTGGCGGAGCGCTCGGTGAAGCCGAAGCCGACGACATCCGGTGCGATAACGCGGAAGTGCGGTGAGAGCGCCGGGATGGTGAGGCGCCAGTTCGCCCAGGCACTCACACCCGGCCCTGACCCATGGATGAGCAGCACCGTGCCCCCACCGGGATCGTGACCGGTGTCGTGGACATTGGTCGGGATTCCCGCGGCGACGATCATCCGACCGATCTCCGGGGATGCGGTCATGGGGCAGCCTCCTGTTGTGCGACGCGACGCTGGGTGGTCTTGGAGAGTTTGGCACCTGAGGGGTCGGTCACGAGCTCATGGTGCACGTACGTCGCCTCGATGACGTTATCCGCCCCGAGCCAGCGGGCGAGGTACATCTGCGCGGCGCTCGACGCGATCAGGTCACGTCCGCGCACGATGTGGGTGATCTCCAGGTCACGGTCTTCGACCACGGAGACGAGCTGGTAGGCGGGCAGATCATCGCGTCGCCACACGATGAAGTCGCCCATCTCGGCATCGAGCGCTATGAGTTCACCACCGACAGGCACCGTGGTGCCGGGGTCGACCGAGACACGCAATGCCGTCGTCCCCCCGAGGAGTGCGAGCCCCCGATCCCGGCAGCCTCCCGCGCACCCATGGATTGCTGGACCCTGCTGCACCGTCCGAGAGCAATCGCACGCATAGGTGGGGAGGCCTGCCGATAGGGCACGCACGAGCTGGATCCGGTAGTGCTCCGTCTTGCTCCGCTGCGACCAATGCGTCTCGAAGTCGTCGGCGTTGAGCGGCCCGATGGTCCAGGTCATGCCCATCTCCGCGAGGGTGCGGAAGATGTCGTCGACGTACTCCCTGCGATAGCGCGCTGCGTCGGCGTCGTCGATCCGGAGGACCATCTCGGCGCCGACCTCCGCGGCGAGATCAGCGGTCCGCCTGAAGTTCAGACGATTACCGTCATGGAGATAACCACTCGGGGTGGGCGCGATCCGGGTGCGGGGCACGGTTCCATCATGCCCGGACTAGCCACCCCCGAGGAGATTGCGGATCGGGTCGATGGCGAAGTAGACCAGGAAGGCGCCGGAGACGATCCACATGAGCCAATTGACCTCGCGAGCCTTGCCGGTGGCGACCTTGATGATGCAGTACGTCACGAAGCCGGCACCGATTCCATTGACCAGGGAGTAGGTGAAGGGCATGAGGACGATGGTGAGGAACGCCGGGATCCCGATCGCCATATCGGTGAAGTCGATGTGTCGGATCTGGCTCATCATGAGGAAGCCCACGACGACGAGGGCAGGTGCTGCCGCCTCGTAGGGGATGACCGTGACGATGGGCGAGATGAGCATGGCGACGAGGAAGAGCCCACCCGTGACGATCGATGCGATCCCGGTGCGGGCACCGTCGCCGATACCGGCTGCGGATTCGATGTACGCCGTGTTGCTGGAAGCTGAAGCGGCACCACCGGCCGCGGCGGCGAGGGAGTCCACAACGAGAATGCTCTGGAAATGGGGGATTTCACCCTGGTCGTCGAGCAGGTCGGCCTCCGTTGCAAGACCGAATGCGGTCCCCATGGTGTCGAAGAAGTCACTGAGGAGCAGGGCGAAGATCGCCAGCAGTGCGGCGACGACGCCGATGGCCTCGAACGAGCCGAAGAGGTTGAACTGGCCGAGGAGTCCCAGGTCAGGTGTGGAAACCCACGTCGTAGGAACAGCCGGGACGTTGAGCCCCCAGCCCGTCGGGTTGGCCACCGCACCATCCGGGCCGGTCTTGGGGCCCACTTTGAAGACGGTTTCGATGACGATCGCGATGACGGTCGTCGCCAGGATGCCGATGAGGATCGCGCCGCGGACCTTGCGCACCATGAGGATGATGGTGATGACGAGTCCGAGCACGAAGGTGAAGATCGGCCAGCCGCGTAGCTCGCCGAAGACCCCGAAGGAGAGGAGAGGGACTCCCGACCGCACGATCCCCGCGTCCACCAGGCCGATGAGGGTGATGAAGAGTCCGATTCCGACGCCGATGGCGTATTTGAGCTGCTCCGGGACGGCCTTGAAGACCGCGGCTCGGAAGCCGGTGAGCACGAGCAGCAGGATGAGGATGCCCTCGAGGACCACGATGCCCATCGCGTCGGCCCAGGTCATCTGCGGTGCGAGGGTGAAGGCGACGACGGGGATGAGGCCCAGGCCCGCCGCGATCGCGATCGGGAATCGACCGATGATGCCCATGAGGACCGTCATGACCCCCGCAACCAAGGCAACGGAGGCGGACACCATCGTGATCGCCTTGAGCACGTCCTCCGTGCCGCCGACGTAGAGGCCGTTGATGTCCTTGGCCGTGCCGAGGATGAGGGGTGCCAGCACGACGATGTAGGCCATCGTGAAGAACGTGACGAAGCCTCCGCGGATCTCCCGACCGTACGTGGAGCCTCGCGCGGTGAGCGAGAACCACCGGTCGACCGCTGAGACAGGGCGCTGCGTGGGGGGAGCAGACAAGGGAACCTCCGAGGGTCATGGCAACGGAGGCTTGCCGGTTAGGGGAAGGCGCCGCGGGAACGGCGCTAAACGACGAGCCGGGCCAGAGGCTAGCGGCTGCGCGCGCTTGCGGAGGTCGAACCCGAAGGTTGCACATGCCCCGATGGGGTACGTGAGACATCACGTGGTGTCCGAGGGGGGACTTGAACCCCCATGCCCTTGCGGGCACTAGCACCTCAAGCTAGCGCGTCTGCCAATTCCGCCACCCGGACGTGGTGCTCACCGGGCCGCGTGGGGACACGACCGGATCGCCGACGGTGAGGATAACAACCCGTCGAGTGGTGCCACCACCTGCCTCCTCAGTGCAGGATGGGGGCGTGGATGCAGCAGCGGAGGAATCGAGCCCAGAGGCAGTCGCTGCCCAGGCGGAGGTCATCCAGATCCTGCGCGATCTCGTCCGGATCGACACGACCAACGACGGCACCGACTCCGGCCCCGGCGAGGCGGACGCCGCGGAGTACGTCGAGGCCTCGCTCCGGGAGGCGGGCCTCGAGGTGGAGCGCTTCAGCACCACCTCGTCGCGTCGCCAGGGCGTGGTGGCACGCCTGGCGGGTACCGATCCGACACGGCCGCGACTGCTCCTGCACGGGCATCTGGATGTCGTGCCCGCGCGCGCGTCTGATTGGTCAGTGCCCCCTTTCGGTGCCGAAGTGCACGACGACATGGTCTGGGGTCGCGGGGCCGTCGACATGAAGGACATGGATGCGATGCTCATCGCGCTCGCGCGGGCCTGGAGTCGATCGGGTGCCCGACCGAGCCGAGACCTGGTCTTCCTCTTCATCCCCGACGAGGAAGCCGGTGGGCGGCATGGATCGCACTGGATCGTCGATCACCGCCCGGACATCCTCGAGGGAGTCACGGAGGGTGTGAGCGAGGTCGGCGGCTTCTCCCTCACTCTGCCAGACGACCGCAGGCTCTACCTGATTCAGACGGCGGAGAAGGGCATCGCCTGGATGCGCCTGATCGCGGAGGGTGCGGCGGGTCATGGATCGGCTCTCACAGGCGACAACGCGGTCACCGAAGTGGCGGCGGCGATTTCGCGAATCGGCACGCATCGCTGGCCCGTGCAGCTGTCGCCGACGGCCCAGCACATGGTCGCCGCGATCAGCGAGGCCTACGGCCTCGACCTGGATCTCGACGATCCCGTGGAGCTCGCGCGCCAGTTGGGTCCCGTCGCGCGCTTCATCGGAGCCGGCACGCGGAACACGACCAACCCCACCATGCTCCAGGCGGGCTACAAGGCCAATGTGATCCCCGGCGAAGCGGCGGGTGTCATCGATGGCCGGTACGTCCCCGGCGAGGAGCAGGCCTTCCTCGCCGAGATAGATCGACTCCTCGGTCCCTCGGTTCGACGTGAGTTCATCAACCACGATGTCGCGCTCGAGGCTGCGTACGACGTGCCCCTCGTCGATGCCATGCGGGCGGCCATCGATGCCGAGGATCCCGGTGCGGCGGTCGCGCCCTACCTCCTGTCCGCAGGCACCGATGCGAAGGCCTTCTCGCGGCTCGGTATCCAGGGCTACGGCTTCTCGCCGCTGCGCCTGCCCCCGGATCTCGACTTCACCGCCCTCTTCCACGGCGTAGACGAGCGGGTGCCGATCGACGCCGTCGCCTTCGGGGTGCGGGCTCTCGACCGCTTCCTGCGTCTGGCCTAGTGATCAGGCGGTGCGCTCCACGCGCATGACGCGTCGGCGTAGCCACACCCGACGCCGGCCGTCCGGGTAGAGCCGCAAGCGCGCGAGTTCCCAATGGCCATACTCGGCGTACTCCGTCAGAACGCTCCGGGCAGCATCGCGCGACGTCTCCCGAGGGAGCGCGAACTCGCGGTACTCGTAGGCCGATTGCCGAGTTGTCGACATGGCGCTCCTTCCCGCTGCTCGCATGGCGTCCTAGCCCGCATCCCCATCATGTCCGACGGCGGCTGCCTCGTCCGCGACTTCGTCGAGTGCGCGTCGTATCTCGTCGGGTACGACGAATCCATCGGCGGCCAGGGCCGCCCGCCACTGGTGCACGGTGCGCGCCCCGACCAGAGTTGCCGTCACGCCGGGACGGTCCCGCACCCACGCTTGGGCCAGCACGGTGGGGGTCGTGCCCAGACCCTCCGCTGCAGCGCAGAGCCCCTCGATCACGGGACGCGCCCATGGGGACCGGTACCGCAACATGCGCATGGCATGGCGCTCACCCGCTCCGCGTGAATCCGGAGGGGTCGCGTGCCGGTATTTGCCGGTGAGCACCCCGCCCGCCAAGGGCCACGCCGCGAGGATGCCTGAGCCGAGCGCATGCGACACCTGTGTGCAGTCGCGTGCTTCGGCCTGGTCGAGCAGCGAGTAGGGCACGGTGATCGCCGCAAGGGGAGTCCGATCGGGATGCATCGTGAGCGCGGCGCCTACCAGAGCCGCCTCCCATGCAGATGAGGGGCAGAGCCCGACGTAATTCGCACGCCCGGTGGACACGGCCACGGCGAGTGCCGACGTCAACTCCGACCACGGCAGCGACTCATCCCACCCTTCGACGGTCCAGAGGTCCACGTGAGCGATGCCGAGCGCGGCCATCGCATCATCCAGCGCGGCGAGCATCTCCCGCTGGGACCCCAGGGCGTGGGAGCGAAGATTGATGAAGGTCTCGCGTCGAAGACCCGGGTCGGAGAATGCGTGCATGGCGCAGGGGGCACACGCCGGGTCACCCGTGACATCGATGAGGTTGCCGCCTGCGTCGACCAGCAGGGCAACCTGCTCCCGCGCTTCGGACCCATCTGTTCCGCGACCCCAGGTGGCCGTGCCAAGGCCCACCGTGCCGACTCGGGCACCGGTCGGACCGAGGCTGCGTCGTTCCACGTGGGCAACCTAGTCACGCGGGGGGGTGGATAGGCTCGCTCGACACGCGCAAGGCCGTCGGTCCTCCGGCGGCGCGCAAGGGAATCGGGAGGGCGTATGAAGCTCGGTCTCAACCTCGGCTACTGTGGCGCGGGCAACGACGCCGACAACCTCGAGCAGGCCCGGGAGGCTGACCGATGCGGCTATGCGGTCGTCTGGGCGGCGGAGGCATACGGCTCCGACGCCGCCACGGTGTTGGCATGGGTGGCCGCGCAGACCGAACGCATCGACGTCGGATCGGCGATCTTCCAGATCCCCGGTCGGACGCCTGCCAATACGGCCATGACTGCTGCGACGCTCGACACGCTCTCCGGGGGCCGATTCCGCCTGGGACTGGGTGTGTCCGGGCCGCAGGTGTCCGAGGGGTGGCACGGCGTCCGCTTCGATAAGCCGCTTGCGCGCACCCGGGAGTACGTCGGCATCGTGCGCAAGGCCCTCGCTCGCGAGCGACTCACCTATGACGGTGAGTTCTTCACGCTCCCCCTGCCCGACGGACCCGGCAAGGCGCTCACCCTCACGGTGCACCCGGTGCGCGAGCGCATCCCGGTCTACCTGGCTGCCGTGGGCCCCCGCAACCTCGAGCTCGCAGGCGAGATCGCCGACGGTTGGCTCGCGATCTTCTTCGATCCCGATCACTCGGGCGAGCTGCTCGGAAACATCCGGGCCGGACGCGAAAAGGCCGGTCTCGACATGAAGGGCTTCGACGTCGTCCCCACGGTGCCGGTGATCATCGGTGATGACATCGAAGCGTGCGCGGAGCCCGTGCGCGCCTACTGCGCGCTCTACATCGGCGGCATGGGCTCGCGGGAGAAGAACTTCTACAACGCTCTCGCTGTCCGTATGGGCTTCGGGGACGCCGCCGCGCGGATCCAGGACCTCTACCTGGCCAAGGACTACGCGGGCGCCGCAGCTGCCGTGCCCCTGGAGTTCATCCAGCGAACCTCGCTCATCGGGCCGCCCGACGTCATCGCCGAGCGACTCAAGGACTACGCGGCAGCCGGCGTGACGACGCTGACTCTCGCGAGCTACCACGGTTCCCTGGACGAGCGGCTGGAGACACTGCGCCTGATGCCCCAGCTCCTCGCCCAGGCAGGACTCGCGGAGGACTAGGGTCCATGCGGGCCGAGGGGTGCACATGGCAGGCGCCATGACGTGGTTCGAGGCCGTCGTTCTGGGAGTCATCCAGGGACTCACGGAGTTCCTGCCGATCTCCTCGAGCGCCCACATCCTGGTGCTGTCGCGGATCTTCGGCTGGGGTGACCCAGGCGCCGCCTTCACCGCCGTGACTCAGATCGGCACCGAGGCGGCGGTCCTCATCTACTTCCGTCACGACATCGCACGGATCGTGCGCGCGTGGGCGGTCAGTCTCGTCCGGCCGGAGGAGCGGGGCTCCGCAGATTCACGTCTGGGCTGGTACGTCATCCTGGGGACGATTCCCATCGTGGTCCTGGGTCTTGCCTTCACGGAGCAGATCGAGACAGTGGCCCGCAACCTATGGATCACGGCGACCATGCTCGCTGTCTTCGGTGTCCTTCTTGGTCTGGCGGATCGTTTCGGTCGCAAGGAGCGCGAGATCAGCACCATGCGCACCCGCGATGCCATCGGCCTGGGTCTGGCCCAGGCGCTGGCTCTCATTCCCGGCGTCTCGCGGTCCGGCGCGACGATCACGATGGGCTTGACGCTCGGCTATACGCGCGAGGCGGCGACCCGCTATGCCTTCCTCCTCGCGATTCCCGCCGTCCTCGGCTCAGGCTTCTACGAGGCCACGCGCATCGGCGACGACCCGCAGGTGGCGTGGGGCCAGACCATTGTCGCGACCGCGATTGCCTTCACGGTCGGGTACGCCGTGATCGCCTGGTTGCTCCGCTACCTCAGGACGGGCTCATACATGCCCTTTGTCGCCTACCGGTTGGCAC
Source organism: Actinomycetota bacterium (assembly GCA_046046455.1). GTDB lineage: Bacteria > Actinomycetota > Actinomycetes > S36-B12 > S36-B12 > Mxb001. Next base: position 15,836 of record JBJOJS010000090.1, on the reverse strand, counting down.
TTGCCGCCCTCATCGTGGGTCTGCTCGTCACGGGCACCATCACGGCGACATGATGCCCAGTGCCAGATGATGCCTACAGCCAGCCAGACTTCTTGAAGCCCCGGTAGAGCAGCAGGCAGATGACCGCCATCGCGGTGACCACGGCGGGGTAGCCGAACGTCCAGTGCAACTCCGGCATGTCGTCGAAGTTCATGCCGTAGATGCCCGCGATCGCGGTCGGCACCGCGATGATGGCCGCCCAGGCCGAGATCTTGCGCATGTCCTTGTTCTGCAGGAGATCCTGGCGCGCGGTGCTGGCCATAAGCATGGTCATGAGAGTGGAGTCGAAGCCATCCACCATGTCGCCGGCGCGAAGGATGTTGTCGCCCACGTCCCGGAGGAACGGATGCAGGGGTGCGGGAACGAGTGGGAGCGCATCGCGCGCGAGTCGCTGGGAGTCCGGAAGCAGCGGCTGGACTGCCCGCCGCATCTCGATGTTCTCCCGATTGAGGCGGTAGATCCGATTGGCTGCCTGCGACGGCTGATCGGAGAAGACCTGCTGCTCGATCTCCTCGATGTCGGACTGGATGGCCTCACCGACGGCGAGGTACTGGTGAGCCGCGACATCGGCGATGGCCCAGAAGATCGCGAGCGGACCGGTGGCGGCGAGTTCGGGATGCGCCGCGAGACGAGACGCGACGACGTCGGTGTCTTCGGCGCGGCCCATCCGCATCGTGATCGCATAGCCGGGACCGACGAAGCAGGCGACCTGCCCGGTCTCGACATCCGAGGTGTCGTCCACCCATTCGAGAACCTTGAGGAGCACGAAGAGGCTCTTGTCCGCGATGTCGATCTTGGCGCGCTCCTGGCGCGAGACGGCGTCATCGAGCAGCAGCGGTTCGAGATCGAAGGCATCCGCGACGAGATCGACCTCTAGGCGCGTGGGGTCCGAGAGGGCGATCCAGGTGAAGTCCGTGGGGTCGACCACGGCATCGCGGGCAGTCAGGAGCGCTTCATGTGTGACGGGTGACCCCGGCGTGTGGGTGCCGGGATCGAGTCTCCCGTCTCTGTACGTGCCCATGATCCGGATCACGTGTCGCCTCCCATGGCCGCGATCGTGGCCCCGTCGTCCGATAGCGTCGCGGCATGCCGCTGCTCATTCTGGTCCGACATGGTCGCACGCAGGCCAATGCCAGCGGGATCCTTGCCGGTTGGACGCCCGGGGTTCACCTGGACGACCACGGACGGGCGCAGGCGACAGCCGTGGCGGAGCGCCTCAGCCCCCTGCGCCTGGCGGCGATCGTCACGAGCCCACTCGAGCGCACGGTGCAGACGGCGGAGGCGATCGACCAGGCGCAGCGTCGACCTCCAGGCCTCGAGGTCGACGACCGGCTGGGGGAGTGCCGCTACGGTGAATGGACCAACCGTCCCCTCGCGGAGCTCTCCAAGCTGCCCCTGTGGCGCACGGTGCAGGAGCGTCCCAGCGCGGTCACCTTCCCCGATGGCGAGTCGCTTCCGGTGATGCAGGCACGGTCCCTCGGGGCCGTGCACGAATGGAACCAGCGACTCGGCGACAAGGCGACGTACGCGATGGTCTCCCATGGTGACGTCATCAAGGCGATCGTCGCCGACGCCCTGGGCATGCACCTGGACCAGTTCCAGCGGATCGTGGTGGATCCTGCGTCCGTATCGGTGATCCGTTATGGAGCACGCGGAGTCCAGGTCCTGCACGTCAACGACCGAGGCTCAGAGCTCTCGTCTCTCGCGCGCACGCGCACCCGTAGGCGCGTGGAGGGCACCGTCGGCGGTGGCTCGGGCGAGCACTAGCCGCAGCGCCCGGATACGGTGATGCTGTGCCGCGCCGCATCCACTCGTACGTCGATCCGCGACGCTTCGTGGCGGGGACCGTCGGGCTGCCGGGCGAACGGACCTTCTACCTGCAGGCCAGTGATGACCGGTCGGTGACATCCGTCGCCCTCGAGAAGGCCCAGGTGGCCATGCTCGCGGAGCGCATCGAGCGCCTGGTCAGCCAGGCCGGAGCCTCGGAGGAATCGGGGCGTGATGACAACGATCCCCTGGCGTTGCCACTGGAGGAGGAATTCCGCGTCGGAGCCCTCGGCATTGCCCTCGTCCCCGAGGAAGACGGCCCCGCACGGATCCTCGTCGAGGCACACGCGCTGGGCGAGGCGGAAGCCGCAGAACCCGGCGATGATGACGACGAGGCAGCGGACACCCTGCGCGTCACCCTGACGCCGGAGGCTGCTGCAGCGTTCGCCCGACGCGCGCGGGCACTCGTGGCCGCGGGCCGACCGCCGTGCCCGTTCTGCCTGCAGCCGCTCGATCCGGGCGGTCACATCTGTCCACGGGCCAACGGCTATCGGCGCCGCGCGTGAGCGCACATGACACGTCGGTGGAGCAACTCCTGATCGAGGGCGACCTCGACGTCGAGGGTCGGCTGTGGGATTCCTCCAACTCCGCCATGCGCGTGGAGTGTCGCTCAGGTGATCGGCACATGCGCGCGGTCTACAAGCCGCGCAGAGGGGAGCGGCCTCTCTGGGACTTCCCGACAGGCACCCTGGGTCTCCGGGAAGTCGCGACGTACGCGGTCGATAGGGCCCTCGGCTGGGATCTCGTCCCGGTGACGGTCTGGAGAGAAGAAGCCCCTCTAGGACCGGGCAGCCTGCAGGTCTGGATCGATGGCGATCCCGACGACGCCCCTGTTGACGTCGTGGACGCGCGGACGCTCCCCGAGGGATGGCACGTGGTGGCCGAGGGCGAGGGCGCGCGGGGCGATCATGTGTGCCTGGTCCACGAGGAGTCCGCGCCGCTTCGGCGCCTTGCCCTCCTCGATGCCGTGGTCAATAACGCCGACCGCAAGGGGGGCCACGTCCTGCGGGCGGGGCCGGATGCACTGGCGGGTATCGACCATGGACTCACCTTCCACGAAGAGCCCAAACTGCGCACGGTCCTCTGGGGCTGGGCCGGGACGCCCATCGACGCTGCGAGCCTCACCGATCTCGCCCACCTCGCCGAAGGCTGGTCGCAGTGGAGCACATGCCTGGAACCACTGCTCACCCTCTCCGAGATCGCCGCAACCCGCGACCGTCTCGAGATGCTCGTGACCGAGGGCACCTTCCCGGACCCGGATGGCGCGTGGCCCGCGCTGCCGTGGCCCGCCATGTGACGTCGCCTAGTCGCCACCTTCTAGGCTCCGGGCATGGAGTCCTGGCCCTCTCCCGAGATCCCCGCCCTGGGCACAGGAGGAATGCCGGTCCGCGTGCGGGATACGGCGAGCGGTGAACTCCGGCCGTCGGCCCCGGGTGAGCAGGCGCGCCTCTACGTCTGCGGGATCACCCCGTACGACGCGACTCATATGGGCCATGCGGCGACGTACCTCGCCTTCGACACACTCGTAAGGGCGTGGCGTGATGCCGGGCACCGAGTGCACTACGTGCAGAACGTCACGGATATCGATGATCCGCTGCTCGAGCGCGCTGTCGCCACCGGCGAGGACTGGCGAGATATCGCCCTGCGCGAGACGCAGCTCTTCCGCGAGGACATGGAGTTCCTCAGAGTGGTGCCTCCCGATGACTACATCGGCGCAGTCGAATCGATCCCCAGCGTCGTCACGTGCATTCAGGGGCTGCGTGAGCGAGGAGCGGTCTACGACGTCGATGGTGACCTGTACTTCGATCTGTCCACCGATCCGCTCTTCGGCGGAGTTTCCGGGCTCACGCGGGACGAGATGCTCGCCCTCTTCGCCGAGAGAGGCGGGGATCCGCTTCGTCCCGGCAAGCGCGACCCGCTCGATCCGCTCCTCTGGCGGGCCGCGCGACCCGAGGAGCCGGCGTGGGATACCGACCTCGGTCATGGACGTCCGGGTTGGCACATCGAATGCGTGGCCATTGCACTCGATCACCTGGGGATGACCTTCGACGTGCAAGGCGGTGGTCGCGATCTGATCTTCCCCCACCATGAGATGGGCGCGAGTCACGCCGAGGTGCTCACGCACGAGCGGCCCTACGCCCGTGACTACGTCCATGCCGGCATGGTGGGTCTGGACGGCGTCAAGATGAGCAAATCGCTGGGCAACCTGGTCTTCGTGCACCGGCTCCGCGAGTCGGGGATCCGATCGGGGGCGATACGGCTCGCGGTGCTCGCCCACCACTACCGGGAGGACTGGGACTGGACCTCGGCTGGCCTGGCGGATGCCGAGGCGAGACTCGATCGGTGGGAGCGCGCGACGTCGCTTGCGCAGGGTCCGCCTGCCCAGGGCACCGTGTCGCAGATGCGCTCGGCGATCGCCGATGATCTCCGTACGCCTGACGCCATTGCCGCGGTGGACCGGTGGGCCGAGGACGCCCTCACCCGGGGGGGCACTGACGTCGGCGCATCGGCGCGCATCCGTGATGCGGTGGACGCGCTGCTGGGCGTGCGCCTTCAGGTGTGACAGTGGCTACGACGACTTTTCGTCGTGCCCTCCGAACTCCTTGCGCTGCGCGGACATGACCTTGTAGGCGAAGTCGGCCATACCCTGACTGTCGAAGCGCGAGTAGAGCGCCTCGGTGAGCACGGGCGCGGGCACGCCTTCCTCGATGGCGGCGATGGATGTCCACCGGCCTTCACCGGAGTCCGAGACGCGCCCGCTGAACTCCGCGAGGTCCCCCGACCGAGATAGCGCGAGCGCCGTGAGATCGAGGAGCCAGGAGCCGACGACGCTGCCGCGACGCCAGACCTCGGTGATGGCCGGCAGGTCGAAGGAGTACTGGTAGTACTCCGGATGCTCGAGCGGCGCCGTCTCGGCGTCGGCCTCCCTCTGGCGAAGGCCGGTATCGGCATGCTTGAGGATGTTGAGGCCCTCGGCGTAGGCGGCCATGAGGCCGTACTCGATGCCGTTGTGCACCATCTTGACGAAGTGACCGGCTCCGCTGGGTCCGCAGTGCAGCCAGCCCGCCTCGCCAGGCACGAGCGCACCCGTGCGGTCGCCGGTGCGAGGTGCCGAGTCGACGCCGGGTGCCACGGAGTCCCAGATGGGGTCGAGGCGGTTCACGGCGTCATCATCGCCACCGATCATGAGCGAGTAGCCGCGCTCGAGGCCCCACACGCCTCCGGAGGTGCCGCAGTCGATGTAGTGGATCCCCTGGGGGCGAAGTGCCGCAGCACGTCGGATGTCGTCGCGGTAATACGAGTTACCGCCGTCGATCATCGTGTCGTCCCGGTCGAGGAGGCCGCCGAGCTCGTCGACCACCGACTGCGTGATGGCGCCCGCGGGGACCATGATCCACACATTGCGCGGGGCTTCCATCTGCGCGCCGAGCTCGGCGAGCGAGCCTGCGCCGACAGCACCCTCGGCGACGAGTGCCGCGACCACAGCCGGGTCGCGGTCGTAGACGACCGCGGAGTGCCCATCCCGGAGGATGCGGCGGACGATATTGGCCCCCATTCGACCCAGGCCCACCATGCCCAGCTGCATGGGATGCGACGTCGCCATGGCGATATCCCTTCGTCAGGTGCCCCTTCGGTGGAGGACGACGACACGGTAGTGCAAGGCTTCGTGCATGGACGTCAGGGAATCCCACGACCCCACTCGGACGAGCGCCTGGACGCGGCTCGATGGCCTTGGCCGGGATCTGCGCACCCGTCATCTCAGGCAGCTCTTCGCCGACGAGCCGGGCAGGGGACCCGCATGGACGCTCGAGGCGGCCGGTCTGCGCGCTGACTTCAGCAAGCAGCGCGTAACGCCGGACGTCATGGCTGCGCTCATCGAGCTCGCCCGTGATCAGGGCGTCTTCGCCCGCCGTGACGCGATGTACGCCGGGGAGCACATCAACACCACCGAGGATCGCGCCGTGCTGCACACCGCTCTCCGGCTACCGGCCGGATCCCGGCTTGAGGTGGATGGCACCGATGTTGCCGTGGAGGTCCGCGACGTCCTGCGCCGGATGGGCGACTTCGCCGATCGCGTGCGGGACGGACGCTGGTCGGGCGCGACCGGCGAGCGCATCCGCAATGTCGTCAACATCGGCATCGGGGGTTCCGATCTTGGTCCCGCCATGGCCTACGAGGCGCTGCGCTACTACTCCGATCGGGCCATGACCTTCCGCTTCGTGTCCAATGTCGATCCGACCGACATCACCGAGGCGCTGCGCGGGCTCGATCCCGCACAGACGCTCTTCATCGTCGCCTCGAAGACCTTCGGCACCCAGGAGACCCTGACCAATGCGCGAGCGGCTCGCGACTGGATCGTGGAGGCCCTCGGCGAGGACGCTGTCGCCGCGCACTTCGTCGCCGTGTCGACCAACGCCGAGCGCGTACGGGCCTTCGGAATCGACACGGACAACATGTTCGGCTTCTGGGACTGGGTGGGCGGGCGCTACTCCATGGACTCCGCCATCGGACTGAGCACGATGATCGCGATCGGGCCGGCGTACTTCCAGGACATGCTCGATGGTTTCCACGCGATGGACCAGCACTTCAGGGACGCGGCCCCCGAGGACAACCTGCCCCTGACGATGGGGCTTCTCGCAGTGTGGAACAGGGACTTCCTTGGGATCCCCACCACGGCTGTCCTGCCCTACGCACAGTTCCTGGCGCGCTTCCCTGCGTACCTCCAGCAGCTCACCATGGAGAGCAACGGCAAATCAGTGCGGCTCGACGGAGCCCACGTCGACTACGACACGGGAGCGATCTACTGGGGCGAACCCGGGACGAATGGCCAGCACTCCTTCTACCAACTGCTCCATCAGGGTACGGAGATCGTCGCCTGCGACTTCATCCTCTTCGCCCAGGCGCTCGAGCCGGTGTTCGACATGCAGGACATGCTCGCGGCCAATGCCCTCGCTCAGGCGGCGGTGCTCGCCTTCGGTCGGACGGCAGAGGAGGTGCGCGCGGAGGGCACCCCGGAGCCACTCGTGCCGCATAAGGTGATGCCGGGAAATCGACCGTCGACGTTCATCCTCGCGGCGCGTCTGGAGCCCCACGCCCTTGGCGCGCTCATTGCGCTATATGAGCACAGTGTCTTCGTGCAGGGCGCCGTCTGGGGCATCGACAGCTTCGATCAGTGGGGGGTGGAACTCGGCAAGGCGATGGCGAACTCGATCCTCCCGGACCTGCAGGATGCCGATCGTCCGCTCGATCGGGACTCGTCGACCGATGCGCTGATCCGGGCCTATCAGGCCATGCAGGCGCGCGGCTGAATCCGCGGCTCAGCCGCCGTCGGTGCCGCGGCGGCGCAGGTAGCGCTCGAACTCGCGGGCGATGGCCTCACCGCTCGCCTCGGGGAGGTCCGTCGTGTCGCGTGCTTCCTCGAGTTGTCGCACGTAGTCGGCGACCTCCTCGTCGTCCGCGGCGAGTTCGTCGACCCCGATCTCCCAGGCGCGGGCGTCCTCGACGAGGTCCCCGAGGGGGACCGGAACGTCCAGGAGGTCTTCCACGCGACGCACCAGGGCGAGGGTCGCCTTGGGCGAAGGCGCCTGAGCGACATAGTGGGGGACGGCCGCCCACAGGGACACCGCAGGCAGGCCACGCCTGCTGCAGGCCTCCTGGAGCACGCCCACGATGCCGGTCGGCCCCTCGTAGTGGGACGGCTCGAGACCGAGGCTGAGTGCCGTGCCCGGATCCGTCGACGTGCCCGTCACGGGTACGGGGCGCGAGTGTGGGCTGTCGGAGAGCAGCGCGCCGAGGGTGACGGACAGCGTGACCCCGAGTTCGGCGGCGAGGCCGAGGATCTCCTCGGTGAACTGACGCCAACGCATGTTGGGCTCGATCCCATGGACGAGTACGACATCCCTCGTTGCCAGGGGAAGGCGAGCGACGTAGATGCGCGTGGTCGGCCAGGTCAGCCGACGCACACCCTCCTCGTCGAACGCGATCATCGGACGGTTGACCTGGTAGTCGTAGTAGTCCTCGGGGTCGATCTCGGCAAGGGGCATCGCACCCCAGACGTCGATGAGATGGCTCACCGCGTCGCTGGCGGCGTCGCCCGCGTCGTTCCAACCCTCGAAGGCCGCGACCAGAACCGGATCGACGAGCTCGGGCAGCGCCTCGAATTCGATCATGCGACCACCTCCGGTCCCCGAGACATCCGCCCCCGGCGCGCTCACCCTACGTCACATACGGGCTCGGGAGCCCGACGCGTAGCCTGCTCGACCATGACCCTGCCAGCCGCCGTGCTCTTCGACCTCGATGGCACGCTCTTGGACTCCGAGGACCTCTGGTGGGACGCCGAATGCCGAACGGTGGGCGCCTGGGGCGGCACCTGGACCCGCGAGGATCAGGCACACTGCCTGGGCGGCCCCCTGGAGCGGGTCACGGCGTACATGGCCGAGCGCACGGGCGCACCGCACCCACCCGACGTGATCGGCGAGCAGCTGCTGGAGGCCATGGAGATGCTGCTGCGATCGGGGGACCTGGAGTGGCGTCCCGGAGCCCTGGAGCTCCTCACCGAGTGCCGGTCCGCGGGGATTCCCACGGCGCTGGTCTCCGCGTCGCATCGACGACTGCTCGATGCCGTATCCGATGCCGTGTCGCACCATCCCGGCGTACCTGATCCGGCATTCGACGTCACTGTCGCGGGTGACGAGGTCGATGAGGGCAAGCCGCATCCGGAGCCCTATCTCGAGGCGGCGCGACGTCTGGGCGCCCCGATCGAATCGTGCATCGTCATCGAGGACTCGCCCACGGGCGTAGCGTCAGGGCAGGCCAGCGGGGCCTATGTCCTCGCGGTGCCGCATCTCGTCTCGATCCCGGAGCACCCGCGTCGCACCGTCGTGACGACGCTCGATGGCGTGACGCTGGATGATCTCCGCGCTTGGGCTAGCCTCCCCGGATGACCGGCGATCGGGTGCTCTCCCCGGGTGACATCGTTCAGATCACCGATGATCGGGGGCGCCACCACACACTGATCCTCCAACCGGGTGCGACCTTCCACACCCATCGCGGGTCGATCGCACACGACGACCTACTCGGCAAGCCCGAGGGCATCGTCGTCACGACGACGGGCGGGACGCGCTACGTCGCCTTGCGCTCCCTGCTCGAGGACTTCGTCCTGTCCATGCCGAGGGGAGCCGCTGTCATCTACCCCAAGGACTCGGCACGGATCGCGATGCTCACGGGCCTGCGACCCGGCTGGTCCGTGCTCGAGGCTGGTGCGGGCTCAGGCGCGCTCACGTGCACGCTCATCCAGACCGTCGGTGCCGAGGGACGCGTCGTGTCGTGCGAGCGGCGCCCGGACTTCGCTGAGACGGCGCGCGCCAATGTCACGCGCTGGTTCGGCGACCAGCCAGCCAACTGGACACTGCACGTCGGCGATCTCGCGGAGCGCCCGTGGGCCGACGACGCCCCCTTCGATGCCGTGGTGCTCGACATGCTCGATCCCTGGGAGCACGTCGACGCGGTGGCCCATGCCCTGCGCCCCGGTGGAGTCCTCGTCGTGTACGTCGCGACGACCACGCAACTGTCGCGGATCGCCGAGGATCTGCGCGCCGATGGGCGGTGGACGGAGCCTCGAGCCGAGGAATCCCTCGTGCGCACCTGGCACCTCGAGGGACTCGCGGTGCGCCCGGATCACCGCATGATCGGTCATACGGGCTTCCTGCTGGCGACACGACGTCTGGCCGAGGGCACGGTGGCACCTCCCCGGCGTCGGCGCCCTGCCAAGGGGATGACGGCGGAGGGCACCGGCGCGTGACAGGCGCGTGACGCCCACCTGTGGGTAGGGTCGAGGGGACGGCACCGACCAGGGAGGCGTGGCATGACTGAGCGGGACCCCGCGATGCGCACTCCCGACGAGCGTCTGCGCGTACTGGAATCCGAGTTGGCCGCCGCCCAGGCGCACAACGGAAGGCTCGTCGCCACTCTGCGCGATGCCCGCGAGCAGATCGTCGCCCTCAAGGCCGAGGTCGATCGGCTGGCCGAGCCCCCGGGCACTTACGGCGTCTTCCTGGCTCGCCTGGAGGACGGTTCGCTCGATGTCGCGGTCGCCGGACGCAAGATGCGGCTGGTGGCCACCCCCGATGTGGACGCCTCGACCCTTCAGCCCGGGCAGGAGGTCATGCTCAACGAGGCGCTCAACATCGTGGGCGTGCGCGAGTTCGAGCGCATCGGCGAGATCGTGATGCTCAAGGAGCTCCTTGCCGATGGCGAGCGTGCCCTCGTCATCGGTCGCGCGGACGAGGAGCGCGTCGTGGGCCTTGCCGAGCCGCTGCGTACGCGCACGCTACGGGCCGGTGACTCGCTGCTCATGGAGCCGCGCAGCGGCTATGTGTTCGAGGTGATCCCGAAGTCCGAGGTCGAGGAACTCGTCCTCGAGGAGGTCCCGGACGTCGACTACGCCGACATCGGCGGCCTTGGAAGTCAGATCGATGCCATCAAGGACGCTGTCGAGTTGCCGTTCCTCCACCCGGACCTCTTCGAGGAGCACCGCCTCGCTCCACCCAAGGGCATCCTGCTCTACGGGCCACCCGGATGCGGCAAGACGCTCATCGCCAAGGCCGTTGCCAACTCCCTGGCCAAGAAGGTGGCGCAGCGCACCGGCCGGCAGGAGGGGCGTTCCTACTTCCTCAACATCAAAGGCCCCGAGCTGCTCAACAAGTACGTAGGAGAGACGGAGCGCCACATCCGACTGGTCTTCCAGCGGGCGCGCGAGAAGGCGTCGGAAGGCATGCCCGTCATCGTCTTCTTCGACGAGATGGACTCTCTCTTCCGCACTCGTGGCTCGGGTGTATCCAGCGACGTCGAGAACACCATCGTCCCGCAGCTGCTGAGCGAGATCGACGGTGTGGAGAGCCTCGAGAACGTCATCGTCATCGGCGCGTCCAACCGCGAGGACATGATCGACCCGGCGATCCTGCGTCCCGGGCGCCTCGACGTGAAGATCAAGATCCAGCGACCCGACGCCGAAGCGGCGCGCGACATCCTCAGCAAGTACCTCACGCCGGATCTCCCGCTGCACCCGGATGACGTGGGCGAGCATGGTGGCGATGCTGAGGCGACCTGCGCCGCCATGATCCAGCGCGCAGTCGAGCGGATGTACTCCGAGGAGGACGAGAATCGCTTCCTCGAGGTGACCTACGCCAACGGCGATAAGGAAGTCCTCTACTTCAAGGACTTCAACTCCGGCGCCATGCTCGAGAACATTGTCGCGCGCGCCAAGAAGATGGCCATCAAGGACTTCCTCGACGAGGGCCAGAAGGGCATCCGTGTCCAGCATCTCCTGACCGCGTGCGTCGATGAGTTCCGCGAGAACGAGGACCTGCCGAACACGACGAACCCCGACGACTGGGCGCGGATCTCGGGCAAGAAGGGCGAGCGCATCGTCTTCATCAGGACGCTGGTCCAGGGCAAGCAGGGCACGGAGGCCGGACGCCTCATCGACACCGTGCCCAACACCGGCCAGTACCTCTGATCCGCGGGCGATGCGATGAGCGTGCACCGTGTCATGGGCATCGAGACCGAGTACGGCATCAGCGTCCCGGGCCATCCTCATGTAAACGCGATGACGACATCGTCGGCGGTCGTCACGTCGTACACCGGCATCGCGGTGGGGGACCGACGCAGCAGGGCACGCTGGGACTTCGACGAGGAGCACCCGCTACGTGACGCGCGCGGCTACGACATGTCGCGGGCCGAGGCTGATCCCAGCCAGCTCACCGATGAGGACCTCGGGCTGGCCAACCTCATCCTCACCAACGGGGCGCGGCTCTACGTCGACCACGCCCATCCGGAGTACTCCAGTCCCGAGGTGACCAATCCCCGGGATGCGGTGCTCTGGGATCGCGCGGGCATGGAGATCATGGCCGCGGCGGCGGAGGTGGCGACGCGCAGCGGACCATTCACCATCCAGCTCTACAAGAACAACACGGACAACAAGGGCGCGTCGTACGGCTGCCATGAGAACTACCTCATGCGGCGGAGCACGCCCTTCGCCGACATCGTGCGCGACCTCACTCCGTTCTTCGTCACGCGCCAGGTCTTCGCCGGGGCAGGCAGGGTAGGTCGGGGCCAGGAGGGGCGAGAGACCGGATTCCAACTCTCCCAGCGTGCCGACTTCTTCGAGGTCGAGGTGGGTCTCGAGACGACCCTCAAGCGCCCCATCATCAACACCCGGGATGAGCCGCACGCCGATCCGGAGCGCCATCGGCGACTGCACGTCATTGTCGGAGATGCCAATCTGGCCGAGGCGGCGACCTACCTCAAGATGGGCTCCACGAGCCTGGTCCTCGCGCTCATTGAAGCGGGTGCGCTGCCGGGCGACCTGGTCCTCGAGGATCCGGTTCGCGAGATCCACGCCGTCTCCCACGACCCGACCCTGGCGCACCGCCTCACCCTCCGCGACGGCCGGCGTCTTACGGCCCTCGAGATCCAGCGTGCGTATCTCGAAGCAGCGGTCGACCTTGTCCAGCGGGAGGCCGTCGCGGGAGTTGATGCGCAGACTGCGGACGTCCTGCATCGCTGGGATCGGGTCCTCTCCGATCTCGCCGAGGATCCGCGCCTCGCTGCCGACCGCGTCGACTGGGTGGCCAAGCTCGCGTTGCTCGACGGGTATCGCCGTCGCGACGGACTCGAGTGGGGGCATGCCCGGCTCGAACTCGTCGATCTTCAGTACGCCGATATCCGGCCCGAGCGGGGCCTTGCCCTACGTCTGGAGTCGACGGGCCGTCTGGAGCGACTGACGAGCCCCGAGGAGGTCGCGGAGGCCAGGGAGTACCCGCCGACGGACACGCGGGCCTACTTCCGCGGAGAGTGCCTGCGCAGGTACGGCGACGCGGTCGCTGCCGCCTCATGGGACTCGGTGATCTTCGACATCCCGGGCCAGGACGCCCTCCAGCGGGTTCCCACTCTCGAACCGGTGCGCGGCACCCGTGACCACGTTGGCCGGCTGCTGGATTCGGCCCCGACCGCAGAGCAGCTCCTCGAGGCACTCCGAGGCGCGTGAGGGCGGAATCTCGCTCCGCACGGACGGCGGTGCGGCGTTCCGGCGTCTAGGGTGTAGCCATGAGCACCCAGGACAGTCAGCGACGCTCGACGCGCACCGGCCAGGAGGAGCAGGACGAGGTCGTCCTGCCCGAGCGTGCGCCCAGCGACATTGACGCTGACGTCGACGCGATTCTCGATGAGATCGACGAGGTGCTCGAGGAGAACGCCGAGGAGTTCGTGAAGTCCTTCGTACAGAAGGGCGGCCAGTGACGGTCGACCCATCGCGCGGCCTGCCGAAGACGTTCATGGCGCACGGCTCGTCGTTTGCTGACTTCCTGGCCGGTTCCGGCCTGTGGCCCGCGCATGCCCTCAGCACGCAGGGCACTGTCGAGGTGCCCCATGCGACGACGATCGTGGCACTGGCGGCGACCGACGGGATCGTGATGGCCGGGGACCGGCGCGCAACGATGGGCAACATCATCGCGCAGCGCGATATCGAGAAGGTCTTCCCCGCTGATGAGCATTCTGTCGTGGGCATCGCGGGCGCGGCTGGCGTCGCCGTCGAACTCGTCCGACTTTTCCAGGTCGAGTTGGAGCACTACGAGAAGATCGAGGGCCTGCCGCTCTCGCTCGACGGCAAGGCCAATCGCCTCGCCACTCTCCTGCGGGGCAACCTCGGCATGGCCATGCAGGGGCTTGCCGTCGTGCCGCTCTTCGCCGGCTACGACCTCGACAGCGGGCGGGGACGGATCTTCTCGTACGACGTGACCGGCGGGCGCTACGAGGAGCGAGACCATCACGCTGTCGGCTCCGGTTCGGTCTTCGCGCGCGGATCCCTCAAGAAGCTCTACCGGTCCAGCATGTCGACGGGGGATGCTGTCATGGCCGCGGTCGAGGCGCTCTACGACGCCGCCGACGATGATTCGGCGACGGGTGGCCCCGATCTCACGCGGCGCATCTTCCCGGTGATCGCCGTCGCCGATGCCGACGGCGTGCGCATGCTTCCCGAATCCGAGGTGGGCGGTGTTGTCGAGCGCGTTGTCGCGGCACGACTGACGTCCCCGGATGGGCCCACGGCTCCGCTGCCCGGAGGTGCCGCATGAGCGTGCCCTTCTACGTATCGCCCGAGCAGATCATCAAGGACAAGGCGGACTACGCCCGCAAGGGCATCGCGCGAGGTCGCAGTGTCGTCGTGTTGCAGTACGACGGCGGGATCCTCTTCGTCGCCGAGAACCCCTCGAGATCGCTGCACAAGATCTCGGAGATCTACGACAGGATCGGCTTCGCCGCGGTGGGGAAGTACAACGAGTTCGAGAACCTCCGCGTCGCCGGCGTGCGACTCGCCGACATGCGCGGCTACGCCTACGACCGACGTGATGTGACGGGTCGCAGCCTGGCCAATGCCTACGCCCAGACGCTGGGTTCGATCTTCACTGAGACGACCAAGCCCTACGAGGTGGAGCTCGTCGTAGCCGAGGTGGGTCAGGAGCCAGCGGGCGACGAAATCTATCGGCTTACCTTCGACGGCAGCGTCGCCGACGAGCACGGGTACGTCGCGATGGGTGGGCAGGCAGAGGAGGTCGCCGAGGCGCTGGGCGCATCGTGGCGGCCGGGGATGTCCCTCGACGAGGCGGTGCGCGCCGCGGTGGCGGCACTGGGATCGACCTCGGCATCGCCTCCCGGGCCCGAGCAGCTCGAGGCGGCGGCACTCGAGCGCAGCCGCCCCCGCCGGACCTTCCGGCGCATGAGCGCCGACCGCCTGGCGGGGATCCTGGGCGTCGATCGGCCAGCACCCCCATCTCCCGGCGTGGCAGATTCCCCCGACCTGCCCAGTGTCGGGGGAGAGGTGCCCTAGTCGTGGACCGGCGCATCTACGGCATCGAGACGGAGTACGGCATTACGTGCACGTTCCGTGGCCAGCGCCGGCTCAGCCCCGATGAAGTCGCCCGTTACCTCTTCCGGCGCGTGGTCTCCTGGGGGCGCAGCAGCAACGTATTCCTGCGCAACGGGTCGAGGCTGTACCTCGATGTAGGGAGCCATCCCGAGTACGCCACGGCCGAGTGCGACGACGTCATCCAGCTCATCACCCACGACCGAGCGGGGGAGCGGATCCTCGAAGGCCTCCTCGTCGACGCCGAGCGGCGTCTGCACGATGAGGGCATCGCGGGCGACGTCTACCTCTTCAAGAACAACACCGACAGTGCGGGCAACTCCTACGGATGTCACGAGAACTACCTCGTCGCACGCCACGGGGAGTTCCAGCGGCTCGCGGACTCGATTCTGCCCTTCCTGGTCTCACGTCAGGTCATCTGCGGTGCCGGCAAAGTGCAGCAGACCCCTCGCGGAGCCGTCTACTGCATCAGCCAGCGCGCCGATCACATCTGGGAGGGTGTCTCGAGCGCGACCACGCGCAGCAGGCCGATCATCAATACGCGCGACGAGCCCCACGCCGACGCGGAGAGGTACCGCCGTCTGCACGTGATCGTCGGGGACTCGAATATGAGCGAGACGACCACCTTGCTGAAGGTCGCATCTGCCGATCTCGTGCTGCGCATGCTCGAGTCCGGCGTCGTGCTTCGCGATCTCACACTGGAGAACCCGATCCGGGCCATCCGCGAGATCAGTCACGATCCGACCGGCACGCGTACCGTCCGGCTGGCCAACGGTCGCGAGCTCACGGGGCTGCAGATCCAGGCGGAGTACTACGAGAAGGCTCGCGATTTCGCCGACCGTCAGGGTCTCGCGGACGACCCCGACGGAGTGCATGCGCGCTGCCTCGATCTGTGGGAGCGCACGCTGAAGGCGGTCGAGACGCAGGACCTCTCCGGGATCGCCGAAGAGATCGACTGGGTCATCAAGCTGACCCTGCTCGATCGGTACATGGCAAAGCACGGGCTGACGCTGTCCGATCCGCGAATCGCACAGATGGATCTGGCTTACCA
>JBJOJS010000057.1:0-8166 GCA_046046455.1 Actinomycetota bacterium | reverse complement strand
GAGCTGGACGAGGTACGGCGTCGACGCATCCAGGCGCTGCTGCGCCTTGACGATGCGCGACGACGCGATCAGCTCCATGGCCTTGGTGATCTTCTTCGTCGCCTGGACGGAACGAATCCGTCGGCGGAAGACCCTCAGCTGCGCACCCATGATGTATCTCCTCGACCCGCGCCTATGCCCGCCGCGTCCGCGTGATCTGCGTCGGGTCGATGTCGTCCTCGGACAGCGCCGGCACGGGCTCGTCCTTGATGAGCATCTCGCCCGTATGCGTCGTGAACTGACGCTTGAAGGCGTTGATGGATGAGGTGAGCGTCGTGATCGTGTCGTCGGACAGGTCCGAGGTCTGGCGAATGGTCTCGAAGATCCCGGGCTGCTCGCGCTGGATGTAGTCGAGGAACTCCGAGTCGAAGCGGCGAATGTCCTCGACGGGGACATCGTCGAGCTGGCCGGAGGTGCCCGACCACACCGATACGACCTCGCGCTCCATCGCCTGCGGCTGGTACTGCGGCTGCTTGAGCAACTCGACCAGGCGGGTGCCGCGGGCCAGCTGGGCCTTGGACGCGGAGTCGAGGTCCGAGCCGAAGGCGGCGAAGGCCTCGAGCTCGCGGAACTGCGCGAGGTTGAGGCGCAGGCTGCCCGCGACCTTCTTCATCGCCTTGGGCTGCGCGGAGCCACCGACGCGCGACACCGAGATGCCGACGTTGATGGCGGGTCGCACGCCCGAGTTGAAGAGGTCCGACTCGAGGAAGCACTGGCCGTCGGTGATGGAGATGACGTTGGTCGGGATGTACGCCGACACGTCATTGGCCTTGGTCTCGATGATGGGCAGGCCGGTCATCGAGCCCGCACCCATCTCATCGCTGAGCTTGGCGCAGCGCTCGAGGAGCCGGGAGTGCAGGTAGAAGACGTCGCCCGGGTAGGCCTCGCGACCCGGCGGACGGCGCAGCAGGAGCGACACGGCGCGGTAGGCCTCAGCCTGCTTCGACAGGTCGTCGAAGACGATGAGGACGTGCTTGCCCTGGTACATCCAGTGCTGGCCGATAGCCGAACCGGTGTAGGGAGCGAGGTACTTGAAGCCGGCCGGATCCGACGCGGGGGCCGCGACGATGGTGGTGTACTCCATCGCGCCGTACTCCTCGAGCGCACCACGGACGGACGCGATGGTCGAGCCCTTCTGGCCGATGGCGACGTAGATGCACCGCACCTGCTTGGTCGGATCGCCGGACTCCCAGTTGGACCGCTGGTTGATGATCGTGTCGAGGCAGACGGCGGTCTTGCCGGTCTGGCGGTCGCCGATGATGAGCTGGCGCTGGCCGCGACCGATGGCGGTCATGGCGTCGATGGCCTTGATGCCGGTCTGCATGGGCTCCTTGACCGGCTGGCGCTGCACGACCGTGGGCGCCTGCACCTCGAGGGCGCGGCGCTCCTCCGCCTCGATCGGGCCCTTGCCGTCGATGGGATTGCCCAGGGGATCGACGACACGACCGAGGTAGGCGTCCCCGACCGGCACCGACAGGACCTCGCCCGTCCGGCGCACGGGCTGACCCTCTTCGATCCGGGAGCCATCGCCCAGGAGGACGACGCCGATCTCCCGCACGTCGAGGTTGAGTGCCACGCCGAGCAGACCGCCCTCGAACTCGAGGAGCTCGTTGGTCATCGCCGAGTGCAAACCCTCGACGCGAGCGATGCCGTCACCCGTCTCGATCACTCGGCCGACTTCCTCGCGGGCCGTGGTGGGCGAGTACGACTGGACGTTCCGCTCGATCGCGCTCCGGATCTCGTCCGGTCGGATCGTCAGCTCCGTCATGGTGCCTGCTCTCCTTCTTCGGTCGCCCTCGGCGACGTGGTTCGTGCTGTCCTTGTGCTGTCGTGTGTCTGCGTGGTGGATCAGCCCAGCATCGAACGCCGGGCTTGTTCGAGGCGTGCCGCCACCGTGCCGTCGATGACCTCGTCACCCACGGTCACGTGCACGCCCCCGAGGACGGCAGGATCGACGGCCACGTTGAGCCGGACCTGGCGTCCCTTGAGCGCACTGAGCGCAGCCGCGAGGCGGCGCTCCTGCTCGGCGTCGAGAGGCTGCGCGACGCGCACCTCCGCGACAATGCGCTGGCGCTGGCGCGCGGCCGCCTCGGCGAGGTCGTCGACGACGGAGTCGATCCGCCGACCGTGGAGGTGCCCCACGGCGTACCCGAGCACGAGGCGCGTCGTGGCCGTCGAGCGGTCCTTGAGGAGGTCCTCCACGATCCCTGCCTTGGCCGCGGCCGACAGCGCGGGCGCGGTCAGGGCCATCTGCAACTCCGGAGAGGAGTCGACGGCTCGACCGAAGCGGAAGATCTCGTCCTCGGTCGCGTCGAGGTCACCGGCCGCGTCCGCCACCATGAAGGCCGCCTGGTCGGCGAGGGCCTCGATGGCGAGCAGAAGGTCGGTGTCGGACGACCAGCGTCGCCGCACCGCCTCCTGCACCGTGCTCAGAGCCAGGGGGCTGATGCGCGACGCCAGGAGCGACGCCGCGAGTTCGGAGCGCGAGTCGGCCGATTGACCAGAGTCGGCAAGGGCCGTGCGCAGCGTCTTCTCGCGATCGAGGAGATCGGCGACGGAGAAGAGCTCGGCGGGCAATGCCGCCAGTCCCTCCGCGCCACGCTGCCCATCGAGCCAGTCGGAGAGTTCCGACAGGCTGCTACGACTCGCACCCCACATCAGCGACCAGCTCCTCGCTGCGCGACCTGGGACTCGAGGTCGGCGAGGAACGAGTCGACCGTGGCCTTCACTCGGGCGTCGTCGGTGAGGGACTGCCCCACCACCTTGCCCGCGAGAGCGACGGCGACCTCGCCCACCTGACGGGTGAGCTGAGACGTGGCTTGGGCGCGCTCGGCCGCGAGCTGGGCCTCTGCCTGCGCCGTCACCGCGGCCGCGGCAGCGCGAGCCTCGGCTCGGGCTTCCTCGACGATGGCGGCGCGATCAGCCTGCGCCTGCGTGCGGATGGCCGCAGCCTCCTCACGCGCCGAGGCCAGAGCAGCGCGGTACTCCTCGAGGGCGCGCTGGGCCTCCGCCTGGGCCTCTTCGGCCTTGCGCAAGCCCCCCTCGATCGCCTCGGATCGAGCCGCGAGGGTCTCCTTGATCTTGGGCAGCGCGACCTTGGCGAGGACCCCGAAGACGATGAAGAACGCCAGCAGGCCGACGACGAGCTCGTCGATCGGCACCGCGAGGACGCTCGGCATCGGCTCGTTCTCTCCGCCGGCAGCCATGAGCTGACCTGTAAGCAGGTAGGACACGGTGAGTCCGATCAGGTGCCGTAGACGAACGGGACGACGAAGCCGATGAGCGCCAGGGCCTCGGCGAGTGCGAAGCCGAGGAGCATGTTCTGGCGGATGACGCCGTAGGCCTCCGGCTGGCGGGCGATTGCCTGGACGCCCTGGCCGAAGATGATGCCGATACCGACGCCGGGGCCGATGGCCGCGAGGCCGTAGCCGACGGAGCCGATGGAGCCGGAGAGCTCAGCGAGCAATGACATGTCTCTTCCTTCGTGTCCGGGCCGGCAGTCTGGTCTGCCGGTCTGGGGGTCTTATTCGGTTGTGCGCGTGCAGGTGGTGCGGGACGAACTCAGTGCATCGTGAGGATCAGTGCTCCGCGTGGAGCGCTCCGCTGATGTAAACCGCCGTCAGCAGGGTGAAGATGTAGGCCTGGAGGGCCTGGATGAGGATCTCGAAGCCCGTGAGCGCGACCGCCATCGTGAACGATGCCACGGAGCCGATGAGGCCGACCACGGTGAGCGTGAGCAGGTAGTACGCCGCGAGGCTGAAGGTCGCGATGAGCAGGTGCCCCGCGAACATGTTGGCAAAGAGACGCACGGCGTGCGTGAACGGCCGCACGATGATGTTGGAGATGAACTCGATGGGTGCCAGGAGGACGTACATCGGCTTCGGCACGCCGGGCGGGAAGAGCATTCCCTTGAAGAAACCCCCGAAACCCTGGCGGTAGATGCCCAGGGGCACCCACGTGAAGTAGACGATCAGCGCGAAGGCCACCGGGATGGCGAAGACGCTCGTGATGGGGAACTGAGCGAAGGGAACGATGCCCAGGAAGTTGAAGATCCAGACGAGGAAGAAGAACGAGAAGAGGAAGGGGACGAACTTGTCGCCCTCCTTGCCGATGACATCTCGCGCGATCCCATCGCGGATGAAGAGGTAGCCGGTCTCACCGACGTTCTGAGCGCCCTTGGGGACGATCTGGGGGTTGCGGAAGGCGTAGAGGAAGAACCCGAGCACGATGATGACGGCGAGGGCGATGAGGATCGTCACCTTGTTGATGCCGAAGGTGGTGCCGTAGATCTCCCAGCTCACAAGGTCATCGAAGAAGAAGATCTCCGACCCGGCTGCGGGGAAGCCACAGGGGTTGGCGGCGTTCTCGAACTTGCACTGGAGGCTGCCTGCCGCGACAAGGCTCATGAGGTGCCCCGTCGGTGTCCACGCAGGATGCGGGTTGCGCGGTCTGGCACTGACTGATCCTTCCCCGGCGCGGTCGCCTCAAGGCGTCGATGGATGAGGTAGAGCGATAGGAACATACCGATCAGGGCACCCGCGCCGATCAGGAGGGGGGCATTCCCGAGCCACAGCGAGAGAAGCCATCCGAGCCCGGCGTACACGAGGATGCCCGTGAGCAGGTGGCTCATGATGATCCAGCCGGTGTTGGCCGTGGCCCAGCCTTCCTTGTGGATCGCCTCATCCGTCACGCGCGTACCCAGGAGCCTCATAGCGGGGGCCTCTCCTGCTGCGGATCGACGTACAGCACCTTGGTGCGGGCGAAGATCCAGACCTCGGCGATGGTCCAGGCCAGAGTGCAGGCGACGATCGTGAGGGCGAAGACCTTCGTATCGAACGCCGTCGTCCCCTGGAAGAGGATGATGAAGACGAAGAGGACGCCGATCTTGAGCAGGTAGACCATCAGCGCGACCGACATGGCCATCTGGGGGGCATTGCGCAGCACCGCCCCGACGACCACCTGTCCCACGGTGAAGAACGCGACCACGATCACGGTGCCGATAGCGGCCCCGAGGACGGCCTTGCCGGGGTCGGAGGCCACGAGAGCGCCGATCACGCCCGCCACGACGCCCACAGCCACGGTCACGGGTATGGACACCCGCAGGACCAGGCGATCGATGGACGGCATGCACTTCTCCCGGAGTCGGCTCCCCTCACGCTATCGACTCGGCCGCGAAGCGCACCTCCGGGTGCCTATTCGAGGGTGCCGGTCCGCTGGCCTGCTTCGATCCCTGCGGGCGCGACCCGTGTCGCCGTCACTTCAGGTGCCTTATCGAGACTTCCCCCGCCCCGGATGTCTCCATAAGGCCCAGCAACTGGTGATTGGCGAACGAATCAGCGGGGGAAGGCGCCTGCGACACGGGTACGCCGCGCGGCGGGCCGCCAGCTATCGACTCGGCCGCGAAGTGCACCTCCGGGTGCCTATCCGAGGGTGCCGGTGCGCTGGCCCTGCTTCGATCCCTGCGGGCGCGACCCGTCGGGCCGCAGCGCGGCGAAGAGGACCGCGAGCGACCCGGCGACGAGCAGCAGGAGCGCGTAGGCGACGGGGATGAACGCGAGTGCCACCGCGGTGCCCGCCACGACCGCGGTCCAGGCGTACATGAGCAGCACCGTGCGACGCTGCGAATGCCCCATCTCGAGCAGGCGGTGGTGCAGATGCTGCTTGTCCGGGGCGAACGGCGAGCGACCCTGCCGCGTGCGCCGGAGTACGGCGAGGCCGAGGTCGAGGAGAGGCAGGACGAGCACAGCGAGCGGAAGCAGGATCGGGAGCAGCGCGGGCAGCAGAGTGCCGCCCTCGATCGCCGCGGGATCGATCTGACCGGAGAGCGTGATGATGCTCGCCGCGAGCAGGAAGCCCAGGAGCATCGATCCCGTGTCGCCCATGAAGATCCGCGCAGGGAAGACGTTGTAGGGCAGGAATCCTGCGCACATGCCCACAAGAAGGGCGGATACGAGAGTGGCCATGGTCGCCCGCTCGAAGCCGACCTCGACCGACAGCAGGTAGGAGTAGGCGAAGAACGCCAGTGCGGCCACTCCGACGATGCCCGCGGCGAGGCCGTCGAGACCGTCCACCATGTTGATGGCGTTGATGCACACGAGGACGACGAGGACGGTGAGCATCACGCTCGTCACGGGATCGAGCACGAGCGTGCCGCCAAAGGGCAGCCAGATGATGGAGATCCCCTGGAGGGCCATGACGGCTGCAGCGAGCACCTGCCCCGCGAGCTTGGTGGGTGCCGCGAGGCCCCAGCGGTCGTCGATGAGACCGAGCACCACGATGATCGCGGCGCCGCTCAGAAGGGCCAGCGTGGGACTGCTGCCAGCCTCGAACACCGAGCTCATCTGCGGCAGTTTGCTCGCGAGCAGCAGGCCGGCGCACAGGCCCGCGAGCATCGCGAGGCCGCCGAGCCTCGGGGTGGGCTCATCGTGTACGTCGCGGTCGCGCACCTCTGCCATCGCGCCCCACCGCAGCGCGAGCGCGCGCGCGAGCGGGGTCACGAGATACGTCACGGCGGCAGCCGCGACGATGCAGAGGAGGTACTCGCGCACGGAGGGCGCCTAGACCCCGACGGGCGTCTCGGCGTAGGCGGGGAATCGCCGGACGAGGGTGCTCACCGAGTCGGCGACCTCCCGGGCGCTGGCGGGATCGGTGACGGCCCGGGCGATGAGGCGGCCGATCTCGGCCATCTCCTCCTCCCCCATCCCCTGCGTGGTGACCGACGGGGTCCCGACCCGGATGCCGGAGGCCACGGCCGGGGGCTGGGGGTCGTAGGGGATGGCGTTCTTGTTGAGCGTGATGCGAGCGGCGTCGCATCGGGCCTCAGCATCCGCGCCGGTCACGTCGACCCCGCGCAGGTCGATGAGCGCGAGGTGGGTGTCGGTGCCGCCGCTGACCGGGCGCATGCCCTCCGCGGCGAGCGAGGCGCTCAGCGCCTGCGCGTTGCGCACCACCTGCGCCGCGTAGGACTGGTACTCCGGCGACATCGCCTCCTTGAGCGCCACCGCCTTCGCCGCGACCGCATGCATGAGTGGGCCTCCCTGCATCATCGGGAAGACGCCCTTGTCGATCGCCGCCGCATGCTCGGCCTTGCACAGGATCATGCCACCGCGCGGCCCGCGCAGGACCTTGTGCGTGGTGAACTTGACGACATCGGCGTAGGGCACCGGGCTGGGGATCGCCTTGCCCGCGACGAGGCCGATGAAGTGGGCTGCATCGACCATGAGGATGGCGCCGACCTCATCGGCGATCGCGCGGAAGGCCGCGAAGTCGATGAGGCGGGGGTACGCCGTGGCGCCGGCGATGATCATGCGCGGCTTGTGCTGCAGCGCGATGGAGCGGACCTCGTCGTAGTCGATGGTCTCGGTGTCCTCGCGCACTCCGTAGGAGACGACCTCGAACCACTTGCCGGAGAAATTGACCTTGGAGCCGTGAGTGAGGTGGCCGCCGTGCGGCAGGCTCATCGCGAGCACGGTCTCGCCGGGCTTGACGAAGGCGCCGTACGCCGCGATGTTGGCGCTCGCGCCGCTGTGCGGCTGGAGGTTGGCGTGCTCGGCGCCGAAGAGCTCCTTGGCGCGCTCGATGCCGATGATCTCCGCCTTGTCGACCTCGGCGCATCCGCCGTAGTAGCGCTTGCCGGGGTAGCCCTCGGCGTACTTGTTGCTCAGCGTGGAGCCGAGTGCCGCGAGCACGGCGGGCGAGGTGAAGTTCTCGCTCGCGATGAGCTGCAGGCCGCCGCGCGCACGCTCGAGCTCGGACAGGAGGATGCCCGCGATCTCAGGATCCTCCGACTGCAACTGCCCGAAGTCCGGGCCCCAGAACGGCGCTTCACTCATGGCGACTCCTTGTCGACGTCTCGGCGGAGTCTACGGGCTTATGGCCCATCGGCCATGGGCGCACCGCGGACTATCCGGTCCCCTTGGCAGGAGTCCACACCCGGTTGGTGCACGTCCCCCAGGGGGTCTTACCCGAGATGTTGCCCTCGGCGCACTCCTGGGCATCGAGCTTGGCGAGCGTCGGCGGGATGCCCTTGGCGTCCGTGGCAGCCTGCTGCGACGCCGTGAACTGGGCGATGTAGTCCGACGTGAGGTAGACGGTGCCTCTCGCCGTCGCGCTGTTGCCGTAGACATT
>JBJOJS010000043.1:0-27483 GCA_046046455.1 Actinomycetota bacterium | reverse complement strand
CCACAACGCCGGACGAGCCGCGACGGATCCGGGGCGCGCGGATGGCATCGTCGTCACGCCCAGCCACAATCCGCCCAAGGACGGTGGCTTCAAGTACAACCCGCCCGATGGCGGGCCGGCGGGGTCGGACATCACCTCCGTCATCCAGGACCGGGCCAACGTGCTCCTGGCCGCAGGCCTCGAGGGCGTGCGGCGTGTCACCCTCCCCCGCGCTTTGGCAGCTTCGACCACTCACCGCTACGACTTCCTGCGCCACTACGTCGACGACCTGCCGTCCGTCGTCAACATCGACGCCATCCGTGTGGCGGGGGTGCGCATCGGCGCAGATCCACTCGGCGGGGCCAGCGTCGACTACTGGGCAGCGATCGCCGAGGCCTACGACCTCGACCTCACCGTCGTCAACCCGCGCGTCGACCCCACCTGGCGCTTCATGACCCTGGACTGGGACGGCAGCATCCGCATGGACTGCTCGTCTCCACACGCCATGGCGTCGCTCATCGAGCGCCGCGATGAGTACGACATCGCCACGGGCAATGACGCTGATTCCGATCGCCACGGCATCGTCACGCCGGACGGTGGGCTGATGAACCCCAATCACTTCCTGTCGGTGGCCATCGACTACCTCTTCGCGCGTCGCGACGGCTGGCGCGCCGATGCGGCTGTCGGCAAGACCGTGGTGAGCTCCTCCATGATCGACCGGGTCACCGCGGCTCTGGGGCGACGGCTCTGGGAGGTGCCCGTCGGCTTCAAGTGGTTCGTGCCCGGTCTCGTCGACGGCAGCGTCGGTTTCGGCGGCGAGGAGTCAGCGGGGGCGTCGTTCCTGCGCCGCGACGGGTCGGTGTGGACCACCGACAAGGACGGCATCATCCTCGCGCTGCTCGCCTCGGAGATCCTCGCGGAGACGGGCGAGTCCCCGTCCGCTCGATACCGCCGACTGACCGAGCTCCACGGCGACCCGGCGTACGCGCGCGTCGATGCGCCCGCCACGCGCGAGCAGAAGGCAGCGCTGGGGGCACTCACGCCGGACCAGGTCACCTCGACCGAGCTCGCGGGTGAGCCCATCACTCGCGTCCTCACACGCGCGCCGGGCAACGACGCGCCCATCGGCGGCCTCAAGGTCGAGTCAGCCAGCGCGTGGTTTGCGGCGCGACCCTCGGGCACGGAGGACGTCTACAAGATCTACGCGGAGTCCTTCCGCGGACCGGACCATCTCGCCGAGGTGCAGCAGGCCGCACGCGCTGTCGTCGATGCGGCATTGGCCGGCCCATGACCGTCACCACCTGGCATGCGGCCACCGCCGCGGGTGACGTGACGGTCATCGAGGTCACCTTCCCCCGCATGCGCGTGCAACTGCTGTCGTTGGGCGCAGCCATACGCGAGGTCGACGTACCCGACCGAGACGGCCACCTCGGAGGCGTGCACCTCGCCCTGCCGACCGTGGCCGACCACGCGGTGCACGCCCTCAATCCCCACCTAGGGTCGACCCTGGGCCGCTACGCCAACCGGATCGCCGACGGCAGGTTCGCACTCGACGGTGTGGAGTACCGGCTCGACGTCAACAACGGCCCCAACACACTCCACGGCGGCAGCATGGGCTGGGATCGACTGATCTGGAGCGTCGACCAGATCTCCGACGATGCCTCCAGCGCGACAATCCACTTCTCGCTGACCAGCCCAGATGGCGACATGGGATTCCCCGGTGCGGTCTCCGCGCGGACGACGTACGTCATCACCGAGGGACGCATCGAGATGCGCTACGAGGCCACCGCGGACGCTCCGACAGTCATCAGCATGGCCAATCACGCCTACTGGAATCTCGCCGGCTCACGATCCATCGCCGACCACGAGCTCTACGTGCCGTCCGCGCGCAAGCTGGTCTACGACGAATTCCAGATCCCGACCGGAATCACGGACGTGGATGGCACGCCCTACGACATGCGCGCCTCGCGCACGCTCGGCCCGATCCTCGAAGCCACGGGCGGACTCGACGACTGCTACCTGCTCGAGGGTGACGGCCGGGAGGTGCGGCTCGGCGCCGTCCTGACCCACCCCGGCACCGGCCGGGTGCTCCGCGTGCTCACGGACGCGCCCGGCATGCAGGTGTACAGCGGCAACAACCTCCGGACACCCTTCGACGTGCACCAGTCGATGTCTCTGGAGACCCAGCGCATGCCCGACGCACCCAACCAGCCGGAGTTGGGCGACTGCATCCTGCGCCCGGGCGAGCGCTACGCCACGACTACGCTTCTGGAGTTCAGCACCTCAGCGACCTGAAGGAGCACCATGCAGGCACGGGCCTACGCCGCAGCGGAGGCGGGCGCACGCCTGGCTCCGACCACCATCGAGCGCCGCGAGGTGGGGCCGCGGGATGTCCTCATCGAGATCGACGCCTGCGGTGTCTGCCACTCGGACATCCATCAGGCCGAGGCCGACTGGGGGATGGACATCTTCCCGATGGTGCCGGGCCACGAGATCGTCGGACGCGTCACCGCCACCGGATCCGACGTCACCCAGCACCGCGTGGGCGATCGCGTGGGCGTGGGCTGCTACGTCGCCTCCTGTGGCGCCTGTCCCGCCTGCGAAGCGGGTGACGAGAACTACTGCCCCGACTGGTCTACGACCTACAACGGCTACGAGCGTGACGGCGTGACGCCGACCTACGGCGGCTACTCCGACAGCATCGTGGTCGACGAGCACTACGTCCTGCGCATCCCCGAGGGCCCGGACACGCAGGCGGTCGCTCCCCTGCTCTGCGCCGGGATCACCGTCTACCCGCCACTCAAGGACTATGCGGGGCCCGGCAAGGAGATCGGCGTCATCGGCCTCGGCGGCCTCGGCCATGTCGCGGTCCGTATCGCCAAGGCGATGGGGTCACGGGTGACGGTCTTCAGCCATTCACCGAGCAAGGAGGCCGACGCCACGCGACTGGGCGCCGATGCCTTCGCTTCCTCGACGGACACCCGCGCCTTCAAGGCCATGCGCATGTCCTTCGACATGATCCTGAGCACGGTCTCAGCGCCCATCGATGTCGATGCCTACCTCGGCCTGCTCAAGACCCGCGGCACGCTCTCGATCGTGGGACTCCCCGTGGAGCCGCTGACCTTCGAGGCGGGCAATCTCGTGGGAGAAGCGCGCACGATCGTCGGAGCGAAGCTCGCCGGTGTGGACGCCACACAGGAGATGCTCGACTTCTGCGCCGAGCACGGGATCGTGGCCGACGTCGAGGTGATCGACATTGCCGACATCAACGAGGCGTGGCAGCGCGTCAAGGATTCGGACGTGCGCTACCGCTTCGTCATCGATATCGCCGGCTCGCTGCGCGACTGACGGCCGACGTCAGATCCCCTGCTCAAGGAGAGTCTCAGCCACGGCAAGTGGCGCACCGTGCACGAGGTCGTGCGACTCGATCATCCAGAGCTCGGCGATGACACAGCCGACGAAGCCCCAGGCGCGCAGCCGGTCGACGTCGTACCCCGTCGCCTCCGCGTAGATGCCGGTCCGGCGTCGCGCCCGCGATGCCAGGTCGCGGCCGTCCATGCCCCGTGCATCGCCACCCTCCACGAGCCCACGCGGATTGGCGACGAGGGCTGCAGCCTCGAACGCCGGGTCGCCGAACCAGCCGTGAGGGTCGATGGCGCGCCAACCCTCGCCGGAGTTGAGCACGTTGAAGTGCTGGAGGTCCCCGTGGAGCACCACGGGGACCACAGGATCCGACACCAGATCGTCGAAGACATTCCGCGCCGAGTCGACCACTCGGCGTGGTAGCCGCTCGTCCTGAGCGCGGGCGAAGGCGCCCCCGATGTCATGCAGCGGCGGCAAACCCTCGGCTGGCCCCTGCTCTCGATGCAATCGTCCGGCCAGTAGAGCGATCTCCCTAGTGGCCGCGTCGTCATCGCGACGCGCTAGGGGCCGGATGTCGTCGCCGGGGAGGACCCGACGGGTGACGAGGAGTCCGAGGTCCTCATCGTGCGCCAGCACATCGGAGGCACCCGCGCCGAAGGCACGCAGGGCACGCGCCTCCCGGGCCCGCTCGCCCGGTTCGCCGGCCTTGACGACGACGTACTCCTCGCCCTGCCGCGCCCACCACGCGAAGGGGTGATCGTCGACCTGCTCGAGACAGTCGACCCCCCACTCCTCGATGCGCCGACCCTGCTCGGCCGTGAGGCTCATGCGACACGTTCGCGCAGGGCAGCCCCAGCGAGCGGGATGATCGCGATGGCAGCAATGACGACGACCCCGACGCCCCACGCGATTCCGGCACCCTGCGCGATGAGCCCGACGGCCAGCGGGGAGATGACGAAGCCGATACGAGAGAACCACGTCACCAGCGCGACACCCGTCGCCGGCGTCACACCGGGCAGCCTCGACGCAGCGCGCATCGCCGCGGGGAAGAGTGTCGCGACGCCGAAGCCGGAGACCGCACTCGCGATCACGAAGGCAAGGGGAGTCCCCGCGATGAGCGCGACGGTCATGACGACAGCCACCGCGGCCATAGACCAGCGGATCCAGCGGACCTCGCCGAAACGCTCGACCAGGCGGTCGCCCGTGAACCTGCCGAGGGTCATCGCACTCGTGAGGGCGACGTAGGTCACGGCGATCCACGCACCCGGGTCTCCCAGACGCTCGGTGAGGTAGACCGAGCCCCATCGCGCGGGGACGTCCTCCACGAGGATCGCCGCCATGATGAAGGCCGCAAGCAGCGCACCACCGGACCCGAGCATGACCGTGAGCGCTTCGCGCCGGTTCAGGTGGTGCGTCTCTCCAGTTGCTCCGTCATTGCGACTCTGCTCGCCCTCGGGCACGGCTCCCGTGCCGGCCGTCCACACCGCGATCAGGGCGGCACCGGCGATGAGGGCCAGGCCGGTGAGGAAGGGGCCGAGAGCGATGCCCGCAAGCGCACTCACGGCACCGAGTGCGCTGCCGATGATGGATCCTAGTGACCACCACGCATGGAATCCATTGATGATCGAGCGGCCATACGCCGCCTCCACCTCGAGTGCCCGCGTATTCATCGCCGAGTCCATCACCGCGTCGGCCGCCCAGAAGACGAGGAACGCCAGAGCGAAGACCGCGGGAGTCGTGGCCCACCCCATGACGACCAGGGGTGGCAGGGCGATGAGCCCGACGGCGGAGGCGACGGGCACTGCGCCCCAGCGGTGGATCAGCGGGGCTGCCAGCGGTCCCACGATGAGACCTCCGGTCGTGCCGATGGCCAGCACGAGCCCGAGGCCGGCGTCATCGAGTCCCAGCGAGGACTGGATTTCGGCCAGGCGCGGCACGAAGGCGAAGGCGAGGATCCCGTTGATCGCGAAGAACGCCGTGGCGCCGACGCGCGAGCGCTGGAGCGACGTCACGGCATGCAGGCGTCGCGCATGCGAGCCACGGCCTCGGCGATGATCTCCGGCGTCGTTGCGAGGTTGAGGCGCACGAAGCCCGCGCCCTGCGTGCCGAAGTCCGTGCCGGCATTGACGGCGACCCGACCACGCTCGAGGAATACCGCGGCCGGATTGTCGCCGAGACCCAGCCCCCGGCAGTCGAGCCACGCAAGGTAGGTCGAGGGACCGGGAGCGTAGACGACGGCGGGCAGGTGCTCGGCGAGCAACTCGTGCAGGAGCTCGGCATTCGCCGCGATGAGTGCACGCGTGTTGTCGAGCCACGCATCGCCCTCACGGAAGCCCGCGGTGGCCGCGATGATCCCGAGGTGTCCCGCTGAGTAGGTCACCTCCACGGGGATCCGCGAGGTGATGAGCTGCTGCGTCTGCGCGGAGCCGGCGATGACCTGGGCCGCCTTGAGACCCGCCAGGTTGAAGGCCTTCGATGCGGATACGAGAGCGATATCGGGGCCGGTGAGGTCCTCGCCGAGGCTCAGGTACGGCGTCATCGCGTGTCCCGGCATCGTGAGTGGTGCCCAGATCTCGTCGGCGATGACGAGAACGTCGTGACGTCGTGCAAGCGTGGCGATGGCCGTGAGCTGCTCCCGGGTCCAGATGTCGCCCGTGGGGTTGTGGGGATTGCAGAGGAGGAACGCCGACACCTCAGGCCGGGCGAAGGCCTCCGCCAGCCCTTCGAGATCGAGCCCCTCCCCCGGCACGAGCGGCACTTCGACGAGTTCGCGGCCGACGAGGTCCGTGGCGACGTGGAAGAACGGCGGATAGACAGGCGGGGTGATGACGAGCGCCCCGGGCACGAGGCGACGAAGGGTCTCGGCCATGGCTACGAGGACGTCGCCGAGCACGGTGATGCGCTCAGGGTCGGGAGCCCAGCCGAGTCGACGATCGAAGAAGTCCGACAACGCCTGCGGCAGGTCACCGGGCCATCGGTATCCGGTGTCGGAGCGATCGATGGCGTCGCGCAGCGCCGCCGCGATGGGTGCCGCGAGCGGGTAGTCCATCTCGGCCACCCACAGCGGCAGGACATCGTCGGGGTAGGCCCGCCACTTGGCGCTGGTCCGCGCCGACCGCTCGATCGTCACGTACCGAGCCTAGGCGAACGCCCCCCTCCCTCGTTGTTCTTACCCGCGTGGTCGTTAAGGCGGCGCCTTAACGACCACGCGGGTAAGTACAACGGCGCTAGAGCTTGGCGTCGGTGCGCTCGCTGAAGGAGCGCACGGCCGCACGCGAGGCGATCCATGTCCAGCCGGGCTCGCGCTCGGGAGCCGGATCCGCCTCGATGACGAGGCCAGCCGCGGCGGCATTCCCGAAGGCATCGTCCACATGGATCACGTTGTCGAAGCCTTCATGCTGCAGCAGAGAGGTGACCGCGGACGCGCGGTAGCCGGACCCGCAGTAGACGTAGACCGGTCGGTCGCGCGGGATCTCGCCGAGGCGATCGGCAATCTCGTAGAACGGGATGAAGTGAGCACCCGCGACGTGACCCGCCTCCCACTCCCTGATCTGCCGCGTATCGATGATGTACGCCGCATCTGCGTCCTTGACCTCGTCTGCGAGGTCGCGGAACGCGATGCGACGCGAGCGCGCGATCGAGGAGGGACCTTCGCCCCACGTCTCCGGTCCGCCTACCGCAGCGCCGGTGAGTTGATCGATGCCCACGCGGACCAGCTCGCGCTGCGCATCAGCCACCTGCTCCGGGGAGGCACCGAGAAGTGTGACCGGCGTGCCCCACGGCATCATCCATGCGAGGTAGGTGATGAACGAGCCGTCGAGTCCG
The DNA here is from genome assembly GCA_046046455.1 of Actinomycetota bacterium. GTDB lineage: Bacteria > Actinomycetota > Actinomycetes > S36-B12 > S36-B12 > Mxb001. The sequence goes on along the minus strand of JBJOJS010000043.1, from coordinate 20,316 downwards.
AAGTTGAGGGAGCCCGGCACGTGGCCGGCTGCGAAGACCTCGCGCGAGCGTAGGTCGACGATCCACTCACCGCGCTCGGCACGAGCGCGCAACTCATGGGGATCGACGAGCTCGGGCGTCTCCAGGTCAACCTCTCGGGGGCCGGCCACGTTTGCCGGCCCCATGTGCGCGTAGTACGCCGGGAAGACATCGAGGCCGGCGAGAGTCATGTCCACGAAGGCCTTCTCGGGCTCGGTGAGCGCAGGGTTGATGACCTTCTCGTGGCCGATGGTCGAGGACACTCCCTGGGTCTGGGTGGCCGAGCAGAAGGAACCGAAGCCGTGCGTCGGGTAGATCGCGGTGTCGTCGCTTAGCCTCTCCGCCAGTCGGTGAGCCGAGTGCCACTGGTCGTGGGCCTGCTTGACAGTGAGATCCGGAGCGACGAGGTCAGGACGCCCCACGCTTCCGTAGAGCAGTCCACCTCCCGTGAAGACGACGGAGTTGTCACCGATCCGTACGGCGTACGACATGTGATTGGGCGTGTGACCCGGAGTGTGGATCACCTCGACCTGCATCTCACCGACCGAGAAGGTCTCGCCATCCTCGACCTGCGTCGCGGCGTACTGGATGTCGAAGCCTCCGGGCACGACGTAATCAGCGCCATGCTTGCCGGCGAGTTCGATGCCGCCGGAGACGTAGTCGTTGTGGAAGTGCGTCTCGGCGACGTGCGTGATCGTGAGGCCGTGCTCGGAGACGAGGTGCTCGACTCGGTCGATGTCGCGCTGCGGGTCGATCACCAGCGCGTGGCGGCCGTCATGGATGACGTAACTGCGGTCACCCAGTCCCGCCGAGTCGAGGGTGAGGACATGCGGAACGCCGGGCGTCGTCATGGTGCAAGCCTCCCTGGGTAGCTTCCCAGGAGATTATACCCCTGGGGGTATCTGGCGCAAGGCCTCCTCAGCGGCTCGCGCCATGAGCACGGCGGCCTCCGGGGTGGGGTGCAGCCCATCGGCTGAATATCCGTCCCGCCATCCGCCCAGGGGATCCCTGAGCGGGGCCCCGGTATCCAGGAGGATCACGCCCTCCTGCTCGGCCCACGCCCGGATCGCGTCACTCACGGCGATCGACCGGGCATCGGCAGCGGGGTCGTCGCGGGGCGGCAGCGTGCACACGGCCATAGGTACGCCGACCGCATCCGCAGCGTCCTTGATCTGCTGGAGGTTGGCGATGACGGACGCCGGATCCACTTCGCCGGAGACATCATTGGTGCCACCGTGCACGATGAGGAGGTCGGGACTCAGCGCGAGTGCGTTGTAGGCCTGACCCGCCATCCAACTCGTCGTCATGCCGTTCTCGGCAACCATCCCGCCGTACCTCACGACACCCTCGGTATCGTCGAGGAGTCGGTAGAACCAGGACCACTCCGTGACCTCGCCCCAGGTCGTGTCGAGCGTGGCACCACGGGTGATCGAGTCACCGAGGAAGACGGCAACCGGTCGCTGGTCGACGGGCACGGCCTGCGTCGACGCGGGCGTGGGCTGAGCTGATCCCGTGGGAAGCGGCTGAGGTGCGGCGTCCTGGGTCGGAGACGCTGTCGGTGCTGGCGCGGCCCCAGCGTCGAGGCGGGGAGCCTGGGCCGTGGGCCCAGTGGCCGCGGCTACGCCGATGCCCAGAAGCACGAGTAGGGCCGCAAAGGCCGAAAGCCCCCGCCACACCCACATCACGCCCCCATTGAATCTCGCGGGACGGTCCGATGCCCGTCAGGGGGCGGGTGACGCGCGCCACTCCCCCGGACACCCCCCGGCCCGAGGGAGCCCGGAGCCCGGCACAGTGGACGTGAGGTCGGGGAGATCCCCCGCCCCACAAGGGGAGGTCGCACACACGCGACCGCCCCACTAGGGAGTGATATCCATGTCGCCGTTCGGATCCGTGTGGTCCTCGATTCTCACGAGGCAGACACCTGAAGAGCGGCGTGCCGGCGACCCCGATCGTGTGGAAGCACACTGGGTCGCCCGCCGCCACCGCGGCTGATCCAGGCGGGCCCTCCTAGGGTTCCCCTGTGACGATGGACGCCTCACGCTTGCGCGTTCATTACCCCGCGGATCTGCCGGTCTCGGAGCGTCGCGACGACATCGTCGCTGCGCTCCGGGACCACCAGGTCGTCGTCATCGCTGGCGAGACGGGATCGGGTAAGACGACCCAGGTCCCCAAGATGGTCCTCGAAGCCCTCAGCACTCCTGACGGTGTGCCGCGCATCGCCCATACGCAGCCGCGTCGCATCGCCGCGCGCGCAGTCGCTGAGCGTCTCGCCGAGGAGCTTGGCACCGGACTCGGTGATGCCGTCGGCTATCGGGTGCGCTTCACCGATCGCACCCGCAAGGACACCGCCATCACGGTGATGACCGACGGCGTGCTGCTCGCGTCGATCCGTCGCGATCGCCTGCTCCAGGAGTACGACGCGATCATCATCGACGAGGCGCATGAACGGTCGCTCAACATCGACTTCCTCATCGGCTATCTCGCCTGGCTACTCCCCCAACGACCCGATCTGCGCGTGATCATCACCTCGGCGACCCTCGACACCCAGCGCTTCAGCGACCACTTCGGGGGCGCGCCGGTGATCGAGGTGACGGGTCGCACGTATCCGGTGGAGGTGCGCTACCGGGATCCCCTCGACATCGACGAGGTGGATGCCGTCTGCGACGCGGTCGAGGAGCTCCTCATCGACACGGACGGCGATGTCCTCGTCTTCCTCACCGGCGAGCGGGAGATCCGCGATGCCCGTGAGGCCCTGAGCGACCGACTGGGGCAGGGCATCGAGATCGTCCCCCTCTACGGCCGGCTCTCCGCCGACGAGCAGCACCGCGTCTTCGCGCCGCACGACTCTCGTCGCGTGGTGCTCGCCACCAACGTCGCCGAGACCTCCCTCACCGTCCCCGGCATCCGCTCAGTGGTCGACGCCGGACAGGTGCGGATCTCGCGCTTCTCGACGCGACTCAAGGTGCAGCGGCTCCCGATCGAGCCAATTTCGCAGGCCAGCGCTGCGCAGCGCGCTGGCAGATGCGGTCGACTCGGACCGGGTGTGTGCATCCGCCTCTACTCCGAGGAGGACCTCCTCGCGCGGCCGGCGTACACCGACCCCGAGATCCTGCGCACCAACCTCGCGAGCGTCCTGCTGCAGATGGCGACCCTGGGACTCGGCGAGGTGGACGACTTCCCCTTCCTCGAGCCGCCCGATCGCAAGGCGGTGGCGGCGGGAATCGCCATCCTCGAGGAGGTCGGCGCCCTGCGACCCGCGTCCGGATCGGAGCCCCTCGCACGCCGTGTCACCGAGATCGGCCGTCGACTCGCTCGGCTCCCCGTCGATCCGCGCCTCGGTCGGATGATCCTGCAGGCCGAACGCGAGGGCTGCGTCGACGACGTCATCGTCATCGCCGCCGGACTTGCCATCCGCGATCCGCGCGAGCGACCGGAGGACCAGGCGGGCGCCGCAGATGCCGCGCACGCGAGATTCATCGACCCGACATCCGATCTGCTCACGCTGCTCACCCTGTGGGACTACGTCGAGACGTCGCAGGCTTCCCAGTCCTCCACGCGCTTCCGCGCGCAGTGCCGCCGGGAGTTCATCCACTACCTACGCGTGCGCGAGTGGCAGGACCTCGTCGCGCAACTGCGCTCCGCACTCCGCCTGGCCAACGCCGCCGGCTCAGCCGACCGGGACAGTGATGCGATCCACCGCAGCGTGCTCTCCGGGCTGCTGTCGCACATCGGCATGCTCGCGCCGGAAGGGGACTCCAAGTCGACGCGGACGCCGCCGTACCGGGGGGCACGCGACAGCAGATTCACGCTCTGGCCCGGCTCGGTGCTCGCCCGGTCGCGACCGGAGTGGGTGGTGGCCGCCGAGCTCGTCGACACGGGGCGCCTGTGGGGGCGCATGGTGGCGCGCATCGATCCGTCGTGGATCGAGCCGCTCGCTGGCCATCTCGCGCAGCGCTCGCACTCGGAGCCCGTGTGGTCGACGCGCCAGGCGCGCGCGCAGTGCGTCGAGCGCGTCACCGTGCTGGGCCTACCCGTGGTGGTCAACCGGCGGATTCCGCTGGCCCGACTCGATGGGGATGAGGCACGGAGGATGTTCATCCTGCACGCACTCGTGCGCGACGAGTGGGGGCACCGCCACGCCATGCTGCGTGCCAACGCCGAGCGGATGGCCGAGCAGCGCGATCGGCTGCAGCGCGCCCGCCTGCCCGAGGATGCCCTTGACGAGCAGCGCATCGCGGACTTCTACGCCGCGCGCCTGCCCTCCGACATCACATCGGGTCGTGCCTTCGACACCTGGTGGCGTCGTACCCGCACGGGGCAGCCCCACCTGCTCGACCTCCCGGATGACCTGCTGCGCGATATCCCCACGGAGGAGGACTTCCCCGGCACCTGGGCAGATCGCTTTCCTCTCACCTACCGATTCGCCCCCGGCGATCCGAGAGACGGCATCACGGTGCACGTGCCGGTCACGGCGCTGCCGACACTCCCCGACGAGGCATTCGATGCCCAGGTGCGCGGCTACCGCGAAGACCTGGTCACCGCGCTGATCCGCGCACTGCCCAAGGACATGCGCAAGACCCTCGGCCCGGCACCGGACGCAGCACGGGGACTGTCGGCACGCATCGAGGTCGACTCCCCGCGAGCCTCACTGACCACCGCCGCACGCGAACTGCACGGGGTAGATATCCCGCGCTCGGCATGGCCCTTCGACGCGGTGCCCGACCACCTGCGCCCGACCATCGTCGTCGAGGACAGCGAAGGCATCGAGATCGTCGCGGGCAAGGATCTCGCGGCCCTGCGGCGACAGTGCGGGGAGCAGAGCGCGACGGCTATCCGCGAGGCGATGCCGCACCTCGAACAGCGTCACGTCACCGCATGGCCCGAAATCCCCTTGGCGCCGGACGCCGACACCGGCCACCTTGCGGTCCCCGGACTTGCGGCTGAGGACGACGGCACGGTGTCACTGCGCGTCTTCCCCACCGTCGTCGACCGTGATGTCCGCCACCCCCGCGGCGTCGCCCGACTGCTCGCACGGATGGAGCCCCTCCGCGTCGCCGACCTCCGCCTCTCCGACCGCGACAAACTCCTCCTCGCACGCAATCCGCACGGATCGGTGGCAGCACTGCTCGACGACGCGTCTGAGGCCGTCGCCTACGACCTCATGGACCAGGCCGGTGGGCCACCCATGACAGACAGCGAGTTCGCCGGCCTACGCGAGGCGTTCCGTCGCCGCCGCGTGCCGATGATGCGCGAGCTGCTGCTCGCCTGCATCCCTTCGCTGCAGTCCTGGTGGACCGTGCATCAAGCCCTGGAGCAGGGCGCGCCCATCAGCCTCAGCGCGGCGTACGACGACATCGCAGCCCATCTCGACGACCTCGTCGGGGGGCGCGTCCTCGCACGCACCCGTCTCGCGGGCATCCCCGATCTGCAGCGCCACCTCCAGGCACTCGAGCGCCGACTGAGCGCACTGCCGCGGGACGCCGCACGCGACCTTGTGCGGATGGAGCAGGTCCACGGCGTCGAGGATGCCTACCTCAGGCTCGCCGAAGAGCAGCGCGCATCTGCGGAGGGCAGGAGGATCCGCGAGGACATCAAGGATCTGCGCGTGAGCCTGTGGGCGCAGGATCTCGGCACGCCCGCACCGGTGTCGGCCAAGCGACTGCTCGACCGCATCGCCGCCCTCAGCCGCTGAACGCCGCGCTGGGCAGGTCCTTCTCGTCGTTCGCGATCGCATCGACGACCCGCTGTGCGACCGCCTGCGGATCCAGTCCCTGCGGCAGGCGCGGTGCCGTGCCCGAGAGCGGTCGGTCAGCGAGACCGGTCTCCGTGTGCGGGGGACGCGCATCGATGAGGCGGATCCCCCCGCGACGCAGCTCGCGCGCGGCAGCAGTGTCGAATGCCGCCAGCGCCGCCTTGGAGGCGGAGTACGCCGCCATGCCCGCCTGGGGCTGCTCGGCGACGACGGCACTGATGTGCGTGACGAAAGGATCCCGGCCCGCCGCGGCGGATGCGCGCAAGGCGGGCAGCGCTGCGCGCAGCAGGCGAATGGGCGCGAGCGTATTGAGTGTGAAGAGGTCGATCATCACCTCGTCGGGAAGCTCCTCGACGGCACCGAAGGCAACCGCCCCCGCGGCGTAGACGATGCCGTCGACACCCCCGTAGGCGGCAACTGCGGCATCGATGACGCGCGCGGGACTCGCCGCGAGCCGGATGTCGACGGCAACGCGCTCACCGGGCACACCGCACTCGACCAGTCGTGCGTCATCGCGGCCCACGAGCGTCAGACGCGCGCCGGCCTCGGACAGTGCGGCGGCAAGGGGCCGCCCCAGCCCACCGGTCGCGCCGACGACGATGATCGATCGGCCCTCGAGATCCGTCATGACGACAGCCTCCCACCCACGGACCGGTGCAGCACCTCCGCGCTGCGCCTAGACTGACCTCACCAGGGGAGCTCGAGGTACGTCGGGCTGAGAGGGCGATCGAGTCCACCGGGGTCGGCTGTGCCGGGCCCTAGGACACCATCGCCGACCCGCACACCTGATCTGGGTAATGCCAGCGGAGGGAGCGTCATGCCTCGTCTCGTCATCTCATCCATCGTCGCCGCACTCGCGACGATCACCCTCGCCGGCTGCTCCGGCAGCACACCCGCGGGTGACGGTTCGTCCAGCGGCCCCTCGGATGGGCCGCGCACGGTGCGGGTGGTCACCCATGACTCCTTCGCCCTGAGCGATGCCGTGGTCTCGGACTTCGAGGAGAGCTCAGGCATCGACGTGGAGTTCATCCCGGCCGGCGATGCCGGCGAGATGGTCAACCGGGCAGTGCTCTCGGCCGGCAATCCCGAGGCCGATGTGCTCTTCGGCATCGACACCACGCTGCTCTCGCGAGCGGTCGACGCCGGGGTCTTCGATCCCTATGTGAGCAGCGTCGACGCTCTGCGCCCCGAGCTGCGCCCAGCGGGACTCGACGTCGTGACACCGGTGGACGACGGAGATGTGTGCGTCAACATCGATGATCGATGGTTCGCCGAGCAGGGGATCGCGCCTCCGCAGACGTTGGAGGATCTGGCGGATCCGCAGTACCGCGGGCTGCTCGTGGTGCAGAATCCCGCGACCTCCTCCCCCGGGCTCGCCTTCTTGCTGTCCACGATCGAGCGCTATGGCGATGCATGGCCGGACTACTGGGCCCGCCTGAAGGCCAACGATGTCACGGTCGTCAATGGCTGGTCCGAGGCCTATCTCAGCGAGTTCACCGCCGGCGGAGGGGACGGGGATCACCCCCTCGTCATCTCCTACTCCACGAGTCCGCCAGCCGAGATCGTGTACGCCGAGGAGCCCAAGCCCGAGCGACCGTCGACGTCGGTGATGACCGACGGGTGCTACCGCCAGGTGGAGTTCGCCGGCGTCCTGCGCGGTGCACAGGATCCCGAGGCCGCTCGCACCGTCGTCGACTGGCTGGTGTCCCCCGAGGTGCAGGCCGACATCCCGCTGTCGATGTTCGTCTTCCCCGCGCGCGATGGTGTCGCTCTCCCCGAGGTCTTCGAGGAGTTCGTGGTGCGCCCCGCCGATCCCGCGGAACTACCGGCAGCCGACATCGCCGAACGCCGCGACGAGTGGATCGACGAGTGGACCCAGATCGTGCTGCGGTGAATCTGGCCGCACCGGGACGCGTGATCCTCACCGCTGTCCCGCTGGCGATCGTCACGGCGTTCGTCATCGTGCCGGTCGTCGCTGTCCTCATCGCGGGCTTCGGGCCCGAGGCCATCGCCACCCTCGGCGATGCGGGCACCTGGCGCATCGTGGCCTACACCGCCGCCCAAGCCCTCGTGAGCACCATCCTCAGCCTTGCCCTCGCCCTGCCGGCCGCCTACGCGCTGTCTCGCCTCGAGCTCCCGGGACGACGCGCCATGCTGGCCGTGCTCACGGTCCCCTTCGTCCTGCCGACGGTGGTGGTGGGCCTGGCGTTCCGCGAGCTCCTTCCCTTCGCCGGCACGACGGCGGCGATCATCGTCGCGCACGTGTTCTTCAACGTCGGGCTCGTCGTCCGCGTCGTGGGCGCTCTCTGGGGAACGCTGGATCCCCGTCTCGCCGATGTGGCCCTCACCCTCGGCCTCACGCCGCTGCGGGCTTTCGTCACCGTCACGCTGCCCCTGCTCCGTACGGCGATCCTCGGCGCTGCGGCCCTCGCCTTCCTCTTCACCTTCACGTCCTTCGGCGTCGTTCTCGTGCTCGGCGATCCGGCTCTGCCCACCATCGAGGTCGAGATCTATACGGCGACCGTCCAGCGGCTCGACCTCGCGGCGGCGGCAGGCCTCGCCCTCCTGCAGTTCGCCATCGTGGCGATCGTGGTGGTGATCACCACGCGCTGGCAGGAGGCGACCGCAGTGCGCCAGCGACTCGGTGACGACGAGGCGCGCAGTCCCGCACGGGGCATGCTCGACCGACTCACCGTCGCCTGGACCGTGGCCATGGTCGTCGCCGTGACCATCCCCCTGCTCGCACTCCTGGCGCGCTCACTGCGGGTCGGCGATAGCTGGGGTCTGGCGTGGTATCGCGAAGCTGTCGCACCGGCGGAGGCCACCACGCGCACCACTGCCGCGCTGGAGTCCATCTCGCTGTCACTGCAGTATGCCGCGGCCGCGACCGCATTCGCGGTCACCCTCGGCGCCCTTGCGTGCGCGGGCATCATCCTGGCCCGCCGTCAGGGCGCATGGATAGACGCGGGCCTGGCGCTCCCCCTCGGCGTCTCCGCCGTGACCATCGGATTCGGTCTCCTGCTCGTCTCGCTACGCGGCCCTGTCGACATGCGCGACTGGTGGATCCTCGTGCCGCTTGGCCAGGCGATGGTCGCGCTGCCGATCGTCGTGCGCGTCGCACTCCCGCTGCTGCGCTCGATCGATCCGCGCATGCGCCAGGTGGCCGCCACACTCGGGGCCCCTCCGGTGCGGGCGTGGTGGGCGACGGAGGGCGCGGTCACGCTGCGCGCCTTCGCCGTGTCCGCTGGTCTTGCCGCCGCCGTCGCCCTCGGCGAATTCGGCGCGACGGCGTTCCTCGTCCGCCTCGATACCCCGACGGTGCCCGTCCAGATCGTGCGCCTGCTCGGACGTCCGGGCGAGGCCAACGCCGGTGTCGCCGCGGCCCTGGCCGTCATGCTCATGGCCATCACGGTCATCATCGTGGGGATCGCCGAGCGGCTCCGCCCCAGGCGCAGCGGAGGGTGGTGAGCACATGACCGGCAGCGGGCTCAGCGTGCGTGGCCTCTCGATTTCCTACGAGGGGCGCGTGCTCATCGACAACCTCGATGTCCATGTCGCGACGGACGAGATCGTGGCGCTCCTCGGCCCGAGCGGGTCCGGCAAGAGCTCCCTCCTGCGCTGCATCGCCGGCGTGCAGTCACCCGATCGCGGGTCCATCTCCTGGGATGGTCGCGACATTACGGACGTCCCCGCGCACCGGCGCGGGATCGGCCTCGTCTTCCAGGATGCGCTGCTCTTCCCCCATCGCGACGTGGCCGGCAATGTGGGCTTCGCCCTGCCGCGCGATGCGTCCAGTGCCACCCGCGTCAGCGAACTCCTCGAACTCGTCGGCCTGCCCGGATTCGAGGACCGCGATGTCTCCACCCTCTCGGGAGGCGAAGCGCAGCGCGTCGCGCTGGCCCGGGCCCTGGCCCCGCGCCCGCGGATGCTCCTGCTCGATGAGCCCTTCGGGGCACTCGATCGGGACCTGCGCGACCGGCTCGCCACCGATGTCCGCCGCCTCCTTCTCGCGGCAGGCACCCCCGCCCTGCACGTCACCCACGACCATCAGGAGGCCGAGCTCGTCGCGGATCGGATCCTGAAGTTGCCCGGACCCGCGCAGGGGTCGTAGCCTTCCCGGGATACTTTGACATCAAAGGATCCTCCCCCCGAGGGATGGCCGAGGAGGTCGGATGGCCGAGCGTCCGCTGCGCTTCATCACCGCCGCGAGCCTCTTCGACGGCCACGATGCCGCGATCACGATCATGCGCCGGATCCTGCAGTCGCAGGGAGCCGAGGTTGTGCACCTCGGCCATGACCGCAGCGTGGCCGAGGTGGTGCGTGCCGCCCTCCAGGAGGACGCCGATGGCATCGCCGTGTCGTCCTATCAGGGTGGCCACGTCGAGTACTTCACCTACCTGCGAGCGCAGTTGATGGAGGCGGGCGCGGGGCACATCGGCGTCTACGGCGGTGGCGGAGGCGTGATCCTCCCGGACGAGATCCACGAGCTCGCGCGTCACGACGTGCGCATCTACTCGCCCGAGGACGGACAGCGCCTCGGCCTCGTGGGGATGATCGAGGACATGCTCGCGTCCTGCAGACGACGCGAGCGTCCTGCACCGCCGCTGCTGGAGACGGTGATGACCGGTGACGAGGTGGCTCTGGGCAGGCTGCTCACCGCGATCGTCGACGACACGCTCGACACCACCGCCCTGGCGACGCTGCGCGGGGCCCGCAGCCGGACGACGGTCCCCGTCCTGGGCATCACCGGCACCGGCGGATCAGGCAAGTCGAGCCTCACCGATGAGATCGTCCGCCGTGTCCGCACCGACAGTGCGGGCAAGGTCCGCATCGCGGTCCTGGCGATCGATCCGACCCGGTCCCGAGGCGGCGGTGCCCTCCTCGGCGATCGCATCCGCATGAACTCCACGTCGGACGACGGGGTCTTCTTGCGCTCCCTTGCGACTCGCGGCGCCGGCTCGCTTCCCCCGCACATCGCGGACGCCATCGACGCCTGCGCCATCGCGGGATACGACCTCGTCATCGTCGAGACCCCGGGCATCGGTCAGGGCGACCACGCGATCACCGACCTGGCCGATGTTTCCCTCTACGTCATGACTCCGGAATTCGGCGCGGCGAGCCAGCTCGAGAAGATCGATATGCTCGACTTCGCCGACGTGGTCGCCATCAACAAGTTCGACCGTCGGGGAGCCCTGGACGCCCTGCGCGACGTCTCGCGTCAGGTCCAGCGCAATCGTGGTGATTTCGCCAGTCGCTGGGAGGACATGCCCGTCTTCGGCACGTCGGCAGCGCACTTCGACGACGATGGTGTGACAGCTCTCGCCCGACACCTCGAAGCCGCGCTCATCTCGCACGGCCTGCGCATGGAGGATCCGGAGGTCCCTTCCTCGCGCGTGACGTCGTCCGGGGGCGGCCCGGTCCCCGCCGATCGCGTGCGCTACCTCTCCGAGATTGCCCACGCGGTGCGCGACTACCACCGGGTGACCGGCGATCAGGCGACCCTGGCGGAGGAGGTCGCGGCCCTCGAGACTGCCGCGAAGCTCACCGGGCTCACCGCCCTCGAGCACGCCGTGACCGAGCGACGGGCGCGGCTGCTCCCCGAGGTGACCCAGGGCGTCCACGACTGGCCGAGCGACGTCGCGGCCGTGCGCGACGACCCGGCCGCGTGGCGCACGACACTGTCGGGCACGCGCATCTGCCGCGTGGGCATGCCGAACGGTTCCTCTGCAGGGGACCTGGTCCGCTACCTCCGGTCGGAGAATCTGCCCGGGCGGTTCCCCTACACCGCGGGGGTCTTCCCGCTCAAGCGCGACGATGAGATGCCCGCGCGTATGTTCGCGGGTGAGGGCGATCCGGCCCGCACCAACCGACGCTTCCATCTCCTCGCGGGTGGACGCGAAGCGACGCGCCTGTCCGTCGCCTTCGACTCGGTCACGCTCTACGGGCGCGATCCCGCGGAGCGCCCCGACATCTACGGCAAGGTCGGCACTTCAGGTGTGAGCGTCGCCACGATCGACGACATGCGCGAGCTCTTCCGCGGCTTCGATCTGTGCGATCCGTCGACATCGGTATCGATGACGATCAACGGACCGGCACCCACGATCCTCGCGATGTTCCTCGCCTGTGCCATCGACGACCAGCTCGAGAGGGCCGAGGCCTCACGGGGGCCGCTGTCGGAGGCCGAGCGAGCCGAGGTCACCGCACGCACGCTCGCCACCATCCGCGGCACCGTCCAGGCCGACATCCTCAAGGAGGACCAGGGGCAGAACACCTGCATCTTCTCGACGGAGTTCGCCCTGCGCTGCATGGCAGACGTGCAGGAGTGGTTCATCGAGCACGACGTGAAGTCCTTCTACTCCGTGTCGATCTCGGGCTACCACATCGCCGAGGCCGGGGCCTTCCCCATCACGCAGCTGGCCTTCACCCTGGCTAACGCCTTCACTTACGTGGAGTCCTACCTCGCCCGCGGGATGGACATCGATGACTTCGCGTCGAGCTTCTCGTTCTTCTTCTCCAACGGCATGGACGCCGAATACACCGTTCTCGGTCGCGTGGCGCGACGGATTTGGGCCATCGCGCTGCGCGATCGATATGGCGCGGGCTCCCGAGCGCAGCGCCTGAAGTACCACATCCAGACCTCCGGGCGGTCACTGCACGCGCAGGAGATGTCGTTCAACGACATCCGCACCACCCTGCAGGCCCTGTGCGCCTACTACGACTCCTGCAATTCGCTGCACACCAATGCCTACGACGAGGCCGTCACGACTCCGACCGACGAGTCCGTCCGGCGTGCCCTCGCGATCCAGCTCATCATCGATTCGGAGTGGGGGCTGGCGAGCACCGATAACCCGCTCCAGGGCTCCTACGTGGTCGAGGAGCTCACCGATCTCGTCGAGGAGGCCGTCCTGGCGGAGTTCGACCGGCTCACGGAGCGCGGCGGGGTCCTCGGCGCGATGGAGACCGGCTACCAGCGCGGACGGATCCAGGACGAGTCGATGGAGTACGAACGACGCAAGCACGACGGTTCACTGCCGATCATCGGCGTCAATACCTTCACGGAGGCGGGAGCGGGGATCCAGCCGCCGGAGACGGTCTCGCGCGCAACCGAGGAGGAGCGCGCTGGACAGGTGGCGCGCGTGCACGCGTTCCACGAGCGGCACCGACTCGACGCCCCCCTTGCGCTGGCGCGGCTCCGGGAGGCCGCTCGAGGTGAGGGCAATGTCTTCGCAGCACTCATGGAAGCCGTACGTTCGTGCTCACTCGGCCAGATCACGGACACCTTCTTCGAGGTGGGCGGTCAGTACCGCCGAGGCATGTGAGCGTGGACCCCATCGCGCTGGCTGAGCAGCACTGGACGGACCACGGCTGGGCCGATGCGGCTCCCGGTATGCGCCTCGTGACCACCATCACCCGCGTACAGCAGCTCCTGCATCAGCGCATTGACGACCTGCTGAGGCCCGACCTCACCTTCGCCCGCTACGAGATCCTCATGCTGCTCGCGTTCAGCCGTCGGGGAGCCCTGCCCATGTCGGTCATCGGGTCGAGGCTGCAGGTGCATGCGGCGTCGGTGACGAGCGCGGTGGATCGCCTGGAGCGCGATGCGTACGTCACGAGGGAGCGAGGTGAGGACGATCGTCGGCGCGTGCTGGCGCAGATCACCGCTAAGGGCAGGAGGCGTGCTCTCGCGGCTACGCAGACCCTCAATCGAGAGGTCTTCGCAGACGTCGGGCTCACTGAGGCGTCGATCACGCGGGTGGGCGCCGATCTCGACCGGATGCGTGAGCACCTCGGAGAGGCGCTCGAGGGCTAGCCCCTACAGGCTGGCCAGGGATCGGGGGGCCTTGGTGGCCGCCTTGCCCAGGCGGCTCCGCGTGCCGAGCTCCTCGGCCATGAATTCGCGGAGCAGATCGATGGCCGCAAGGACCTTGTCGCTGCGCAGGGAGTAGAGCACGTGCGGCCCCTGACGGGTCGCTTCGACGACACCTCTCTCACGGAGGATCGCCAAATGCTGCGAGCAGTTGGGCTGGCCGATCTCCAGCGCCTCTGCCAACTCGCCGACCGTCAGGGGACCGTCACGCAATTCGTTGATCATGAGAAGGCGCTTGGGATCCGCGATCGCCTTGCACAAGCGTGCATGCAACTCATGGATCTCAAGCGCCGTCTCACGGTCCATCGTCTAGAGCTTCACTACGGCTTGAGCGAGCACTTGGTGACGGCGCTGCCTGCTCGCACGTCGTTCACGAGGATCTTCATGAGGCCCGAGTCCGATCCCACCAGGGTGAAGTTGATCTTGCCGGGCTTCCAGACGCGCTGGGTGAGCTCCAGGGCGGTGGGTGCGGGACGGGCGAACTCCGCCGTCGTCTCCGTGTCCATGATGAGGCTCGAGCCGCCATCGCTCTTGGAGAGACCGGGGTTCCAGCTGAGATCCAGCTTGCCCTTCTGGCCGAAGCGCTGCTTGACCATGTCGGCATGCTGCTTGGTCATAGCCGGCTTGCACTGACCCGCCTCGAGGACGTTCTGCTTGTAGTTGGCGATGACGCCGCGGAGGCCGCCGTTGTCCGACAGTCCCTGGGCCCAGTCGATGCGGGTCCAGATCGAGATCTTGTTCTTGGACCCCTTGGCGTTGTTGGTCTTGGCGATGAAGGTCTTGCCGGCGAAGCGGTCGGTGATGGCATCGTCCGTGATGAAGAGCTGCGGGAACGTCTTGCCGATCTTGTTGTTGACGATCTCGGCCCTGACGATCGTCTGCGCGGCCTTGGTCGGTCCCACGGAGAGCCAGCGCTTGCCCTCTGTCGCATTGAGCGGCCACACCTTGCCCTTGCGGTCCGTGAACGTCGTCGGGACCGAGGATCCCGTCATGTTGACCACGCCGTACACGAGACGGGGCCCATCGGCAGGAAGCACGATCGATGAGCCACCCGAGGTGTAGAGCAGGGTGCAGGTCGGTGTCGGGGTGTTGAGGATGGTGACGTTGCCACCCATCTGGGCGCAGGGGGTCACGTCCGCCGCCGCGGGAAGGGCGGGGACCAGGGCAAGGACGAGGCCGGCGGCGGCGAGGCCGGCGCCGGTGAGGGTGAGTGTTCTCTTCATACCCTCAGACTCTCATATGCCCTTTTTCACATGCTCGTCGACGCGGCGCATTGGTTCTTGCCGATCTCGAGGGTCTCGATCTCCTCGGCCGTGGCTGCCTGACCGGCGTTCACCAACCGGATGGTGTCGTAGAAGTCCGGGGCAGCGGGGAGGGACGCCACGATCTCCTCGATGAAGCGCTCCATGTCCGCCATCGACATGATGTCGGCCTCGAAGATCGCCTCCAGGGTGGTCTGCACCATCCCCCGGTCATCGATCTCCTCCATGAGCGTCCAGTGCGCGGGCATGACCCTCGTGGAGCGTTCGAGGGGCGCGAGCCGGTCGTGGATGGTGTGGAAGAGCTCTGTCGCGAGTTCGGAGGCCTTGCCCGTCAGATCGGGTCGACCCAGGCCGCGTACGAAGACTGTGTCGCCCGTGAGGATGAGATGCCCGGGGATATGGATGCAGGTGCTGCCCGGAGTGTGCCCGGGTGCCTTGATGGCGAGCACCTCGATCCGGGCGGATCCCAGGTCGAGGACGGCGCCGTCGCCGAGGGGATCGTTTGCGAAGGGCGTCCGGGCACCGGAATCCTCGATGGGCACGTGATAGGCGACGCCGAGCTCGGCAGCCATGGCCGGCCCGCCGGAGACGTGGTCGGCATGGATATGGGTATCGATCACATGCATGACGGTCATGCCGTGGGCGGCGGCGAGATCGAGGTAGGTCTGCGGGAATCGCGCCGGATCCACGACGATGCAGCCATGCCCAGGTGCACCGATGAGGTAGGAAAGGCACGCCTTCGCGGGACGCGCGATCTGATAGCCGACCATCCCGTCGGGCAGTCCCTCGATCGCGCGCGGCACGAGCAACTCGGCCCAGGCAGCAGTGCCGCCCTCGAGCGTGCGCACGTCGCGGCCTTCATCCTTGAGCACATCGATGAGCAGGTCGCTGCCATTGCCATGGGCGCACACGACCACCGTGTCGTCCGGGATCTCCCGGGCGAGCGCCTCGGACTCCTCGACCGCGACCCAGATGGGCACATTCCTCGTGGGGACCGGCCGGGTGCCCTCGATCTGCCACGTGGCGTACTCGTCCTGGTTGCGCACGTCGAGGACATACGGGCAGCGGCCCTCGTCGATCTCGGCATACAGCTCGCCAGGGGTGATCGATCGCGCCATGGGCGACTCCTTTCGACCGTGCTGGGCACGCTCTCCCTTATCAGCCCTCATTCATATGCGCAGACGCTAATGTGCGGAAGGGCTCCTGTGAAGGGAGAAGGCGATATCGGAGGGTGATACTTGCCCGGGCCACCTCGGCCCCTTAGCGTCATGGGGAGCCAGCACCACGATAGGAGACGACATGAGTGCGACGGAAGACACTGACGCGCCCGAATCAATGACGATCATCGCCTGGAGCGGTGACCTCGACAAACTCTGGCCCACCTTCATCCTGAGCTCCACCGGAGCGGCCAGCGGGATGGATGTCACCGTGTTCTTCACCTTCTGGGGCCTCTTCCCGCTGGTGAAGGAAGACGTGCGCATCACCGGCTACGACGCGATGACGAAGTCTCTCGCCGGCATGAATCCCCCGGGATTCAAGAAGGCCAAGCTCTCCAAGCTCAATATGGGTGGCTCAGGCGCCTGGATGATGCGCAAGGTCGCGGACAAGAACAAGCTGCTCCCGCCGGAGGAGCTCTTCGACATGTGCAAGGAGCTCGGCGTCAATCTGTGGCCCTGCCAGATGACCATGGACCTGCTCGGCATCAAGCCCGAGCAGATGGTCGACGGTCTGGGTGAGCCTGTCGGCGCGGCCACGGCCCTCCAGAAGATGTCGAAGTCCAACATCAACCTCTTCATCTAACGGACAGAGAGCGAACGGAGCACACATGCTTGACGCAGCGAAGGTCGTCGACGCCAAGGGGCAGAGTTGCCCCATGCCCGTCCTCATGACGGCCAAGGGGATCAAGGAACTCGAGAGCGGGCAGATCATGCTCGTCGAGGCGACGGACAACGGCGCACGCTCCGATATCCCTGCCTGGGCAAGCCAGACCGGCAATGAGCTCGTCGAGTCCGAAGAGGCTGACGGCGTCATGAAGTTCTACATCCGGAAGAAGTGATCGCGTGCGCTACGGATTCGCCATCGACCAGCGGACCTGCATCGGGTGCCACGCTTGCACGGTGGCCTGCAAGACGGAGCACCAGATTCCCGTGGGCCAGTTCCGCACCTGGGTCAAGTACGTCGAGAAGGGCTCCTTCCCCGACACGACCCGCGAGATGGCGGTCCTGCGCTGCAATCACTGCACCGACGCCCCGTGCGTCCAGAGCTGCCCCACCGAGGCGCTCTTCATCCGCGAAGACGGCATCGTCGACTTCGACAAGTCACGCTGCATCGGATGCAA
Organism: Actinomycetota bacterium; assembly: GCA_046046455.1. Classification (GTDB taxonomy): domain Bacteria; phylum Actinomycetota; class Actinomycetes; order S36-B12; family S36-B12; genus Mxb001. The sequence goes on along the minus strand of JBJOJS010000043.1, from coordinate 3,079 downwards.
GATGTGCATGCAGGCATGCCCGTACGACGCGATCTACATCGACGAGGAGACCCACACCGCGGCCAAGTGCAACTTCTGCGCTCACCGCATCGACCAGGGCCTTGAGCCTGCCTGCGTCCAGGTCTGCCCAACCGAGTCCATCTGGGTGGGCGACCTGGACGACCCCCATAGCGGCATCCGCAAGCTGCTCAGTATCGAGCCGGTGAGCGTGCGGGCACCGGAGCAGGGGACCAGCCCCAACGTCTTCTACGTCGGCGCCGACAAGGCTGCTCTCGATCCCCTGGTCGCTCCCGTAGACCAGACCTACCTGTGGGCCGAGCCCGACGTCCTCCGCCTGCAGACCGCGTCGGAACTCCCGGGCGATCCCATCACCAACGCGCGCACGACTCTCAATACCGCCCATCCCCGCCCGTGGGGCTGGAAGGTCTGGACCTACCTGTGGACCAAGTCGGTTGCCGCCGGGGCGGGTGCGCTGGGAGCGCTGCTGCTCCTCATGACGGGCAGCGATTCGACCCTGGTGACCACGGCGGCGCCGTTCATTGCCGTCGCATTCCTCCTCGCAACGTCGATCCTGCTGATCTGGGACCTCAAGCAACCCAAGCGCTTCGTCTTCCTGCTCATGCCCTGGATGCTCAACAAGCGGTCGTGGCTGGCCATCGGCGGGATCTTCCTCGGCCTGTACGCCGCGATCGCCGGAGTGTGGTTCCTCATCGGGGCCGCAGACACTCTCGGCCTGGCCGACTTCACCTCCGTGATCAGCATCCTCGCCTGGCCCGCCATCCCGGCGGCGATCATGACCGCGGGCTACACGGCGTTCCTCTTCGGTCAGGCCGAAGGTCGCGACCTCTGGCAGTCGCCGGTGCTCTTCTGGCACCTTCAGGCGCAGGCCGTGATGGCAGGCGCGGGCGTCCTGCTCGTCGCCGGTGTCATCCTCGACTTCGCAGGCGAAGGGTTCGTGTCGATCACGTGGCTCGCCTGGGCCCTTTTCATCGCCACAGTCGCCAATCTGCTCATCCTCGCGGTCGAGTACGGCGGCAAGCACTCCACCCGCAATGCCGCCGTGGCCGCGCACATGCTGACCCACGGTCGCTACAAGGGCGCCTTCTGGGGAGGTGCGATCGGCCTGTCCGCGCTCACCGCCGTGCTCGCTCTCATCGGGGCACTCGATGAGCGCCTTGGCCTGCTCGCCGTCCTCGGCGGCGTCATCGCACAGGCATCCCTGCTCATCTACGAGTCGGTCTACGTCAAGGCCGGCCAAGACGTCCCGCTCTCCTAGCGGCAACTGCCAGAAGAAGGAGTGACATGACCGTCACGGACCGCCCCGAGACCCCGAGGCCCGAGGCATTCGGCATGCGCACTCGCGGCGCGCTGTCCAACTACCCGCCCGTGGAGACGTGGGACGACGTCGTGATGTACGACGCCAAGGCCCACCCCAAGACGGTCGAGCACCACTACATGCTCGTGCCGACCACCTGCTTCAACTGCGAATCCGCGTGCGGTCTCCTTGCTTACGTCGACAAGGAGACCAAGGAGGTCGTCAAGATCGAGGGCAACCCAGCCCATCCGGGATCCCGCGGCCGCAACTGCGCCAAGGGCCCCGCGACGATCAATCAGACCGAGGATCCCGAGCGCATCCTCTACCCGCTCAAGAGGACCGGCCCGCGCGGCTCCGCGCAGTTCGAGCGCGTGTCCTGGGATGACGCACTCGACGACATCGCGGCCCGCATCCGCAAGGCCATCGTCGAGGGTCGGCGCAATGACGTGATGTATCACGTCGGCCGTCACGGCGAGGATGGCTTCATCGAGCGCGTGCTGCTCGCGTGGGGTGTCGACGGCAACAACACCCACACCAACATCTGCTCGGCCGGTGCCCGCTTCGGCTACTCGCTCTGGGGTGGCTACGACCGCCCCTCCCCCGACCACGCCAACGCCAACGTCATCCTGCTCGTCTCCGCGCACCTGGAGTCAGGCCATTACTTCAACCCGCACGCTCAGCGCATCATCGAGGCGCAGGTCCACCACGGAGCCAAACTCATCTCGATCGACCCGCGCCTGTCCAACACCGCAGCCAAGGCAGACGAGTGGGTCTCTCCCTGGCCCGGTACCGAGGCAGCGCTCCTGCTCTCCTTCGCGGCGTACCTCCTGCGCACCGACACGGTCGATTGGGACTACGTGCGCCGCTGGGTCAACTGGTCGACCTACATGGAGCGCCTGCACCCCGACGCCGACTCCCAGGACTTCGAAGCGTTCAAGACTGCCCTTACGGCGGACTACCAGCAGTACACGTTTGAGTTCGCCGCAGAGGAGTGCCGCATCCCGGTCAAGCAGGTCGAGCGCGTGGCCAAGATCGTCGCCACGGCCAACGGCAAGCTCGCCGCGCACACCTGGCGCGCCGCGAGCGCCGGCAATCGAGGAGGCTGGGCCGTCGCGCGCGCGCTCTTCTTCCTCACGGTGCTCACCGGCAGCGTTGGCCAGGAGGGTGGCACCAGCCCCAACGGCTGGAACAAGTTCATCCCCCACGGCCCCAACATGCCTGGCGGACACGACTCGTGGAATGAGCTCCTCTGGCCGGCGGAGTTCCCCATGTCGACCAATGAGCTGTCGATCCTGCTGCCGCACTTCCTCCTCGACGGCCGCGGCACGCTCGACGTCTACTTCACCCGCGTCTACAACCCTGTGTGGACCAATCCCGACGGCTTCACCTGGATCGAGGCCCTCTCGCGCGAGGACCTCGTCGGGTGCCATGTGGCGATGACGCCCACGTGGAACGAGACCGCGCTCTGGGCCGACTACGTCCTGCCGTTCGGACACAGCACCGAGCGGCATGACACCCAGTCCTACGAGCAGTACGCCGGCAAGTGGCTCGGCTTCCGCCAGCCGGTGCGTCGCGTCGCGCTGGAGAAGATGGGCGAGAAGATCAGCGACACCCGCGACACGAATCCCGGTGAGGTCTGGGAGGAGGTGGAGTTCTGGTTCGAGCTCTCGTGGCGCATCGATCCTGACGGCTCGCTCGGCATCCGCAAGTACTTCGAGGCACCCGGTCGCCCCGGCGACAAGATGACCGTGGATGACTACTACG